>NZ_JBIWBS010000003.1:0-274822 GCF_044761135.1 Lysinibacillus sp. NPDC097868 | reverse complement strand
AAACCTTAGTGGTTCAATCTTTTGCAGTAAATAAAAAATTAGAAGTGAATGATGGTAGCGAAGGCGAGTGACTCCTGCGGGAACAGCACAAAACGTAAGCCACAACAGGCGGCGCGACAGCGACGGTTGTGGCTTACGATGTGCCCGCGGAAAGCACGCGCCATAGCGGACATCAAGACGTGGCGAAAAAGTGTTGGATTAATGGCATTTTTCCGCTATGAAATAAAAATGAAACCTTAGTGGTTCAATCTTTTGCAGTAAATAAAAAATTAGAAGTGAATGATGGTAGCGAAGGCGAGTGACTCCTGCGGGAACAGCACAAAACGAAAGCCACAACAGACGGCGCGACAGCGACGGTTGTGGCTTACGATGTGCCCGCGGAAAGCACGCGCCATAGCGGACATCAAGACATGGCGAAAAAGTGTTAGATTGATTACAGTCAATCTAACACTTTTTCCATTTCCTCTATCTAATTTTAGATTTCAAAAAAGAAAAAGGCATCATATTTACGTGAAATTGCAATAAATTTAAGGTTTTATTATCTCAAAATGAGATGAAATTAATATTTATTATGCATAATGAGTATTATTTGTTGATTTTTAATAAAAAGCTAGTATATAATTCTTTTATCAGAAAATTCTATTAATAAAGGAGGTAATGAAATGGAGCACATTTTTAACTCGAAATTTGAAACATATTTGATGGACCAGGAGTCGGAATTACAAATTACTGACCAAAATATTGAGGAGCAACCAATTCAAATACATTATGAAGAATATCCAGAGGGGTTTTTTACAAGTTTATAAATCATTTTTCAAAAGGCTGTGCTAAAAGTGGAACAATATCTTTTAGCATAGCCTTTTGTTATGTATATAAAATGTACAGACACAATTTGTATAAAGTTTACATAAAATAGGAAGAAGGTTTTAAACATTTTCTTAATATTAAGTTATATGATAGTTAAATAAATATAGTACTAATTTCATATATACTTTTCTAAAAAGCTTTCATGTATAATGGGGGAGAAAAAAAGGTATATCGAGGTGTAGTTATGACAAGTGCAGCAATGTTAGAAGAAACAATGTATCAATGGTTTGAACATTTTCATAATTATCCAGAAGTAAGCTGGAAGGAGTATGAGACAACAAAGAAAATTGCATCTATATTAGATGATTTAAATGTTTCTTACCGTTTGTTAGGCGATGTACCAGGGCTAATTGCAGAAATTGGTACAGGCGATGAGATTGTTGCAGTACGTGCAGATATTGATGCACTCTGGCAAGAGGTAGATGGGAAATGGCAGGCAAACCATTCATGTGGTCATGATGCCAATATTACAATGGTTCTAGGAGCATTATTGTTACTAAAAGATCGACCGCTACAACATCGTGTACGATTTATTTTCCAACCTGCTGAGGAAGTAGGAAATGGTGCTTGTGCCGCATTTGATCGTGGTGCTGTAGATGGTGTTTCACATTTATTTGGTGTCCATTTGAGACCTATCGAAGAGCTTCCTTTAGGAAAGGTTTCACCTGCCATACATCATGGTGCTGCCTATTTTTTAGATGGGACTATTCATGGTACGGATGCACATGGTGCAAGACCACACCAGGGGAAAAATGCGATAGATGTTATTATGGCTATTCAGCTAATGTTAAATAGCATCCATTTGTCACCGTTCGAGCCACACTCTGCAAAATTAACAAAGATTATTGCAGATGGTGGTAGCACGAATATTATCCCAGGTACTGCTAGTTTTGCAATGGATATTCGGGCACAGCATAATGATCAGCTTGAGTTGCTTCGAAACCGTATTGAAGCAGGTTTGAAATCAATTCAGCAGCAGTTTGAAATTGAACTAAAATGGAAATGGGTCGATTTCACACCTGGTGCAGAAGTTTCACCTATAGCTGCTCGTATGGCTAAAAATGCTATAGTGGAATCACTTGGCGAGCAATTTTTAGCTGAGGAAATTACAACTCCGGGTAGCGATGATTTTCATTTTTATACAGTAAAAAAACCAGAGCTAAAGGCAACGATGATTGGAATTGGTGCTGATTTAGGCCCTGGGTTACATCACCCAAAGATGACTTTTGAACGAAGTGCATTAATAGATGCATCGAAAGTTCTTGCGTGTGTATTAGAAAAAAAGCCTGAAAATAAGTAGAATATTTTGAAAAGGTTCTATCCAACTGTTTACTTTGGGTAGAACCTTTTTTAGTATCTAAGCACAGCAGAAATGCATAAAGATACGCTGTTTTGAATGGTTTGTAAAAGCTATTTGGAAGCGTTTTTTTTCCCTTTAACAGTCATAATTGCTATAGAAGCATAAAATTTTTGCGTTGACTTTCTATTTTTTGAATATTAAGCTAAAAATCGTAAAAATATATTTGCGCTTGTGAAATAATAATTTGTAATTGGGTGCAAAAAAAGGGGATGGGACAATGAAAAAGGAAATTAGTGCGAGTTGGGCACTCCTAACTTTCGCAATAATGATTACTACGATGCTTGTTACAGTAGTTATGTTAGAGCAGAGTCCTCACGTGCCATTGATAGTTGGAACAATTGTAGCAGCGATTGTTGCCAAAATGCATGGCTTTAAGTGGATGGAAATTGAGGAAATGATGTATAAAGGTATCCGCCTAGCTCTTCCGGCCATTGTCATTATCATATTAGTTGGTTTGACAATAGGAGCATGGATTGGTGGAGGAGTCGTTGCCACAATGATTTTCTACGGATTAAAATTAATTTCTCCAGCTTGGTTTTTAGTAACGATTTTACTATTATGTTCAATCGTTTCGCTAGCAATTGGAAGCTCATGGTCAACAATGGCAACTATCGGTGTCGCTGGTATGGGGATCGGTTTAAGCATGGGTATTCCCGCACCAATGATTGCAGGAGCAGTTATTTCAGGTTCTTATTTTGGTGATAAAATGTCACCTTTATCTGATACTACAAATCTAGCAGCAGGTCTAACTAACACTGACTTGTTTGATCACATAAAACATATGCTTTATACAACTATTCCGGCATTAATCATTACACTTGTCACATTTGGCTTTATGGGAAGACGTTTCGCTGATGTATCAATGGATTCAGAAAAAATTATGACAACGCTTGATGTTATGGAAAAAAGTTTTGTGATTTCTCCTTGGTTATTACTTGTCCCAGTTGGCGTTATTGTGATGGTGGCAAAAAAAGTTCCAGCAATCCCAGCATTAGTTATTGGTATTATTTCAGGCTTCTTATTACAAATTTTTGTACAAGGTGGCTCACCAACTATGGCTGTCCATGCCTTACAAGAAGGGTTTGCGATTTCTACAGGAAATGAAATGGTGGACGAGCTCTTTAATCGTGGCGGTTTAGATTCAATGATGTATACGGTTTCAATGACAATCGTTGCCATGACATTTGGTGGGGTTTTAGAATATTCAGGCATGTTAAAGGCACTTATGGATGTTGTCGTTAAGTTTGCTAAATCTACGGGTAGCCTTATTGCTTCAACAATTGCTGCATGTATTACGACAAATGCGACATGTTCTGAGCAGTACATATCAATTGTTGTACCTTCACGAATGTTTGCTGACGTATATCAAAAGCGAGGCTTGCATTCAAAAAATTTATCGCGTGCTCTAGAAGATGGTGGAACATTAACATCTGTATTCTTCCCTTGGAACACTTGTGGCGTATTTATTTTAGCGACATTAGGTGTAAGTGCAATGGAATATGCACCTTATGCCATTCTTAACTTTGCTGTGCCAATTATTTCAATAATCTATGGTTATGTTGGGTTTGCTATTGTAAAGATGACACCAGAAGAGATTGAAGAGGCAAAGCAACGTAAAAAAGAAGCGCAAGAACAAGAGATGAATAATATGGTTGTAGCAGACTAATAAAAATAAGTCTTGCTTAAATAGAGAAATTGCTCGGAAGGATAGAGCTTATTAAAGTAAAACAAGACAAGCCCCATCACATAGATTGCTGTTGGAAAGTGAAGAGACACTCTAAGCATGGTTGATGCCGTTCGATGAGATTTTTCGCTCGCCAATGAAAAGCGCTATGTGGGGGCTTGTCCTTGTATATCAATAGGTTGCAAAGTCCAATTCGTAAATAGTGCGTGGTCGTCCTTGTTGGTGGGGCATTTCTTCGCCAACAACTTTAACATAGCCATGGTCTACTAATTTTTTGATTATACGTTCAGTAGTACGGCGTGTAACTTGTAAGTATTCTGAAAGATTTTGTGCTGTAAATTGTGATGCCTGTCGTTCTTTGCTAAATTGAATAATTTTAGATATGTTGAGAGGGCTTAAGCTTGTCTGTTTAGCCATTTGTAAAACAAACGGATCTTTTGTTTTTAAAGAGAGTTTACTCGCTGATTTTGGGAATGGACCAGATAAATTTTTATGTTCATCCAAAATATAAATTTCAAAAGGTTTGGCAAATTTTAATGCATGTGTAGCATTTTCGGCTGCTTCAAAAATCGAATGTCCATAGCCAAAAGCAAGCCTAAAGGGAACTTCAATTCGTTGTATAAAATGCTGCAAATTTTCTTTTTCCAGTGCATTTTGTAAATGTCCAGCTGTTGTATAAAGCTCAAAATAGTTAGGGCTAATTTGCTTATAGGTTGAATGTGTTGTTGCAGTTATTTGCTGTAAAATATCCGCGCAATGACTAGTTTCAGGAATATCTAAAAATCCAATGGCTGCCTTTGCAGATTCGGATTTAGTAAGAAGAGATTGTGATTTCGTTTCTTCTAGACATTGTATAATGGAACTTGTTGCATCTAGCATTCGCATAGCCGGAATGTTTCGTAGCTGCAATTCATCAAATACTGTATGAATGCTTGTAACGATAAAGTCAATTTGTTTGGACTCCCATAGAGTGATATGCTTTTGTAAAACATCGTCAGCCGTTTCTGTAATTGAAATAGAATGAACATATGGTTTTGTACCGGTATATTCTATCTCCGTTAGAACGTTATCAACGAATGTAGGGTGCATGACATCGATAGAAAGCCTTTGTAAAGGAATTGCCTGGTTCGCTATAAGAGATAATAAAGTCGTAGAAATTGTCATCTCATCTTGTTTTAAATAATTCCATGGAATCGGTAATGTCGCTAAAGATGTTTGCGCATGTAAATACGGCAATGTTCCTCCAAACAATAGTGCATCACATGGCTTAATTTGTTTTAACAAAGACGGTGCATCAGAAGGCTGATTGTAAAGATAAAATTCTAATTGAATATTCTCTATGTTTTGTGCGATACTAAGTATACGATTCTTAAAAGCTTTCGAACATATAATGGCTATTTTAGTAGACAAAGGCATCTGTCCTTTTCTATTATTTTTTGAAAAATTAGCGACGTATTAACGACAACTATAAATTATATAGGAGTATGATATAAAATGAAAATCCAACAAGTAGAAATTTTTGCAATTCAATTACCACTTATTGATCCTTTTATTATTAGCTATGCTACATATGATACAATGCCTTCTATCATTTTGAAAATAACAACTGATACAGGCATTGTAGGATATGGAGAAGCAGTACCTGATGAACATGTTACAGGTGAGTCGTGGGAAAGTACGTATGCAATATTAAAACAGCAACTTGTACCTGCAATTATTGGAGAAGACCCTATGGCTTTTGAGAAGCTTCACGATAAAATGAATCACATCGTAAAAGATGTCCCTGCTGCTAAAGCAGCAATTGATATCGCATGTTTTGATATTGCTGGTAAAGCATTACAGGTCCCAGTTTATCAGCTACTTGGCGGTCGCTATCATGAGAAATTCCCGATTACCCATGTGTTGAGTATCGGAACGCCTGAAGAAATGGCAAATGAGGCAGCTAAACGCGTGGAAATGGGCTATCAATCATTTAAAATGAAGGTGGGAACTGAAGTTAGACGTGATGTTGCACGCATAAAAGCAGTACGTGAGCGTGTAGGTGAGGATATTGCGATACGTGTTGATGTAAACCAAGGATGGGGAAATGCTTCTACAACATTACAAGGGTTACGTGCACTAAAGGATTTAAATATCGATTGGTTGGAACAGCCTGTTGATAGTGAAGATATAGATGGAATGGTAGAAATTAAATCGAAATCCGATGTATCATTAATGATTGATGAGGGACTTCGTGGAGTACGTGAAATGCGTGAAATCATTTTGAAGCGTGCTGCAGACAAAGTGAATATTAAATTAATGAAATGCGGTGGGATTTACCCTGCTATGAAATTAGCGGTAATGGCAGAAATGGCAGGTATTGAATGTCAAATTGGTTCAATGGTTGAGTCTTCTGTAGGTTCTGCAGCTGGCTTCCATGTAGCATTTTCTAAAAAAATTATGACAAGTGTAGAATTAACAGGTCCATTAAAATTCTCAAAGGACATCGGCAATTTACACTATGATGTTCCGTTCATTTGCTTAACAGAAAAGCCTGGTTTAGGTGTAGATGTAGATGAAGAAATACTTAAGGAACTATGCAAATTTTCAACAACAGTAACAGCTTAAGGGGGCTTCGACATGGAAAGAATTTATGAAGGAATACTCGGAGAAACACCTTTTTATGTTACTAAATTACAGCTGTTGCATTTACCAGCAATACAGCAATTACAGCAAGAGGTATATGAAACATTACCGGATCAAAGTATTTTACAGCCATTAACTACAGAAGAATTCGAATACATTTTACAGGGAAATGGTTTGATGATCGGGGCATACGTTAATAATGCGTTAATCGGTTTTCGGGCATTATTGAATCCACCTATTGATGACGAGCATCTTGGATATGATTGCGGCATTGCTGAGGATCAATTCCATCGCGTGTTATATCAAGAGATATCAAATGTTTCACCACATTATCGTGGCTACGGGCTACAAAAAACGTTAGCGACTATTGTGATGAATGAAATTGATTTAGATTGCTATGACTATGTTTGCTCTACGGTTAAACCTTATAATATACCAAGCTTAAAAGATAAGTTTTCTCAAGGGCTCGTGATAAAGGGCTTGAAGATTAAGTATGTTGATAAATTACGCTATATCTTTTATAAGAATCTACAACAGGAGCAATCTGTATATACTGAAAAAAGAGCTGTTTTGATGAGAGATACTGCCTTACAGCAGCAATTTTTGAAGGAGGGCTATACGGGAACTGCAATGTATGAAGAACAAAATGATTGGTTCGTTGTCTATGAAAAATAAACGTAATGCTAACTAACAAATATAGAGATATTTAAATAAAAAGAAGGCCTTACTTTTTCACGCAAATGTGAGAGTAAGGCTTTTTGTTATTTCTTAAGTGGACAAAATCCACAAGCAAGTAGGCCGGGAATATCCTTTGAAAAGCAGCAAGATTTTCGGACAGGAACGTTAACTAAATTTGTAGGGCTCTGACCGCCAGTATATTCCGCCCACCACGATTTTTGTGAAAAGCGAGCCCATGTTTTTGGGTTCTCTAAAATTTCAATATCATCCATTGCTTGATCTGCCAAGCCGGGGTTAGACAACAGTATATGATAATGCCAAAGGAGGTAGCCAAAGAAATTTTCCCAAATCGTTAAGGGTGAAATCGATGTTACTTTGCGCAGTTGCTGAACGATAACATGCCCGTCATATAAAATTTTTTCAATGACCGATTGTCGCTCCTCTTCATCCACATATCGCCAATCGTTAGGATTAACGAACATTGCGACAGTAAAACTATTAAATTCCTTAGCTGCATCAAAGCGAATTTCAATTGGTTTTCCATCCCATACTTCATCGTATGCAGCGAGCATATAAAGCTGCATGGCGAAAAACATACCATAGCGACGTGCAAAGTGGGAAATGGCTGCTGTTTCTGTTGCAGCATCTGTAATGCCCATCATTAGATTTAAAAAATCAGGATGGTAAAAGTCTTTATGTATATCAGCCAATGTAAATAACGTTCGTTTTGGCTCCGTTGTATAAATACTGTAGGAATTCAGTTGTCTGACTTGATCCATCGTTAAAGCGGGCATTGTCATCACCTTTTCTTTTCAATCATTAACTTCAATTATAAGTTATTCATTTTTACTTCACAAATGGTATGCAATATAGTAAAATACATTAAACATATCTGAAAGGTAGGTTTTTAGATGTCATTGCCACATGCAATTCCACGGCCGCTCGTACGACTCAATCAGTGGACTATACTGTTAAGTGTTATACTGACATGGCTAACAGGATTTGAATGGATATTAGCGATTCCTTTAGTAGCAAATTTACTTGGTGTATTATGTAATTATAATCCAATTATCCGATTTGGAAAGCTGTTTTTGAAAAAAGCTCCTACTGCGTATATACCAGAGGACGCACAGCAACAAAAGTTTAATTCAAGTATTGCAACCATATGTTTAGCTGGTGGTCTTGTCGCCTTTTTGTTTAATTGGCAAGTAGTAGGGTATGTGTTTACAACGATGGTAGCAATCGCTTCATCAGTGGCAATTGCTGGGTTTTGTATCGGTTGCTTTTTGCATTTTCAGCTAAAGCAACGGCAATATAGACGGAAACTTAAGAAAGCATTATAATCATTAAAAAAGTTTTAAGATAATTTAAAGATAATAGTTGACAATTTAATTGATAATGATTATCATTATCATTGTAAAGATTATTCCTTCTCTGCAAAACAAGTGTAGAGAGGATGAACTTTAGCTACTTTTCTCCAGAAGTTTGCTAGTTCATAAAGCGCTCCTAAAACCCCCCTCATTTTTTGGGAACGTAAAATCTCTAGACGGCTTATTCATACGGAATGAGCCGTCCTTTTTTATTTGTAAATAAGTTCAACAGCCTTTGTTAAGTTGACTGCTCAGAAGGGGTAGATTGTTGGGGAATGCTTTTTTTTCCAAGCACCATCGTATAGTAGCTATGCAACAACATACCAACAATAATAATACCAAGTCCAGCAAGTGCAATTGGCTCTGGAAACGCAATTCCAAGTAATAACGCTTCACCAATAATGACAAATAGGATTTCAGTTGATTGAGTTGCCTCAACAGCGGCTAGTTTGCCTTGATGTTCACGAACGCGATCAGTTGCGATGAAAAATAGAATGGTTGCAATTACACCTGAGCTAATCCCAACTAGTAGAGATTGTAGTACTTGACTTAATGAAGGTAGTCCAACTGTTACAATGGCATAAATGGCCATCACAATCCATGCAGGCATTGAAGCAACTGTCATTCCAAGCACTCGCTGGAATGTATCAACACGTCCCCCGCATACCTCCATCATTTTGCGATTTCCGAGTGGGTAGGCAAATGCAGCAACTACAACAGGTAAAATCCCTAATAAAAGATTTTTTGTTGGAACAGATTGTGCCTGTGGTACTTGAATAAGTAAAATTCCTGCTAAAATAACACATGAAATAAGCAACGAAATTAACGGGATTTTTTGACGTACTGTTTTTCCAGCAATTACTGTTACAAAGAGGGGAGCGAGAAGAACACCAGCAACAATTGTAAATTGCCATGTTCCAGAAACGAGCCAACCCGGACCGAATGCCGCAGCAAATGTAATTGGTGCATAAAATAGCACGAAGCCAACGAAGCTCCATAGTAGCCAAGCTACAGGTCTACTTTTCATTTCATTCGTTAGTTGCGAAAAGCCTTTTCGATAAAAGACGATGGCTAATAAAAATGGCAACATGAAGAAATAACGTAGTGATGCACTCCATAGCCAACTGCCTCCTTGCATTTCCATCGCATGATTTAAAATAAATGTCACAGCAAAAAAAAGTGAAGCTAAAATGCCTAATGCAATTTCTTTCAAAATCCATCATCCTAACTTTTATGTAATTTGAAAATTCAGTTATTATTATTGAGAAATCAACATCGACATAATGAGCAATCTTTAACTTGATTCAGCAGAGTCCGCTAATTCCGTAAAAGGTGAATGAAAGCCATATATGGGCTGTTTACGGTGAAGATTCACCTACAATTAAAGGCCTCAGCATATGTAGCAGATTTTTTGAGGTGCTTTTCGAGCCGGCTATAAAAATTGTGGACGCTATTATGCCAAGACATAATTGATTATTAAAGTAAAAATCCGCGTTGACTCCTAAGAAAAAGCAAATGCACGGGCCTAGTAGCTTTACTAGTCGTACCTTACCCATCAGGAGCGAAGCGGATTTTAGTATCTTGAAGACTTTTTAGAGCGTCCTCGCTTTAAATTGTTTCTTATCGCTCGAATTTAAAAATGACTTATTTGCCTTGTTGTTCAAATAATTGCACGATTTCAATAATAACTTGTGTAGCTTTTTCCATTGTTTCGGCAGATACATATTCGTATTTACCATGCATGTTCTCGCCACCTGCAAAAACATTTGGCGTTGGTAAGCCCATATAAGAAAGTTGAGAGCCATCAGTACCACCACGAATCGGTAATGTATTCGGTGTAATATCTAATTTTTCCATTGCTTGACGTGCAATGTCAACAATTTCTTTTACAGGTTCAATTTTTTCACCCATGTTATAGTATTGATCCTCGATAGAAATTGTTAGTGCATCCTTACCAAACTGAGCTTGTATTTTGGCAGCAGCATCACGCATTAATTGCTTTTTCGCCTCAAATTTTTGACGATCATGGTCACGTACAATATAAGAAAGCTCAGTATGTTCAATTGCGCCTTTAAAGCCCATTAAATGGATAAAACCTTCATAGCCTTCTGTTTTTTCAGGTACTGCATCTGTAGGCATTTCGTTTTGGAAAGCAATCGCCATTGTGATAGAGTTGACCATTTTATTTTTTGCCGAACCTGGGTGTACGCTTGTTCCTTTTGTGATGACTTTAACACCTGCAGCATTAAAGCTTTCGTACTGTAGTTCACCTAGTGGTCCGCCATCCATTGTATATGCATAATCAGCTCCGAATGCAGCGACATCAAATTTATGCGGTCCACGGCCGATTTCCTCATCTGGAGTGAACGCTACACGTAATTTACCGTGCTTAATTGAAGGATTATTTATTAAATATTCCATAGCAGTCATAATTTCAGCAATGCCCGCTTTATCGTCCGCACCTAAAAGTGTCGTACCATCTGTTGTAATTAGTGTTTGCCCAATGTAATTTTTTAGTTCAGGGAATTCAGTTGGAGACATGGCTAAATTTTTGTTTAATTGAATGTCACCGCCATCATAATTGTCAATACGTTGCGGATTAACATTTGTACCAGTGTAGTCTGTTGCTGTATCCACATGCGCTAAAAAGCCGATAGTCGGTACTTCTTTATCTGTATTTGCTTCAAGTGTTGCAAATAAATAGCCATTGTCATCTAATGTAATGTCTGTTAAGCCGATTGTGGAAAGTTCATCCTTCAATACATGCAATAAGTCAAATTGCTTTTGAGTGGAAGGAGTTGTTTCACTTGTGAAGTCTGATTGTGTATCGATTTTTGCGTAGCGAATTAATCGCTCGATTACTTGTTCTTTCATAGAATATACGGCCTCCTTTGTAGGTGTCTGGCACTCAAACAATTCAGAATTGTTTGAGTGCCAGGCACTTTCATTGTACCACTTTACTTCGGATTTCGGAATATTGAAGAATGCTCAATGCTATAAGTATTTGAGCACTATAATAAGTCATCATAATAACTTCATGTGAAAAAGGTAATGGCATGACAAATTTATTAATCGCTAAATAGGAATCCGATGCGATAAATAATATTGCGCCAATGATAGCGAAAGCAGAACCAGTGCGAATGGCAGTCCAGCCCATTGTTAAAATGATTGAAATATACGCTAAAACTGCAAAAGTAAGTATAGTTTCACCAGATTTAAAGACAGTAGTGGCAATCCAGCCCGCCATTAATACACCATATAGCAGTAATACAACCTTTGCCCAAGTGGGTACTGGCTGTTCATTTGTACTTGAAAAGGCAAAAATATAAAAAATATGGCCAATTAAGAAGCTTGTAAGACCAATAAGAAACCATTGTAATGTGTAGTCACCTACCATACAAAATAGTAGCCCAATAACTATTAACAGTTGATATTTTTTAATTGATTGTGCTTTTTGGGTTGCAGCCATGATTATAATCAAAATCATAGGAATGACTTTGAATATTAGTTTCAAACTTTGGTCAATATGTGAAAAGAAAAAAATATAATAAAGACCAAATAGTATGATGAACGTTAACAAAATTTTTCTTGCCAAGTTTTTCAGCTCCTTTACATTGAAATTCTCTATCGTTGTTTAAATTTCCTTTTTCAAGTATAAGCTCTTTTTACCTCGCAATGTTCTTCTATTAAGGGGAAGGGCAGAGGTATCCAATTCAACTTATGTTTGAAACTTTTTCAATATGTAACCGTAAATAAGTAGACAGTAAGTGAGGAGAGGGTGAACGGTATGACTAAGCTATTGATAGCTTCTGTAGTCATTGCATTAATTGCGAGTGTACTATTAACACCGCTAATAACGAAGAAGCGTGAAGATGGAGAATCGAAAAAAGTAGTTGGTTACTTTTTCATTGGTGTTTTTGTTATAGGATTTATAGCGTCGGGTATTATGCTGTATGTTACAAAAATTGATGTTAACTGGCTTGTCTTTTGGCCAGTAATTATACTACTAACTTTATGTGGTGCATTTCTTGCAAGTGGTATTGAAAGAAAGATTAAAGGTGTTTTATTTTTAGCAAGCTTAGTTGTGGGGGTCTATGTATTGTCCGCACCACTGTGGAATGCTAACGATAAATTCAAATCAGCGGAAATGAAAGAAGAGGTTGAGATTAAGCCGTTTGATGAAACGCAAACACCAGCGAGTGTCCCACCTAAATTCGTCCGAAATAAAATGAAAAAAGCATTTGGGCAAGTACCGAATACAAGTTATTACGAGCTAGGACGTTTACAAATTCAGAAAGTAAATGGTGAGTATGTTTATATCGCTCCAGTTGAATTTTCTGGTTTCTTTAAATGGATGAATGGTAAGACGACACCAGGTTATTTTACGATGAGTGCTACGGACTCAGCTGACAATCCTAAATTTATCCCGCAGGAAATGAAATACGTTCCTTCTGCGTTTTTAAATGCTAATTTAGAGCGTCATATGCGCTTGCAACATCCATTCCTTATTTTCTATGGAGATGTTCAGCTAGAAATTGATGATGACGGTAAACCATACTATATCCGTTCATATGGGGAATTTATTTCTGCACGAAATGGCTTTGATGTACAGGGCATTGTACTTGTAGATGCATTAACAGGCAAATCTGAGCTTGTAAAATTAGATGATGTTCCGGCATTTATTGATGGTGCCGTTTCACCAGAGACAGTAAGTTTACAAAATAGCTATTATGGAAAATACGTTCATGGTTACTGGAATAGTATGTTTGGTAAGAAAGATGTCAAGTTACCTTCAGATGAAGGCACGGAATCAAATGTCAGCCCGATATTCGATGAGGCAGGCGATATGTATTATTTCACTGATTTCACAAGTCCAAAAGAGGGCGTGGATTCAATGCTTGGCTACTCATTAACGAATGCTCGAACTGGGGAAGCGACATATTACACAGGAAATCAAGATGAATCGTATATGGATTCACAAGGGAATTTGCAAATCATTGAAAAGAAATTTATTGAGAAAAAGTGGGCAGGAGAAATGCCTGTATTGTATAACTTTTATGGTGAGGCAAGTTGGTTAACAGCAGTGTTAGATGCTAATGGCTTCTTACAAAATTATTTCATCGTGTCCGCAGCAAATCCTGAAATTTCAGCCTATGCCACAACACCGAAAGAAGCGTTGAAATTATATAAAACAGCACTTAGCCGTGGTGGAAGTACGGTTGATGGTAGTTCAAATGCAGAAGAGAAAAACGCAAGTGGAACAGTACTACGCGTTTATAAGGAACGCCTCGGTGACTTTACCCTCGTATCGTTTTTACTGAATAATGGTGAAAACTATTTAGTAAGTGCAGAAACGGAGCCTCTTGCAATTTATTTACAAGAAGGTGACGAAGTAATACTAACTTATGGTGATACAGGAGAGCAATTTTTACCAGTACGCTCGCTAATAATTAAAGGCTTACAATAAACAAAAGACGATCAGCACAATGAATTTTGTTGTCTTGATCGTCTTTTTTATGTAGTCTGATTCTCGATGTAACGTAGTAGCTTTTCTTTATGATTAGAAAAGAGTGTTGCGGCGTGATCGTTTAATGCGAAAATCTCTTGAATATAGCCTTGCAACAAATTATTTTCGTACTCCAAAGAATGTGCTGTTTCGTTTGCTATAATATGCTCCAATAGAAGTGCATGCAGCACAACCACTTCTAGGTTCTGTGTATTTGTCACAAATTTTAAGTTTAAAATGGTTGTATAGGAAACGAATTGATCGACATATGCAATAGCTTCTTTGTATTGATTGAGGTCGATATGTTGTTCAAGTCGCTTTCTTAAAAGTAAGCATTCGTTATTTAAGTCTTGGATTTTTAAAAATAAACCTCTTACGCTTCTCTTATGTTGTTGTTCTAGGGTACGGGCAAGATGCTTATTAACAAAGGACATTTTTACAAAACTCCTTTCGAGATAGGGTCCTTCTATTAATATTAATGGAAATGTTGGAAAAGGAAAGAGTCTTTTCGTTTAATTTGTACCTGAATTTAACATATCAATCAAGTCAAAAATACTAGGTTAGCATTAAAAAAACGTTAAAAATATGAAAAAAGTGGAGTTATTATCAGACGATAGTAACCCCACTTAAGGAATGTTATTTCCAATTAAATCCTTTTTGTGCTAGAAAGCTATTAATGTGTGGACGACGCTGTTCAACTAAAAAGTCAGCCATTTGCTTTGTCCAATTATCAATTTTACGATTTGAGGAACGACTATTGTAATATGCCTCCATTGTTTCATTGTAAGCAGGTAACAGTTCCTCATATTTTTCTGTATTGTATGCATTTTCATGAAGGATAGCAGCTACTGGTAAACGAGGCTTAACCTCATTGCGTCGAGCAGGAACGCCAATTGTTAAACCGAACAATGGGAATACATAATCCGGTAAATTAAATAAATCACTAATTTCTTCAGGCTTATTACGTACACCGCCTATATAACAAATACCGTATCCCATAGATTCAGCTGCAATCACAAAGTTTTGCGCAAATAATGATACATCTGCTACGCCAACAAGAACGTTCTCAGCCGAATCTGCGACAATATCAACGCCTTCTAATTTCCCTGCCATTTGTAGTCGTTTAAAGTCTACACAAAATACAAAAGCACCACCAGAAGTTTCGTATTGACGTGGATTTCCTGACAGCAAACCTAGCTTTTCTTTTTTCTCCTCGTCTGTTACCCAAATTACGCTATATGCTTGTACAAAGTGAGAAGTTGCTGCCATCTGTGCAGTAGCAATTAAATCCTCAACGATTTCTTTAGATATAGGATTCCCATCATAGATACGAACCGAAGAGTGGTTACGTAATAATTCTTTAACCATCTATAAAGTCCCCTTTTCCCAATTAATATACCAAGAGCATATCACGATTTTTGGCTAAAATCGAATCAAATCCAATATAAAAAAGGGTGAACTATTAAGGTGAAACTATTTTCGAATAATTAAGTCTAATGTTAATTCGCTCGTAAAGTAAAATATTTTGTTAGATATAGCTTAAATGTTCTGAATAGTGTAAAATTATGTATGGCGACAGGTTATTTATCTCCTGTTTTTTTACATTGGTTGGGTGTACCGATGTGGATGTGAAGGACAAATAATCTAGTTGAAGTAAATAAATGTGGGATGGAGGAATAAGGAATGGATGAAAAGTTAGCAAAAAAGCTTCGTAATGAACAATTACGAAACAAAGTCGTATCAGCAGAAGAAGCAGCATCTTGGATTAAGGACGGCATGGTACTTGGTATGAGTGGATTTACACGTGCAGGTGACGTAAAAGTGGTACCGCTTGCACTTGTTGAGAAAGCAAAAACAGAAAGCTTCAAGGTAGATGTATATACAGGTGCATCACTTGGACCTGAAGTTGACCAATACTTAGCAGAAGCTGGTGTTATTCGCAAGCGTGGACCTTTCCAAGGAGATGCAGGCATTCGAAACATGATTAATAGTGGAGAAGTCACTTATGTTGATGCCCATTTATCACACAATGCTGAATTAGTACGTCAGGGCATTATTGGCCCGATTGACTTTGCTATTATTGAAGCTGCTGCTATTACAGAAGATGGCTTATTAATTCCTACAACTTCAGTTGGTAACTCTCCGATTTTCGTACAAGAAGCAGACCAAGTTATCATCGAGCTAAACGTAGCACAGCTTGATGCATTAGAAGGTGTGCATGATATTTTTGTTCCAGGACCACAAGGTAAACGTGATCCAATTCCAATGCTAAATGTGTCAGATCGTCTTGGTACAATTGGCATTCCACTAAATTTAGACAAAGTAAAAGGCATTGTTATTTCAGATATTTTAGATGCGCCATCAATGATTGTTCCGGCTGATGAAGAAACAGATATTATGGCAAATCATCTACTGAATTTCTTAAGAGAAGAAATTAAAGTAGGTCGTTTAACGACGAGTTTACGCCCACTACAATCAGGTGTAGGTTCAGTGGCAAATGCTGTATTATTAGGTTTCAAAGATTCCGAGTTTGAAAATTTAGAAGTTTATTCGGAAGTACTACAGGATGCTGTATTTGAATTAATGGATGCTGGAAAAGTAAGCTTTGCATCTGCTACTTCTATTACCCTATCTGAAAAAGTAGGAAACCAAGTTTACGGAAATTTTGAAAAATATGCAGATAAATTAGTATTACGACCACAGGAAATTTCTAATCACCCAGAAATTATCCGTCGACTCGGCTTGATCTCTGTAAATACAGCGCTTGAATTAGATATTTACGGGAATGTAAATTCAACTCATGTTTCGGGTACAAAGATGATGAATGGTATTGGAGGTTCTGGAGATTTTGCTCGTAATGCACGATTAGGTATTTTCGTGACAAAATCGTATGCAAAAGGTGGGAAAATTTCTAGTATTGTTCCAATGGTTTCGCATGTAGACCATACTGAACATGATGTGGATGTTATCGTAACGGAGCAGGGCGTTGCAGACTTACGAGGTCTAGCACCTAAAGAGCGTGTCGGTCTAATCATTGAAAACTGTGCGCATCCAGATTATAAGGAGCAATTATGGGCGTACTTCAATGACGCAAATGAAGCAACAGGTGGTCACCATACACCGCATGATTTAGAAAAAGCACTTTCTTGGCATGTGAATTTAGCTAAGAACGGTACAATGCTAGATCCATCATTTGCAAAATAATATATTTAAAAAGTGTTAGATTGACTGCCATCAATCTAACACTTTTTGCTATGCGTTGATGTCCCGTTTGCGGATGCATTCCACGGCACACCGTAAGCCACAACCGTCGCTGTCGCGCTGTCAGTTGCGTCTGACATTTGTGCTGTTTCCGCAGGAGTCACCGCCCTCGCTACCACCAACTAGTGTCCTCGAAGTTATGTCTCATCCTCTTGTTTTATGCTGATTTTTTAAAGGCAGATGTTACTTTCGGTTCTGTTCCATGGAATAGCCTTTTAATATTTTCGATATGCAAGATGAACGCTATGCATAAAAGTAGAATGGAAATGATCGTTGGGCCAATTCCGGGTATCCATAAATAAGTTGCTGTACAAAATACAATATAAAATTCTAACACACCGACGATTAAATAGTTTGTAGCTAAAGATAAAATCACAAATAATATAAGTGCACATAAAGCAATTTTCCAATCGACAGCAAGTAAAATCCCAATAATGGAGGCAGTACCTTTGCCACCTTTGAAGCCCATATGGAATGGGAAGTTATGCCCTAAAATAACACTAGCAGCCATTGTATAGATTAAGAGCCACGTTTGTATTTCAGTGAATTGTGACGCATTAGAAGAAAAGTAGTAGATGGCACAGAGAATAGCACCGACGCCTTTACCAATATCAATCAGTGCCACTAATATGCCGTATTTCCAACCAAGAGAAAGCGTTGCATTTGAGGCACCAGCATTGCCATGACCAGTCTTTTTTAAATCTACACCCGATAGAAATTGTGCCACTTTAGATCCGTGAATACAGCCGATTAAATAACCAATAACAATAATAATAAAAAAAATCATAGCTTTTTCCATAAAAAATGCTCCTTTCATTTTTATTTTTTATATAGTGTATGTGCTCTTATTACGTAAATTAGCAGACAGAAGTTTCAGAAAAAAATAAATTTTACTGTTGACAGAAAAAAAGTCTATGTTTATACTGTGTAACAACGATGGAAATTGAATCACATACTCTTATCAAGAGCGGCGGAGGGATAGGCCCTATGATGCCCGGCAACCAGTGAGTGACGAACTTGCTAAGGTGCTAATTCCTACAGATTCTTACTTGGATCTGGCAGATAAGGGGAGGAAAACTTGCAACCGCAACCCTCTTCTTAACTGAAGAGGGTTTTTGTTTTCTACACATAAATCCTCCTCATCTCCGGTACCATCGTAAAACCATTAAGGAGGAAGAAAATATGTCGAATTTCAAACCAGAAACATTACTATTACACGGTGGTCAAGAGCCAGACCCAGTGACAGGCTCTCGAACTGTACCAGTGTACCGTTCAACAGCTTTCGTATTTAAAGACACTGCTCATGCGCAACGTCTTTTTGCATTAGAAGAAGCGGGCAATATTTACACACGTATTACAAATCCAACTGTAGATGTTTTTGAAAAACGCGTCGCTTTATTGGAAGGCGGTACAGCAGCAGTAGCACTTTCATCAGGTGCAGCAGCTATCGCATTTTCAATTTTAAATCTAGCAAGTGCAGGGGATGAAATCGTAGCAGCAAGCTCTTTATACGGAGGAACATATAACTTATTAGCAAATACACTACCAAACTACGGTATTAAAACAATTTTTGTAGATGAAACAAACCCTGAGAACTTCCGATCTGCGATTAATGAAAACACAAAAGCAGTGTTTGCTGAAATTTACGGCAATCCAAGTTTAAAGGTTTTAGATGTTGAAGCAGTAGCAACGATTGCACATGAAAATGGCTTGCCTTTAATTATTGATAGCACATTTGCTTCACCATATGGCGCAACGCCAATCGACTTCGGTGCAGATATAGTTGTTCACTCAGCGACAAAATGGATTGGCGGTCATGGTACAACTTTAGGTGGCGTAGTTGTAGATGCTGGGAAATTTGATTGGACACAAGGTAGATTCCCTAGATTTACAGAGCCAGACACATCTTATCATGGATTACGATACGGAATTGATACTGCAGCGGCTGCATTTGCCACAAAACTGCGTGTGCAATTACTACGTGATTTTGGCCCAACATTAAGTGCTGATGCTGCCTTTAACTTACTACAAGGTTTAGAAACGCTTCATTTGCGTATTCCTAAACACAATGAAAATGCGTTAGCAGTTGCTGAATATTTACGTAACCACCCATCCGTGGAATATGTAAACTATAATGGATTAGAGGATTTTGCTTCCCATGACTTAGCGAAGAAATACTTGAAAAATGGCTTCGGTTCAGTGCTTACATTTGGCATTAAAGGTGGACGAGAAGCAGGTCGTCAGTTAATAGACAGCGTGAAACTATTCTCACATGTAGCAAACGTTGGAGATGCAAAATCGTTAATTATTCACCCAGCATCTACAACCCATCAACAATTATCTGCTGAGGAATTAATCCAAACTGGCGTATCCGAGTCGCTCATTCGCTTATCAATCGGTTTAGAGGCAGTTGAGGATATAATTGCAGACTTAGAACAAGCAATTGCACAAGTAACACCTACTGAACAAAAAGTAGAAGCTTAACATAAATTGATAAATTAGATTCATGTCGTAGCGTTAACGTATTTTCTCATTCGAAATGCCTCATTTGGTAATGCGTATAACGTTGCTACATCAATCATTACCTCATTTGGTAAGTTATCTGAAATTTCCTATAAATAATACCTAGTATTTTTATAAGTATTGTTGACTTGATTAAAACCATGCTATATACTAGGGATTAAGTTAAATGTTCGAATGGCTACCAACCTAGAACAATTT
The DNA here is from genome assembly GCF_044761135.1 of Lysinibacillus sp. NPDC097868. NCBI lineage: Bacteria > Bacillati > Bacillota > Bacilli > Caryophanales > Bacillaceae > Lysinibacillus > Lysinibacillus sp. NPDC097868. Next base: position 254,750 of record NZ_JBIWBS010000003.1, on the reverse strand, counting down.
TAAAGAGTGTCGAGGTTACGTAATTCTAAATGCCGCTTCTGTTTAGGCGGTAACAATCAATTTGTTTTCATAAGTGCTCCCCCACTTTTGAATATATGAAAAGAGTTTAGCTACATAGCCAGTAGCTATGCTCGCTTTAAAAAACTGATCGAAAAGGAGTGTTATAAATGGGAAATATTTATCGGGCACAAAATGTAACAGCTTATATAATTTATGAATTAAATGAAAGTCATCATTTTGTGAACAACCTATCCATTCAAAACTTACTTTCGACAGTTGAAACAAAATGGCAACAAACTTTTGGACATAGTGCTTTTGAAGAAGTCGTATATGCTAATGAAGAGGGCTATGTAGTTAAAGAAGTTTTTGAAGAGTATGATGCTTACGGTATAAGTCATATTGCATTACCGGCGACAGAATATTATTTAAAATACGGATCCTTTCAATTAATTGAACGCACATATGCAGTACCAAACTTTACACAAGAAGAAGTAATGCTAGTGCAATCAGCTTTAGCGCAATATCGTTATCGATTATTTTTACAAGCAAGTTAACTTTCCCTTATATTTTTTAGCTCATTCTCTACTGCTATAGGGAATGAGCTTTTTGTTGCGTTTCACGTTACTTGTGGAATTAGTTACTGCTTTTCAAAAACAGCTTATTCTATAACGGGTATCTTCATACATATATAATAGAAGAAAGGCATTTCTTTTTTTAAAAGAATTCGTCAAAAGTTGTTCAAAAATTATAGATTTATTAATAAAACGTATAATAAAGGCAATGAAACCGATTTCTTTTGCACTCCTAGAGAAAACAATTGTCCATCCTAGAAAGATTTTTCTTGTGCAATGTATTTATTTGCGTTACAATTTTCTTTAGGTTAAATTTTGAATTATTTGAATATGTGCTTGTAGGCACAGACTTTATTTATATATAAAACTGGAGAAATGTACGTTGGAGGGAATAACAAGTATGGCAACTATAAAGGCAGCAATCTTAGGATTTGGAACTGTAGGTCAAGGTATCTATCATATATTGAATGAAAAGCGTGAAGAACTGAAACGGAAATTAGGCATTGAATTGGTAGTAGCAAAAATATTAGTAACGGATACTAGTCGTGAACGTGTTCCAGGTACTGCTCATTTATTAACAACAAGTATGGATGAGGTTTTAGCGGAGCCTGGCATGCAAGTTGTATTTGAAGCAATTGTCAATGAAGAACCGGCATTTGGTTATTTAAAGCGTGCAGTTGAACATAAGTGTCATGTAATTACAGCAAACAAAGTGATGTTTGCAAAACGTGGCTTAGAGTTACAAGAGCTTGCAAAGTCAAATGGTGTATTCGTGGGCTTCGAAGCAACAACGGCAGGCGGCGTGCCTGTTATTAAAACGATGAAAAATATTTTGCTTGTAAATGATGTAAGCCGTATTCAAGGTGTGTTGAATGGAACATCAAATTATATTTTAACAAAAATGCGCGCACAGGGCTGGTCCTTTGAGAAAGCTTTAAAAGAGGCGCAAAACTTAGGTTACGCAGAAGCTGACCCGTATAATGATGTATCTGGTCAAGATGCCTTTAAAAAGCTAATGATTTTAAGCGCATTAGCATTTGGTGAGCAACCAGATTGGGCTGACGTCGAAGTAATTGGCATTGACTGTATCTCAGCTGAACAGGTAAAGGATGCTTGTGAAAAGGGCTTACGTTATCGCCATGTAGCTGAAGTGGAGAAACTTACAAATGGTAAAGTGGTAGCAAAGGTTGGTCCACAATTAGTAGATAAAGAGCATCCGCTTTATCCGGTTGATGACGTTAATAATGCGGTTGCGCTTGAAACGAATTATATTGGTACATTAACATTAGTAGGTCCAGGCGCAGGCATGTACCCAACGGCAAGTGTGATGGTTGAGGACTACGCTGAGATTATCGGAAAACGTGCAGGATTTGTAGTAAGTATTTAGTTAAGTAGGTGCCAGGCACTCAAACAATTTTGAATTGTTTGAGTGCCTGGCACTTTTAAAGTTTAGTCTTCGTCCTTCACGTCAATATCTTCAGGAATAGGTGTGTTACGCCAAATTTCTATTTCTTCTTTTATCCGTTCTAGCTGTTCAAAATAGGTACTAAATTGTCCACTATTAATCAATATTTGATCCCCATCATAAATTGAACGGATGCGTCCTTCATAAACAAGTCGTAGTATCTGCTCCTCAGGCATGCCAAGTTCCAGGGCTGTTTCTTCAATAGTTTTATACATAAACGGTCGCTCCTTTTAATGTTATTATTATACCTCCTCTGTTATAGAAAACATAATAATGAATTGTATGTAAGGAAAGTAAGTTGGGAATTGTTTGATTTTGGATAAATCTGTATAGTTAACAGTAATAGTGTTAAAGGTTAGGAGGGTATCAGCATTGGTTTATCCATATTTTTTTGTACTTCTAGCAGCTATTTTATGGGGAATGACAGGGACAGCACAAACTTTTTTAGATAATGGCGTATCGCCGTTTGCAGTGGCAACTATTCGCTCAGCAATTGGTGGTGGTTTATTATTAGTTGTAGTAGTGTTGTTACGTAAAATTACTTTTCGAACATGGTCCTGGAAATGGACAATATTGGCGGCGGCAAGTATTGCTTTATTCCAAGGTCTTTTTTTTACATCTATCCGTCTAACAGGCGTAGCGATTGGCACTGTTGTGACAATTGGTAGTGCCCCGATGTTTTCAGGCGTGCTGGAGTGGCTACTTTTGAAAACGCGACCAACAAAAGTATGGGGCGTCGCAACCGTTATGACAATTACAGGATGTATTCTATTGTTTATTAATAATGGAGATGGAACTATACATATGGGTGGCATAGGGCTAGCCATTTGTGCGGGTGTTTCTTTCGCAGTATATACAAATATAAGTAAAAAACTAATGGCACAGCAGGAAGCATTACCTGCAGTTGCTATGACATTTTCGATTTGTGCACTATTATTACTACCGTTTTCAATTGGCAGTGGATTTAGCTGGCTATCAGATACACAAAACTTATGGACAATGCTTTTTATGGGCGTTATGTGTACAAGCATAGCGTATTTATTGTTTTTAAGTGGTCTTCAGAAAATTAGCTCGTCATCTGCTGTAACTTTGTCCCTTGCGGAGCCCTTAACTGCAGCAATGTTAGGCGTAGTGCTAGTTGGCGAGCATTTAAGTATAACATCTTGGTTTGGTGTTGTAATGCTACTTGGTGGCATTGTGGTTCTTACATTTGCAGGGAGGAAAAAATAGAAATAGTAAGCATGGAAAATGGTAAAAGCTTAAGAAATTCTTCATTTTTATCCTAGTTGGTTTTTAAGATTTTATATGTAGACTATTAGTTGAGAGCGAGGTGTATATCATGACGAAGTTAACAGTTCTTGTAACAGACGATGATCAAGATATTCGTGATGGTATTGAAATTTACTTAAAAAATGAAGGTTATCATGTCATTAAGGCAGCAGACGGTGTAGAAGCACTTGAAAAGCTGGAAAATAATGAAGTACATTTAATTATTTTAGATATTATGATGCCAAATATGGATGGTATTACGGCGACGTTTAAAATTAGAGCAGAACGCAACATTCCAATTATAATGCTTAGTGCGAAAGCTGAAGATGGTGACAAGATTCATGGCTTATCCGTTGGAGCTGATGATTACGTAACGAAACCATTTCATCCATTAGAGCTGTTGGCGCGTGTTAAATCACAATTGCGTCGTTATGTACAACTTGGGACGTATAATGACGGCGCAGCAAAGGTAGAAATTGATGGTTTAGTGCTAGATGAAGATGCTAAGGAAGTAGTGTTGGAAGGCGAACCTGTTCGTTTAACGCCAATTGAATATAAAATTACAGAATTACTAATGAAAAATGCAGGACGTGTTTTTTCGATTCGAGAAATTTATGAACGTGTATGGAATGAGGAAGCTTACAATGCAGAAAATATTGTAGCAGTTCACATTCGGAAAATACGTGAAAAAATTGAAGCAGATCCGAAAAATCCACGTTATTTAAAGGTGGTATGGGGCGTTGGCTATAAAATGGAAAAATAAAATAGAGAAGTATGTAACGATAGCAGGATTTGTGGCAGGTGTTATCGGTCTCGTTTATTTCGGTATTTATGCATATAAAATGGTAAATTCCCGCTCCTCCGAAATGCTACAATTTTTTGAAAAAATTTTTTAGAGGGGAGTTGAAAACATGATGAAAATTTGGAAGCCTCTACTTGCACTTATTTGTTTAACATGGTTTATTTTCGGTGTATTTACGTTTTCTAAAATTGGCTATCAATATGTAGGGAAATCGTATTTTCAATCCGGGAATTTTCAAAATGAACTGGATAATTTTCAATCGGAGCTAGGGCCGTTAGTGCTTAATTTACCAACTGCTGAGGAATTGAAGAGCAAGATTACAGTTTCAGAAAATGAAATTGAGGAACACCGCAATTATTATGGCTCACTAGGCACACAAATTGATAATATAAAGAGTCAATATGAAGAGAAGATTCAAGAAGCTGCTGATAATAATGCCAACGAATTAAAAACAAAGCTTGAAAATGAGCGAGATGCCAAAATAAAAGATATTACGAAAAACTTTGAAGATGATGAATATGTTCGGAAGAAAATTGCGGCGCAAAAGGGTGCGCTCATCGATAAATATATAAAAGCGGTAAAAGATGAAGCAAAAGATTTTGCGAAAAACTATAACTATTTGTCTTATGAATTAACGAATGTTGAAACTGGAGAAACTTATCAATCCGGAGATATTACTGACAGTAATGTATACAAAATAACATATGTACACCCTCCGCTAAGAACGGGTAGCATCAGTAACAATTCAAGTCATTTGTTATACGGTTCCGATGTGTACATTGAATCCGACGTATTAAATGAAACGAGTGAATACACAGGAACAATTACTATCTCTAAAAGAGCTGCACAATCTGCAGCGATAATGGATGGGTATGACCAATTTAAACGCAATCAATACATGTTTTTTGTTATTTGGCTTACAAGTCTAATAGCAGCATTCTTTGCTTGGAAAGGACGTAAAGAATTACTTCCTACTATAGGCAGCTTAAAGGAAAAAGAATCTTTAGCCAAGCTACGCATTGATATCCAAATAGTATTACTGTTCATTACAGGTTGTATATACTGGTTTTCTTCACATATTGCATTCGAAGCAATTGAATATACGTATCAATACAATTATGTACGATTTTTAATTGACTTTGTATTTAAAGTATTAGTTTTAATTATTATTGGTGTTGCATTTTTTGTGCAAGTTATTTGGTTGTATGATCGCGTAAATACAGTGAAAAAACTAAGTGAAAATGTACAGGAAAGTTATCTGTGGGGAATAGGGGAATCAATGACTGATTTATTTTTAAATCGATCGATCGCTTTACACTCAATTGTCTTGGTCGCAGCTGCCTTTTTTGGTGGTGGTAGTCTTGTTGCCAGTATGATGTGGGGCGGATTCCCAGTTCTAGTATTTGGAATATGTACGATTGTCGGCATTCCAGCAATGATTGTCTTCCTTTCTAAAATGGGCTATTTAAATCGCATTATGAAGGATACAAAGGATATGGCAGAAGGGCGCCTAAATCGAGATGTGAAAGTAAAGGGGAAATCCCCGCTAGCAGCCCATGCAGAAAATCTTAATCATCTACGCGAAGGTGTTCGCACATCAATGCATGAACAGGCAAAGAGTGAACGTTTAAAAACAGAGTTAATTACAAATGTTAGCCATGATTTACGTACCCCGCTAACATCTATAATTACGTATACAGATTTACTGAAAAATCCGGATATTACGGAAGAGGAGCGTAAGCAGTATATTCATATTCTCGATAAAAAATCAGACCGTTTAAAAGTATTAATTGAGGATCTGTTTGAAGTATCCAAAATGGCGAGTGGCAATATTGAGCTTCATCGAAGTCGTGTAGATGTAACACAGCTTGTTCAGCAGGCGGTAGGAGAGCATGAAGAAGATTTAAGTAAAGCACGCTTAGATTTGCGCATGACGATGTCTAATGATCCTATTTACGCTTATGTTGATGGACAAAAATGGTGGAGACTTATCGATAATTTAATTGTCAATGTATTGAAATATGCCTTAGAAGGTACACGAGTTTATGTTACGTTAAAAAGAACGACTAACGGTGATGCTGAATTCACTGTGAAAAATGTTGCGAAATATGAAATAAGCGAAAATGCTGATGAATTATTTGAACGCTTTAAGAGAGCAGATGCTTCACGTCATACAGAGGGCTCAGGGTTAGGTTTAGCCATTGCACAATCTATTGTAGATTTGCATGGAGCACGTATGAGCATAGATGTAGATGGAGATTTATTTAAAGTAATCGTTCGAATACCAGCAGTGTAAGAAGCAGCGGCAAAATTTGCCGCTGTTTAAACTTTCCGTTCAAGAAACTTACTTTCCCAAAAGCACGGTAAAGCTAATGTGAATTTCTGCTATATAGAATGAATGAAAACACAGCATTTCTATCCTTAGCAATCAATAAAGGTTAGAAGTGAACACTAGTTGTTGGGAGCGGAGGCGGCGACTCCTGCGGGAACGCACGCTGCGTAAGACGCAACAAACCGCGCGTTAGCGAGGGTTGCGGCTTACGGTGTGCCCGCGGAAAGCGTCCGTCGTAGCGGACAACAACGGCAGAGAAAAAGTGTTAGATTGATTAAAGCAATCTAACACTTTTTCCTTTTGTTCAAGTCGCAATTCCTCGCAGCGACAATGCTTTTTATAGCCCTACATTTTTTGCAATAATCATTTTCATCACTTCATTTGTGCCAGCGTATATAGACATTACCGGAATATCACGATAACGTCGTGCAATTTTATATTCCTCCATATATCCGTAGCCACCATGCAACTGCATGCACTGAGTAGATATCTCTCGAGCATTTTCAGTAATCCAGTATTTCGCCATAGAAACCTTTGTGACAACTTCTTTTCCAGCAATATGTTCTTCGATTAAAGATTCTAAAAATGTTTTCCCAAGTTCTACTTTTGTTGCCATTTCAGCAATTTTAAATTGTGTATTTTGGAAGTCACTAATGGATTTTCCGAAAGCCTGACGTGATTTAACATAATCAATTGTTAAAGCGAGCATATCTTCGGCTGCAGACTGGGCTGCGACTGCTACAGCTAGACGCTCCTGCTGAAGCTTTTCCATCATGTAAGTGAAGCCTTTTCCTTCCTCACCTAATAAATTTTCTACTGGAACCCGACAATCCTCAAAAAATAGTTCGGCCGTATCTTGCGCATGCATGCCTACTTTTTCAAGTTTACGCCCCTTCGTAAAGCCTGGTGTTCCTGCCTCAATAACGAGAAGGCTAATTCCTCGATGTATTTTCTCAGCATGGGGGTTCGTTTTTACCGCGACAACGACTAAATTTGCATGAATTCCATTCGTAATAAAGGTCTTTTGACCATTAACTATATAATGATCGCCATCTCGAATAGCAGTCGTTTGTATATTCGCTAAGTCGGAGCCTGTTCCTGGCTCTGTCATTGCAATGGCTGTAATAGTTTCACCTGTGACACATTTAGGGAGCCAGCGTGATTTTTGTTTGTCTGTCCCATATGCCTCAATGTAAGGGACAACGATATCATTATGCAAACCGACACCGATAAGGCTGGAACCTACGCGCTCTAATTCTTCTTGGATAATGACACCAAAGCTAAAATCTAACCCGAGACCTCCATATTGTTCTTCCACTTGTGGACATAGATAACCTAATTGTCCAAGCTTACGCCAAAAATCCAGCGGAATAAGGTGATCTTTTTCCCACTGATTATAATGTACTTCAGCTTCTTCTGCTAAAAACTTACGGAACGTTTTGCGGAATAACTCATGTTCTATGGATTCAAATTTATACTTCCCCATCTGAGACAACACCCCTTTATTTGCTCGTTTATGCATAAATTTTCTAGTACATCTATAATGTTACTGAAATATTGTCTAAAATAAAAGAGCTTTTAAAAATACGATTTTCATCTGTAATGCTATAATCACTATGAATATATGAAAGTAGAGGACCAGTATATGGCAAAAATAAGCATGGGCGTTCTTTTTTTAGGTATATATAGCGCTTTAACGTTCTATTTAGGGTGGGGCTTAAAGCAGTGGCTTGTCGCAATGAATTGGTTTTACTATCCGGTTTTATATTGGCTGTTACTTTATATCGTTTCCTTTAGTGTTCTTATAGGAAGGATACATGAATCTTTACGAGTATTTTCTGTGATCGGTAATTATTGGATGTTTATATTCGAATATGGTTTATTGTTATGTTTAACAGTACAAATTGTTATGTGGCTAACGCCATTCAATAATCTTCGCATTATTGGAAGTTTGGCTATTGGTGCGTTCTTTGTACTGTGGGTTGTCGGTACGTATCTAGCATATTCTCCAGTTGTACGTAATTTAGACATTACAATGGATAAAAAAGATAGTGAGTTATCGTCGATGCGGGTTGTTATTGCTTCCGATTTTCATTTAGGTGTGTTATCAAATAAAAAGCATTTACAACGTTTTGTAAATTTATCGAATGAAGCGAAGCCAGATGTTGTTTTTTTAGCAGGAGACATTGTTGATGATGACCCAAAATGGTTTGTTCAAGAGGGAATGGCTGATGTGATGAAACAGCTTACGGCTACTTATGGTGTATATGGTGTGCTTGGTAATCATGAATATTATGGAAAGAAAATTCCTGAATTTGTAGAGGAAATGAAAAAAGCTGGTGTGGAAATTTTACGAGATGAAACAATTCGGGTAGGCAATGCGTTTATAGTAACGGGCCAAGAAGATATTACGAATAAAGAAAGACAACAACTCGATGCTATAAAATTGAAAGATCATTTGCCTTGGTTTGTTATGAATCATACACCGGATGATTTGGTAACACCGGCGCATGCAGGGGTAGATCTCCATATGTCTGGTCATACACATAAAGGGCAATTATGGCCTAATCAGTATATTACCGCACGTGTTTTTGAGTTGGATTATGGTTATAAGATGAAGGGACAAATGCATACACTTGTTTCATCAGGCTTTGGATTTTGGGGACCACCAATGCGTATAGGTAGTCGTTCTGAGCTATGGGTTGTTGATATTACTTTTCAGTAAAAGAGGTAGTATATGAAAAAAGAGTAGCTTATAATAAGTTGGTGTGTGCAAAAACGATTATGGTCAAGTATTTGATGTTATCGTCATCATTAAAGTTAATTTGGATTGTGAAAGAAGTATACAGCAGCTTTATTCAACATAAAGGCTGACTGTCTCCAACTGAAGCTAGCTTTCGTATGAGTTACTAGGAAGTCTATGAAAGTTACCTCACGATTGGTGTCTATTGTAGAAGCTTCATTTTCCACACATAGAACAAAAGAAGAATAAAGTTAAAAGGTAAGGTGACAATGTGGATATAATAGAATTGTTGAAGGCACTTATTTTAGGCTTTGTCGAAGGAATGACAGAGTTTGCACCAGTATCTTCTACAGGTCATATGATTATTGTGGATGATATGTGGTTAAAGACAGAGGAGTTTTTAGGAAAGTATCCGGCTAATACTTTTAAAATCGTTGTTCAGTTAGGATCGATATTAGCGGTCGTAGTGGTCATGTGGAAGCGTATGCTAAGCCTCGTGGGTCTATATAATATTAGTGGACAATCACGATCAATGAAAGGTCGCTTTAACTTAATGCATGTAATTGTTGGTATGTTACCAGCAGTTGTATTAGGATTTGCGTTTAAAGATTTTATTGACGATCATTTATTTAAAGTAGAGCATGTTATTTATGCATTAGTAGCAGGTGCAATTTTAATGATTGCTGCCGATAAATTTGCACCAAGAAAACCTAAAGTCGAATCATTAGATGATATTTCTTATGGCATGGCGTTTAAAGTAGGTTTAGTACAGTGTTTATCTTTATGGCCAGGATTTTCTCGTTCGGGTGCAACTATTTCAGGTGGTGTCCTTTTCGGGATTAGTCACCGAGTAGCTGCTGATTTCACGTTTATTATGGCTGTTCCAATAATGGCAGGTGCAAGCCTTGTATCTGTATTGAAAAACTGGGATACCCTTTCAATGGATTATTTAGGATTTTATGTAGTTGGTTTTATTAGTTCATTTGTATTTGCATTACTATCCATTAAGTTTTTCTTAGCTCTTATCTCAAAAGTAAAACTAATGCCATTTGCGATTTATCGTTTGGTATTAGCTGCTATACTAAGTATTATTATTTTTATGTAAATGAAAAAAGTCACTCATTTGTCACAATAATGAGTGATTTTTTTTGTAGAGACAGAGCTATTCATTAAGTTAGTGAATGTGAAAGTGTTACTATTATCTAATTATTGGCAAAAAAACAATGGTTATATAGATAAAAAGAATTATAAAATCGATGATAATGAGTGTCAATAGGTGGTGTAGTAGATAATTTTTACTGAACTATTGTATCTATTAATCAATACACTTTATAATCAATTATAGATAAGTTGCATAGGAAAAAAATAGAATGGCACAATATATTACTTTATGGGGTGGAAAGATGTTTCAATTTAGGAATAGACCTAAGCAAAATACAATTGTTATGCATGATGTGTCAAATACAGGTGTAACTATTCAAGATCAAGAACGTCTGCTACAGCTACAACTCGTCAATCTGACAAAACAAGATTTACAGTTAATAAAAAGTTTAAAGCCATATGTTGAGCAAAGTGTTGTGGAAGTGGTCGAAACATTTTATAAAGCAGTAGAGAGTGTACCAACTTTACGAGATGTTATTCAAAAGCACAGTTCGAGTGAGCGCCTTCGCCAAACACTTCGTCATCATATAATTGAAATGTTTGAAGGGAAAATCGATGACAACTTTTTAGAAAAGCGTCGGAGTGTGGGAAAAATGCATGTAAAGATTAATTTATATCCGAAATGGTATCTAGCTGCGTTTCAAAACCTAGAAAAATCTTTGCGGAAAATCGTCTATAATTTGCATTTATCAAAAGAGGAAGAAGAAAAGCTATGTGATGCTATTAGTAAAATGTGTAATTTTGAACAGCAAATTGTTTTGGAGGAGTATAACAATTACTCTAATTCTATAGTAGAAGAGCAACGAAGCAGTATCCGTGCACATGTAAAAGATATAGTTGGTGGAATTTCGACGCAGTTAGAAGCCCAGTCTCATGAAACAAATGAATCGGTGATGGAGCTTATTTCTAGTACGAAGCAAGTAGATGCTTACTTAAAGGAAAGTATTGATGAAGCTAAGACGATGCAAAAGGTTTCATCTGAAGGCTATTCGAAAATAGTATTATTAAATGAGCAAACTGGAAAAATTAATGATAAGACTGCTGAGATGGCGATAATGGTAGAGGAGTTAAACCATTCCTCTTCAAAAATTAATAAAGTAATCGAGATGGTGAAAAGCATTTCTGGACAAACTAATTTACTAGCATTGAATTCAGCAATTGAAGCTGCACGAGCTGGGGAACATGGAAAAGGTTTTGCAGTAGTAGCCGATGAGGTACGTAAGTTAGCAGATCAAACGAAAGAATCAGTGGAACAAATTGCAGATCTGATCGGTATGTCCAATGGGATTACGAAACATGTTGTTCAGGCAATTCAAGAAATTCAAGAGCTCGTAAATAATAGTATCGAGCAAAATTTGAACTCATTAAAAGCATTTGATGCGATATCTGGCTCTGTTGAGGGCTCTATCGTAAACTTTCAAAATGTCGGAAGTCAAATAACTGAGTTGGCAAATGTAATTGAATCCATTGGCGAATCTTCGGAGGAATTAGAACGAGTTGCAAGTCGTCTTGATACGACGATTAAAGATTTCTAATTTATTGGAAAATAGTACTTAAAAAGAGTGCGTGAGACGCTTTTGGGCTCACCACAACGTAAGCGGTAACCTTGAACTTCTTGATGACTGTTCTCATAACTCTGAACTATGCACATAAAAGTTGCATAGTTTTTTTATGGATAAAATTGTTGAAATAGAGGGTAGAGAAGTTTAAAAAAGGATAAAATCCCATAACTGAAGGATAAAATTACTGATAGGAAGGATAGATTTAAAAAAACCAGAAAACCGTATTTTTTTATCGTGCAAAATGGAAATATTGAATATAAAAGCTTGCTTGTGACGTTAGCATATTAGTGTTACGCTAAAGGCAAAATGGGGAATTGACTCAAAGGGGTGTTGGAATATGAAAAAGAAATTGTTTATTACACGAAAATTTCCGGCTCAGTTTGTTGAGCCTTTAGAGGAGCATTATGATATAGAACAATGGGAGGAGGAAGAAATCGTTATTCCGCGAGACAAACTTATAGCAGCAGTAGCGGATTGTGAAGTATTGTGGGTAACGATTGCAGACCAAGTTGACGAAGAATTACTAAAACACGCCCCCAATTTAAAACTAGTGACAAATCTAGCAGTTGGTTTTAACAATATTGATGTACCAGCGTTGCGCAAAAGAGGCATAATGGCTACAAATACTCCAGGCGTATTAACAAATACGACAGCTGATTTAGTATTCGGCTTATTGTTAGCAACAGCACGTAGAATACCAGAAAGCGAGCGTTATTTACGTGATGGTAATTGGAAAAGCTGGTACCCAATGCAATTAGTTGGTAAGGATGTATCGGGTGCTACTATTGGCATTATTGGCATGGGACGTATCGGGCAGGCTGTTGCGAGACGTGCGAAGGGCTTTGATATGAAAGTTTTATATCATAACCGCAGACGTCGCCATGAAGCGGAAGAAATGTATGGCTTCCGTTATGCATCCCTAGAGGAGCTTTTAACGAAATCTGATTTTGTTGTTATAATGACCCCTTATAATAGCGATACAGTTGGTTTAATTGGCGCGAAGGAGCTTGCCTTAATGCAGGAAGATGCAGTATTGATCAATGCCTCTCGTGGAGGAATTATTGATGAGAATGCCCTTTATGACACGTTGAAAAATGGCAAGCTATGGGCTGCAGGGCTAGACGTTTTTGAACATGAGCCAGTAGCATTGGACCATCCACTGTTAACCTTACCAAATGTCGTTGCGCTTCCGCATATCGGTAGTGCCTCATTAAAAACAAGAACTGCTATGCTAATGCTCAATGTCAATGCACTAATGGCATATGGAGAGGGTAAGCCAATATCGAATAGAATTGACTAAACAAATATTAAAGGGGTGTTTCCTCTTATGCGAGCGACCTCCAATAGAAGTCTACTTTAACTTTAGTTGAGGTAGTCACAATAGGATAGTTTTCTAATTTTAATATTGAACAACGTAGGCGCAAGATCTAATGGATCGAGCGTCTTTTTTTGTACTAGATGGGGTAATACTTTGGACTTATTGAGAGCAATAAAAACATGAAGAAATTCATATAAGTGAATTTATTTCATAATACATTGAATATTTAGCTGAAATATATTATATTATTCACAATTATGAAATTTAGAGGAGGTGAAGTAATGAATATAGGGATGGAAATAAAGAAATTAAGAACTGAAAAAGGAATTACTTTGAAAGAGTTAAGTGAAAAAAGCGAACTTTCTGTTGGGTTTTTGTCTCAATTAGAAAGAGGTCTTACTACTATAGCAGTTGATTCACTTGAAAAATTAGCTGAGATTTTGGAAGTACACTTAACACATTTTTTTGATTATCCACATAAAAAGAAAGATATCGTTTTAAGGAGTTATGAACAAGAAATATTAGACGCCGTAGAAGGTGGCTTTATTAAGTATAGTTTAAGTACAAACTTGGAAAATAAACAACTTGTACCTAGGCTTATCGAAATACTACCTCAAAAGAAAGATGAAGAAGTATTATCCTATAAGCATGAGGGAGAAGAGTTCATTTATGTTTTAGAGGGTATATTAACGGTTTACATAAATGGTAAGAGCTATGAAGTGTATCCTGGTGATAGTATTCATATGGACTCAAATATCGCTCACAATTGGGCAAATTATACTAATAAAAAGGTTAAGCTCATAGCTGTTAATACGCCTAATTTCTATAATAGTGGGTTAAATAATATAGCTTCGGATTAGTCAAAACGTTAAATAAAGTTAATAGAAAGTGAAAATAAAAATGGATAAATTTGTATTGCTCCTAATTGGCTCATTTTTTGTAATCGGAGGTATTGATTATATTACCGGTAATCATTTAAAATTGGGTCGGAAATTTGAGGAAGGCATAAAAACCATGGGGGCTTTAGGGCTTGGTATGATAGGAATACTTTCTTTAGCACCTATACTAGCAAATTTTTTATCCGCTAAGATTATTCCAATATGTCAAGTATTTCATTTAGATCCCTCTATCATTCCTGCAGCATTTTTAGCGGTAGATATGGGGGGATATCAACTGGCTGAGAAGCTAGCAATGACAAAGGAAATGGGAGCATTCTCAGGAATTATCATTGCTTCTACTTTAGGAGCCACAATTAGTTTTTCAATTCCTGTCGCTTTAGGAATGCTTTCGAAAGAAGATGAAAAATTTTTTTCAAAAGGTGTTTTGGTTGGAATTATTACGATACCCATAGGATGCCTTGCAGCAGGTTTATGGCAAAAAATAAATATCAATCTATTAGTATGGAATCTGGTACCTATATTTGTTTTTGCCATTATTTTAGGGGTTGGATTATTAAAAGCTCCTCATGTGTTTATAAAAGTTTTTAATGTATTTGGAAAGCTTATAATGAGTCTAAGTGCTGTAGGATTACTTTTACAAGGTGTAGATGTGATATTTGGTGTAAAGCTTGTTTCAGGATTAGCGCCTCTATCTGAATCTATGGTTATAGTAGGCAAAATCGCATTTATTTTAGCTGGTGCATATCCTATGCTAGAACTGATTAATCTAATATTTAAAAATAGGTTTAAAAAAATAGGGAAGAAATTTGGCATTAATTCTGCGGCGGTAGCAGGCATTATCGGAAATTTAGCTAGCAATTTATTAATATTTGGCACATACAAGGATATGAATCCTAAAGGAAAAGTGGTATGTACTGCCTTTGGAGTAAGTGGAGCATTTGTATTTGGTGGCCAATTTGGATATGTGTCAGAAGTAGCCCCAGAAATGTTAGGTGCGTTTATAGTTTCGAAGCTTACAGCAGGCTTAATGAGTATAGTACTAGCCTTATGGCTGTATGATCGTGAAAATAAAAAATTTAGTCTTAAGAACAATGGAGGTATTAGTAATGAATATTAGAAATAGAGTCGAAAAGCTAAGAGAGCTAATGCAAGAAAATCAAATGGATGCTTATATAATTCCAAGTTTTGATGCACATCAAAGTGAGTATATAGCAGACCATTGGAAATGTAGAGAATGGATATCAGGATTTACAGGATCTGCAGGTACTGTAGTTATTACGTTAAATGATGCTGGATTATGGACCGATGGCAGATACTATATTCAAGCTGAAAAGCAGCTTGAGGACTCGGGAATTAGATTATTTAGAATGGTAGATCCAGGGGTACCATTTTATTCAGAATGGCTAGCAGATGTTCTGAATGAAGGAAGTGTTGTTGGCTTTGATGGGAATGTTTTTTCAATAGATATGGTTAAAAAGATGGAAGAAGATCTAAGAGCAAAAGGAATCTTATTAAAAATGGATCAAGATTTAATTGGTGATCTGTGGGAAGATAGACCGGACATTCCTAAAGGTTCGATTTTTGCGCATGACGTAAACTATGCAGGGAAGTCACGAGCAGAGAAATTAAATGAAGTAAGAGCAGAAATGAAAAATAAAGGGGCAAATTATTATATTTTAACTTCCCTTGATGATATTGCGTGGCTTTTAAATATAAGAGGTAACGATGTGCCAAACAATCCAGTTGCCATAGCCAATGTAATCGTAGCGGAACATACATGTTATTTATTTATTGATTCGTGCAAGGTTCCCGCTTTGGTTAAATCGGAACTAGAGGCAGAAGGAATTGAAGTAAGAGAGAATGATGAAATACAAACATTCTTGGAAAATCTTTCGCACGAAGATGTCGTTATTTTAGATCCAAATAAAACAAATATCAGATTATTTAATGCCATTAATCAAAAAACAAAGAAAATTGAAAGTCCTAACATTACGACGCATTTAAAAGCGATTAAAAATGACGTCGAGATAAAAAATTTAAAATGGTGTGAAATAAAAGATGGTTTAGCTATGGTTAAATTTATAAAGTGGCTAAAATACTTTGTTGATAAAGAAGAAATTACAGAGATTACAGCAGAAGAAAAATTAGAAGATTTCAGAAGTGAACAGGAAGGTTTTGTCGGACCTAGCTTTGATACGATTGCAGGTTATAAAGAACATGCAGCGATGATGCATTATAAAGCTAATCAACAATCGCAACATACTCTTAACAATGAAGGTCTATTTTTAATTGATTCAGGCGGACAGTATTATGATGGAACAACAGATATTACACGAACAATTGTTTTAGGAAAACTTACTGAAGAACAAAAAAGAGATTTTACTTTAGTGTTAAAAGGCTTTATTGCATTAAGCTCAGTAAAATATTTATACGGAGCAACAGGCTCTAACTTAGATGTTTTGGCAAGACAACCAATTTGGCAGTATGGTTTGGATTATAAATGTGGGACAGGACATGGGGTAGGTTTTTTCCTGAATGTTCATGAAGGACCACAAAGCATTCGAAATACTAATCATGTTACATTAGAAAAAGGCATGATTGTTACGAATGAACCAGGAATATATCTTGAAGGTAAATATGGAATTAGAATTGAAAATATGATGTTAGTAGTGGAAGACGAGAAAACAGAATTTGGTCAATTTATGAAGTTTGAAGCAGTTACATATTGTCCTATTGATTTAGCGGGTATCAATAAAGATATGTTAACAGAGAGTGAAAAGCAATGGTTAAACGATTATCATCAAGAAGTTTACACAAAGCTAGCTCCTTATTTAAATGAAGAAGAGAGTGCATGGTTAAAGGAAGAAACGAGAGAAATATAATAAGGTATGGCGGAAAAAACAATATTGACCTTAAGCACAAGCAGATTCGTGATGGGTGCCAGGCACTCAAACAATTTCTATGCTAGCCAAGGAAAAAATGCACGCAGCGAAAGTACGCAACAGACCACGCGACAGCGGGGGGGCTGCTTACTGTGTGCTCTTGGAAAGTGAATAAGCTAAGTGCCAGGCACTCAAACAATTTTGAACAAAGTCTAAAATATAGGTGTAGGGTTGCTAATTCTTACAAAAGAACGAGCAACCCTACAAAGTAATCTATTACATTTTGAATAACCATGCTAAGTGAAACGAAACAGAACATGGGCTGCAACTATCGGAAAAGAACGAGTCCTGTTTAGCTGCTATTTGCCTATGAAAAATGCTGAGGATGACTGGAAGTATTTTTTGTGACTACCCCTAGTTACTTATTGAACATATCAAATAGTCCACCGATACCACCTTCACCTGCTGAATGTCCGCCACCGCCTTGTGAAATCGGTGCAGCTGCAAAGACGCGACTTGCTAAACGGCTAAACGGTAATGATTGAACCCAAACTGTACCAGGACCACGTAAAGTTGCGAAGAAGATTCCTTCACCACCAAATAGTGCAGTTTTTACGCCTCCAACCATTTCGATATTGTAATCAACGTCAGAAGTCATCGCTACTAAACAACCTGTATCAACACGCAATACTTCGCCAGGCTGTAAAGTTTTTTGATGAATTGCGCCACCTGCATGTACGAAAGCCATACCATCGCCTTCAAGTTTTTGCATAATGAAGCCTTCACCACCGAAGAACCCTACGCCAATTTTTTTCTGGAATTCAACACCAACTGAAACGCCTTTAGCAGCCGCCAAAAAAGCATCCTTTTGACAAACAATTTTCCCTTTTAGTTGACTTAAATCCATAGGAATAATTTTCCCTGGATATGGAGATGCAAAATAGACATGACGTTTACCTGAACCAGCGTTCGTAAATGTTGTCATGAATAAGCTTTCGCCTGTCACAAGACGTTTACCTGCTCCAAGTAATTTCCCCATAAAACCGCTTTGTGAACCACCTCTTGAACCATCACCAAAAATTGTTTCCATCTGAATAGCATCGTCCATCATCATTAAGGCTCCTGCTTCTGCTACTACCGTTTCTTGCGGATCAAGTTCAACTTGCACATATTGCATGTCATCACCAAATATTTTGTAGTCGATTTCATGGTTATTCATAGTGTAATTCCTCCAATATCATTTATTGTTATTGTATACGATTATTAGACAGGATAGTTTCATGACATAATTAATAATTTTAGAAAAAAAGGGAATAAGATAGAAAATGTCGAATATAAAAAACTAGAATGTGTATTATTTATCTTTGCACCAGTTGTTTCTATATAGTGATGAAAGTATGCACTATCTATTTGAAATTGCTGGACAAAGATAAAGCCTTTGGCAAATGTCACCGATATTTTTCACTAAAGTTGATTCCAGATTAGATTAATGCTCAAGGAGTTTCTTTAAAATGAAAATTCGGAATTTTGACATTTTTAACTGCGTATATATAATGCAGTGCGCATAAGGAAGCAATAGCGACAGATATTTTCTGTAGCGAAAGCAAAAGGTACGTGGAAGCCAAAGCATCATAGATTTATCAGGGGGTGTTTGTAATGGAAATTAAAAACTATATCGGCGGTAAATGGGTTACACATTCGCATTTACAAAGTATAGCAGTGACAAATCCTGCAAACGGAGAGCACTTAGCAACAATACCGCTTTCAACTGCAAATGAAGTGATGGAAGCGGTAGCTGTAGCGAAGGCTGCGCAAAAACAATGGGCACTTGTGCCAGCACCAAAGCGTGCAGATTATTTATATGCCATCGGTCAACAGATGAAAGAAAAGAAAGAATATTTGGCGACCGTTTTAACAAAAGAAATGGGTAAAGTGATTGAAGAAGCAAGAGGGGAAGTACAGGAAGGGATCGATATGGCTTATTATATGGCAGGGGAAGGACGAAGGTTGTTTGGGGAGACAACACCGTCTGAGCTTGCCAATAAATTCGCCATGAGTGTGCGAGCACCAATAGGCGTAGTTGGCCTAATAACACCGTGGAACTTCCCTGTTGCTATTGCTACGTGGAAATCTTTCCCTGCGCTTGTCGCAGGCAATACGTTCATTTGGAAGCCATCAAATGAAACACCGATGATGGCGTATGAAATGGGAAAAATTTTTGAGGAAGTGGGCTTACCGGAAGGGGTAGCAAATATAATATTTGGTACAGGGCCGACTGTAGGAACAGCATTAATTGAGCATCCCGATGTAAAAGTAATTTCGTTTACTGGCTCTACCACAACCGGAAGTAAGGTGGCAGAACTGGGCGGGAAGCATTTAAAGAAAGTGTCACTAGAGATGGGTGGAAAAAATGCTGTAATTGTCATGGATGATGCAGACTTACAGCTTGCTACAGAAGCGATATTATGGAGTGCATTTGGTACAGCGGGTCAACGTTGTACAGCATGTAGTCGTGTGATTGTGCATAAAGATGTAAGAGAAGAATTAGAAAACCGTCTATTAGAAGCAATGCAGTTTTTAACAATTGGAGACGGTTTAGATGAAAGTGTGAAAATTGGTCCTGTGATTAATAGAGCGGCATTGGAAAAAATTAATCATTATGTACAGATTGGTAAACAGGAAGGTGCAACCTTATTAGCAGGAGGCAAAATTTTAAACGAGGCTCCTTACGATAAAGGGTTTTATTATGAGCCAACATTGTTTACTAATGTAAAGCCTCATATGATTATTGCACAGGAAGAAATTTTTGGACCGGTCGTCTCTCTTATTGAAGTTGCCAACTTAGATGAAGCAATTGAAGTCAATAATGGTGTGAAATTTGGCTTATCAAGCTCTATCTTCTCACAAAATATTAATACGATTTTCCGCGCTCAACGAGACTTAGATACAGGTATTGTTTATATCAATGCAGGTACGACAGGTGCTGAAATCCATTTGCCATTCGGGGGAACGAAGGGAACAGGAAATGGACATCGAGATTCTGGTGTAGCAGCATTAGATGTTTACACAGAATGGAAGAGCATATACGTTGACTACAGCGGCAAATTACAAAGAGCACAAATCGATACAAAGTAACAGATCAATGAAAGGGGATGTTCATGATGAAAGTTGTTGTATTAGGTGCAGGATTGATGGGGAAAGAAGTAGCTCGTGATTTAATAAAAAATAACAATGTTGAACGTGTCATTTTAGGAGATATCGACGTAAATACAGCTCAAAAATTTGTAGATACATTAAATACAGATAAAGTTGAAGTAGTAGAGCTGCATGCGGAAAGTGATGACTCATTAACATCGGTTATTGCAAAAGGTAATGTTGTTGTGAATGCACTGTTCTATTCGTTCAATGAACGTGTGGCAAGGGCTGCAATAGAAGCAGGTGTTCATTCTGTAGATTTAGGGGGACATATCGGTGGTGTAACTGACAAGATTTTGGCATTACATGAAGAAGCAAAGGCAAAAGGTGTGACAATCATTCCTGATTTAGGTGTAGCACCGGGTATGGTGAACATATTAGCAGGCTATGGAGCAACAAAACTAGATGAAGTAGAGTCTATTAAACTATATGTAGGAGGCATTCCTACAGAGCCGAAGCCACCTTTGCACTATACGCGTGTCTTTTCTCTTGATGGTGTATTTGACCACTATACACAGCCTTCTAAAATGATTCAAAAGGGTAAACTTGAAGAAGTTCCATCATTATCAGGAATTGAACCTATATATTTCGATGGTTTTGGTGTGCTTGAGGCATTTTATACATCGGGTGGCATCTCCACTCTTTATAAGACATTCCCAAATGTCCACACATTAGAATATAAAACGATTCGTTATAAGGGGCATGCAGAGAAATTTAAATTGTTAGCAGACTTAGGATTTTTAGATGCTAGTAATAATGTAGAGCTAGAAAATCAAGAAGTGCCTGTAAGAGCAGTTGTCAGGGAAGCACTAAAGAAAAAACTTGAACTTGGAACGAAGCCTGATGCGGTGCTATTACGTGTAATTGTAGCAGGTGAAAAGGCGCAACAGCAGGTCACATATGAGTACGAAATGGTCGTACGTAAAGATATGACGATTAATGAGACAGCGATGGCTCGTGCTACAGCGAATACAATTTCTGTAGTAGCACAAATGATTGGGGATGGGCTTATTACAGAACGTGGAGTATTTGCTCCAGAAACCATTGTACCAGGTGAGCCGTATATTAAAGAAATGGCTAAGCGTGGTGTTGTCATTAAGGAAACATCTCATAAGTCTGCAATGATTGTGAAATGGTAGGTGAAGACCTTGAATTTCGAATTTACAACAGAGCAGGAAATACTAAGAAAAACCGTACGCCAGTTTGTTGATGATGAAATAATGCCACATATTGCAAAGTGGGATGCAGAGGGGAGCTTTGATGCAAGCATATGGTCAAGGCTTGCTGAGCTCGGTTTTATGGGTGTATGCGTACCTGAAAAGTACGGTGGCAGTGGCATGGATTATAATGCACTTGCTATCGTTTGTGAGGAACTTGAACGAGGGGATACAGCCTTTCGAACGGCTGTATCCGTCCATATAGGGTTAAATAGTATGACGTTAATGCAATGGGGCACTG
This sequence comes from Lysinibacillus sp. NPDC097868, assembly GCF_044761135.1. Taxonomy (NCBI): domain Bacteria; kingdom Bacillati; phylum Bacillota; class Bacilli; order Caryophanales; family Bacillaceae; genus Lysinibacillus; species Lysinibacillus sp. NPDC097868. Next base: position 233,092 of record NZ_JBIWBS010000003.1, on the reverse strand, counting down.
AAGCGCAAAAACAGCAATACCTTGTGCCACAGGCGAAAGGTGAACGTATTGGGGCATTTGGGTTGACTGAGCCTGGTGCAGGTTCTGATGTAGCGGCAATGACAACCACTGCAGCCCGAGATGGTGATTTTTATGTGTTAAATGGGCAAAAAACGTGGATTTCTTTATGTGATATAGCTGATCATTTTATTGTCTTTGCCTATACAGATAAATCGAAAAAACATCATGGCATCAGTGCCTTTATTGTTGAACGCTCAATGGACGGCTTTTCATCCAAGGCGATTAAAGGGAAGTACGGTATTCGTGCAGGCAATACAGGGGAACTTTTTTTCGAGGACTTGCGCATTCCGGTTGAAAATCGTTTAGGTGAAGAGGGAGAAGGCTTCAAAATTGCCATGTCTGCACTGGATAATGGCCGCTTTACAGTAGCAGCGGGTGCAGTTGGCCTTATTCAAGCGTGTATTGAGGCAAGTGTGAAATATTGTCATGAGCGTGAGACATTTGGCAAGCCAATCGGTGAGCATCAACTTGTCGGTCAAATGATTGCTAAAATGGAAGCAGGCTATCAAATGAGTCGTCTGCTTGTTTATCGAGTTGGTGAGTTGAAAAATAACGGTATTCGCAATACAAGGGAAACTTCGTTGGCAAAGTGGCAGGCTTGTGATTTTGCCAATAAGGCAGCAGATGACGCGCTACAAATTCATGGTGCGTACGGCTATTCAGATGACTATCCTGTTGCGCGTTATCTTCGTAACTCTAAAGCGCCAGTAATTTATGAAGGTACACGAGAAATTCATACCATTATGCAGGCCGATTATGTACTTGGTCGACGAAACGATAAGCCGTTAGCCAAAATGTTACCTAAGTGGCCATTTGATGAGTAAACGAGAGATATGATATTTTTTATGTTAAGCTAGCTAATTATTAGTTCAGCTGAAATTCTCGACAAAAGGCGTCAAGATTAACTCTTGATGATGCCTTTTGTCATTTTTTTTAGGTGCCAGGCACTCACACAATTCTCACACAATTGTATGTATTGGAAAGAAAAAAATCCACGAAGACCCCTGCGGTAACGCACGTAGCGTAAGACGCAACAGGCGGCGCGATAGGGTTGTGGCTTACGTCGTACCCTCGGAAAGCGCACAGTGCCAGGCACTAAAATAATTATACTAGTTGAGTGCAGCAGAAATCGTCCGCTTGTAATGTAAATCAACGGCAGTATCCCATCTACAGTCTGAACGGAACTCTATAGAGGAAACTTTTGACCAAACTTTATTTAAATGCCACAGTAAGATATTTATAATAAAGTAGAATGTTCTTCCCGAATCAGCGCTTTAAGTTGATTTGAATTTCGGAGAAAGGAATCTTTGTATATGTCTAAAATGGTTAATATGCTTTCTATATTATGGCTCCTTAAAACAAGGAAACAATTGACTGCAAAGGAGCTAGCAGAAGAATTAGAAATCAGTATCCGTACGGTATACCGTTATATTGATGCTCTATGTGCAAGTGGGGTACCAATCATTTCAGATGCAGGGCATAACGGTGGGTACAGTTTACTGAATGAATTTACAAAGGCCCCTTTATTTTTTAACCCGGATGAGCAGAAAGCGCTTGTACACGCTGCAAAATTTGCAATAGATGCCGGGTATCCCTTTAGTGAAACTTTAGATGAAGCCATTTCTAAATTGAAAATGTATACAAACGAAGAACAACTGAATCATATTAATAATCATTTAAGAGGATTTGAAATCATCCATCCGACTGTTGCACCTTCTTTAAAACCTATTCTTCAAGATTTAGAAATTGCTGTTGCAGACAGTTATAGTTTAAATATCGTTTATCATAAAGAAAGAGCGATTGAACCGCAATCTCGTCATATCGACCCTTATGGGATAGTATATTGGAAAAGTAAATGGTACACAGTAGCTTATTGCCATTTGCGGAAAGAAGTTCGGAGTTTTCGAATTGATCGTATTCAATCATTGTCTAAAACAGACCAAAAATTTGATCGACCTTTTGGATTCTCAGCACGTTCTTACTTTTTAAAAGACCTTTTACCTGATTCGAATCAGCTTGATAAACTCGTTTCAGTCCGTATCGAAGGTAATGCACATATGCTAGATGATTTATGTCAACATTGGTTATTCAATCATGCCTTAATAGAACGAAAAAATAATCAGGCTCTTTTTAAGGTTGATAAAGAGTCCATTCATAGTTTTGTACCTTACTTTCTTCTCCCATATGGTAAATCGCTTACTATTTTAGAGCCAGCATTATTACAAGAAAAATTGGCAACTATTAGCTTTGAGTTATTCAAGCATTATCAAAATACTTCACTTCACTGACCATAGGTGTCAGTGAAGTTTTTTTATACTGTAAATGTTCAAAATAATATTATTAGGAGGTTTAAAAATGATGAAGGATTTAAAGTATCAATTTTTTATTGCAGGTACACCTGAGGAAGTTTGGAAAGCACTTATCTCTCCTGAAGGCACAAAACAAATTTATTATGGTTCTGTCATTAACTCTACATTCCAAATTGGAGATCTTTTGGAATATGTCGGTCCAGGGGTAGATGGAGATAAAACAGTACATGTATACGGCAATGTATTGGAATTTGAGCCAAATCGGTTACTGCGTTTTACTCACTATCCTGGAAAGTCTTATGTAAAGGAAAATAAAGCATTGGAATCAAGAATTTCTTATCTTTTAGAGCCTGTTGGATCATGCACGAAATTGACACTCATTCATGACCAATGGAAAGAAGGCGATTCCTCTTATGACAACAGTGATATAGCTTGGTGGATGATTTTAAGTAATACGAAAACATTAGTAGAAACAGGTAGCACGCTAGACTTTGGTGAATAAGAGGAAAGGGTAGGAAAGTCCTTATCCGCAACGGTTAATAAATAATCCATTTTGATAATACTTTTATCAAAATGGATTATTTTATTTGCGGACAAGCTCCGTGAGATTTGTTTCAATATACCACTTTTATTTTTATGAAATTTTTTCTTTAATTGTAACTTTATAACCCTTTAGCAGTCTAATTAGAAAACAAGTATATGAAGGAGTGGAAAATAATGAGAGGTAAATGGCTAGCCATAATGATTATCGTCGTTTTAGCTGTTTTGCCAGGGGTCTTCACGTTTATGGTTTCCCCAGAAGCGCATGCTAAAGCAACAAGTACAATTATGTCAACGCAAAGTTGGACAGCATCCTTTACACAAGCATTAAAATCAAAAAATATAACGGATGAATATGTCTATGTTACTGATGAAGCGGGGAAAAGGGTGACAGCAACAATTACGTTGGGAGAAGATAAAAAATCACTTATTGTTAGTAAACTTTCGCCGGGTAGTTATCGATTACATGTGAATAAAGAAGCATTCGCTTATAGTACTCTTAAAACGACATCCCATGATATTGCATTTACCGTTATTGAAAAACTAGAGGCTGTAAAATCGGAAAAAGAATTACAACAATATTTTGAAGCCATTATTGCAAATGGTAATAGGGAGCCGGAAATGGGCATCCTTGAAGATAGTGCTTCAAGCAGTAAAGATAGCGCCTCTTCAACTAATAGTTCTTCTACGACAAATAACCAAGTAGAAGGTGTCGAAGAGGGCGATATAGTAGTTGTGAAAGATGGTTTTATTTACGCTATAAAAGATCAAAGTATAACTGTTGTTGATGCAAATAATCCTAAAAACTTAAAGCTTGCAACGACAATTAAACAAAAGGAATCTCAATATATTGTGAAGTTAGCATTATACGATAATGTATTAATAGCTATCGGAGAAGACTACATTGAAAAATCAGGCACAAGCATGTCGACGGCAGTTTTTTATGATATTACAAATCCGAAAAACCCAAAATTGATTCGTGAAGTTGCTCAGGAGGGCTATTTACAGGATATGCGTATTACAAATGATACGCTGTATTTAATTGGCAATATGCATCCGAATTATTGGATACTTCAAGAGGAAGGAACGCAAGATTTAAAGCCAAAAATGTATGATAGTGTAGAGAGTAAAGAATACAAAAGCTTATCTCTTGATAAGATTTCGATTTTACCAAACACAATGGATGGCACGTATAGTTTAATTACAGCAATTGATTTAAAAAATGGAGCCAAAACTTCTGCTAATACAAAAGGTTATTTAGGAGGTAGTAGTGGACTTTATATGTCAGAAGATGCGCTATATTTAACTACACCAATTTATGATGGGAATCAAGTAGTTCCATTTGGAGGTATGATGGATAGAATCTGGATGCCTCTATCAAGTAATACACAAGTATTTAAATGGGACTTAGATGGAACGGCCTTGAACTTTGTTGGTACGAGTGAGGTTAAAGGTTCTGTGTTAAACCAATATTCAATGGATGAGTACGATGGGAATTTCCGCATTGTTACGACTGAAGGCAACATGTGGGATGAGAAAAATATTTCCCGAAATCATCTATTTATTTTAGATGAAAGCTTAAAGGAAATTGGTGCAGTAAAGGATTTGGCGCCAGGGGAAAAAGTGTATTCAGCACGCTTTATGGGAGAGAAAGCATATGTCGTAACATTTAAACAAGTTGATCCACTATTCGTTATCGATGTAGCAAATCCGAGAAAGCCAACAGTGCTAGGTGAATTGAAAATCCCAGGGTTTAGCAACTATTTACATCCATTAGATGATACACACCTAATTGGAATTGGTTATGATACGGAAGAACGCTTTGATGCTTATACGAAGCGTAATTTCACGGTAACGACTAATATGAAAATGTCGCTATTTGATGTTACAGATTTTAAAAATCCAAAAGAGCAATCTACAGTGAAAATTGGGGGGAAAGGCTCTTATTCAGACGTACAGTACAATCCAAAAGCATTATTCCGCAATAAAGAATATCATTACTTCGGCTTCCCAGTTGTGCTTTATGAGGCAGGAAAGAACGATGAAGTGGTATACCAAGGTCAAGGTGCACAAATTTATGAAATTACAGCGGAGAAGGGCATTGTACTAAAAGGAAATATCATTAATAAAAGCACGGGTGAGCCATATGAAAATTGGGAGCAAAACGTACAACGTGTAGTTTATGTAGAGGATACTTTATACACAATTGCACGCAATGAAGTAAAGAGCTACCAACTAAAAGATTTCAAAGCGCTTGATACACTAAATATCAATTAATGGTAGCAAAGGCGGTGACTTCTGCGCCGAACGAACAAAACGTAAGACACCACAACCCTTGCGTTAGCGAGGGTAGCGACTTACTGTGCTGAGCGAAAAGAAACCGCCATAGTGGACATCAATAGCATAGCAAAAAAAGTGTTAGATTGATTTCAGTCAATCTAACACTTTTTCTATTCTTGTTATTGACGATAAGGAAGAATTTCAGATACTGTAACAAATTCATAGCCTTCTCCCTGTAAATAGGTGAGTACAGCATCGAGTCCATCTGCTGTTGATTGATGAATATCATGCATTAAAACGATGGAGTTATTGTGCAAATTATTTTTAATATACGTTAGTAATAATTGTGAATTACGATGTTTCCAGTCCAATGTGTCAATACTCCATAGTACTACAGGAACTGGTATTTTTTCATTAATTTCATCATTGGTCGCTCCATATGGTGGTCTAAAAACGGTTGCGCCCTGATTAATTGCTAATTCAATTTCATTAGCGGTAGATGTATATTCTTTTAATACTTGTTCCACCGGCATTTTTGTTAATACAGGATGGTTCCATGTATGGTTTCCAATTTCATGACCACGTGCAAGAACATCTCTGGCGATATCAGGATAGTGTTTTACACGGCTGCCAAGCATAAAGAAAGTAGCTTTAGCATGGTATTTGTCGAGTGTATTTAAAATTTGCTCTGTTACTTTCGGATGTGGACCATCGTCAAATGTTAACGCAATACGTTTAACATTTGGATCTCCTGGGGAAACAGGAGGATTAGTTGGTTCCATTGTCTCCATAGCAATTTGGAATTCAGAGGCTAACAATGGATTGATAAGTGAAAGCGAAAGCTTCACTATAGGTGCACCTGCTGATCCACTTGCAATTTCATACTCGTCAAAGTAAAAATGTATCGAATCATCGACAATGGCAAACCGTTTAAAGTTTTCCCACTTTGGCTCCGTCACTTGAAGTAGCTCATCTTCATTTAGCACTTCTTTTAACTGAAGGTTTTGTTGTAAGTCTTTGCGAACATAGGCTGCTAAAGTTGATAAGTTATTGTTATCGTTTTGTAATAACGTTTGTATATTAATTTGTTCACCTGTCTCGTTATTATAGAAAAATGTTGTTGTTGAAACGACATGATTAGCTCCGCCTAAATACTGCATTTTCGTCAGGACAAATGAATAGTAGTGCTCGTGATATGGGAAGGTCTCTAAATTTATAGTAAGCTCACCCTTAGCCTCTTTATTCTTATTGTTTTTCATAGATGACAGATAGTTGTCTTTAGCATCCGTAATATATTGTAGTACGGTCTCGTTAAAAACTTTATTATCTGTTTGTGGATAGTGAACGGCAAAAGGTGAGCGTTTATCGTTAGAAACGTCAGATACAATACGTATGCCAGGAAACGCAGAGTTTTCTGTGGATAATTTAGATTCACTATTTGTGTCTTTCGAGGCACTTATTTTTTGAAACTTAAATTCGTCCTTAGATAGTATAATAACAAGGATGATGGATATTAATGTAACAATGAGCCCAATTAACAATAAATCAATTATTGGGCGGCGTCTTTTTCTGCGCTCCTCTATCAATGTGGGTTTGCTCCTTTCTATAATTATTCTTCTATAAAATCAGACGTACGAGGCATTGGAAAAGTTATAGAAATCTACAAATATTTTATATAATTAAATAGAAATATAATAAAAAATAGTAAATGTAACAGTTTTTTATAACCACCACGTAAATAACTTATAAAGACTCGATTTTGCAAACTGTATTTTACAGTTTTATGCTCAATTAAATTCGATTAATAAATGGATTTTGAACTGAAGGCATTGTATCATTTAGCGACAGATACAATTATTCCAAAATATAATTGATAATATCGAAGATTTTTGGTTGAGTTTTTATTTGCAGTTCGTTACTATATGCAAGGAACCTTTTGAAGGAGGTAGATAACTGGAATGCTATCACATGAAGTGGATAATGAATTTACTATTGACTGCTTGTTACTTGCAGGGCGAATTATGATTGAAAGTGGTGCAGAAACATATCGTGTTGAAGATACGATGCTACGTATGGCACAATCTCAAAATATGCTAGATGCGCAATGTTATGCTACACCTACAGGTATCATTTTTTCGTTAGGCAAGACACAGCCGACGAGAATCACTTCGATTTCCAGTAGGGTTACTGATTTACAAAAAATATCCATGGTAAATTCAGTATCTCGTAGACTCACATCTCACATAATATCATTAGAAGACGCTTATGACGAGCTAAAGACGATACAAAAAACAAATTATTTTTTGCCAATGTATATACAAGTATTTTCAGCAGCACTTGCGAGTGGCTGTTTTCTAATTATGTTTAAGGGTGGATGGTCTGATTTCCCCGCAGCTTTTATAGCAGGAGGGTTAGGTTTTCTTACTCTTATTTTAATGAACCATTTAACAAAAGTGAAATTTTTCTCGGAGTTCACAGCTTCGTTAATTATTGGTACTATTGCTTTTTTTGCGGTGAAATTTAACTATGGCACAGAAATTGATAAAATTATTATTAGCTCTGTTATGCCACTAGTACCAGGTATTTTAATCACCAATGCGGTAAGGGATTTAATGGCAGGTCATTTTATGTCAGGGATGGCAAAGGGAGCAGAGGCTTTTTTAACAGCTTTTGCTATCGGTTCAGCAATCGCCGTCATCCTATCATTTTAGGAGGCGGGAAAAATGGATATATTCGTACAATTAATCGTGAGCTTTTTTTCAACGGCCGGAATTGCAATTATCTTTAATGTTCCTAGAAAAACCTTGTTCCACTGTGGTTTTGTAGGTGTGGTCGGCTGGATGATTTATTATTTATTAACAGAGCACGGTATGGATGTTGTAGACGCTTCATTTTTTAGCTCATTTATCATAGCGATTGTTGCGCATTTATATGCACGTCGTTTTAAAATGCCGATGATTATCTTTATTGTAGCGGGAATAATTCCCCTTGTGCCAGGGGGGATGGCTTACAATGCAATGCGAAATGTAGTGGAGGATGATTATTTACAAGGCTTACAGTATGGACTGAAGGCGTTTTTAATTACAGGTGCAATTGTTATGGGCCTAGTATTTGCAGAAGTATTAATGCAGTTTGTGTTTCGGGCTGTACGTTCGAGCAAGTCAAAGTTGCAAAGGACTTACAGAAAATAAATGCTATTTAACTCTATATTATGAAAAACGAGAAAAAAAGAGCTGCTCCGTAAGTGATTGTATCCTTAGGAACAGCTCTTTATCTTGTTTTTTTATTTTACAAGTAGTGCCTCGATTTCTTCTGGTGTAACAGGTTTGCTTATATGAAATCCTTGAATAGTATCACAGCCATAATTAATTAACAGATTAGCTTGCTCAGCTGTTTCAACACCCTCAGCTACCACTTTTAGTTCCATGGATTTGCCCAACTGTATCATACCATGCATAAGCTTTTGTGATTTTTCGGATTTTAATAACGAACTAGTAAATGTTTTATCAATTTTTAATGTATCAATCGGTAAAATTTGCATATAGCGGAATGAACCATAACCTGTACCGAAATCATCTAAGACAAAAGCGATACCCTCGTTTTCAAGTTTGCGCATTTGTTGTGTAATAAAGGTTGCAGCTTCGGCTTCCAATGCAAATTTCTCTGTAATTTCTATCTGAATAAGGTTTGCGGGACAATTTGTTTTTGCTAACATATCAAGAATTGACTTGGCCATGTTTTTGTCGCGGAATTCGCGAACAGACGAGTTAACCGCCACCTTTAAATTGATACCAGCCTTCTTCCAGATAAGTGCTTGTTCGCAAGCCCTTTCTAGCATAAAGGAGCCAATATTGTTAATAAGCCCTGTTTCCTCAGCAATTGGAATGAGCTCATCTGGTGAAACTACGCCAATGACTTCATCTTCCCAACGAACTAGTGCCTCTACAGCTGTAATTTTCCCCGTGTATACGTCAACTTGTGGTTGATAAAGGACTTTAAGGTTTTTCTGATCAAGTGCCTGTAGAAGACGTTTTTCAATTAAGGCTTTACGATTTAAAGCTTTATGTGTAGCTTTTGAAAGTGAGACAATTTTGTCGCCACCAGCTTCGCGAACCGTTGTAATCGTAGCGATAGAAGCTTTCATTAGCTGAGAGAAGGTAGTTTGATCCTCAGGGAAGCGTGTAATCCCACCACTAATTGAAATAGGAACTGCAATATTGCTGCTATAAATCGGATGCTGTTGTAAATAGGACAAGAAGCCTTGAATAAACCATTCACTTAAAGGTGTAATGACAACGAAATCATTTTCGTTAATACGTGCCATTGTACTGTCCTGGAAGTACATTTTGATACGATTTGTAAATTCAATAATAAGACTTTGGTTAATTTGTTGATCATGTAGTTCTTTTAATGTGTAAAACTTATCGATACTTAAATAGACGAAGGAGAAGTGTTTTTCTTCCTCGATCATTTTGGAAATTACTTTTTCTAGTCGATGAGCATTCATTAAGCCTGTTTCTGTATCTATGTAAGCAATTTTCTCAAGCTGATGTTGAATCGTCTTAGATTTTGTAATATCCTTTTCAATTAAAATAAATTGTTGCTCATTAGCTTCTAAATTAAATGTTGGGATAGCTGTGAGAAGTACCCAATAAGACTGTCCTGTTTTCGTAACTTTTTCAATTTCGCCTTGCCATGTGTGACCATTATTTAAATTGCGCCAAATCGTATTTGTAATTTTTTCGCTTACTTCATTTTCAGGGAACAACTGCCAGAATGTTTTGCCGATAACACGCTTTGGTGTCCATTGGCTAATTTTTAAGAACTCTGCATTACATTCTAAAATGAATCCATCACGATCAAGCGTTACGGTCATAAATGTAGAGTCTAAACCTTGCTTTAAGTCTACATAAGTACTGCTGTTTGAAACTGAATTAATCATTAACTCTGGTAACATAAACATAATGAGAATAAGGTGTTCACCCTGTTCAAAGTATGGCTTAGCCAGCATTGCTGTAGTGATTTCTTCATCTGCTTGGGTGCAAACTTGAACCTGGTCTATATATGTACTTTCTTCATTTTGTAAAATCGATTGAAACGTCTCTTTTGAAAGATTTCTTAGTAGATTTTCATGTATGGATGGCGTAGTATGTCCTGTAATGTCATTGACTGAAAAACCAAATAATTCTTCAGCGTGTTTTCCCGAAATAGTTGCTTGTCCATTTTGTGTTATAACAATTGCAGGAAAAGGAAGTGAATTTATATAATGCTCATCTATCGTAAATGATTTGTGCTTAAGACTCATGATTATTCGATCTCCTTGGGTAATCTATATATACTAATATTATAGAGAATTATCGGGAATTAGTCATTATGAATATATTTGTAAATATTTGATAATCGGAAAAGATAGGACTTTTCTAGTGAAATTAAAGAAAAGTTTTGAAGAAAAATAACAATTTTTAGTACGTATATAGGAAGCGGGAATTGGATGGAACGATTAAAAGGTATTCTTTTTATTATCTCTGGAGCGATGCTATGGGGGGCAACTGGACCATTAATGGAATGGTTACTCAATCATACAGCATTGACAGTTTCTTTTATGCTGACAATTCGGTTGTCAGTTGCAGGTATTTTCTTGCTTACATATTTGTTGCTAACGGGTAAAGATATTTTTTGTATATGGCAACAAAAGCTTTGGAGTAGGCAGCTCATCATCTTTGGTATCGTAGGGATGCTCGGTGTGCAATACGCTTTTGTCGGAGCTATAAATGAAAGTAATGCTGTATTAGCTACGTTACTTCAATTTTTAGCGCCAATATTTGTTGTTGCTTATGTCTCTCTTAGTTTAAAGAAATGGCCACCTAAATATCAAGTGTTAGGTATTATGGGCACATTAGTAGGATTATTTCTGCTACTAACGAATGCTTCATTTGATTCTTTGTTAGTTAGTAATAAAGCCTTATTATGGGGAGTTGCGGTTGGATTAACCTTTGCATTTTACACACTATATCCTGCACGTCTTATGAAGGAATGGAATGTGCTCCTTGTTGTAGGATGGGGAATGTTAATAGGTGGTGTAACATTAGGCATAATAAGTCGTGTATGGCAATCAAATCAGTGGATTGTCTTTGCGGATTTAAAAATTAGTGGGTTAATGATGGCGTTAATTTTTACGGGTACTTTAGCATTTATACTATTTTTAAGTAGCATGAAGTATATTACAGCTGTCGAGACGAGTATCTTATCTAGTATTGAACCTTTAACGGCGATGGTGATTTCTGTAATTGTATTTGGCACATCGTTAGGATTGTGGCAATTAGTGGGAGTTTTCGTTATGCTTGTATGTGTAACGTGGCTATCTATTGCAGGGGAAAAAGCATAAAATTATTATTTGTATAGGTGATTTTAACTACATTCAGTGTAATGATAGTTCTTCTCAAACAAGGGGGAGAGAATGTGAAAGTAATTTTTTCTTATGTAAAGCCATATAAGTGGACTGCGATTTTTGCATTATGTTTGATGTTGATTGAATTATTTGTAGAGCTTGTTCAGCCACTTATAATGGCCAAAATTATTGATGACGGTGTTCGTGGTCAAAATAATGACATGATTATTCAATGGGGAGCCATTTTACTTGTTTTATCTTTTATCGCCTTTATATCAGGCGTCGTCAATTCTTATTTTTCATCACATACTGCGCAAAGCTTTTCTTTTGATTTGCGCAATGCTTTGTTTGACAAAATTCAATCCTTTACATTAGCTACATATCAAAAATTTTCTACAGCTTCGCTTATTACCCGGCTTACAAATGATGTAACGCAAGTTCAAACAGTGCTGTTTATGAGCCTTCGGATTATGCTCCGCGCACCACTTGCTGTTATCGGGAGCATTGTCATGGCTTTTGTTGTCAATGCAAAGCTAGCACTGTTTTTAGTTATTGGTACACCGCTCATTTTTGTTTTCCTTATTTTTATGGTTGCAAAAGGTGTGTCATATTTTGGGCGAGTGCAGAAGCGCGTGGACCGTTTAAATCGGGTCCTTCAAGAAAATTTGCAAGCGATGCGTCTAGTGAAGGCTTATTTACGTGGGGCGTATGAGGCTTCGCGCTTCGAGCAGGTTGCTTCACGATTAAAGGTGGACACTGTCAAAGCTCTGCGTACGATGGAGTATATTATGCCTGTATTATTGTTTGTAATGAACATGAGTTTATTGGCAGTACTTTGGTTCGGTACAAAGCAAGTTGCTGCAGGAACGACACCGCTTGGTGATATTGTAGCTATCGTCAATTATGCAATGCGTATGACAGGTTCATTTTCAATGTTTGCTTTTATTATTATTTTTTATGCACGTGCAAAAGCCTCAGCAGAACGTATGACAGAGGTGCTTGCTGTTGACAATGAAGTAGAAATTACTTCTTCATCTAAAGAAGGTGCATCTAGCGACTTGAAATTAGGCGAATTAGCATTTAAAAATGTAAGCTTCCACTATCCAGGTACAGAAACTGCTGTATTGTCCAACGTCACTTTTCAAGTGAAATCGGGTGAAAAATTAGCAATCATGGGGGCTACGGGAGCTGGTAAATCGACATTACTACAGCTTATTCCTCGCTTTTATGATGTGTCGGAAGGACAGATTTTTGTAGAAGGAAAAGATGTGCAGCAATGGGATTTGCAAGAACTACGTGACATTATAGGTTATGTACCGCAGCAATCCTTATTATTTACAGGGAGTATTGCAGACAATGTTCGGTGGGGCGATACAGAAGCCGAAATGGACGAAGTGCTTAATGCAACGATGCAGGCGCAAATACACGCATCTGTGGAAGATTTCCCAAGCGGTTATGATACTCGAGTAGGGCAAAAGGGCGTTAATTTATCAGGTGGACAAAAACAAAGATTATCTATTGCAAGAGCGCTATTAAGAAAAGGACATATATTAATGCTTGATGATAGTACAAGTGCACTTGATGTTAAAACAGAACAGGCACTATGGGATGCGCTTAGTGAAGAAAGTGCAACGATGCTCGTTGTCACACAAAAAATTCGGACGGCTAAAGGTGCAGATCATATTTTGTTAATTGATGCAGGCGAAGTGGTCGGATATGGGTCCCATGAAGAGCTTCTGCAAACTTCTGAACTGTATAAAAAAATCGCAATCTCCCAACAGGAGGTGGAATAATGGGGTTTTTCCAAAAACCTTTTGGCTATGAGCCGATTTTATCGAAGGGCGATGTAAAGCAGGTCGTAAAGAAAAAGAAAGGTCCACGTGCAGCAGATTGGAAAAGCACACTTTGGCGTTTATGGAAGATTGTCGATGAACAACGTATGCTATTAATTGTCGTACTGTTACTCGTAATGGCCAGCTCGATTTTGGCACTTCTAGGACCATATTTAATAGGTAAAATAATTGATATATATGTAATGCATGGTGAGCTTGAAGGGTTAGGCAGTAAAGTAATGTTGCTTGTGGGTATTTATTTACTTTTAGCAGTCGCTTTATTTTTACAAAACTTTTGGATGATAGGGATTGCCCAACAAACGATTTATCGCCTGCGCACAAGTGTCTTTGCTCATTTTCAAAAGCTACCGATTTCGTATTTTGATAGACGGCAACATGGCGAATTAATGAGTCGTATGACAAATGATATTGAAGCAGTAAGCTCAACTTTGAATAGTTCTTTTATACAAGTATTTTCGAGTGTATTAACGCTTGGCGGCACAATCATCATTATGCTGAGCTTGAGTCCGTTGTTAACAATCTTAACAATGACAATTATTCCAATTATGTTTTGGGCGATGCGCTGGATTACCCGTCGAACAGCTCCGTTATTTAAGGAACAACAAGCAGCCATAGGAGCGCTTAATGGCATGATCGAAGAAACGATATCAGGGCAGCGAATTGTAAAAGCCTTTTCACAGGAAGAACGTGTAAAGGCAGAATTTCGCGACAAAAGTTTACGGTTGAAAAATACAGGCTTTTGGGCACAGACATACTCGGGTTATATACCTAAGGTCATGAACTTTTTAAATAATATGAGCTTTACAATTGTTGCAGGTATTGGTGGGGTGCTAGCACTATACGGTCATGTGTCAATTGGGGTAATTGTTATTTTTACAGAATATGCTCGCCAATTTACACGTCCATTAAATGATTTGGCAAATCAGTTTAATACGGTATTATCAGCTATAGCAGGAGCTGAACGTGTATTTTCTTTACTTGACGAACAGCCTGAAAAGGAAATGCCTGCTGCAAAAAAACATACATTATTAGGACAGGTAACATTTCAACATGTGTTTTTTAAGTATGATTCTGCACAGGAATCCTACACATTAAAAGATATTAATTTTACGATTGAGCCTGGGCACACTGTTGCATTGGTAGGTGCAACTGGTGCTGGAAAAACAACTATTCTACAGTTGATTGCTAGGTTTTATGAGGTGACAAAGGGCGATGTATTATTCGATGGTGTAAATGTACAGCATATTGACCGGGAGGCACTTCGTTCACAAATGGCCTTTGTGTTACAGGATCCATTTTTATTCGAAACAACAGTAATGGAGAATATCCGTTATGGTCGTTTAGATGCTAGTGATGATGAAATTATTGAAGCAGCACAGCTTGCTAATGCACATGATTTTATTATGAAACTAAAGGATGGTTATGACACCGTTCTTACGGCGGATGGACGTGAGATTTCCCAAGGACAAAAGCAATTACTATCGATTGCACGTGCCCTAATTGCTAATCCAAAAATATTATTGCTTGATGAAGCAACAAGTAGCATTGACACAGTAACAGAATTAGCAATCCAAGAGGCGCTCGATAGACTTATGCAAGGACGAACAAGTTTTGTCATTGCGCATCGATTAAATACTGTACACAATGCGGATGTTATTTTAGTTATGCAAAAGGGCGAGCTAGTTGAAGCTGGATTACAGCATGATTTAATTGAGTCTGGAGGGATTTATGCCCAAATGCTAAACTCCTCAACACATCATTTAGATGAGTAGTGTGAAAAGAGCTTTGTAGCATGAGTGTTGGTAGCGAAGGCGGTTTACCTCATAAAGCTAGAGAATTCGTCGGTAAACCTTTGGATTGCATCGGTAGTAGTTTAGCTTATGTGTTTGTCTATAGTGTAGAGTGATTTCTTTTATGAAATCGCTCTTTTTTACAATTGGAGACATCCTGCCAATAGTAACAGTAATGATAATTCAATGTAGTAATTCAGTTTTTTAATAATGTAATTTATTTGAATAAATGTTATAATAATTACAGTAAAATGTAATTATTTAATTTCTTATAAGGCATCCCGTATAATAATTTATAACTAATGCCTTCTAGTAAATTTCATTTACTTTGAAGTACAATAGTAGTATAAATCCTTCTATTTTTTCTGTATTTAAAGTAAAATTGCTGATTATTAGAAACGGGTATTATAATTTGTTGCCAGTTTATTTTCTTTCTTGCTACAATAGGGCAATAGTCTGGTTTAAGAACGGAGTAAACAATGAACATTTCAGTAATTACAGTGTCATTCCCACTGGACGGGGAAACACTGAATGAATTAAAAATATTATGCGAAGAAGCAACCTTACATGATTACCGTGTATATGAAACGATTATGAATATACCATTAGCAGGCTCATTTGAATCGAAAGGTTTTATGGTGCTCGCTTATGAAGATGATAATGATGAACTAGTTGGTGCTGCAAGTGCTATTGATTTAATGGGGCTACATACGTATGAATGGTCGTTAGTAGTTACACCCGCTTATCGCCAAAAGGGAGTTGGGACAGCATTAGTTAACTTATTACAAGCTGGACTACAAGAGCGAGGAGCAGAAGGTCAATTGGCAGTAGTTATTGATGGATCCCCTTTTGGACATACATTTATCGAAAAGTGTGGTTATTCATATAGTTTTTCAGAAGCGACGTTGGAAACAAAAGCAGAGTCAGTTGAACTACGAAATGATATTCATATAGCTCCATTTGCAGGAGAACAGACTGAATTGATCACTATTTATAGTGAGGCGTTTGGAGATTTGCCATCAGAATCTGAGGAGCTGATTGCCTTTAATACGTCAACGAAAGATCGAAAATTATGGGTAGCACATAAAGACGGTCAAGTTGTAGGTACGGTGGCTACAGTTAAGGAAAATGAAATACAATGGGTGACAGCCCTAGCAGTTCATCCGCAGTACCAAGGACAAGGTATCGGTACAGCTTTATTGTCCTTTTCAAAAGACTATGCAAGTAAACAAAACGCTAAATTTGTCATGCTCGATGTAGAAATCGAAAATAGAAAAGCGATTTCCATTTATGAGAGAGCGGGCTTTATGAAAGCACAGCAACTAGACTATTATGTAAAAAATTAAATGATGGGTGAGGAGTGAGCAATAAGCTTCACTTCTCACTTTTTTTATTTTAAGAAACTGTTAAAATCTTCTTTTTTATCATAAATGTGTACTATGTCCATATAGTATTAATAAGCCTGAAGAAAGGGGTCGTTCTCATGCGTATGCCAGCATTGCCGAAAAAAAAGTCACCTCCGAGGGAAGCACCTCGCTCATGGTGGAAGGTTGTTAAAGCATATTTATCAAAAGGAAAGTTTTACAGACTACCACCGCGACATAAATAATTTTGCAGTTTTATTTATCTAATATGATTGAGCAAGGCTATTCAACGTTAAAATAGCATGTTAGGGAGCTATATCCTACTGTGCTATTTTTTTAGCTTTTAGAAATATGAAATGCGGATTTTTAATTATCTAATAAAAATGTTTTTTTTGATGGACCGATTAAATAAAGCTCATGCATTGCACGAGTTAGTGCAACATAAAGTAGCTTTCTATCAATTTTAGTATCAAAGAAAGGAGTATCAAAGGCAGCAACAATGACAGCATCAAATTCCAGTCCTTTTGCTAAATGGCTTGGTACTACAAGTAATACTTGCTGATTAATAGAATCATCCTCAGTGAGAAGTTGACAAGGGATAGCGTCATTTGTCAAAGCCTGTTGCATTGATTTGGCCTCAGCCGTCGTTTTACAAATTAAAGCAATCGACTGATGCTGGTTTGCCCTAATGCGATCAAAAACTTCTTTAATTTGTTGCGTATTAAAGGAAGCTGCCTGTATAAAAGTTGGCGCATCCCCGTGACGGACTACCGGTTCAACTAATGGTAGCTGCTCATCCATTTGCATTAAAATTTGGTTAGCAACCTCCATAATTTCAATGGTTGTACGGTAACTTTTTTGAAGTGTTCTGAAGCTGGCACGAGGGAATAAATTTTGCACAGGCTCCCAGGCTGTTAATGAACGGTAGCTATGAATTCCTTGTGCTAAATCACCTACCATTGTAAACATATCGGTTTCTAGCCCTGCTTTTAGAGCGGCTAGCTGAAATAGACTGTAGTCCTGTACTTCATCGATAAAGACAACGCGCATTTTCCACTCATCTGCAATACCTTTTAGTCGTGCCTGTAAATAATAGAGAGCAGCTAAATCTTCTAGCATCCATTGCTCTTTAGCATGTGCTTGTAAAAACTGCTGTTGCTCTAAATAATGCCATTCTGGTGCGACTTCTGCTAATAGCTCGGTATTTGTTAAAAGTGTACGATAGAGCGTTTTTACATTATATTTTGCAAAGCGGCGCATATAGACAGATACAGTTGATTTTGCTTCTTTTTCAATTGCTGGCATACGTTCATCACGTTCATCTATAAATTTAGTGACAATGTGTTTACGCTTCTCTGCATCACGAATACCATTAAGTGCCTTGCCAAGTGCTTCATCGTACTTTGCATGTAACATATTTAAGACAGCTTGTTTCTTTTGCCGAACATGACTGGCTAGCACCTTTTTAATATGCGCGAGCCGCTTTTCAATTGGCATGTAAGAAAATTCATATAAAAACAACTTTTTTAAATGTGAGGCACGCATAATACGATATTTTTCAATAAATACATCTTCGAATTGTTCAGCGATTTGCAGTTCGATTTTTTGCAAATAGCGTTCTATCATATCGCGATAATAGAGGGAACCCTTAACTTCAGAAATCCACGCAGTAGGCTGATCAGCGCCACCTATTATTAATGATTCCAGCTGTTCGTTAGGATTGCGTAGCTTTAGTTTTAGTTTAGTTGCGGCAAGGACATAATCTGAAAACGTTGTTTGGCATATTTTATCAACACCAAGCTCTGGTAGGACATCTCCGATATAATCGATAAATAGTTTATTTGGTGCTAAAATCATGAGCTGCTCAGGATTAAAATGTTCGCCCATCGTATATAAGAAGTACGAGATGCGGTGTAAAGCAATTGTTGTTTTTCCACTACCAGCGGCACCTTGAACGATAATTGGCTGACGAAGATGCGCGCGGATAATATCATTTTGTTCTTTCTGAATGGTAGAGACGATTTCTGTTAAGCGTACATCTGCTTTTCCTGCTAATGCCTCTTGGAGTAATTCATCATTTGTCGTTAAGTCAATATCTCGAATATCGAGTAATTCTCCATCTTCGATTTTATATTGTCGTTTGGCAAACAAATGTCCTTTATGAATTTCTCCACGTACATCATATTCCATATCTCCAAGACGCCCATCATAATAGACATTTGCCACAGGTGAACGCCAGTCTACAATAATCGGTTCATGTGTATCGCGGTGAAACAAGGAGGTTTTTCCGATATACAAAAATTCCTCAGGATCACCAGTCTTTTGAAAATGAATTCGAGCAAAATATGGCTTTTTTTGTACGGCTTCTAAACCTTCCTTTTGATTTCGAGCCATTTCAAAGAAGCGGGCGTTTGTTAAAATATTCAAATAACTTAAACTAGAATCTAAATAATCAAGATCTGCCATGGACTTTCGAATATTTTCTTGCGCAGATTGCAAATCACGCTGTGATTCATTTAAGATTTGTTGCATATAATTTTGGGTGTATGCTAGCCTCTCCAGCTCAGCCTGAAAATCCGGGTGTTTTACAGTCATTTTTAGCACCTCCTAAGTACTTACAAATTCAAGTAGATTCTCATACTACTATACAAAATTTTACCTATCAAGTGTAAATGTCATCATTCACTTATTGTTATACTATTAAGTAAAGATTAGAAGGAGGTTTTGCATTTGGATCTATTTGCACATAGAGGTGTATCTGCACACTATCCTGAAAATACAAAGGCTGCTTTTTATGCGGCTTCCAAGCTACCAATTGCGGGCATTGAGTTGGACGTTCATGTTACTGCGGACGGGGAGGTAGTAGTCATCCATGATGAAATGATTGACCGTACATCAAACGGTTCAGGCTATGTGAAAGACTTAACGCTACAGCAGCTTCGTTCATATGATTTTGGTTCGTGGTTTGCAGAAGAATTTAAAGGCGAGAGTATTCCAACACTAGGTGAAGTATTAGAGCTTTTCGTTGCTACACATCACCGTATCAATATCGAGCTAAAAACTGATATCTTTTCGTATGAGGGAATTGAGGCGCTTGTGTTAAAGGAAATAGCGAAGCACCAAATAACTGAGCGAGTAATTATTTCTTCCTTTAATCATGAATCGCTTCAAACTGTATCTCAGATGGCGCCATACATTGAAACAGCTGCTTTATTTGCTGAAATTTTAGTTGATTTTACAACATATACAGAAAAAATCCCTGCAGATGCTATTCATGTTAGTTTACCAACAGCATTTAGGAGATCAATAGGTGTAGCACTTGAACAAGGGGCAACAATACGTGTTTACACAGTTAATGATCTAGAGTATGCAAAACAATTGCAACAGCTTGGTATACAAGCTATTTTTACAGATGACCCAGAAGCAATACTAGTCGGATTAGTAAAGTAAAGAGGCTACTAAGCAAAAAAATTCGCGATACTTTTTGAAAAGGGAGCGAATTTTTTTGCAGCACATATGAACTTAATAAGTTTTAGGCACCTACCATTTTGCTTGATGTTCCTCGATACAACCAAGCATTTGCTTAATAACAAGTGTCTCACCATTGTCTAATAGAACAGTACCGTCATAATAGCCAAACATCTGGTGAACTTCCGATTTGACGAGTTTTACATTTGTTGCGGCAACACGCTCAAAAAATGGGGAGAACGTTAGAGAAACTTGATTTGTGAATTTCGTCTTCACTTTCCAGCGTTGCATATAGTCCTCACGATCATAATCGAATAGTAAGTCCTCATGTATTTTTGTCATTTTCCCATCAACAAAAACCGCATTTTCAGTCATTCCAGTACCATCAGTCCATTTACCACCTAAGTTAAGTCCAATTCGTCTGCCACGAACTCGCTGAGACGCCATTCCCCAATTCCAAGTGGCTTCTCGAGGCCAAACACCTCGTCCGTAATCAAGTACTGCAAAACTTTCCTCGGGAGTAAATGTAAAGTGACGATTACCGATAGTCACATCTCCTGACGTAGGGAGTATATGATGCTTCCCTGTAAATTGGAAAGTTCTACGATTCCATGGAATGACTACATTCAACGATTCGTCTGCAGGTGGATGCTGAATAATTAAATTCGCACTTAGGGCATCGCCATCAAATGTAGGGATTGAAACGGATAAATGTGTTTCGTTTTGAATATAGGTCATATCAATCGACATTTCACTATTACTGAAAGATACGGATTCAAGCACGTGTGTCGGCATTTTAAGCTTGCCACCAAGTGGAACTGTTATTGTTTTTTCAAAATATCGCTGAGTTTCATATTCAAGGAAATACACGAAGCAGACCGCAGCGTAATCGAGATGACTAATAGTTGCGGAGAATAAAATCTCATCACCATAGACACACCAATAATTCCATTTCTTTTTACGCATGATATGACCACTTAAATTGCTATTTATGAGAGGTTTTCGTGCAAATCCAATAGCAGCTGGATTTAAATTACCTTTTTTATCGCATAAAAGAGTAGGCTGTAAGATTTCTTTCTCAGCATGCTGCTTCACATTCAACATCCCTTCTGTTCGTAAAATAAAAAAATGCCAATTTGTTTAATCTTATTGTAGCAAAAACTATCTTGAAATTGGAAAAGATAGCGCCTGATATAACCGTTTTCAACAATAATACGATGAAGGACCTAATTAATAGAACGAATGATGTAGTCATATGATGGTCATAAGGAGGGGAAGCGTGGTCAAAATGTATAACAGACAGGCAGCTGTTCAATATGCGAATTTATGGTGGAATAGACGCAATCCAGCATTTCCAAACTTTGATGTCGATTGTACGAATTATATTTCGCAATGCTTACTTGCTGGAGGGGCTCCGATGAGAGGGGCGCCAAATAGAGAAAGGGGTTGGTGGATTCAGCAAGGCAACTGGAGTTTTAGCTGGTCTGTCTCACATTCTCTTAGATGGTATTTAGAGGGCTCGAAAACTGGTTTGAAGGCTACACGTGTGCAATCTGCAGAGGAGTTAGAGCTTGGGGACATCATATTTTACGATTTTCAAGGAGACGGCAGAATCGATCATTCTGTTATTGTCACGAGTATCCAAAATGGAATTCCTTATGTGAATGCACATACTTCCGATAGTATTAACAGGCCATATTTTTATCAGGATTCTACGGCGTATACCCCTAATATGACCTATTACTTCTACCATATAGATGATAGTTTTGCTTAGAGAGTTGGCGGTTTTAAAGCTCATCATTTTGTGATAATGTTGGAGATAGAACTAATGACGAATAATCAATATTCTAATATAAATAGAAGGAGATAATAGAAAATGAGTGAACAATTATTATCAGTAAGAGAAGCAATTATAAATCGCCGTTCTATAAAAAAATTTAATGGGAAGCCGGTAAATCGTGAAGAATTATTGAGCATTATTGATGATGCGATATGGGCACCTAACCATGGTAACCGTGAGCCTTGGCGTTTAGTTATAGCTTGTGATAATGAATTAGTTGCAGTTCAACATCTATTACGTGATATAGCTATCCCAAAATGGCAAGATCTTTCTAGTGAAGATTTAGCCAAACAAACGACGAAATTTACACTACCAGGTGGCTTTGCTTTTGTCATTGTGCCAGAGGATGCACGTCAAAAAGAGCGTTTAGAAGATTATGCAGCAGCGAGTATTTTTATTCAAAATATCCAGCTCTTAGCTTGGGAGAAAGGCATCGGCACTTGCTGGAAAACACCAGGCTTCTTAGACAATCCGAAATTCCGTGAGGCATTGAAAGTGAAGCCGGGTGAACGTGTAATTGCAATGCTACAAGTCGGATATTTTGATGAAGTTCCAAAAGGGAAAGAACGAAAAAAATCAGCAGAATTTGTAACAAATTTCGGTGAATAGACGATTGAAAAAGCCTCTTGCCAAATGGCGAAGGGGTTTTTTATTAAATCAAAATGCATTGTGAGTAACCCTGAGAAAAACGAAAGTGGTTGTAATTGTTTGAGTGCCTGACACTTTAAATCGACTGATAATTTAGAGGAGGACACTAGTTGGTTGTGGCTTACGGTGTGCCCGCGGAAAGCGTCCGCCGTAGCGAACAACAACGGTTGCACTAAAAAAGTGTTAGATTGATTGCATTCAATCTAACACTTTTTCTCTTTTGTAATAGCCTTGTGATTTATTATTTTTGTAACGCTGCAACCTCATATAAATAGTCGCCTAAAACACGTAAGCCTTTATCGAAGTTCTCTAAATGGAAGTGTTCGTTCGGCGCATGGAAGTTTTCGCTCGATAAACCGAAGCCCATTAGAACTACTGGTAAATCTAAAATTTCATCAAATGCAGCCACGATTGGAATCGAACCACCACCACGTGTGTAAGCAGTTGGGACATTATAAACTTTTTCATACGAACGACCAGCCGCTTGAATAAATGGGTGATCAAATGGTGTTAAGAATGGACGTCCTTTATCGAATTCTGAAATGGTTACGTCTACGCCAACAGGCTTATGTTTTTCAATATGTGCTTTTAATAATGCAACGATCTCTTCTGGATCTTGATTTGGTACTAATCGGCATGTAATTTTTGCACCAGCTTCGGCGGGAAGTACAGTTTTAATGCCTTCGCCAGAGAAGCCACCGAACACTCCATTTACTTCTAGTGTTGGACGAGCCCAAGTGCGTTCTAAATAAGAATAGCCAGCTTCACCAAATAATTCTGATACGCCAACTTCCTCTTTTACAGAGTCTTCGTCAAAACCTAGCGCACGGTAAGCTTCACGTTCTTCTTCTGTTAATGGTAATACTTTGTCGTAGAAACCTTCTACTTGAATTGTGCCGTGTTCATCGCGGAAGGAAGCTAACATTTCAGCTAATGCATGGATAGCATTTTGCACGCCTCCACCGTAAAGGCCAGAATGTAAATCCCCTTTTGCTCCACGAACATCAATTTGTACGCCTGTAAGACCGCGTAAGCCATAGCATACTGCAGGTTTACCAGGACCATAAAGACCTGTATCTGAAATCAAAATTAAATCTGCAGCTAATTTTTCTTTATGCTCTTCGACGTAAGCAGGAAGGTGTGGACTTCCGATTTCTTCTTCACCTTCATAGATGAATTTTACGTTCACTGGTAAAGTACCCGTTGTAGCAAATAGCGCTTCAATCATTTTTAAGTGCATAAACACTTGGCCTTTATCATCACTTGCGCCGCGTGCAAATAATTTGTTATCACGAATTGTAGGATTGAACGGCTCGCTTTCCCATAAATGTAATGGATCAACAGGCTGTACATCGTAGTGACCGTAAAACAAAATCGTCGGTTTACCTTCGGCATGTAACCAGTCAGCATAAACAACAGGGTGACCAGCAGTTTGCGTAATAGAGATGTTATCCAAGTTTAGTTTCTTGAAGGCATCGGCTAGCCACTCAGCAGCGTGTTGAATATCTTCCTTATGTTCTGATAACGAACTAATACTTGGAATACGTAAAAATTCATTTAGCTCGTTTAAGTGTGCCTCGCGATGTTCTGTAAAGTAAGCATTTAATGTCTCTAATTGCGTCATATTAGCATCCCTCTTTCAATATTTCGATAATAGAAATAGTATAGCATAATGTGGTTGGGGAATCCTGTTATTGCAAAGGTTTCTACAGTTTTTATTAATGCTTTGCTTCACTAGCCTTTGCTGAAGATTGTGACCCTAAATTTCCATAGTCTTCTTTTGAGTATTGCCTAACCTCTCTGGTCGATAACTTTCACATAAGTCCATCATTTCTATAAAAAAAGATCTGAATTCGGTGTTTTCTCGAAAACAGATCTTTTTATCATAATTAATGAGCAGTATAACCGCCATCAACAAGAAGTGTTGTGCCGTTAACAAAGCTTGCGTCATCACTTGCTAAGAATAGAACGGCTTTCGCGATTTCTTCTGGTTTACCAAGACGACCTTGTGGATGAAGGGATGCTAGGTATTCTTTATTTTTAGCGTCTACTTCTGCCAATAGAGGTGTGTCGATGTAGCCTGGACATACCGCATTTACGCGAATACCTTGTTTAGCATAAGCAGTACATAGGTTTTGTGTTAATAATTTTACGCCACCTTTTGCAGATGAGTAGGCTGTTGGATTCGGTAAGGCAACAAAACTATGAATGGAACCAGCGTTAACAATAACGCCACCTGTACCTTGAGCAAGGAACTGTTCAATCGCATATTTATCAGAAAGAAATACACCTGATAAATTAATATCAATTGTTTTTTTCCATTTTTCGAAAGATAACTCATGTGCTGGTGCATCGTCAGCTACGCCTGCATTAGCATACATAACATCAAGTTTACCGTATTTATTCACAGTTTCATTAATCATGTTTTTAATGTCATCTTCGATAGTTACATCTGTTTTCACGAAGAGTGTATCAAAACCACTATTATTTAATTCATCTGAGATGCTTTGTCCACGCTCAGAGAAATCAGCGATGACTACTTTTGCACCCTCTTGTGCAAAAAGACGAACAGTTGCTTCACCGATACCGCTAGCACCGCCTGTTACGATTGCTACTTTATCTTGTAGTTTCATATAAATGACCACCTTTATTTTTATTTTGCTGTTGCTCCGCCATCGATGACAAATTCTGCACCTGTTGAGAAGGAAGACTCATCAGAAGCTAAAAATAATACTGTTTGTGCTACTTCTTTAACAGAGCCTAAACGTCCTAATGGGAAAATGCTTTTTCCTAATTCAGCTTTAGAGCTTCCAGTAGTTGCGGACGCATAGTCTGCCATTCCTGTGTCAATGTAGCCTGGATGGATAGAGTTTACGCGTACTCCATATGGTGCATATTCCATTGCCGCATCTTTTGTCATAATGCGAACAGCTCCTTTACTAGCTCCGTATAATACGTGCCCAGCAGCGCCTGTTAAGCCAGCAATAGAAGAAGCATTAATAACAGAGCCCTTATGTTGTTTAGCCATAAGTGGCATAATATGTTTCATGCCTAGGAAGACACCTGTCACATTGATGGACATTAAGCGATTCCAATCAGATAGTTCGATTTCTGCAAGTGGTTTAATGATATAGATACCTGCATTATTGAAAAGAATATCCACTTTGTTAAATGTTTTGATCGTTTCATCTGCGACCTTTTTCCAGTCTTCTTCATTGCTAACATCATGGCGTACAAATAATGCTTCACCGCCAATAGCTTCAATATCACGTACTGTGTCGTTACCAGATTGTTCGTTTATATCTGTAATAACTATTTTTGCCCCTTCTTTGGCAAATAATAGTGCAGTTTCTTTCCCGATTCCTGTACCTCCACCTGTAATAATGGCTACTGCATTTTCAAGTCTCATTTCATGCATGCCCCTTTCACTATTTCTGGTTATATAATTACCTTAGGATCCAAAAGTATTCGCATTGTTTAGCGATACCTTTATTTTACTATTGTCAATTTGAAATACTATCCTATAAGATGCTGTATAATATAGTGAGTGAATATCCTCCATTTATAGGGGTATTTTAGTGTGAAGGAGAAGAATTTCCTATGACGCATCCATTTCAGCCAATTGAAGAAGTAACACTTCAAGAGTTTGTGTTATTTATTAAAGTTCATCATAAACAAATTAAAGAGAATATGAATATTTACCTCAATCTAGAACCTGCTATAGGCGAAACAGAACGAAATAGAGTCGCGCTGCTATTGGATTCATTTTTACGTTTACTGACATATACAAACATTGATGAATTAAATGGTGATGATAAGTATTTTTTTAATACATGGCTACAATCACAATTATCCATTATTGATAGAAAGAGCTTTAATTTATTTCAATTAATATTTGAAAAGTCATTAATTACGTTTATGATTCAACAAAAGAGTAGTCGAACGAATGCTGTCTTAATGTATGTATTATCATTATTTATGTCTCTGGTACAGCTTTACTATGACTGTGAGGGAGAAGGCAAAAGTAGTAACATGCCAATTGAAAATGAGGGATTAAGACATTTACAGTTATTAGATAAGCTCGATAAATTGCTGATCAGTTCATCAGGCTATCAGGATTTAGCCTATATTTTAAAAAAATGTGAAGAATATTTTAGCTATAAAAGATGTGTATTTTACGCATATGTCCCATGGTCCAATCAATTTTACGGTGTTATTGGAGCAGAGCTTCCTAAGGTGCAAAGTATGAAAGGGGAGCTAACTGGAGAAAACACTATACTTAGTTCAAGAAAACCAATTTATTTAAAAAGCCCAAAAAATTACGTGAAGGAGGAGCATATCCAATTATTTGGTTTATCCTCTATTATTTTTATTCCTATTATTGGAGGGGATCAGTTATTCGGCTGGCTAACATTTGATCAGCTTGGCGAGGAATTTGATTGTACAAAGGGAGAATTAACTCTCCTTGAGGAAGTAGGAAAGCGTTTAGGCTTATTTTTATCACGTAAGAGTGAGAAGGTAGAGAAAAATACAGAACTTCATTTAACGGAAAGGGAGTCGATGATACTCGGCTTGCTTGCTGAAGGATATGACAATAAAAAAATTGCCAGTTTATTATTTTTAAGCGAGCATACGGTCAGGGATTATGTAAGTAGTTTAATGACAAAGCTCAAAGCAAAAAATCGAACACAGGTCGTAGCCTCATCTTTTCGTTTAGGGCTGTTAAGTTAACAAAAATGCGCTTCTGCTAGGAGTGCATTTTTTGTTTTTCATATCAATTAATGCCCGCTAAATTTTCTGATAATAAATATTATTGAAAATATAGTAATGAAAATAGGGGAGTATTGTTTTGAAGTGGTCTTTTGTTGGGAAAGTGATATAGTAGTAAAACAATTTTTACGAATATTACAAGTGAAAGCATTTAAGCTTACACGATTGTAATGAAATTGAAAGCCAATACGATAGAGTGTAATACATTATTTTGCGAGAATGTGTATAGAAGCAAGAACAAGAAGCGGAGGAATACACAATGAATGAAAAATTAGAAGGCGTATATGAGGAATATAACCGTTATATATACCATTTATGTTTGAAACTTACTCGCAATAATGTAGAAGCAGAAGATTTAATGCAAGAAGTATGGGTAAAAGTCGTGCGCTATGAAGATAGCGTTGCCGAAGTTGAACATATTAAAGCTTGGCTAACAACAATTACAATGAATACATTTAGAGATCGCTATCGAAAAAAAGTACGACGCAGTAAGTATATGATGAACCAACCTGAAACATTAGACGTACCGATTTTAGATTTGGTTCCCAATAATGACATTTCTACAGAAGAAAAAATTGAAAAAGAGATTGTGACGAAGCTAGTTCAGGACAAAATGGGTCAATTAGATACAATCTATCGTAAAACATTATGGTATTTCTACATAGACCAATATTCACTTGCTGAAATTTCTACAATTATGAAAGTATCAATTGGTACGGTGAAATCTCGTTTATTCCGTGCAAAAGCGCGGTTAAAAGAAATGCTAATGGCCGATGTGTCAATCGTCGAGGCTGTGCTGCCAGCGTAATAATAATATTGGTCGCACAATCATAACTACTTAGACGGAAGTATTCGTTCGGCCAATCCAAAAAAGGATGCACTGCAAACAAAAATTTGCGATGCATCCTTTTTCGTGTTTCCACACAAAGATGAAAATTTAATCTTGCCGATTGGTATCAACAGATAGTAAGCATTTGGCGAAAATATCACGCAATGTTTGCACCTCTTCTGCTGAGAGCATACCAAACATATTATTAATAATTTCACTAACTTGTTGACGGGACTCTTCAAGTATTTCTTCACCCTCGGTAGTAATAACTAATTGTGAGGCTCTACGATCAGTAGCATGCTGCGTTTTTTCAATAAAGCCAGCATTAATCAGTTTGGTCGTTAATACCGTGACACCACCAGTTGTTACCTTTAAGCGTTCTGCTATTGCAGAAGGGCGCTTTGGTCCCTCCTGCGATAAGTAGTCTAAAATTAAAATATGGGATTTTGAAAAGCCGAGTGCATTATGATTATTCCACTCGTTTGCCCATTTACGCTCGATAGAAAAGACAACTTCAAACAATGAGGTAATGGCTTGTTGTTTTTCTTGATCCATATAAGGTCATCTCCAAAACTGTTTTAACTTTCTTGTGCCAATCTTGTCATCGCATTTAATTCGTAAGCACGTACTTTACGTGGAATAAAACGACGAATGTCCATCTCATTGTACCCAACTTGGATACGTTTTTCATCTATAAGGATAGGACTACGTAACATTCTTGGATGCGCTTGAATAATTGCGTACAGCTCTTGAATCGAAAGCTGATCAATATCAATATTTAAATTTTTAAAGTCATTTGAGTTTGTTGCAATAATTTCATCTGTACCATCTTCTGTCATGCTTAAAATTTCTTTAAATTCTGCAAGTGTAAGAGGATGTGACGTAATGCGTTTCTCTTTATATTCGATGTTGTGATCTTTTAACCATTTTAGTGCTTTTCTGGATGAAGAACAGCTCGCTTGTGAGTAGATAGTAACTGTCATTCTTCATTCCCCGCTTTCTTTGTTGGATTATATTTTATGAATAGCTTATTAGTAAGTTAAATAGGTTATACATATATCTTACTAGTAAGCTATATATAAATCAATAGTTAATT
The DNA here is from genome assembly GCF_044761135.1 of Lysinibacillus sp. NPDC097868. Classification (NCBI taxonomy): domain Bacteria; kingdom Bacillati; phylum Bacillota; class Bacilli; order Caryophanales; family Bacillaceae; genus Lysinibacillus; species Lysinibacillus sp. NPDC097868. The sequence continues at coordinate 203,857 of NZ_JBIWBS010000003.1, read as the reverse complement.
AAAAAACTTTTAAGAGAACATAATATTTTTAATCTATACTAAATATACGCTTGGAAGTGCGAAAAGTTTCATTAAATAAGCTTACAATGATGTAAGTTTAGAAGATTTTAAAAATATGGAATTTTGAAACGATAGAAGTAAGTTTAAGTGAGTGGCGGTGAATGAAAGACTAGCGTTTGAATAAGTGCCAGTCACTCAAACAATTGTGAATTTTCATGGCAATGCCTTTACAATATAGAAGGTGCGATGCTTTGCAAAAGAGTGACCACTTAAGAGCAAGTTCAAAAGTTGTCGCATACTGCACTGTCAGAAGGGGATATTTTCCTAAGAAAAAATCCACCAAGCATCCTGCGGGAACAGCACAAAAAGTAAGACGCAACAGCGACGGTTGCGGCTTACCTTGTGCCCGCGGAAAGCGAAGTGGATTTTTACTCTTTAGAATGACACAGTATTAGTATTTAGCTTTGTTGACCAGAAGTGAACCAGTCTTGTACATTCCATACTTTTGTTACTAAGCCTTCATAGAAATCAGGTTCATGGCTAACGAGAACAATTGTGCCTTTAAATTCTTTCATAGCACGCTTTAATTCTTCTTTTGCATCGACATCTAAGTGGTTTGTCGGTTCGTCAAACAGTAACCAGTTTGCTTCTTCCATCATTAGCTTACATAATCGAACTTTAGCCTGCTCACCACCAGATAAAGAATTAAGTGGGCGAGTAATATGGTCTGTTTTTAGACCGGCACGTGCTAATGCAGCGCGTACTTGTGCTTGCTCCATAGAAGGGAATGCATTCCACACATCATCAATTGGCGTAATTTTATCTGCCTTTACTTCTTGTTCGAAATAAGAAGGAGATAAATAATCACCACGAATTACCGTACCACCTAGCGGATTAATTTTACCAAGCATCGTTTTTAGTAAAGTAGATTTACCAACACCATTCATGCCGACTAAGGCAATTTTTTCACCGCGCTCAATCATAAATGAAAGAGGTGGTAGTAGTGGTTTGTCTTTATCGTAACCGATGACTAAATTCTCTGCTTCCACAACGTAACGGCTTGGTGTACGTGCTTCTTTAAAACCAAATTCAGGTTTCACCGCTGTTTCAGGACGGTCGATACGTTCTAAACGATCAAGTTGCTTCGCGCGAGACTTTGCACGACCAGTTGTAGAGTAACGCGCTTTATTTTTCGCTATAAAATCTTCTTGTTTTTTTATGAACTCTTGTTGCTTTTCATAAGCATCAATATGTTGACGTTTATTGATTTCAGCAAGCTCTAAAAACTTTTCGTACGTAGCTGTATAGCGAGTTAGCTTTGAAAACTCCAATTGGAAAATAACATCTACTGTCTCATTCATAAATTCCGTATCGTGGGAAATTAATAAGAATGCATGTGGATAATTTTTTAAATAGTTTTTCAACCATGTAATATGCTCCTCATCGAGATAGTTCGTTGGCTCATCGAGTAATAATACTTTTGGTTTCTCTAATAATAGCTTTGCCAGTAAAACTTTCGTACGTTGACCACCAGAAAGGGCAGCTACATCGCGTTCAAGTCCAATAGCATCTAAACCTAGACCTCGTGCAACCTCCTCAATTTTCATATCGAGAGTGTAGAAATCTCCAGCATCAAGAGCATCCTGAACCTCTGCCATTTGTTCTAGTAAAACTTCTAATTCCTCAGGTGTTGCTTCAGCCATTTTACCTGTAATTTCGTTTAGCTCTTCTTCTTTTTTATATAGTGGGAGGAAGGCATCACGTAATGCATCGCGCATAGTACGTCCAGCTGTAAGCGCAGTATGCTGGTCTAAATAGCCGTAATGTGTTCCAGGTAGCCATTCAACTTTTCCCTCATCGTGAATTGTTTGTCCTGTAATAATGCCCATAAGAGTAGATTTACCAACACCGTTTGCGCCGACAAGGCCAATATGATCGCCTTCTACTAAACGGAAAGAAACATCTTTAAAAAGTGTACGGTCACCGAAAGAATGACCTAAATTTTCAACTGTTAATATTGCCATATATGTTGCTCCTCCAAAATAATTCGATTAGGTCTTGTGTAAATAGATTAATCACAATGCTACTGCTACAACATAACAGTTGGCACGATGCAAATCCATTATAGCTCTGCTAGTTGTTTATTTAATTCTGCTAGCTTTGCTTCCATGTTAGCAAGGCGCTGCTCAGCTTTTGCGACTTGGTCGTTATGGCCTGTAGATTCAAGTTTTTCGATGTCACCTTGTAAATTCATATAATCCATTTTTAATTCTTTGATTTGATATTCAATATCGCTTTTTGATGGCATGATACTTTGCTCCTTTAGTAGTTTATTTTTTATTACGAAAGCGTGTAAAAGCGATGGAGGTTTTGTCATCCCCCACCGCTCAATTGTTAAAATTAATCGGGTACTGATGCGTTGAGATTCCTCAAATATTCTAGCCTACTTTGTATTGGATACATTCAACTAGAAGCAGGGGAATAACGAAAGTGAAAAATTCTAATATATTGTATCATATCCACCTTAAAAGAATCACTAAGTAGAAGCGATATTATGTCGATCATAAGCGAAATCAAGTAATAAAGATTCCAGCGTTTTGTTATTGCTAACGAGATTAAGCTGGCGCTGTTTTTTCACAGCACGTTCACTGCGAGCCTCATGTAATAAAAACTCCATAACGGCATTTTGTATTTGTGATTGTTTCATCTTACGCCCGAGGCCGAGATGTATAAAGCCATTATGCTCACGAGGGAAGGCGTGTAATAGTTCATTTTCTGTCTGTGCGAGCGTAATACATGGCACACCATAGGAAGCAACCTTATATGGCGTATAGTTAGCATTACAAATAATGACATCAGCTTTGGGTAATAATTTTAGGAGTGCGTCTTTATCGCGCAAAATGGCAGTATTACGACGACTTAAAACCATCATTTGCAAGTCATCAGTCGCATGTCGATAGCTTTCATCTATCATTACTGTAATTTGTAGTGGGATTTGTAGCTGGGTTAGGTGTCGAAGAGTACGATATGTTAAGTTATGCTCGTCCCCATCCTCAAAAGCAACAACAATGTGAGGAGGGTTTTCTGGTGTTTTAAGATCAGGTAATTGTTCTGAATGCTGATAAGCTTCGGGTAATGCAAAAACGAAACTGCCACCAATATAATGGGAAGGCATATAATCTTTAACTTCTTGATAGAGTGCTAGTAAGACACAGTCACAGGCTTGGCCACCTTCACCAAAATCATCAAAATGAATAATCGTTTTACAAAATGGTCGTAAATTTTCCACTTGCCAGCTTTCTGAGTTACGACCGTCCCTAACAATTAAATCAGGTTGTATAGCTTTTATTTGCTTAGGTAATTCGTCGAAATGATCGAATAGTATTGGTGGAAGATTGTCATTCATTAAAATTTGAATTCCATCATTTGAAGGGGTCTTGACGAATATGAAAACTTCCTCTTGTCCAAGCAACTTAGCTAATGTTGCAACCCGTTCAAAAGGATACAGCCCTTTATCAATACAGCTTTCAATTATGAAAACAATCGATTTTTTCGGTTTAATTGTTTGTGTTTCGTTTTGCAAATGTATCCCATCCTTTCATCTGTCTATTTAAATTATGGTGAAAATTGGGCAAGTATGTGTAAAAATTAACATTAGATAAATAATGTATGAGATGAAACTTTAAAAATTGAGTTTGCTATACCGATGAATAGTAGAGAGGACATGCAAAATAAAGCTAGTTCTTATTATTGATGATACATACATAGGAATCGTCTTTTTGGAGCAAATATAAGAATTTCTCGAAGGGGGAGAATAAAATTGGGCATGCGTTCGGCAATTGTTGTAGGAGCAACTGGATTAACAGGTAGCTCACTAATAGAACAGTTATGTGAAAACGATGAATATGTTTCCGTAATCGTTATAGCACGACGAGAGCTACAATATAAGCACCCTAAGTTAGAGGTGAAAATTCGAAACTTCGATACATTAGAAGAAAAAGATATTGAGTTTGCTCATGAGTTATTTTGTTGTTTAGGTACAACGATAAAAAAGGCGGGCTCACGTGAGGCGTTTGAAAAAGTTGATTTTGAATATCCACTAGCCATTGCCTCATTGGCGAAAAAGCAAGGGATACCGCATATGCTTGTCATAACAGCTATGGGTGCCAATGAGCAATCTCGATTTTACTATAATCGTGTGAAAGGGAAGCTTGAGCATGCATTAATAGAGCTGGGCTTACAGCGTCTATCAATTATTCGTCCCTCTCTTTTAGTGGGACAGCGCGATGAATTTCGTTTTGGCGAAAAGGCAGGAGAAAAGCTATTAAAACTTGCTAAACCTTTATTAATAGGACCATTAAAGCGTTTGCGCTCTATTGAGTCCTCGCAAGTTGCAAAAGCAATGATCGTTATTGGGTTACATGGAAAGAAACAGCCGGTGACAATTTATCCATCACAGGACTTAGCGAAAATGGATTTTCCTAATGTGGCACAAGATGAATTTACGCGTGAAGAGTTATTTAATTGGCAAAAGCTTAAAGGCTCAGATGTGTCAGATGCAGAGCATAAGGTAAATCGAGAAGTCATTATTAATCGAGATAAATTTAAAGTGGAAGAAACGGTAGTAGACAAAGAGGTGACATTTAATCGGCACAATGAAAAATAGACGTTCTTCCATTAAATTTAGCATTCCGTCTAAAGGCTGAATTTATTGTTTTGACTACTACAATTCTTCCCGAGCCACTATTCATTTGTTACAATATTATTGTAGAAGATGAATGTGGAGGCAAAATGAATATGAAAATTTTACTCGTTGATGGCACAATGTTTGGGCGTAAAACTGGTGCTATTTTAGAGCAAGTAGAGCGTTATATTAAAGATTTTGATGCTAGTTTCGACTTAGAAATTATGCATTTTAGTGAATATAAGCATCAAATTGTCGATGGTTCACCATTAAATGACGATATGAAAAAAATGATTCAAAAATTTGAAGAAGCGGATGCGTATATTATTGCAACGCCAATTTTTCAAGCTTCAATTCCAGGTGTATTGAAAAATGCTTTTGATTTCTTACATCCGAAAACAATGCGTTATAAGCCGGTATCTATCGTAGCGAATGGTGGCACATATCAGCACCATTTAGTAGTTGAAAACCAATTAAAGCCTATTTTAGACTACTTCCGTGCACTTGTAACACCAAACTATGTATACACGCATACATCTCATTTTGATGCAAATAATGTAATTGTAGACGAGGATGTTCATAATCGTTTACGTGAAATGGCACGTGTTTTCGTTCAGTACTGTGAAATGAGCAAAACATTACCGAAAGAAACAATAGACCAACATTAAAGATTTGTCCTAATGTCGGTTCCAATAAGTATTGATCCCTTGTACAGTGGAAGGAAATCACTGTGCAGGGGATTTTTCTTTGCAAGATTCCTTTTACGATATGATAAAATAATACTTTAGTGAATTCGGAAGGGAGGGCAGCTCATGCAGAACATCGCTTTACTAGAGAAACAACGCTGTAATTTAATTTTGACGAATAAGGCGAAGGAGGCGGTAGAGGAATGCTCAGCAAATGAGCATGCCTTTTTTGCGTTACAAAAAACAATTACCGTCTATATTGAAAAAAGAAAAGCCAAAACAATTGGTGAAACGTTTTTATCGATTTATTTTAATGCAGAGCACAATGACAAGTTAGATAGTGTACTTGCCGGAAAAACGGCAATTATGGATTGTGTACTAAAAGTGGAAGGGTTATTAGCAACAAATATTCGTTTTGTACATATGCGAGGTCCAATAAGTACGAATCGTCGCTTACCGGCTGCATTGCAATTTGTAACAAAGCCTAATAATGGTGCAGGTATCCCGCTTGACCTTCATACGAAAATAAGAGAGCTACCGATTGCTGAAGAACGCACCGAATATGTGAAAAAGCGTATTGCAAGTTGGGAAGGCTATTTAAAAATCCAAGAACGGGATGCAACAGTTGATGATATTCATACGGAATTTAAACAAAGCTACTTCAATGAAGATTTTTCACGTTTAACACTTGTATGTCCCTATGTAAAAGCGAAGGAATGGAAGCAACTCGAAGGTTTAAGTGTTAGCGTCCAAGGGGTACGTGGCGAAATCGGACAAGTATTAAAATCGAATGCTGGCAAACAAACAGTGGAAATTGATTTAAAGCCTTTTGCACAGGATCAGGCTCGTAAAGATCAGTTAAACTTGCGCTCAAAACAAGCAAGCTTTAGCAATTTTGCAACACTAAGCCAAATTCGACGCTTACGCAATGGCTTTACGAAGCTAGAAAAGGGCGAAGCAGTTAATGCTAGTCTAGAGACGATATTATTTGAAAAACGCCCAACTGTCCGCACTGCAAAGCTACGAGATGATATTGAGTTTCATAATAATTTAAATGAATATCAACGTAAAGCTGTAATCGGAGCCCTATCTGTTGAAGATTTGTATGTGATTCAAGGGCCACCGGGGACTGGGAAAACAACCGTTATTTCAGAAATTTGCCAGCAAAATGTTAAGGCAGGCTTGAAAACACTCGTGGCATCACAGTCAAATTTAGCTGTTGATAATGCATTAGGAAGACTTCTCTCCAATCAAGAAATTCGAATTTTACGGTATGGCCGAACAGAAAGTATTGAAGAAGAGGGGAAAAAATTCATTGAGGAAAATGTTGCCCTACATTGGCGCGAACAAACATTAGCTTCTGTTGAAGAAGAAATTATCGCTTTTGCTGAGCGTGAACAGGAATTGAAGGCAAGTATTTTAAAAGCAGTGGACGAGCGACAAAAGCTTGAGACATGGCTTGAGGAGCTAGGTAAGGAAATAGCTGCTAAGGAGCAGGCGGCAATAGACGAACCTATTTTGCAAAAAGAGATTCAATCGCTAAAAAAAGATTTGAAAACGGCAAGAGCAGAAAAAGAATCTAGTGAAGAGCAAAAAGAGCATGTTGAGAAACAGCTAGCACAACTAGAGTCCGCTATACAATCGCAAGAACAAATTTTATCTGAGTATGATTCGCTTGAACAGTTACAACAAACGATTCAAAATTGCACCCATAAAATTGAACAATGGCAAGCTGCTATTCAATATAAAGAATTACTTGTAGAAAAGCAGGAGCTGACATCGCAGTTTCAAGATATTCAACTAAAATATGAACAAGAAAATAAGCGATTGCTTTTAATGAAGGAAGGACAACAATATATTGGTACGTTAACGTCCTTTGATCGTATTCAACGCTTTTTAGAGCATTATCACATCCGTCCTACGCACATATTAGCTCAACAAATTGGACGATTAGAGCATTTAGAGGATGCGAAAGATTTAGAAGCATGGGCAACAATTAACTCTCGATTACAAAAAGCAATTGCAAAGCTTGAAGAATTGGTATCGCCTGAGGAGAAAGAGCGAGCGTTAGCTAAAAGTCGTCAGCAGCCGGTTCAATCGTTCTCATTACAAAATTTAACAGGTGTCTTTGCGCAGCTAAATGAGTCGTTTCAGGAAGGGCAAACGCCACCTATCGAACAGTTAGAGAGCTATTTACTAGGGCTTTATATGCGACGCGATTTTGTTTGGCAAAAGGGTATGGCGCTTCGACAACAACAGGATCATAAAGATCGTGAATTTGAGTCACTACGTAAAAATATTAGTAGTTTAATACATCAAGAATGTGCCATTACAAGCTTCGATGTACAAAGCTTGCAACGCCAATTACAGCCATATATTACACATACCGAGCGTCTACAGCAACTCGCTGATACATTCCAAGCTGATGCTATGCCAGAAGAATCAGTGGAGCAGCTGAAAATGCTAGTATCTGAAACACAATCCTCTTTAAAAACAGCCCGTCAACAGCTTCAGGCCGTTGAGCAAGCTAACACACAACTCGTGCCAAAGAGAGCAGCTCAGCAAACAGCACAGGCTAGCTTACATGAGGTTGAGGAACAGCTAGCGCAATTAGAAGAAAAGATTAAAGCTATAAATGTTGAGGGACTAAAAAAGGAAAAACAACTAACTGCGTTAACAACATTGCTACAATCTACGCCGGAGCGCACATATGAGGAAGTAAAAGAAACTATTCAAACGACAAATGAAAGCTTAGAAGAGCTACATCGTAAAGAACAACAGCTACCTTTACGTAAGAGATTACAAGAGCAATGGCGTGATAAGTTACAAAACGCAACAGAATATGATTTAGATGAAATTCGTAAATTATATGTGCGTCATGCCAATGTTATCGGAACAACATGCGTTGCTTCGGCAAGTAAGGAATTTATGGAAAACTATCCGACCTTTGATGTTGTCATAATCGACGAAGTATCCAAGGCGACACCTCCAGAGCTATTATTACCAATGCTAAAGGGCAAAAAAGTTATTTTAGTTGGTGACCATCATCAGCTACCACCACTTCTTGGTGATGATACGCTAGAGGAAACATTAAAGGGCATGTTAGAGGAAAATCCAAACTTCGATGGTGCACAAGAGCTAAAAAGCTTGCTGCGTGAATCGTTATTCGAACGGTTATTTAATAACTTACCGCCAACACATAAGCAAATGCTTGCATTGCAATACCGAATGCATGAAAAAATTATGCACAGTATTACACCTTTTTACGCCAAGGAAGAGAATGGACTGCAATGCGGTTTACCGGATTCTGATTTAGCGCGTGACCATGGCTTACAAGGGAAATTTGTCAATCGAGATGATCATTTACTATGGATTGATATGCCAACTGAAAAACCATTTTTAGAGGAACAAGTTAAAGGTGGCACGAGTCGTTATAATGAAGGGGAGCTACAAACAATCCGCCGAATTTTAACAGATTTAAATGCTGCTGTTTTAGAGGCGAAAAATGCAGGGCGCATACCACAGGACGTACAAAAAAGTGTAGGCGTTATTAGCTTCTATGGCGAGCAAGTGAAGAAAATTAATCGTCTACTTCAACAGGAATTACAGCTACCCCATTTACAGTTTAGAACGGGAACAGTCGATAAGTTTCAGGGGATGGAGATGGATGTCATATTAGTTAGTATGGTACGTAATACGCCAAAGGGAGGGGACATTGGCTTTGCGAGAGATTATCGCAGGTTAAATGTTGCACTTTCTCGTGCGTGTGAATTGTTAATGCTTGTTGGCAGTGCAGATATGTTTGCAAAACGTGCTAAGCATCAAGATACACGTGACATGTACAGCAATCTTTTAACGACGGTGAAATCCTACAATGGCTTGCGTAATCATGAAGGACAGGTGATGTAGGGTGTTGAAATTACAACAGCGTTTAATGCGAGAGTTACAACAAAATCGTCATGTGAAAATAGTGAAATCTACTGAATGGTGTATTCCAGTTCGCACAATTGAAGTGTCATATGAGCCAATTCGTCGCTCAACGATGGATGTCTTAATGAAAATGCTATTAATTAGTATGCAGGAAGCAAATTTTAAAAATGTGCAGGAATTAAGTGAGCTGTTACTAGTAGACCCACTTTTTATTGAGGATTTAGTGTCGTTAATGTCTCGCGTCCGCCTTATAGAGCAAACGGATGGCTTCTATAAATTAACCTCTAAAGGGCAGCAACAATTGGAGCATGGCATTTTCGAGGAAGAGCTAGAGGTAGAAACGGCAACGCTCTTATTTAGTCCATGTCACCAAGCCATTCTCCCTGTAGGAGAAGAGGCAATAGAGGAATTTGATGAGTTACCTGAGCCATATCGTTATGTCGATAAGGAGGCTGAGCAGCAAGAACATTTTAATGAGGAAATGATGCTAGCAGCTTTACAACAGGAAGAGGAAGAATCTAGCTCACAAAAAATAGTAGCAACAATTGTTACTTCAGATGCGAAACAGATTAATGATATCCCTTGTTTAGAATTCGTCCTTTTTAATAAGGAGCAAAATATTGTATATGTCCGAGTATGGAATACATTGCTAAACCAATGGGATGAAAAGCTGGAACAGCAGCTTACAGAAAAAGAGCAGCTACAATGGCGTGAACAATATTTATAAACGACAGAACGAGCGGTAAAGCAATGAGCTTACCGCTCGTTTTTTTGTGCTTAAAAAGTTAGTTATGGAGAGAATTCCGCGGAGCGATGGGCTGATTCCGCGGAGCGATGGGCTGATTCCGCGAAGCGATGGGCTGATTCCGCGAAGTGATGGGTTGATTCCGCGGAGCGATGGGCTGATTCCGCGAAGCGATGGGCTGATTCCGCGAAGCGATGGGCTGATTCCGCGAAGCGATAGGTTGATTCCGCGAAGTGATGGGCTGATTCCGCGAAATGAGCTAGTGATTCCGCGGAGCAATGAGGTAAACCAGCAATAGAAAAAAGAGTCCACTCTACGCCCATATGGTACAAGGGGACGTTGAGCAGATTCTTCTTTTTACTCTTTAACTCTAAATAGTATATAGATAGCCTTTATGGTAATAATTCCTCTTACATATTTACTCTGCCATAAGCTGCACTACATCTGTGATAGCAACAATCTAGGTATAATCCCACCAACTAAGATATTTTATGTGATGTGATTTCTCAGAATGTGCATTTAAAAAACCTCAATATAATTTACATAAATCGAATGCCCAATTATTAGTGATAAAACAACAATAATCGTAATAATAATCACATTTCGAGGTCTAAAGTCTTGAGCTTGCATTTTCTACTCCTCCTTCATAATTTAGTGAATATTATGACAATTCAATATATGTTAAGGGAATAAGAGTATGCAGTTTATAAGTACTTTTATGTAAATATTCTAGTGCAAAGACGTATCAGAGGTAATGTATTAGATAATAGTTTTACTAGCAAATTTATATTGTACTAGAAATGATAAAAACTTAAGCCGCACCCCTCGCTATGCAAGGTGCTATGGCTTAAGTTATTAAAAATATCTTGCTGGGGAGAATTCAGAATTGTGTGAGTGACTGGCACTCTTAATCAAGTTTTAATCCTTTTAAGGCTTCAGCCAATGCGTTGTTTACTGGTTCATCATTATTTTGTTGCTTTAAATATTTTTGAACTGAGCGTTTATCTACTTTACCGCCGCCTTCTTTTTTACGGCGCGCTTCAAATGCAGATAATTTTTCGCGATGACCACATTTACAGACAAAAATTTGTCCATCGCCTTCACCACGAAGCTCAAGTTTTTTCTTACATTGAGGGCAGCGAGCGTTTGTCACACGTGCTACATTTTTACGGTGACCACATTCACGGTCCTGACAAACAAGCATTTTGCCTTTTTTGCCGTTGACTTCAAGCATCGGTTTACCACAATCAGGGCAAGATTTAGTAGAAATATTATCGTGCTTATATTTTTTGTCGCTTGCCTTAATTTCAGAAACAATTTCCTTCGTGTAATTTTTCATTTCACTAATAAATACATCTTTTTTCAGTTTTCCGTTTGCAATTGCTTCTAGCTTTTGCTCCCATTCGGCTGTAAGGGTAGGGGATTTTAACTCTTCGGGAACTAAATCAAGCAGTTGTCTACCTTTTGAAGTGATGTAAATATCTTTAGCACCACGTTTTTCAATTAAAAATGAATTAAAGAGCTTTTCGATTATATCTGCGCGAGTTGCTACTGTGCCTAAACCGCCTGTAGATTTTAAAGTATCAGCTAATTTTTTATCGTTCGTTCCCATATATTTCGTCGGATTTTCCATCGCAGATAACAGCGTTGCCTCGTTAAAGCGGGCTGGTGGCTTCGTCTGGCCAGATGTTTGTGCAATCAGTTTAATCTGAAGTGTGTCACCCTTGTCAATGCGTGGAAGGATTTGTTCTTGCAAATCATCTGTTGAATCCTCATCGTCAAAGCGATTTTCATATACTTCCTTCCAGCCAGCTGACATAATTGTTTTGCCGCGTGCGACAAAGCTTTCATCAGCGATTTTTGCACGTAATGTAAGCTGCTCGTATTCAAAAGCAGGGAAAAGAACAGCTAAAAATCTTTTCACAACAAGGTCGTAAATTTTACGTTCCTTATCGGAGAATGCTGAGAAATTGACATAGCCTTCTGTCGGAATAATCGCATGGTGATCAGAAACTTTACTATCATCGACAAATGCCTTTGACGTTTTAATTGGTTTATTTAAAAGCTTATTTGCAAGTGAACGATATTCGCCAATACCACAAGCTTTTAAACGTTCTGGTATAGTTGCAACAATGTCTTGTGAAATATAGCGAGAGTCTGTGCGTGGATACGTTAATACTTTGTGCTGCTCATATAATTTTTGCATAATAGTCAGCGTTTCTTTTGCAGAATAGCCGAAAATTTTATTCGCATCACGTTGCAACTCTGTTAAATCATATAAACCTGGAGCAAAAGTTTTCTTTGGTTTTTTTTCAATGTCAGTAACAGTTGCATTGCTTCTTCCTAGCTTTTTAACAATAGCGTCAATTTTATCTTTATCAAAGCTACGGCTATTACCTTTTACATCTTGCCATGTCAGTTTTAAATGATCGTTAGTCTGTGCTTCAATACCATAGTAAGTTTGTGGTTTAAAATGTTTGATTTCATCTTCGCGCGCAGCAATAATTGCCACTGTTGGAGTTTGTACACGACCACAGTTAAGCTGTGCATTAAAACGCGTTGTTAAAGCTCGAGTAGCATTCAGTCCGATATACCAGTCTGCTTCAGAACGAGCAACAGCGGAAGCATACAAATTATCGTAGGCCTTGCCTGGTTTTAAGTTAGCAAACCCGTCTTTAATGGCTTTATCAGTTACAGAAGAAATCCATAAACGTTTAATCGGCTTATTTATCTTTACTTTATCAATAATCCAACGTGCTACGAGTTCACCTTCGCGACCAGCATCAGTTGCTACAATGATTTCTCCTACATCACCGCGCGTTAGCTGGCTTTTTACCGCATTAAATTGTTTACCTGTTTGTTTAATTACTGTCAGTTTTAAGCGTTCAGGTAACATTGGTAAATCCTCTAAATTCCACGTTTTGTATTTCACGTCATAGCTTTCTGGGTCTGCTAATGTTACAAGATGACCTAATGCCCATGTAACGATGTATTTATCCCCTTCAAGATAACCGTTTCCTTTTTTATTGCAGTTCAATACACGCGCAATATCGCGAGCTACTGATGGTTTTTCAGCTATTACTACACTTTTAGCCATAAATAACATCCTTTCGTAAATCCTTGTTTTTACTATATCATAGAGCATTCTTATTATGTTAAAGAAGAAATCAGCGGTGTATAACAAGGGGAATTGGAGTTTATCGTAATTTAAATTGTTTGAGTGCCTGGCACTTATTGTTGCTGGGGTTATGTACTTTAATAATCAGAAACATGAGGTTTTCAACGAAAGCAAATTTTACTTACAGGTTCATCTAATACGTATGAAGAAGTAGGGGAATATACAAAGTGAGATGGGTTCCCATTTCAATAAAAAGTTAAAATCACAACGAGTGAATCGAATCAACATTATTATTTTGAGTGTAGTGTCAGGCACTGGAACAATTGTGATTTTTCCAAAAAAAGACTGAAGTAAACTCAAGTTTTTTGAGTTTACTTCAGTCTGATTTTTTTAAAAATCGACTTTATTAATGATCTTAAACAATAGAAGTACTAGAGGATTTTCTTACAATCAGCTTTGGTTGAAGATTAATTTTGCGATATTCACTTGGTCCGTTTCCTTCAACTCTTTCAATAACTAATTGCGTCCCCATATATCCAAAGTCATATGCGGGCTGTGAAGCTACTGTGAAGAAAGGATCCAAATATGAATAAGGCTCTAAGTCGTCAAAGCATACAACAGCAATATCTTCTGGCACTCGGATATTTTTGTTGCGCAGTGTTGTAATCGCGTTGATCGCTATAAAGTTATTAGCTGCGAAGATGGCAGTAGGTCGTTCTTCCTCAGGTAATAGCAGTAATCCATTGATAGTATCCCATTCTTCTTCTTGTTTATAATGCGTTTGGATAACCAAGTTTTTATTAAAAGACAGATCATTTACTTTCAATGTGTCTACATAAGTTTGATATCGCTCTTTGGATGTGGAAATATCTAAAGGTGCATGAATGATAGCAATCTTCTTATGTCCTCGATCAATTAAATGCTGAACTAACTCTCTTGTTCCCTCATGATTATTCCCCAATACCATATCGCAAGGAAGATCATCTATCATCCTATCAATTAATGTAAAGGGAACTTTGTTTTTCACAAGCTTTTTTAAGTTTTTTTTAGATTGATTCCCAGTTGGTGCAATAATAACGCCGTCTACCATTTTAGAAATAAGAGCATCTATATAGCCACTTTCTTTTTCTGGATCCTCGTCAGTATTACACAACATAAGCTGGTAGCCTAGTTGATTAGCCTTATCTGCTGCACCTCTTGCAACCTTTGTGAAGAAAGGGTTTGTAATATCAGGAATAACTAATGAAAGGAGCTTAGTTTTTTTAATATTTAAACTTCTGGCAGCGGAGTTGGGGATATAGTTTAATTCTTGAATAACAGCCTCTACTTTTTTTCTTGTTTTCTCGCTAATATTGCCTTTATTGTTAATAACTCTTGAAACAGTCATAGGAGAAACATTAGCTTTTTTTGCAATATCATATATTGTTGTCACCTATCGTACCTACCTTACATTGTTAATTTTTTTGTATTATTCCTACTGCTGGCGCAACGATTCTACGCAAAAAACATCTCAAATGAAGATACATTTTATTTCAAAATAAAGTCATCGTGATTATCATGTTGTTGGTTTATTTTTACATAAATAATTCAAATATAATTGTACTTCTTCTAACTCTACACTTTCCAATTATTGAATCCAAGAGGGAAAGCGCTTCAAGTAAGCCAAAAATAAAATAATACAATTAGTTTTCCGTTTAAAGCTCCCCGACGTTCATCCACCATTTTTCTCAAGTCATTATAGCATGTGGTTTAAAAATCTACATCACCATCCAATTTTCTAACCTGCTCAAAATTAAAAGTTTTTAACATTTGAGCTTAGTAAATGTAACATTCAAATACGTCAATACATCTAATGAATAGCGTTCATTGTCGCTATTCTACTCCAATAAGTATGAAATATTCTTAGCAATACCATCTATTTACCTCGGTTTTGAATTTTGATTATTTTCAGAAATTAGTATTGACATGTAATTTTTTGTTTGTTATTTTTACGTTACCGGTAACATAAAAGTTAACAAAGGTGGTGTTGAATATGATAATCGATTCGCATCAACATTTTTGGAAGTTATCAAGAAATGATTATAAATGGTTAACCAAAGATTTACCAGAGCTTTATCGGGATTTTATGCCTAATGATTTATATCCAATTTTAAACGAACATCAAATTACTAAAACAATAGTAGTCCAAGCTGCCCCAACAATCAATGAAACTTTATTTTTATTAGATTTATTTGAAGAGCATGAATGGATTGCAGGTGTAGTCGGCTGGTTAGATTTAACCGAAGTAAACTTTAAACAACATTTAGAGGAGTTGCTACGACATCCTGGTTTTGTAGGTGTGCGACCTATGTTACAAGATTTGGATGAAGATGATTGGGTTTTGAGAAAAGATGTATTAAAGAACATTGAACTGCTTGTACAGTATGATGTTCCGCTAGATCTTTTAATAAAGCCAAGGCATTTTCCTTACATACTAGAATTATTGCAAACATTCCCTCAATTGAGAGTAGTAGTGAACCACATAGCTAAGCCAAATATTGCAAAGCAACAAATAGATGGTTGGAAAGAAGCTATGGGTGAAATTGCGATGTACCCGAATGCGATGTGTAAACTTTCAGGATTAGTGACAGAGGCAACTCATAAAAACTGGGCAATTGAAGAATTTCACCCTTTTATCAACCATGTGGTAAACGTTTTTGGAACGAATCGAGTGATGTTTGGTAGTGATTGGCCTGTATGTAATTTATCAGGTACATACAACGATGTACTAACGATACTTATGGAAAACTTACCTACAAACTTACTTGGAAAAGATTTAGAAATGATATTTGGAGAAAATGCAAAGCGTTTTTATAAATTATAAGAGGGAGGGCGAAGGAATGGCAGAAATGGCGTATCAACAAGGGATAACTTGCATTGTAATGGATGAAAAAGATAATGTAACAACCCTTTTAACGGATGTAAAAAAAGGTGAAAGTGTAATTTACACAAAAGGTAATCAAACATATGAATTAACTTTGCAACAAGATGTTAACTTTGGGCATAAAGTTGCGATTGCTCCTATCAATAAGGCAGAGGAAATTGTGAAGTACGGTGAAGTAATCGGAGCAGCAACAATTGCTATTCAGATAGGAGAGCATGTTCATGTTCATAATATCGAGGGCATACGAGGACGCGGAGATAAGAGTGCGGGAGGTGTGAAACGATGACAGTTATTAAGGGCTATCGAAGAGACAATGGAAAATTTGGTATTCGAAATCATCTTTTAATTTTACCAACAGTTGTATGTGCAAATCAGGTTACTTCAAGAATTCAACAACAAGTTCCGGGGTCAGTAGCTATACCTCACCAACATGGATGTAGCCAAGTAGGTGCTGACAAAGAGAGAACACATAAAGTATTAGTTGGAATGGGAAAAAATCCCAATGTAGGTGCGGTATTAATTGTTAGCCTTGGTTGTGAAGTAATCAATGCACAAGAGATAAAGCAAGAAATTGAAGAGACTGGTAAGCCAGTTGTTTGGATTGACATTCAAAATGAGGGTGGCTCTGTTAAAACGATTCAAAAAGGTGTGGAAGTAGCACAGGATCTTCTGAAAAAAATAAAAGATATTCCTTTAATAGATATTCCACTTTCAGAGCTCATTGTTGGTGTGAAATGTGGTGGTTCTGACGCTACGTCAGGATTATGTAGTAACCCAGCACTCGGTAGAGCAGCCGATACTATTTTGAATGCAGGTGGCACAATTGTAATGGGCGAGACTACAGAAATTATTGGTGCTGAGCATCTTGTTGCTGCAAAGGCAATCAATCAAGATGTACAACAAAAATTATATAAATGTGTTGAACAATTTGAACTTGAAGTAGAACGTATGGGTGTCGATATGCGTGGAGGAAATCCAAGCCCAGGCAATATCGCAGGGGGTTTATCGACAATTGAGGAAAAATCTTTAGGTTGCATCAGTAAAGCTGGGACTGCAATGCTTCAAGGAGTTGTAGACTTTGCTGAAGAAATTCCAAACACAGGCTATTATTTCATGGATTCACCAGGGAATGATATTGAATGTGTAACAGGCATGGCAGCAGCGGGTGTTCATGTTGTTTGCTTTACAACTGGAAGAGGGACACCGACAGGAAATCCAATTATACCTGTCATTAAAATAACAGGGAACGAAATTACTGGAAGACGAATGGCAGACAATATCGATGTAGATGTCAGCCCTGTTTTACAAGGGAAAGAATCGTTGGACGAATCGGGTAAACGTATTTTTGAATCGATCGTAAATGTAGCAAAAGGTCAGGAAACGAAAGCCGAGATTTTAGGCCATCAAGAATTTAGTATTAGCAGAATTGGTATTAGTCTATAAAAGTTATGTTAGGAGAATAAATATGAAAAAACTTGAAAACCGTGTTGCTCTAGTAACAGGAGCAAGTAGGGGGATAGGGGCTGCTATCGCAGAAAGATTAGCAGAAGAAGGAGCCCATGTTGCCATTAACTATACATCTCAACGTTCACTAGAAAAAGCAGAAATGTTAAAGGAACAAATAGAGAATCGTTTTAATGTCAGAGCGATGGTTGTAAAAGCAAATGTAGGTATTAAACAAGAAGTCGATCACATGATTGATGAAGTTGAGAAAACGCTTGGCAATGTAGATATATTAGTGAATAACGCTGGTATAGCGCCATTCGAGTCATTTATGAAGTTAACAGAAGAAACTTGGGATACGACCTATCAAACAAATGTAAAATCAATTTTCTTAACTTCACAACGGGTAGCAAAAAAAATGATTGAAAAACGTTACGGTAAAATCATTAATATTACATCTACGGCAAGCCTGCTTGTTACAAGTCCGGTTATCCCACATTATATTTCCTCAAAAGCGGCGGCTAGTCATTTGACTAAAGCTTTAGCGATTGAATTAGGCAAATATAATATTAATATCAATGCTGTTGGTCCAAGTACAGTAGCTACAGATATGTGCCAAGAATATCTCGAAGATCCAAGTATTTTGGAAAAAGAAATACAAGCCAATCCCATGAAAAGACTAGGGACTGAAAAGCAAATTGCTGATGCTGTCGTATTTTTAGCTTCTGAGGAAGCGATGCAAATAAACGGACATTTACTAATGGTAGATGGGGGGCTTACTGTGAAAGCCGCACAGCCAGAAGACCATTTAGAACAAGAAAGGGAATTGTTGTTATGAGATTACAAGGTAAAGTAGCACTCATTACCGGGGGTGGTAGTGGGATTGGTCGTTCTACAGCCCTTCTATTTGCAGCAGAAGGAGCCCACGTTATCATCAACGATGTTCACAAGGAAAATGGTGAAGATACAGTAAAAGATATTCAACATAACGGAGGAAGCGCAACATTTTATCATGCAGATGTGACTATTCCTGAAGCTGTAAAAGAGATGGTTGAACATATTACAAAGCAATTCGAAAAAATTGATATCCTTTTTAATAATGTAGGCATTAGTAATGTTGGACGGATAGATGAGGTAGAGCCAGACGTATGGGATAAAGTGATGAGCGTAAATGTAAAGGGAGTCTATTTACCAACAAAATATATTGTCCCTCACATGATGGAGCAGAAGAGCGGATGCATTATTAATATGTCTTCATGTGCTGCGGAAATAGGCTTAAAGCAACGCGCATTATATTCGGCAACAAAAGGAGCCATTTTATCGTTAACAAAGGCGATGCAGGTAGATTATGCACCTTACAATATTCGAGTAAATGCTTTATTACCAGGAACGATTTTTACACCATTTGTAGAAAATTATTTAAAGAATGCATATGACAATCCACAAGCTGCCATCGCAAGTATTAAAACAAGACAGCTAAGTGGCGAATTAGGAAAACCTGAAGATGTTGCGAAAGCTGCCTTATTTTTAGCATCTGATGAGTCCAGTTTTATGATGGGTTCTCCGCTTTACATAGATGGTGGCGTTGTCTTTGGGAAAAATGCTTAATATTACGAAATGACATGAGGAATGACTATGAAACTATTAACATTTGAAAAGCAGGGCAACTATAAATTAGGCGTTCAAACGACGCAAGGCATTATAGATATAGACGCATCGATTGACAAAAATTCAGATCTTAATAACTTACCAGATGTAGTATCTTTATTTTCTTGTAATAAAGAAGAGATAGCAAAGCTTCAAAATTTTATTCAAGCAATAGAAGTAGAAGAAAGTGCAGTTTTTGTAGATGACAGTCAAATCAGCTGGGGACCATGTGTTACAAAACCACATAAAATTATTTGCGTAGGTTTAAATTACCGTAAACATGCAGATGAAACGAATGCGCCTTATCCAGAAGTGCCTATTTTATTTAATAAATTTGATAATACATTAACTGGACATCAAAGTGATATTCAAATTCCAAATGTAACAAAGCAACTTGATTATGAGGTAGAGCTTGGAATTGTTATTGGTGAAAAAATAAAAAATGTAAAAGAAGAAAATGCATTAGATTATGTTTTTGGTTATTGCACTGTAAATGATCTATCGGCGCGCGATTTGCAAATGAAAACACAACAATGGTTGTTAGGAAAAACGTGCGATAAGTTCAGTCCTGTTGGTCCTTACTTAGTGACGGCAGATGAAATAGAGAACCCTAATAATCTAGCATTAAAAACATATGTAAATGGAGAAATAAGACAAAACTCGAACACCGCAGATATGATTTTCAATTGTGCTGAAATTATTAGTTATATTTCCCGACATATGACATTAGAGCCTGGAGATATTATTTTAACAGGTACACCTGAAGGCGTAGTATTCGGATATCCTGCAGAACAGCAAATGTATATTCAACCCGGGGATGAAGTAACTGTAGAAATCGAGAAATTAGGTTCTCTTACAAATTACTTTGTAGCAGAAGATTAAAGAAATGAGTGTGAATAACTATGCTAAAAGGGATTCCCCCAATTATTTCACCAGACTTAATGAAGGTATTAATGGAGATGGGTCATGGAGATGAAATTGTGTTGGCGGACGGAAATTTTCCTGCTGCCAGCCATGCCCAACAGCTAATCCGTTGTGACGGACATACAATTCCAGAATTACTAGAAGCGATATTGGCGTTCTTTCCTATCGATACGTATGTGGAACATCCTATTCAATTAATGGCTGTTGTCCCAGGAGATCCAGTGGAACCAACGATTTGGAAAGAGTATGAGGAAATCGTTCACCGTCAATCCGAATATCCAATTCCATTTGAATTTATGGAGCGCTTTGAATTTTACGAGCGCACAAAAAAGGCTTTTGCCGTAGTAGCAACAAGCGAAAAAGCTCAGTACGCTAACATCATTTTAAAAAAAGGTGTCATCAAATAATCGGTGTATTTCGAGGATGAACATTAACTGAATGTTCACCGTAAACTCGATATGAATACAAGCGTATCGGGAATTTGGTCATTCTAATGTATCGGGGGAAAGCGAATTATGAATTCTGAAGTGTTAATAGAAGAAACAAGAGCGAACTTACTGGAAAATGTTCATTCTGGTGTCGTTTGTGGTGTTAATGACAGCAAGGAGGCAATATATCAAGTTGGTAATATCCAACATAATACATATTTCCGTTCTGCTGCAAAACCAATTCAAGCACTACCTGCATTTTTATCTAAAATTGATTTAAAGTATGGCTTAACAGATAGAGAAGCAGCGTTATTTACTGCTTCGCATCGTGGAGAAACGTATCATATTGAAGCGCTAGAAACGATGAAAGAGAAATTAGCCATTGATGAGAATGAATTATTTTGTCCTTTTTCGTACCCTTTAAATGCGGAACCAAAAGAGGCAATGTTAAGAAAAAATATAGAGAAAAGACGACTTTTTCATAACTGCTCAGGAAAACATATGGGCTTTATTGCAACTTGTCGTGAAATGGGTTTTCCAACGGAGGGTTATTGGAATATAGATCATCCCCTACAACAGCTTATTTTGAAAACGCTATCTTATTTATCAGAAACACCACTATCTGAAATTCATGTTGGAGTAGACGGCTGTGGTGTGCCTGTGTTCGCTATACCATTACACAATATGGCTATTACAAGTTTGAAATTAGCTTGTCCAGATTTAATTGAAGATTTGGAACTTAGAGAAGCAGTAGAGCGAATGACAACAATTATGAACAATGAATTCAATATGGTAGCGTCTGAAAACTTTATTTGCTCTGTATTATTGCAAGATCAAAATATTGTAGCAAAGGGTGGAGCAAAAGGCGTATATTGCTTCGGCTTGAAAAAAGAACGTTTAGGTTTCGCTTTGAAAGTTTTAGACGGTTCAGAAGACGTTTGGCCAAATGTAATTGCTTCGATTTTAGAGCAAATAGATTATGAAAATAAAAAAACAATTGCTAATATTCGCTCCCTTAGACCAAGCATCATTAAAAGTGATGGGGGCATCGAAGTAGGATCAATCCATGAGGTATTTGCATTAACACCAAATACAAAATAAAAAATTTGTTACAAAGGGGATGAAATTTATGAAGAAAAAGATGCTAGTCGTATTGATGGTTTTATTAGCTACTATACTTACAGCGTGTGGTGGTTCGAGTGATGCAAGTGATAATGCAGATGGTAAGGTAAAAATCAGATTGCTAACAAGAATGGCAGGGACAAGCACTCAGGCACAAATCTACAAAGATATTATTAAAGAATTCGAGGCAAAGCATTCCGATGTAGTTGTTGTTGATGAATCTCAAGGTGATGAATCAGCATTTAACAATAAGCTGAAAACAGATCTTGCATCTGGCACTTTACCTAACATTTTTAGAGTTCAAGGTGTTGCAAATTTAAATGAATATATTGAAAGTGGCTTACTTATGGATATGGACCCAATTTTAAAGGATGATTCTGAATGGGGACAAAATTTCACGGAAGGTGCATTAAAGTATTATCAAGTGCCAGGTCATGAGGGGACTTATGGAATTCCAATGGAGTCTGGTTTAATTGGTGTTTATTATAATGAAGAACTACTTAAAAAAGCTGGTATTAATGAATTCCCTGAAACATGGAGTGAACTAACAGCAGCTGTTAAAAAGCTAAAAGGCATCGATGTAACACCTATTGCACTTGGTGCAAAGGCAACGTATATGGCAGGACATTTACACAACCAAATTTTTTATAAATGGATGGGTACAGAAGCAGCAAAGAAACTAGGTACTAGAGAATTAAAATGGACAGATCCAGATGTTGTGAAAACACTTGAATATGTTGAAGACTTAAATAAGTTAGATGCATTTGGTAAAAGTGCTGCTGGAATAAGCGATGAAATTGCTGTGGCAGATTTCCTTGAAGGTAAGGCAGCGATGATTATTACTGGTCCATGGAACATCGGTAAATTTACGAATCCAAGTGAGACAGAATACGCTGATGCTATTAAACTTGCTAAATTCCCATACTTCGATGAAAAACCAGAGTTTAAAGATGAAGATATGCAAATCATTAGTCCATATATGGTGAATGGCAAACTTGAAGGAAAAGAAAAGGAATATACGGTTGAACTTCTAAAAATGCTTACTTCTGCTGAAGCAGCTAAACGATTTGCAGAGGAAGCACAGTTCTTAATTCCAAGATCAGATATAGCAATTGATAACTCGAAAGTATCTGATTTGTTCTTACACAATATTGAATTAGGTGCTACGTCAACAGGAATTGCAGTAGATGTATTCGATTTTGATCCACTACCATCTATGCAAGATAGAACAAGAAATTCTATCGTAAGTATTTTAATTGGTGGTAAGCCTAAAGATGCTGCAAAAGAAATTCAAGATGAAATTGATAAATCTAAATAAGTAGTTTTTCAATAACGAATATTTAAGTGGAGCGGAAGGCATCGACTCCAGCGGGGAAAGCAAGCATCGAGTGAAGCGGCTCGGTGCTTACCCGCGGAATGCGTCCGTATGTTGCATATGCGAATTAGATTGAAATTGATTAAGATTACAAAAAAATTAAGAAATGGAGGGGAATAGATGAATGTAAAAACAAATAGAGATAAGTCAAAAATTTTTCTATTTACTTTACCGGCCTTAGTAATCTATATTCTATTCCTTATTATACCTATGATAGGCGCCCTTTATTTTTCCGTTGTCAATTGGAATGGCATTAAAGGAGCACCATTAAATTTTGTAGGTTTAGAAAACTATCTAAATGTGTTTAAAGATAAAGACTTTCTTATTTCTTTGAAAAATATGTTTGGCATGGTGTTTTTTAGCGTTTTATTCCATACACCAATTGCTTTATTATTAGCAGTTGCCATTAATACGAAATTTAGAGGACATCGATTCTTTAAAGTAATCTATTTTGTACCTACTATTTTTCCACTAACAGCTATTGGTCTACTTTGGTACTTTATCTTTATGCCGAATGGCTCCTTAAATAGCTTATTAGAATTTATTGGTCTAGCAGATTTAGCTAAAGGCTGGTTAATCGACTCATCTACGGCTATGGGTGCAATTATCTTTGTAAACATTTGGGCAGGTGTTGGATACTACATGGTAATCCTATTAGCGGGGTTAACAACGATACCTGAAGAAGTATATGAGGCAGCAGAGATGGATGGGGCTTCATCCGTACAAAAGTTTTTCCATATAACTGTACCTATGCTAAAGCCAATTATTACTCTATGTATTTTAATGGATATTATTGGGACGGTGAAAGTATTTGATTTAATTTTTGTTATGACTGAGGGAGGGCCGAATGGTCTAACCAATCTGCCGACTACTTTAATGTATTATGAAGCTTTCAGATACAACAATTATGGCGTTGGTAGTGCATTAGGGGTCATCATTTTTGTTATTGCGCTCGTATTGACTATCGGTAGTGAAGCAATCATGAATAGGAAGGAGAAGAACCAATGAAAAAGAAAATAATATTATATGTTTTTGTAATAGCAATGGCTTTATTGTTTATTGAACCGATGTTATTTACATTAGTTTCTTCTCTTAAAGGAAATAAAGAAATATTTAGTTCACCCTTTAGCTTGCCTGAAGTTTTTAGATTTGAGAACTATGTAATTGCTTGGCAAGAAGCGAATATGAGTAGATATTTTTTAAATAGTATACTTATTTCAATGGCAACAGTTATTATCCTTGCGATTGTCTCTTCTATGGCGTCATTTACATTATCGAGATTTAACTTTAAAGTGAATAAATTTTTAGCCCTGTTTTTCCTATTAGGTATGATGATACCTATGCATACAGTTCTTGTGCCGGTTTCTTATATTATTGGAGCACTAGAATTGAAAAATAACTTAGTAGCATTAGTTCTACTGTATGTGGCATTTTCTTTGTCATTTAGCATTTTAGTTTTGACACGCTTTATGAAAGGAATTAATGCCTCTTTAGAAGAAGCGGCACTTATGGATGGCGCAAGTTATTTCCAAATATATTTCAAAGTTATATTGCCGATGTCTGTTCCAGCAATATCGACGGTTTCTATTTTTAATTTTTTAGGCGCATGGAATAACATTCTGTTCCCACTTTTATTTATTAATGATGACCGCTTAAAACCAATCGCATTGGGTCTATTAAACTTTAGTGGTGAAAGAGGATCAGAATACGGGCCATTAATGGCTGCAATCGTCATCACGATATTAGTTCCTTTAGTCGTTTATCTTCTATTCCAAGAGAAAATTGAAAGCGGTCTTGCGGCAGGTTCAGTCAAAGAATAGCAATGAAACAGAAGTAGTGAATATTATTGGGGGTTATGAATTTGAGCGAATTACGTTATAGACAGGTACATTTAGATTTTCATACGAGTGAAGATATCCCTGGTGTTGGAAAGGACTTCGTTGCAGAGGAGTTTGTTGAGACATTAAAAGAAGCGAATGTAAACTCGATTACTTGTTTTGCTAGATGTCATCACGGCTGGTTATATTACCCTTCACAGCATCGTCCAGATTTGATCCATCCGCATCTTGAAAATAAAAACCTTTTATTAGAGCAAATAGAGGTTTGCCATAAAAATAATATTAAAGTTCCGATTTATACAACTGTTCAATGGGATGGTTATATTAGTAAACATCATCCTGAGTGGTTATCGATTGATGAAAACGGAGAATTCATTAACAGTCAGGGGGTTCCTGAGCCACATTTCTACTATACAATTTGTCTAAATAGCGGCTATAGGCAATATTTTAAAGACCATTTACAAGATATTATCGATACAGTGAAAAGCGAAAATATTGATGGCTTCTTTTTAGATATTTTATTTAAAGTTGATTGTAATTGTACAAATTGTTTTGAACAAATGGAACGTAAAGGATTAAACACAGCAAATAGAGTAGATAGAATCTATTATTCTACGCTGATGCTTGAGGAATTTAAAGAAGAGATTAGCGATTTTATTAGAACTAGAGTGCCGCATGCAGGTATTTTCTATAATAGCTCGCATATTGGTCCAGGGAATAAAAGTAGCTTAGACAATTATACACATTTAGAGCTAGAGTCTTTACCAAGTGGTGGATGGGGCTATGATCATTTCCCTGCAACAATGAGATATTCTCGTATTTTGGGTAAGGACATCATCGGTATGACGGGTAAGTTCCATACGTATTGGGGTGATTTCCACTCATTGAAAAATAAAGCAGCTTTAGAATTTGAATGCTTCAATATGCTTGCTTTAGGTGCAGGCTGTTCAATTGGAGATCAACTTCATCCAAATGGCAAATTATCGAAGGCTGCTTATGAATTAATTGGCAGTGTTTATGGAAAAGTGAAAGAAGTAGAAAAGTACTGTATGAATACAAAACCGGTTACAGAGATCGGGGTATTAACGCCTGAAGAATTTTATACACCAGGAGATCATAATTTAGGTATCCATCCAGCATTAATCGGTGCAGTTAGAATGCTACAAGAGTTATCTTATCAATTTAATATTATCGACAGTCAAATTGATTTTAATGACTATAAGCTAATTGTTTTACCTGATGTGATTGACTATTCTCCTGAATTACAGCAAAAGCTACAAGCTTATGCTAACAATGGCGGGAAAATTATTGGTACGTTTGAATCCCTAATTAATAAAAATAGTAACGAAGAAGATTTATATGGAAATGTGTACGTTGGTGAATCAAAGTATGACCGAGATTTCGTTTTACCGAATGATATAATTGGGAAAAAGTTGCATAAAGAAGAGTATGTCATGTATTTAAAAGGTTTAGAAATGAAACCTGTACGGTCAGAGGTACTGATGCAGACAGTAAAACCATATTTTAATAGAGAAGGCACTACGTTTTGTTCCCATCAACATGCCCCATCATCACATACATTTGGACATGCTGCAGTGACAAAACGTCAAAATATCATTTACTTCTCACATCCTATTTTCAAACTATATCGAAAAAATGGTCTAGCTTGGTGTAAATGGATGATGAAAGATGCGATTGATCATCTTCTCGAAAGTAAGCTTATTGCTCATAATGGTCCATCGACATTGCTGACATCATTAAATGAAGATAAAGAAACCGGGGCAAAGATTTTGCATGCACTGCATTATATAACTGAGAAACGCTCAGAGGATATTTATACGATTGAAGATATTATCCCACTTTATAACACAGAAATTAGAATGTTTGTTGGTGATACAAAGGTGACATCTGTAAAAAAACTACCTGAATTAACAGAGGTAAGTTACAGTGCCGAAGGACAGTATATACACTTTACTATCGAAAAAATCGAAGGACATTTAATGCTACATATCGATTAATGTTATCAAAGGACTATAAAAAGAGGGAAATAATCTAAGAACATTAAACTTAGATATTTTCCTTTTTAATATAGTTAAAGTCTCTTGCGGGTGTCATCGATTTTAAAAGTAGCTAGCTTTTCGAGCAGGCTCGAAAGCAATTACGATAAATGAAAGATGTGATGATAGATGGAATTTCATTTTGGACAACGGAACAAGAATATAGTTGTTGTAAATCCTGTATTACAATCAGCTCATCAATCCATCCAAATTCCTAAATGGATGATTGAAAAACATAAATGTCATGGGTTAAGACATGAAACAGAGCAGGGCGTACAGGATTATTTAATCATTGGATTGGGAAGCAATGAAACAGTTACTTATGAAAGCCTACGAGAAGCAGCAGGAGAAGTAGCACGAGTTGCTAATGCCAGTGAAAATAATGACATTCAAGTATCATTTGATTTTTTAAATGCAGTAAATCTCAATCAAGTAGATGCTGTGACTGCTTTTGTAGAAGGTTGGATACTTGGAGCCTACCAGTTTCAAAAATACCGCAAAGAAAAAATAGTAGTAAAACCTCGTAATGTTTATTTTTTATTAGAAGAAACAGAGGCTTTAAAAGAAGCTATCAACGTTGGAATGTTACGTGCAAACAGCACTAATATAACGAGAGATTTATGTAATACAGATCCGATTGATCTTAACCCAGACACATTTACTGAAACGATTCGTCAGCATTTCGGGGAAAAAAATCTGTCCGTAAATATTTATCATACAGACGACTTGCAACAGTTCGAATTAAATGGGCTACTTGCAGTTGGAAGAGGCAGTCAATATTCATCTTATTTAGCAGAGATTAAGTACTGTACGGATGTTAATAAACCACATATCGTGTTGATAGGTAAAGGCATGACTTATGATAGCGGTGGTATTAGCATTAAAACAGGTCTTAACATTAGCGATATGCGTATGGATATGGGAGGAGCAGGTGCTGTATTTGGTGCTATGGATTTAATCGCTTCAAAAAATGTAGATGTAAATGTAACTGCCCTGTTGCCGATTGCTGAAAACTTGCTTAATGAAAAGGCATTTTTACCAGGTGAAGTTATTCGTTTCGCAAACAATCTGCATGTTCAAGTTGGCAATACAGATGCTGAAGGAAGGCTTATTTTAGCTGATGCTCTATTATATTCTGAAAGGTTAAAGCCAGATGTAATTATTGATATCGCTACATTAACGGGGTCAATTGGTGCAGCATTAGGCTTAAAATACGCAGGTGTATTCGGAGATGAGTCGATTACAGCATTAATGAAGAAGCTAGGCGGTCAGAATGGTGATTTTGTATGGCCGATGCCACTTATTGATCAATATGAGGAATCATTAGCGAGTGATTATGCAGATATTTGTAATATTAGCTCAGACAATCTAGCAGGCTCTATTACGGCCGCACTCTTTTTAAGAAAATTCGTCCCTAAAGGTATTAAATGGGGACATATTGATATGGCGGCACCTGTTCAATCACCAAAAACGAGAGGGTATCATGTGCGCGGTGCATCAGGTTATGGCGTTCGGTTATTGGCAGACTTTATAGAAAGCTATAGTAAACTAGAAAAAGGGAATGACTAAATATGGTTATTGAAGTGATTGCAATTTCTTTAACAGATGCGAAAGCGGCACAAAAAGCTGGAGCAGACAGAATTGAATTGGTCGCAGGTATAGCCGAGGGAGGATTAACACCGAGCTATGCAATGATTGAAAGTGTTTGCGGTGAATTAACTATCCCTGTAAATGTAATGATTCGACCTCACAGCCGTTCATTCTTCTATGATCAAAATGATTTGCAAATAATGTTAAAAGATATTCAAATATGTAAGCAGCTAGGTGCTAGTGGAATAGTTGTTGGTGCACTTACTGAAGAGCATGATATTGATGAACATACTTTAAAACAATTAATAGAAGCGGCGGATGGATTGGATATTACATTTCATCGAGCATTCGATGAAGTAAATAACCAATCAAAGGCATTAAATACGTTAATGTCTTATAAAGAAATCTCACGAATTTTAACATCAGGTGGCAAAAATAAAGTACTTGATGCGGTTAGCGAAATTCAAGCTTTAGAACAACAAGCAAGCCAATCTCACATTCAAATAATGCCGGGTTCTGGTCTATCACCCAATACCCTCCCATCCTTTTTGAATCAGGTCAACGTTTCAGAATTTCATTTTGGATCCGGTGTTCGGCATCAATCGAGCTTTGACCATTTCATAGACGAACATAAAATTAAAGAAATAAAGGACATAATTTTATACCGTGCATAGACACAGTGACCATTGGGGGAAATAAAATGCAGCAAAAAGAGTACCTAGTTGGAGTAGATATGGGTGGTACAAAAATTGCCGTTGGATTATTAAGTGTTGATGGGAAAATCATTAAGGAAACTCGTATGGATACGAGAGGGCATGAAGGTCCAGAGATTGTTGTCAATAGATTAGTAGCGGCGATTAATGCTTTTTCAGAAGGTTACGAGATAAAAGGTATAGGCGTTGGAGTACCAGGGATAGTAGATTCAGATAATGGAATTATTCACTATTGGTCTACTTTTAATTGGAATAACGTACCTTTAGGGCAGATGTTAAATGCACAATTAGATAAGAAAATTACAGTAGTCAATGATGCGAGTGCAGCTACTTGGGGAGAATTTAACTTCGGGGCTGGTCAGCAATCAAAGAATATGCTTTTTATGACGATAAGCACAGGAATCGGTGGAGGCATTATTTTTGAACGACAGTTGTTTACCGGCAGTAATATGTTAGCTGGCGAAATAGGGCATGTTACTGTTAATCCGAATGGACCAACATGCAATTGTGGCAAATCGGGTTGTTTAGAAGCATATGCATCGGGAGTATCCATTCAACGACGTGCAATGGATGCAATCAAATATAGACCATCTATTTTGGTCGAAATGGAGAAGCATGAAAGAAGACCAATTGATACAAAAATGGTGTTTGCTGCATATGAGTCAGGAGACTTAGTTGCACAAGAAATTATTGAGCAAGCGGCGACATATGTAGGTATTGTTTTGGCGAATTTTATTCAAACATTTAACCCTGACCGCATTGTATTAGGTGGCGGTGTTATGAAAACAAATTCTCAATTTATAGAGAAAATTGAGGAAGTGACTCAAAACTATGTTCTTCCATCCTATCGAAACACATATGAAATTAGACGTTCGCAATTGTTTGAGAATGCAGCATTAATAGGTGCGGCAAATTTAATTGTTTGAGTGCCTGTCACTTTTAAAAACCCACAAAGACTTCCGCGCGCAGCACACTGTAAGCGCAGAAGTCTTTGTGGGTTTTACTTGGATATATATAATTCAGAATTGTTTGAGTGCCAGTCACATAAAATTCAACTGGAGAGCATACAGTTAATGTAGGAAATTTACGGAAAAAGCTTCTGGGGAAAAGAATGCTTTAGAAGAGAGGAAGTACAGTATTACACATGTGAATTTACATTTTATATTGTGTAGATTCATAATTTTTGTTGAAAACGAATGGTGTATATGCTGTTTAATGTAAATAAATTCTCGATAATACTATTAAATTGTTTTATGGAACTAGACACCAATTTTTGAGAATGCTATATTAAAGGAGTCATAGTATTTTTATAATTAGGAAAATTAAGAGAATACAAGTCCTAGTTATAAGGAACAAAGGGGTAAGTGTTATAAAGAAGGATGATAGGTGCCTATGGTAAAAAAAACGTTAAAACAAAGAATTGTAGACGCTTCTGTAGTACTGTTTCAGCAAGATGGCTATCATAATGTAACTGTTGATCGCATTGTGGACTACATCGGCGCATCAAAAGGTGGATTTTATCATAATTTTAAATCGAAAGATGAATTGTTATATGAAGTTCATGATGTGTTTATTTCCTATGTTATTAAACAGTCACAGGAAGCTTATGACAAATATGATACGCCAATTAAACGCTTATGTGCAATGCTTCAAACGCTGACACAAGTGTTTGATATGTATCAAGCCCATATTACTGTATTTTATGAAGAAAGCCGTTCGTTGTCAGAAGAATATAGTGCAATAATTCATAAAAAGCGGGACCAATATCGGGAAATATTACAAAAGGTGATTGAAGAAGGGCAGCAGACTAAGGATTTTCGTTGTGAATTACCTTCTACGATTGTAACAATGGCCATTGTGGGGATGATTAACTGGACATATATGTGGTTTAAACAAACCGGTCCATTGACAATGGAGGAAATTACAGAAGTATTTACGGATATGATATTACGAGCAATTGTTACAGAGCAAGCTATGGAAGAAGCAACTCAATTTATGGTAAAGGTGAAGCCAGAAGAAAAAGCTGGTTTTATTAATCTTTAATACAGACCGACTAGTCGGTCCAGATTTGTGTAACTGTCGTCTGAAAGAAATCCGCTATGGCAAATTGGATATTAGGGGGAAATGGAAATGAACTTTGAACTAACGAAAGAGCAAGCGATGATTCGAGACATGGTACGTGATTTTGCAGAGAAAGAGATTAAACCTTACGCTCGTGAAGTCGACGAGACATCAACAATGAGAATAGAAAGCTTTGAAAAAATGGCAGAGCTAGGCTTATTGGGTATCCCGTTTCCTGAGGAATATGGTGGTTCTGGAGGAGATACGGTTTCCTATGCAATTGCGGTTGAGGAAATTGGGCGTGCTTGCGGTGGTACAGGTTTAAGCTATGCAGCAGCAGTGAGTTTAGGCGCCGCTCCAATTTATAACTTTGGAACGGAAGAGCAAAAGCGTGAATGGCTTGTACCTTTGGCAAAGGGAGAAACATTAGGTGCTTTCGGTTTAACGGAGCCAAATGCAGGATCGGATGCTGGCGGAACACGTACAACAGCGGTAGTTGATGGTGATGATTACGTTATTAACGGTGAAAAATGCTGGATTACAAATGCAGGCCATGCACGCCAAATTATTGTTACAGCAGTAACAGGCAAACGTGAAGATGGCAAAAAAATCATCTCATCAATTATTGTGCCAACAAATACACCTGGTGTCACAATCAATTGTAATTACGACAAAATGGGTGTACGTGGTTCCAACACATGTGAAATTATTTTGCAAAATGTTCGCGTTCCAAAAACGAATCTATTAGGGGACGAAAAACGTGGATTCAGCCAATTTTTAAATACGTTAGATGGTGGACGTATTTCCATAGCCGCTTTATCAGTCGGCATTGCACAGTCTGCCTATGAAAAAGCATTAAAGTTTGCGAATGAACGAGAGCAATTTGGAGCACCAATCTCCAAGTTACAAGCAATACAGTTTAAATTAGCGGATATGGCAATGGAAATAGAGCTTGCTCGTACACTAGTACATAAAGCAGCATGGCTTAAAGACCAGAAAAAACCATTTGCTAAGGAAGCAGCTATGGCGAAATTATTCGCCTCTGAGATGGGCTTCCGAACTTGCAATCAAGCCATTCAAATTCATGGTGGTTCAGGTTATATGAAGGAATATGATGTAGAGCGTCATTTACGTGACATTAAATTAATGGAAATCGGTGAAGGAACATCTGAAATTCAACGTCTCGTTATTTCTCGTCTAATTGGCTGTTAAAAACATTAAATAGCATATTTAAGGGGGATTTTCATGGCAGAACTTGTGTATCAAACAATTGGTCAATTGCTCGATGAACAGTCTAAAAAATATCCTAAAAATGAAGCGCTAGTGTATGCAGATAGAGACTTACGTATGACTTATGAGGAGTTAAATCATCAAAGTCGTTTAGTTGCGAGAGGATTAATGGCCCTTGGTATTGAAAAGGGAGATCATATCGCAGTGTGGACGACAAATGTTCCAGAATGGGTACAGTTACAGTTTGGCACTGGAAAGATGGGGGCGCCAATCGTTACTGTAAACACAAATTATCGCGCGCATGAATTGGAATATTTACTAAGACAATCCGATGCTAAAACGATAATTTTAATCGAAAATTATCGAGACCATTCTTTTATGAATACACTCCAAGAAATTTGCCCGGAGCTTGAAAATTGTGAACCTGGTAAATTGCAATCGGAGCGACTACCTCTATTGAAAAATGTTATTTTAATTGGCGAAACAAAATATCCGGGAGTACTTAACTGGTCTGATGTATTAGCAGCTGCTGAGCAAGTTACAGAGCAACAATTAGATCAAATACAGGGTTCACTCCATTATGATGATGTCATTAATATTCAATATACTTCAGGAACAACGGGGTTTCCTAAAGGGGTTATGTTAACACATTATAACTTAGTCAATAATGCGGTTAACATTGCAGAATGTATGCGCTTAACGTCAGAAGATCGCTTATGTATTCCAGTACCATTTTTCCATTGCTTTGGATGTGTCATCGGTACATTAGCCATTACTACAAGTGGCGGAACAATGGTACCGGTGCAAGAATTCGCTCCTGCGGAAGTGTTACGAACAGTAGAAAAAGAGAAGTGTACTGCATTACACGGAGTACCAACAATGTTTATAAGTGAATTGAATTTGCAGAATTTTGCGTCTTACGACTTATCGACATTGCGTACTGGCGTAATGGCAGGTTCTAACTGTCCTATTGAAGTCATGAAAGCTGTGATCGAAAAAATGGGGATGACTGACGTAACAATCTGTTATGGGCAAACGGAATCTTCTCCTGTCATTACACAATCGAGAGCAGATGATCCATTCCATTTAAAAGTAGAGACTGTAGGTAGAGCATTACCAAATCTAGAAGTTAAAATTGTCGTTCCAGGTACAGATGTAGAAGCT
Source organism: Lysinibacillus sp. NPDC097868 (assembly GCF_044761135.1). Classification (NCBI taxonomy): domain Bacteria; kingdom Bacillati; phylum Bacillota; class Bacilli; order Caryophanales; family Bacillaceae; genus Lysinibacillus; species Lysinibacillus sp. NPDC097868. The sequence goes on along the minus strand of NZ_JBIWBS010000003.1, from coordinate 170,179 downwards.
GCAACAAATGAGCAAGGTGAGCTCTGTACAAGAGGCTACCATGTGATGAAAGGTTACTATAACAATCCTGAGGAAACCCAACTTGCAATCGATCCCGATGGCTGGCTTCATACCGGTGATTTGGCCACGATGGATGAAGAAGGATATGTGAGAGTAACAGGCCGTTTGAAGGACATGATTATTCGCGGCGGTGAAAATTTATATCCACGTGAAATTGAAGAGTTTTTATATACATTTCCAAAAATTGCAGATGTACAGGTAGCGGGTGTTCCTGATCCTAAGTACGGTGAAGAAGCCGCTGCATGGATTATATTGCGAGAAGGGGAACAGGCGACAGAAGAGGAAATTCGAGCTTTTTGCCGAGATAAAATTTCTAAACATAAAATTCCGCGACATATTTTCTTTATCGATAGCTACCCAATGACTGCCTCAGGAAAAGTGCAGAAGTTTAAACTACGCGAAGATTTTGTGGCAGCAGTGAAGGTGAATTAGGGAGGGGGCAAGACAATGTTCAAGAAAGTATTAATTGCAAATCGTGGTGAAATTGCTAGACGTATTATTCGCACATGTAAGCGACTTAATATCCAAACGGTCGCGGTATATTCTGAGGCGGATGCTGAAAGTTTACATGTCAAAGATGCTGACGAGGCATACTGCGTTGGTAAGCCGCCTGTTGTTCAAAGCTATTTAAATATTGAGCGCATTCTTGAAATTGCAAAAGAAAGCGGGGCTGACGCTGTACATCCAGGATACGGCTTACTTTCGGAAAACGCTGATTTTGCAAAACGTTGTACGGAGGCTGGTCTAGTATTTATTGGACCTAGTGATACAGTGATTGCGTCCATGGGAAGTAAATTGGAAGCTCGAAAGACGATGAAATCTGCAGGTGTGCCGATTGTAGAAGGTGTTGAAACGCCTATAAAGGATGTTTCAGAAGCAGTTGAAATTGCTTCACGTTTAGGGTACCCCATTATGCTGAAAGCCTCCGCTGGTGGTGGTGGCATTGGCATGCAACTCGTGGCAGATGCTGAGGAGTTAGAGAAAGCATTTGAGGGTAATCAGAAACGTGCACAATCATTTTTTGGTGATGGCACGATGTACATGGAACGATTTATAGCCAATCCACATCATGTCGAAGTACAGATTATCGCGGATTATGAGGGCAATGTCGTTCCGTTATTTGAACGAGAATGTTCCATTCAACGACGCAATCAAAAAGTGGTGGAAGAGGCACCATCTCCATTTATTTCTGAGGAAACGCGAGCACGAATGCTGGAAGCTTCTGTGCAAGCGGTGAAGCATATCGGCTATGTAAACGCAGGAACGATTGAGTATTTAGTAGATGCAGAGCAAAACTTCTATTTCTTAGAGATGAACACGCGCTTACAAGTAGAGCACCCAGTAACGGAAGAAATAACGAAATTAGATCTTGTAGAAGAACAATTGAAAGTAGCTGCGAGACAGCCATTAAGCTTTACACGAGACAGCATTGATAAACAAGGGCATGCCATTGAGGTACGAATTTATGCAGAAAACCCTACAACGTTTTTCCCGTCTCCCGGCAAAATTACAGATCTTGTATTGCCGATAGGTGAGGGTATTCGACATGAATGTGGTGTAGAAGCAGGTTCAACTGTGACACCATTCTATGATCCAATGATTAGCAAATTAGTAGTGTGGGGGAAAACGCGAGCAATTGCGTGTGAGCGTCTTATACAAGCATTGAAAGAATACAAAATTGAAGGAATTCAAACCAATATACCGATGCTTTTGAAAACTGTAACCCATGAGCAATTTTTAAAAGGGCATACAACAACGAAATTTGTCGAGGAATTTTATTTACCACAATTAACAGAAACAAAATAAGGATAAGTTCATAACATGGACATTCGTAGCAACGAGCTTATAAACAAAAGACTCGTGATTACGATCGATGTTTTCATACTGAGGAGCTTATGCAAAGCATATGTGAGTATGCATGCGTTACAAAATGAAAATATGTGTGTTGATTTGAGTGATACGTTTGTCACTTGAAACAAATACACCCAACTATTTGGAGGGATTTATATGGCAACAGTAAAAGCGAGCATGGCAGGAACAGTATGGAAAATCGTAGTGGCAGAAGGCGATAAAGTGACAGCAGGGCAAGACGTAGCAATTTTAGAGTCAATGAAAATGGAGATTCCGATTGCTGCAGAAGAGGAGGGCGTTGTAACAAAAATTATTGCGAACGAAGGCGATTTCATTAACGTTGACGATGATATTTTAGAAATTGAATAGGGAGGCATTTCTATGCAATTACCAAAGCATGTTACGTTAAAGGAAGTTGGGCCTCGTGATGGATTGCAAAACGAAAAGGTACACATTGCTACTGCAGATAAAATACAGCTGGTAAATTTACTTAGTCGGACGGGATTAAATTATATAGAAGTAACGTCTTTAGTCCATCCGAAGTGGATTCCTCAATTAGCAGATGCAGTAAAAGTGCTGCAAGCTATTAAGCGAGAAAAGGACATAACGTATGCGGCTCTTGTGCCAAACATGCGAGGACTAGAACGTGCATTGCTAGCGGGCATCGATGAAGCAAGCATTTTTATGTCTGCCAGTGAAAGCCATAATCAAAAAAATATCAATAAAACGATCGACGATACATTTCCAATAATGAAGGAAGTCGTTGAGGGGGCAAAGGCCGCAAATAAGCATGTACGTGGCTATATCTCCACGGTAATTGGTTGCCCTTATGAGGGTTACATACACCCAGAAAAGGTTTTACAAGTAACAGATAAATTATTGGAAATGGGCGTTGATGAAATATCGTTAGGAGATACAATCGGCGTTGGAGTACCGACGCAGGTTGAGCATCTTTTAGAAGAGCTGCTAAAGAGATATCCGGCTGAAAGATTTGCGATGCATTTCCATGATACGCGTGGTACGGCGCTTGCCAATATTATGAAATCATTAGAAATGGGTATTACAAAATTTGATAGTGCACTCGGTGGCCTAGGCGGTTGTCCTTATGCAAAAGGAGCAACAGGTAATGTAGCTACAGAGGATTTGTTGTATCTATTAGAAGGAATGGGTATCGAAACAGGCGTTAACATGCAAAGGCTGTTGGAAGCGGTACTATTTATAGAACAAAAGCTAGGGAAGGACGTTGCGTCTAAACAAATGGCCATTGTTCGTAATGAAGGGAGTGCTAATGTCACGTGACACACCAACTCGTACAATTTGATTTGTTACCAGGTAATATAGGGCTCATTACACTTTCGAGACCGGAAGCTGCAAATGCAATGTCAGTACAATTATTAAACGACCTTAGTGCTACGCTAGATAAAATAAATGCTGATCCAGCAGTGCGTGTTATTTTACTAACAGGTGCAGGGGAAAAGGCATTTTGTGCAGGAGCAGATTTAAAAGAGCGTAAAGGGATGTCCGATCAACAAGTAAAGCAAATTGTGCATTTAATCGGAGCAACGATTGCAAAAGTAGAGTCATTAGCTCAACCTGTTATTGCTGTTTTAAACGGTGTTGCATTTGGGGGTGGACTAGAACTCGCTTTAGCTTGCGATTTACGCATAGCAGCTACACATATCAAAGTAGGTCTTACTGAAACCTCACTTGGAATTATTCCAGGCGCAGGTGGGACACAACGCTTACCGCGACTTATTGGAATTGGAAAAGCGAAGGAACTAATTTATACAGCACGTCGAATCGATGCCGAGGAAGCGAAATACCTTGGTATTGTGGAATATGTATATGAGGGGCATGAAGTGCAAGAAAGAGCGCAACAGCTTGCACTTGAAATGGCGAAAAATGCGCCGCTATCATTAATTCAGGCGAAAAACGCCATTAATAATGGTGTGGAAGTAGATTTAGCTACAGGCTTGAAAATCGAATCACTTGCATATAGTGCACTTATTCCAACTGAAGATCGCTTGGAGGGCTTACAAGCTTTCCAAGAAAAGAGAGCACCACAATACTCAGGAAAGTAATGGACTGCAAAGGGGGAATTGGACATGAGCAATATATCCACAGAAAATACATCAAATGCGATGAAGGAACAAATTTTAGCAGGGGGTCTGCCGAAATATCACGATAAAAATGCACAACAAGGCAAGCTATTTGTCCGAGAGCGACTAGAATTATTATTAGATGATGGTCTTCAATCGGAAGATGGACTATATGCAAACTGTTTAGCAGGTGATTTACCAGCAGATGGCGTTATTACAGGTATCGGTAAAATCCATGGTCGTACAGTATGTGTTTTAGCCAATGATTCGACAATTAAAGCGGGATCTTGGGGAAAACGTACAGTGGAAAAAATGATTCGTATTCAAGAAACGGCGGAGAAATTAAATTGTCCATTATTTTATTTAGTTGATTCGGCAGGTGCACGTATAACAGATCAGTTAGAGATGTTCCCTGGACGTCGTGGAGCAGGACGTATTTTCTACAATCAAGTAAAACTTTCTGGTAAAGTACCGCAAATTTGCTTGTTGTTTGGTCCTTCTGCAGCGGGAGGCGCTTATATTCCTGCATTCTCTGATATTGTGGTGATGGTGGAAGGTAACGCATCCATGTATTTAGGGTCACCCCGGATGGCAGAAATGGTCATTGGTGAAAAGGTAGATTTAGAAACAATGGGTGGCGCTAAAATGCATTGTTCAGTATCTGGTTGTGGTGATGTTCTTGTAAAAACAGAGCAGGAAGCTATTGCCTATGCACGCAAATATTTGAGCTATTTCCCGAATAACTATGCTGAGCGTAGTAAAGTGGAAGCACCGAAGCCACCAGCAACATTTGAAAAATCAATTGAAGAATTAATTCCTAAAAATCAAAACTCGCCTTTTGATATGTATCAATTAATAGATCGGTTGATTGATGAAGATTCTTTCTGTGAAGTAAAAAAATTATTTGCATCAGAATTAATAACTGGGCTTGGCCGCATTAACGGGCAATCAGTTGGAATTATAGCTAACCAACCACGTGTTAAGGGCGGCGTATTGTTCCACGATTCGGCTGACAAAGCGGCAAAATTCATTTCATTATGTGATGCCTTTAATATTCCACTTATTTTCCTTGTAGACGTTCCAGGCTTTATGATTGGAACACAAGTTGAGAAGGCGGGCATTATTCGCCATGGCGCGAAGATGATTTTTGCAATGAGCGAGGCAACTGTACCTAAACTAACTGTAATTGTACGTAAGGCGTATGGTGCAGGGCTTTATGCAATGGCGGGTCCGGCTTTTGAGCCTGATTGCTGTATTGCGTTATCGAACGCACAAATAGCCGTAATGGGCCCAGAGGCAGCTGTAAATGCAGTATATGCCAATAAAATTGCCGAACTACCAAAAGAAGAACAAGCAAGCTTTATTGCTGAAAAGCGAAAAGAATATCAAGAGGAAATTGACATTTATCGCTTAGCATCTGAGCTAATTATTGATGATGTCATTGAGCCAAATGATTTACGGAAGGCACTGGAAACACGTTTGGACTTGTATATGTCTAAATACTTGTTATTCTCTCAACGGAAGCATGGTGTAAATCCAGTATAAGAAGAAATACTTCATCAAAAAATGCACCCAGTTTATGCTGGTGTGCATTTTTTGATATATTTCACCCCTTGCATGAGCACGGTCAGACATATTAAAATATGGGATGGATAAGAGGAAGTGGGTGAATTAGCATGGCAAAAAATAATATATCTAGTATACAAGGTGATGCCAAGCTACCATTACCATTTCGAGCGTGGATTGACACGTATTATTTGCAGCTTAAAGTAATTGGCTGGGTGTTTTTTAGTTTTTACACAATTATTGCCTTTTACAAATTAGTGATTAATCGTTTAGTTGATGTTTGTATTATGTTGTTCCGAGGCGATTATTCTTTAAATGAGATTGGTTTGTTTGATTATAGTAGCTGGCGAGTAACGACAAATTTTATACCGTTTGAAACGATTTTACGTTATATCAACTACTCACAATATTTTAATTTAGATTTGATTGTCGTAAACTTATTAGGCAATTTGTTAATATTTACACCGATGGGCTTTTTGTTATCACTACTGTCAAAGAAGTTTCGAAAGGCATGGGTTATTATTTGTATAGGCTTTTTCTCTAGCCTTGCTGTTGAAACCGTACAGTTTATTTTTACGGTTGGTTCTGCAGATGTTGATGACTTGATTTTAAATACGCTAGGCGCATGGTTTGGATACTTAGCTTATAAATGTGTGCTTATCATGCCCAAAAAACGATTGTAAAGTTCGATTATAGAAGAAACAGTCCATTTATTAATGGGCTGTTTTTTTATTAGCTATAAACACTATTTTACAAGTGTTTAATGTGATAAATTTTGATGAAAATGAATGAAAAAGTAATGAAGAAATGTAATAACAATAAAAACACCCTTATTAACAAGGTGTTTTTACCTATATGAAATTTTTTGTATTGTTTCTTTAGGAGGTTAGTAGTAATTTTTGCTTGAATTTAAGAGAGAAAATTCCGATAATAAAAGTAAAGAAACCGTTCTGTTTGAATAAAATTAGTTAATAGAGAGTTGTTCATATTTACTACTAAACTTGCATATTAAAAAGAAAGTCGAGGTGATGGATATGAAACTATCAAACATGATAGAGCAAGAAAGACAATCCGCTCATTATAACCGTAAGAAAATCCTTCAGCGCAAAGAGGCTGGTGACGCTTATCGTAAAAATGCACAGTACTTCCAACCAGAAAAAAACCCAATATTGCTAGAGCTCGAAAATCTTTTATTAGGCCGCCAAGATCAAGATTTATATAAGCAACATAAAGAGGAAGCTAAGGAAGTAACGGCACAGCAACAGGCGATGCTTCATGATTTACAACAAACTGAAAAAACTGTAAGAGCTCATGAACAAGCATATAAAACAAGCAGTGATATTGGAGAATCGTCTTCTTCATCACGGCTAAAAGCATCAGATGACCGATTAGATGATTTGTCTGAAGCAGTAATTGATACGGATACTGAGGCCGTGGACACATTGCGAATTTTACAGCAGGTTCGAAGTGCTGCGCTAACACCAACAGTTCCATCTCCACAAGATTTACGTATAGTGGCTAGTGCAGAAGCTCAAATGCAACAAATTCAGGTGGATATCAATGGGATAGAGCTAGATGAAACAGTGCTTAACGAGCTTGAACCGCCTTATGCTACGGAAACAATTGATGTAAAGGTGCCAGAACGGTTTTCAAAGGAATTGAATTTGGACCCATTTGCAGATACAATTTTCGGTAAGAGTTATGATGAGGCATTGAAAGCACGGACATTTAAAATAGCGTCTGCAAAATATGCTACGCATATTCAAATGGCAAAAAGCGGGTATCTATATGGAGACAACTCGACGTTTTCAATGACAGCTTAATGGTATAGATAGGGGATTTTAATTGTGGCAAAGGCGAAGCATACGAAAACAAATGCAATTAGACTATTAGAGCAACAAAAAATACAATTTGATGTTTTAGAATACGAGACGGGTGACGGTCAAGTAGATGGGGTGTCAGTAGCTGGGAAAATCGGGTATCCTGCATCTTCTGTATTTAAAACATTAGTGGCAAAGGCGAGCGCTCAAAAGCTTTTTGTTTTTGTCATACCAGTTGCGGAGGAACTTGATTTAAAAGCTGCGGCTAAAGTCGTTGGTGAGAAAAAGATTGAGATGCTAGCAGTTAAGGAGCTACTTGGTTATACAGGCTATATCCGTGGTGGATGCTCACCGGTTGGCATGAAAAAGCTGTATCCGACGGTTGTTGATGCATCTGCGCGTGCGCAAGGAAGTATTATTGTTAGTGCAGGGAAAATTGGTATGCAAATGCACGTTCAACTAGATGATTTACTTGCAGTGACTAAGGCACAACTTGCGCCAATCACAACTATCCAAGAATAATCCTTGGATAGTTTTTTTATTTGGGGAAGTTTTATGTTCAGATTATTTAAAATTATTAGCGAAACTGAGATTTCGAAGTAGAAATGATGATAAAGTTAGAGCAATATCATACATAGAGAGAAGGATAGTGAAATGCGAAAAGTCACAGGATGGCGCTGGGTGTTTTTTGTGGTGGGGATGATGATTATGTCATTAGGAATTACTATGTCAATCAAGGGGAAAATTGTAGGAACAAGCCCATGGGATGTGTTACATGTAGGGTTATTTCAAAATTTCGGCTTAACAATAGGAACTTGGTCCATTTTAACAGGACTTTTAATCGTAGTATCAACCTCGATTGTATTACGGCAGTGGCCCAAAATAGGTACATGGCTAAATATGCTACTTATCGGGTCATTTATTGATGTGTTTAATTGGCTGTTGCCTTCAACTGATATTTATAGCTTACAAATAACCTATTTTGTATTAGGTTTATTTGTTTTAAGCTTCGGCTGTGGAATGTATATCGCACCAAATATGGGGGCAGGTCCACGTGATACTTTAATGATGATACTCGTTGAAAGGTTTGGAGGGACGATTAAAACAGCACGTATGGGCATTGAAGTTCTCGTAACCATTCTCGGATGGTTGCTCGGTGGCCCTGTTGGTGTTGGTACTGTCGTTATTGCACTAACATCGGGCTATATTGTGCAATTTTCCTTACCGTATTGTCGGAAAGTTTTAATGAAATGTATCGGAAGTATGGAGGGCATCAAACCATTTTAAGTATCTTTTTAAGTGCCAGTCACTCAAACAATTCTGAATTCTGCTAGTAATATTTATTAATACCCCAGTAAAAATCCACGAAGACTCCTGCGGGAACATACAAAACGGAAGACGCAACAGGCGGCACGTTAGTGACGGTTGCGGCTTACATTGTGCTCGCGGAAAGCGAAGTGGATTTTTACGATGTAAGGAGCTTGTATTATGCCAGGTGGTCTATGCCAAGTGCCAGTCACCCACACAATTAGTGCCAGCCACTCAAACAATTAGCCACCCCTTTCATCTTTTTGTGTGATTGTTCATATAATGTCATGGCATAAAAAAAGGGGGAGCGACATTGAACGGAAATGTGACCTATTACTTTGGACACGCACTTACTGGGCAAGGAATTAAACATTTATATAAAGAAATGATGGATGAAGCGGAACTAGTTTACGTTCTGCAAGGCCCATCAACATATAAAGGATCAGAACTTCTGAAAGAGCTCGGCTATTATTATGTAAAACAGGGCTTTGCGGTTGAGTGGTTTCAACATGCATTGTTAGAGAACGTAATAGAAGGAGTATTTATTCGAGGCTGTAATCGATTCTATGTTTGGTCTTCACAGTGGGGGATTGAACCAACTTTATTTGGTACGAAGCATCGTGTGCTGTCCTTTTATGATTGCTTAGAAGAAGACCGACTTGAAGAAATCGGCGAAAAGCTAGCCGTGGCAATAAAAGAGCGAGAATTGTGGCGCGAGAAGTGTATCACAATGCTTGAAATCGCAAAAAAAATACATGATGATTGGGAGATTGTTACGCAAAGCTGCATGAACTGGCAAGCGTTAGATGAACAAGTTACAAACTTAAAGTCGAATATTTTTCAATCCATTGTTTTAAATAAAACAGGCAGACGGACACATCGACTATTAGGAACACTTACACCTCGTGGCGCAGAAAATACAGTAGATAGTATGACAAAAAATTTAGCGAGAAGATTGATGATAAAAGGCAAGCCGGGTACAGGGAAATCCTCATTAATGAAAGGCTTGGCTGATGAGGCAAATGCAAGAGGGCTAGATGCACAAATTGTTTGGTGTGGCTTAGATGCTGGTTCAGTGGATATGGTCATTGTTCCAGAATTAAACTTTTGCATATTTGATAGTACAGAACCACATGTATTTGAGCCACAGGATGGAAGATTAGGGGATGAAATTTTTGATATGGGGCAACATTGTATTTTGTCCGAGGAAGCGGAAGCAGAAATTGAAGAAATCCGCGTAAACTATAAAAGTGCAATGCAAGATGCTATCGGCTATACGACGCGTTATGCAGAAGCGGAGAAAACAATTCGCCAGCTAATGGATCAATGTTTATCGACTGCAATTTGGCGTGAAAAAACGGCTCCTTTATTCGAAAGATTAGCAAAGTAATTTATTCTAATTGGTTGCTTATGCTACACTATGAGTAGACTAGTCGATCTTTATTCAATAGCTACTTGCTAAAGCGAAATTGATGCAAATGACCCCTTATTTGCATGGATATCTAAAGCAAGATGAATGAAGACAATGCCTCTGGCAGAAGCCGTGGATTTTGAATTGTAGGATGCATGCATAAATTAAAATCCGAATATTATGACGCCGAGACAAAACTAATCGTAGAAAGGATGATACTCTTGTCAAAAGTACTAAATGCATTTTTAGATGAAAACTTACAAGCCTTACGTGATCAAGGCTTATACAATGAAATTGACGCAGTAGAAGGCGCAAATGGGCCAGTTATTCAGGTTCGAGGTCAGAACCTTATTAATCTTTCCTCAAATAACTATCTCGGCTTAGCAACAAATGAGCAATTAAAGCAAATTGCTAAAGAAGCAACAGAAAAATATGGTGTAGGTGCAGGAGCTGTTCGTACAATTAACGGCACACTTGATCTGCATGTTAAATTAGAAGAAAAGCTTGCAGAATTTAAAGGAACAGAAGCAGCTATTTCCTATCAATCAGGTTTTAATTGTAATATGGCGGCTATTTCAGCTGTTATGGATAAAAACGATGCAATTTTATCGGACCAATTAAACCATGCATCTATTATTGATGGATGCCGCTTATCGCGTGCTAAAATCATTGCGTATAATCACTCAGATATGGACGATTTACGCGCAAAAGCAAAAGAAGCTACAGAATCAGGTTTGTATAATAAAGTGATGGTCATTACAGACGGTGTCTTCTCAATGGATGGTGATATCGCCAAACTACCAGAAATCGTCGAAATTGCTAAAGAGTTTGATTTAATTACGTATGTCGATGATGCACATGGATCAGGTGTTACAGGCAAAGGGAAAGGCACTGTAAAACATTTCGGTCTAGAAAAAGAAATTGACTTCCAAATCGGTACACTTTCAAAGGCAATTGGTGTAGTCGGTGGTTATGTTGCCGGCAAGAAAAATCTGATTGACTGGTTGAAAGTCCGTTCTCGTCCATTTTTATTCTCAACAGCGTTACCGCCAGGTGATGTAGCTGCGATTACTGCAGCAGTACAAATGCTTATTGATTCAACAGAACTGCATGATAAGCTATGGGATAATGGCGATTACCTAAAAGCAGGGTTAGCGAAATTAGGCTTTAATATCGGTGAATCTGAAACACCTATTACACCATGTATTATTGGTGATGAAAAGCTGACACAAGCGTTTTCGCGTCGATTATTTGAGGAAGGCGTTTATGCAAAATCAATCGTTTTCCCAACAGTTCCAAAAGGCACTGGCCGTGTTCGTAATATGCCAACAGCAGCTCATACAAAGGAAATGCTAGACAATGCATTGGCGATTTATGAAAAAGTAGGACGTGAACTAGGCGTAATTCAATAAGGAATATATGGCACTTTTTGTTCAAATTGAACAGGAAGTGCCTTCTTTTATTTTTATATTACGTATCGTTTTACTGCGAAAATTCGAGATATTGCTAAAGTTATAACCATTTAATCGGAAATTAAATAATCGGTGATATGATAGATTGTCAAAAGAGATTGACAAATAACATAATTCGAACTATTCTATAAAGCATATTGAAATAGTAGGTTATAATTGCTATTGAATAATTGAGTAAGGAGAACAAAATGCTCGAATTTCGTAATGTATCAAAAGTTTATAGCTCAAAGAAAAAAGAGGTTGTCGGTGTTGATGATGTATCCTTAACAATTAATCGTGGCGATATTTTCGGAATTGTAGGTTATTCGGGAGCTGGCAAAAGCTCGCTTTTACGTTGTATAAATTTACTCGAACGACCTACTAGCGGTGAAATATTAATTAATGGTAAGGATTTGACAAAGCTATCACGAAATGAACTACGTTTAGCGCGCTTAAAAATAGGGATGATATTTCAACACTTCTATTTAATAAGCCAAAAAACAGTAGGCGAAAATATAGCCTTTGCCCTAAAGGCAGCGAATATGCCAGCAGCTGATATTCCTGCACGAGTGGACGAATTGCTTAAAATGGTCGATTTAGCAGAAAAAAGAGATGTTTATCCTGCGCAACTTAGTGGTGGTCAAAAGCAAAGAGTAGGAATTGCAAGAGCTTTAGCAAACAATCCAGCGATGTTGCTCTGTGATGAAGCTACATCTGCACTCGATCCTAAAACAACAGTGTCAATTTTACGACTGTTAAAGGAAATTAATAATAAGTTAGGTATTACGATTGTTCTTATTACACATGAAATGGATGTAGTGAAGGAAATTTGCAATCGTATGGCTGTTATGCAAGATGGTAAAGTCATAGAGGAAGGCGAAGTATATGATATTTTCGCTAGCCCTCAAAAAATATTAACACAGGAATTTATTAGTAGTGTTGTATCGTTTGATATTCCGGAAACGATTTTAAAAGATGTACATGGTCAAATCGTCAAAATTTTATTTAAAGGAAATGTAGCAGGTGAAGGCGTTATTGCAGACACAATGCAACGTTTTTACGTTAAAGGGAATTTCCTTCATGGCACAATCGAATACATACAAGAACGACCACTTGGTATTTTTTTAATGGAGCTACAAGGTGAGCAAAGTGAGTTAGCGAAAGCTGTTGCTTATATGACCGAACGTGGTGCTATTGTGGAGGTGGTTCAGCATGTTTGATGTAACACATTTTATGGAGATGATCCCGGATATTTTGAAAGCCTTTCAGGAAACGATTATTATGATTGGCATCTCGCTTTCTGTGTCGATCGTGGTAGGTTTACCGCTTGGTATTTTATTATTTGTCACGGATAAAGGGCTATTTTGGGAAAATCGTTTAATCAAAAGTGTATTCGGCTTTGCGGTGAACTTTATTCGATCGATTCCATACATCATTTTATTGGTCGCGTTATTCCCATTAACGAAATTACTTGTTGGACAAACAATTGGGCCGATTGCAGCGAGTGTTTCCTTATCGGTTGCAGCCATTCCTTTTTTTGCTCGATTAGTAGAAACGTCATTACGTGAAATTGATAAAGGTGTTATTGAAGCGTCAATAGCGGTAGGAGCAACACCGTGGATGATTATTAAAGATGTTTTAATTCCCGAAGCAAAATCAAGCATTATTCAAGCAATGACAGTCACAGTGATTAGTTTAGTTGCTTTCTCTGCAATGGCAGGCGTAGTAGGTGGCGGTGGTATCGGTGATTTAGCTATTCGATTCGGCTACTATCGTTATGATAATACAATTATGATTGCTACCGTTGCGATATTAATTTTGCTCGTGCAAGCGATACAAATTGCTGGCGACTGGTTTGCAAAATCAATTGATAAAAGATAAGAAGAGGAGAGAAAGAAAAGATGAGAAAATCATTACTAGCATTTTTAACAATCATTCTTGCTGTCGTTTTAGCAGCATGTGGTTCAAGCGACAAAGGATCCGATTCAAAAAAGGGTTCAGATGCAGCAGGGGAAAGCAAATCTATTAAACTAGGGGCAACAGCAGGTCCTTATAGTGATATGCTTAAAAAAGCAATTATTCCACAGCTTGAAGAAAAAGGTTACAAAGTTGAATTAGTAGAATTCAGTGATTATGTGCAACCAAACAAAGCTTTAGATAATGGCGATATTGATGCGAACTTATTCCAGCATACGAAATACTTAGAAAACTTTGAAGAGCAAAACAACATGGATTTAGAAGCATTAATTATTGTACCGACAGCGCCAATGGGCTTTTTCTCAAACAAATATAAATCAATCGATGAAATTCCTGATGGTGCAACAGTGGCAATTGCCAACGATCCTTCAAATGCAGCACGTACATTATTATCATTGCAGGAGCAAGGCTTAATCGAGATTGACCCTAGCATCGAAGAATTAAAAGCATCAGAAAAAGATGTAGTGAAAAATGACAAAAATTTAGTATTCCAACCGATTGAGGCTGCAGCACTTCCGCGAACAGTAGAAAGTGTTGATTTAGCAGGAGTACCTGGTAACTTCGCATTAGCAGCGGGATTAGATTTACTAAATGCAGTATTTTTAGAAAACATGCCTGACCAATTCCGTAACGTTATTGCGGTGAAGGCTGATAACAAAGATTCACAATTATCAAAGGACCTAGTTGAAATTGTAGAATCGGCTAAATTTGAAGAAGTAATTGACGCAGAATTCAAAGGCTTTGGTAAACCAGAGTGGATGGAAAAACGTAAATAATAAAAAAATAAGAAGCACTCGTCATATGGCGAGTGCTTCTTACTTTTATATTAGTAAATTATAGTTTAAATAGATTAAGCTTTTCAATACGGCCAATAGCTTCTCGTAGGCGTTCTTCACTAACGAGTAAGCCGACACGTACATAGCCTTCACCGAACTGTCCAAAGCCATTGCCAGCAGCTACTGCAATATCGGCTTTATCAAGTAATAAATCGGCAAATTGTTCACTTGTGTAACCTAATGGAACTGGGAGCCATGCAAAAAATGAACCTTTTGGAGCTGTTACTTGCCAACCAATACGATGGGCTTCTTCCATTAGGACATTTCGACGGCGCTCATATGTCGCGTTAAGTTCCTGAGCACAAGTTTGTGAAGAAGTTAAAGCGACAGCTGCTGCCTGCTGAATAGCAGGAAATTGGCTACAGAATAAATGATCTTGAATAAGGTTAATAGCCTCTATAATTTGAGCATTTCCGACTGCGAAACCGATGCGCCAGCCAGCCATATTATAGGTTTTTGATAATGTATACAGTTCAATGCCGACATCTTTAGCACCGTCTGCCTGCAAGAAGCTAACTGGTTTATTGCCATCAAAACCAATCGCACCGTAGGCGAAATCGTGTGCTATGATAATTTGATGCTCTTTAGCAAATCTTACGGTTTCTTCGAAAAATTCAAGTGTGGCTGTTCCACCAGTAGGATTGTTCGGATAATTCAAGTAAAGAAGCTTAGCTCTTTCTTTTACTTCATCGGACAATGCATCATAGTCAGGTAAGAAATCATTTTCTGCAAAAAGTGGCATCACATCATATTGAACTTCACCTAATACAACACCAGATAGATAATCTGGATACCCGGGATCGGGTAATAGCATTGTGTCACCAGGATTTAAAACGGCCATTGGTAGTTCCACAAGACCAATTTTCGTTCCGCCTAAAATGGCTACTTCTGTATCAGGATTAATATCCACATTGTATTCACGTTTATAAAACGCAGTCGCAGCTTGGCGTAATTCAGTAATACCACGGAAAGGGGAGTATTTATGATGCTGTGGGTTTTCTGCAGCCTCTTGAAGCGCTTTAATAATGTGTGGGGGAGTCGGTTGGTCGGGATTGCCCTGACCAAGATTAATAATGTCGCGCCCTTCCGCTAGTGCTGCATTGACCTTTTGAACAAGTGCGGCAAAAAATTGAGTTGGGAGTTGCTGTAGTTTTCTCGATAATTCCATGTATGCTCACCTTTTTCAGAATATAATAATTATTATAGATATGTTGCAAATACTATTACTTTTTCAATAGATTGTCTATAGTCTTTCTTTATCAAGGGTAAAAAACGTAAAAAGAAGACTAAAAAGAGACTTATGCGAAAGGCAAAGCCAGGACTCAATTAATTTTGAGCCTGGTCTTTGTTTGGATTACGATCTATAAATTCGGTAATTTCATCTTTTAATCGATAAACTTGTGTGAAGTAAAGATGTTCAGGTACTTCGTCGCGTATTTGCCATTCTCGTAGAACTTTATGATGGAAAGTTACAAAATATTCTTCTAATACACTTCTGTCAATTCCTTGTTTCTCAGCCAGCCATTTCTGCAATAGAAAGCCCTTGTTGCCAATATAAATTAAACTCCTCTTCAGTCAATTTTAATAACGCATAAATCTCTTCATAATTATATTGAAGGCTATATTCATATTGTTTTTCTGTTGTAGAGTAATTCGTATTTTCTTCAGCGTTAACTACATCGCTAAATGATATCGAATTAGAAATAAATAAAGTAGCAATGACTATAAATGTTAATTTTTTCACAAATATCTCCTTTCGTTTTTCACTCCTAATTTATTTTGTGAGAATTAATTTTAAAAATACGTCTAATTGCTACCTAGGTCTTTTTTGTACTTATCGGGATGGAATTGTCGATGTAATGTATCAGTACCAAAGAAAATGAAGAATGCGCCGACTATTCTTAAAAGACTATTTTTAATTAGCTCATCATCAATTGTTATAGCGATGAGCATAATTCCAAACAACATCATAATGAAACCTAAAAACCCTTTTATATATTTCATTTTGCCTCCTAAAAATGCCACTCGAATGAGTGACATTAGTTTCAAATTCAGTTTCTTTAAGCTATCTCATATGTTTTATAAATCCTGAAGTTCATCCATGGTAACAAATGTATAGCCATCCTTTGAAAGCTCTTGTAAAATGCCTTCAATTGTTTCAAGTACATTATCGGTTTTATCATACATTGGATGAATTAAAATAATCGAACCAGGTTCAATGTTTTCTTTTACATAATTTACTTTGTCTATTGCTGAGTTGTAATAACTATCTGGTTCGAGATTCCAAGTTATCGTTTCTCTATTATGTTTCTTTAGGTAATATGGAAATCCTATAAGTTTTTTGCCATTAGGAGGCCGAACATCAATTTCTCCTTTAAATCCAGTATTTCGAATTAGTAGATCTGTTTTTTCAATTTCTTTCTCATAATAAGAAGGGGTTTTGAAAACCATTCGATTATGAGAATAGGTGTGATTGCCAATTTGATGTCCTTCTTCTGCAATTTTCTTTGCTTCGTCTGGATGTTTTTCAATTTCTTCACCAATTAGAAAAAAGGTCGCCTTGGCATGATACTTTTCTAATAGTGGCAGTATCCTATTTACGTTATCTGTTGGTCCATCATCAAAAGTCAACGCAATCACTTTTTGAGTTGTTTCTACTTTATTCGTTATATTCCCAAACAACTGATACGCTCTCGAATTCATTAATTTATATGTGCCAAATAATAGGAGGAAAACGAACAGAAATCCTGTCGCAATGATTGTTACTTTCTTTTTCATAACAAACCTTCTTTCCGTTTGGAAGTTTTAATACAGTTTATAATTCAATTCGAAAGCCACTTTTCCTCTAGTCCAAGAGAGTTAATCGAAAAAATAAAAAAGATGGGGATTCCCATCTTTTTTATTGCTTATCTAACTTATCAGAAATATTTTTAAGGATTTGTAATTGCTCTTGTTGTACTTTAAGAAATTTAAGGAGAAACCAAATGACAAAAACAACTGGAGCTATGTAGATTAATAAGCTTAAGAGAGGTAAAAAAACGAAAAATGCGCTTTCCATAAAAATGACGCCTTCCTTCTTGATAATGATTTAAAAGGGATTGCCTAGAAAAGTTTTACTATTAATTCTATATATGTAATGAGTATATCAGTATTAATTATTGTTGTCATTAAACGAAAAATATGTATATTTATAGTATTCTAAGTGATTAACAAGACATTAAATGATGGTCATTGTGCGAAATTGATTATCGTGGAAGGTTTCCTTCATATCAT
Organism: Lysinibacillus sp. NPDC097868; assembly: GCF_044761135.1. Classification (NCBI taxonomy): domain Bacteria; kingdom Bacillati; phylum Bacillota; class Bacilli; order Caryophanales; family Bacillaceae; genus Lysinibacillus; species Lysinibacillus sp. NPDC097868. The sequence continues at coordinate 152,527 of NZ_JBIWBS010000003.1, read as the reverse complement.
CGACAAGCTAAGATCGCTCAATGATATAATGGGATATAGAAAAATGGAATGTAGTAAGCTAAATGCTTTTGGAAGTGTTTGGAATTACTTGTATCTTGAATTATAAAACTATTTTTTTACTAATGGACGGGGGAATGAAAAATGAAAATAGGTTGTATTCAATTAAACGTAAGATTTGGCAAAGTAGAAGAAAACTTCGCGAGAGCTGAAGAAAAAATACGCGAAGCGGCAAGTTTAGGTGCGGAAATTATTGTACTTCCCGAAATGTGGAATACTGGCTACGCGCTTGAAAAATTAGCTGAACTTGCAGATACAGACGGAGAGCGAGCAAAGGCGTTTCTACAAGGCTTATCAATCGAACTTGGTGTACATATTGTGGGTGGCTCTGTCGCAACGAAGAAGGGCGATAAATTTTACAATACGATGTATACGTTTGATAAGGAAGGAAAGCAAGTTGGCGAATATAGTAAAGCACATTTATTCCGTTTGATGGATGAACATCTATATTTAGAGGCGGGTGATGAAATGAACCGCTTTGCATTAGGGGATATTGAAGCGGCGGGCGTTATTTGCTATGATATCCGTTTTCCAGAATGGTTACGTGCGCATGCATTAGATGGTGCAAAGGTTCTATTCGTACCAGCACAATGGCCAACACCTCGTATTGACCATTGGAAAACATTATTACAGGCACGTGCAATTGAAAATCAATGCTTTGTCATCGCTGTAAATCGTATTGCCAACAAGGTAGAAAACTTTAATGGACAATCTATGGTTATTCAGCCTTGGGGAGAAGTATTATGGGTTGGTGCAGATGATGAGGAAGTAGCGGTTATTGATGTTGATTTTTCAATAGTCGATGAAGTACGAGGAAGAATTCCAGTTTATGATGACCGAAGACCTGGATTGTATAGCGGCGTTGTTGAGAAATAAGTGCCAGGCACCCAAACAATTCTGAATTCTATATCCAAGTAAAAATCCACGGAGACTTCTGCGGCTTACAAATTGCTGCGCGGAAAGCAAAGTGGATTTTTACGTTAAGTGCCAGGCACTCAAACAATTTTAGGAAGTCTACTTAATTTTACGTTTTATCTTCAATTAGTGAACTGGCAAGTAACATAAACTCAAGTGTAATACGATTGTGACCCTTCATAAAATTTTCACCTAGCAAACTTTCTAGCTTCTTTAGACGATGATAAAGTGTTTGCCGTACAATAAACAATTGATTGGCAGTTTGTTGTTTTGAGCCATTCGTTTGTAAATAAACTCGGAGTGTTTCTAGCAGTTTGCTGTTGTATTTTTTATCATATTCAATAACAGGCTGTAAATAATCTTGAATGACTTCTTGCAAATCCACTTGCATTTGTAATTTGTAAATAAGGTGGTACAAGTGCAAGTCATCATAAAAAAACGATGTCGTTTGAACTTTGCGACAAATATATAATGTTTCCAAAGCTGTTTGATAGCTCTTTGGAATTTCCTCGACATCCGAAACAACCTTACCGATCGCTAGCTGATACCCTTGCGACAATTGCTTTTTATAAAAATCCGTTTTTTGGAGCGTAGAAAATAACGTATTTAATAAATCGCGACTCGCTTTACAATCTTTTGTATGGAGTAGAATGAATATCACATAGCTCTTCCTTTCAAATAAAAAGGGGATGAAACCATTTTGTTCAAATAGATTTCGATAATAAAGCTTGCTATACACAATATCCTCTTGTACCTTCATGATTGTATAAGGTGAAGATAAAATAAACACCGCGCTACTATAATAAGTAAAGTTAGAATGATGAGCCACGATAAATTTATAGATTTCCTCTTTCGTCAACTTGTCATCGATCCAATCCGCTAAAATCGTTGCATCCTCAATATCTCTTTTCTCTTCTATATAAAATTCACGCATTAAAAGCTGGGCTAGTGCCGTCGCCGTACGATCTAAAATAAGTAATTCAAATTCTGAGAATAATCCATCTGCCCGATAAAGGGTTAAATCCGCATAATGCTGATCGACAATAAAAATAGGCTCATGTTTAAGTTGTGTTGATGATTTTGGCATATTTAATAAATGCTGTCTTTTCGCTAGAGGCATATTTGGGAAAAAGATAGCGTCCCGACCTTTAATAGAAAAAATGATTTGTGTGCGTAACGCTTGATAGAGGGTTTGCAAAATGTCATCCACGTTTTGTCCTAAAAGAGCGTTTTTGTTTAAAGTTTGTGAGTAAGTTTCTAATGAAGAAATCATAAAATATTGTTGATTCATGATCTGGCTATGTAAATCCTGTGTAATCCGAACAAAAGGCACTGTCTCATGAAAAACGATGATTGGGAAGTCATGGCGGTTAGCAAGTGAAAGAATAGATTCTGGTATTGTTTGTAAATAGGTGCCGTATTCTATGCAAAGTGCTGCACAGTTTTTTTCAATTAGAGACTCCACGAAAAAGATAAAGTCCTCAATATGATGCTGTAAGCTAATCCCCGTCGTTAAAACCAATTCGTCCCCGGCTAGGAAATTATCAACTTGTACAATTTCAATAACATGAGCCCACTTTACAATGCGTAATAACCCATCCTTGCCTGCAACGACCTCGGCGCTTTTAAAGTGTTCATTCTCTAATACATCCTTTACCTGAAGTTTATATTGACTCATCGAAGCCCTCCAATCAAAGTTCGTGTTGTAAATGGGAATTATGGACTTATAAGTGAAAAGTGATAATTTAGCTATTAATTAACGTCATATACTCTTTAAAAACTATTTATTCTATTTTACATTATGTTTAAAACAAAATCATAGAATTATACAGAATGTCTATTACATTGCTTTGTTAGAAGATGTAAAATTTTTGTAAGAAACAATTCAATCAAATAGGGGTGACACAATTAATAACCATGCTTGGAAATGGGGTTTTGATATCTACAGGAACAGGTTCATTTGCCTTTCCAAGTAAACAAATTACATTAGGTGGAACAGTTCAAGCTGCTTCAATAATAGAACTTAATATAATTAAAGGGGTGCATGTAAATGGTTCAAACAAATCTTAAGAGTGATGTATTAAAAAAAGATGAACAGTATGTCTGGCATTCAATGAAGCCCTATAATCCACAAGCCACGTATGTTGTAGAAAAATCGGATGGTGCAAGAATCGTTGATACAGAAGGTAATGAATACATTGACGCAATGGCAGGGTTATGGTGTGTAAATGTAGGCTACGGGCGTAAAGAATTAGCGGATGTTGCACATGAGCAAATGATGAAAAATGCATATGCGCCTCTATCACAAGGCCATTTACCCGCTGTTGAATTAGCAGAAAAGATTAACCAAATGCTTGGCGGCGATTACGTCGTTTTCTTTTCGAATAGTGGCTCTGAGGCAAATGAAACGGCATTTAAAATAGCGCGTCAATATCATCAACAAAAAGGGGAAAGTACGCGCTATAAAATTGTCTCACGTTATCGGGCATATCATGGAAACTCGTTTGGGGCTTTAGCTGCCACTGGGCAAGCAGAACGAAAATATAAATATGAACCGCTATCACCAGGTTTTATTCATGTAGCGCCGCCAGATCAATATCGTGAACCAGAAAATGACTCGATAGCACCAACTGACTTAGCGAGTGTAAAAGCCGTTGATAAAATGATGACATGGGAACTCGGCGATACCATTGCCGCGATGATCTTAGAACCAATTATTACAGGTGGTGGTGTTATCATGCCTCCAGAAAATTATATGAAGGGCATTGAGGCAGTCTGTAAAAAACATGGGGCTTTAATGATTGTCGATGAAGTAATATGCGGGTTTGGACGTACAGGAAAGCCGTTTGGTTTTATGAATTATGATGTGAAGCCTGATATTATAACGATGGCTAAAGGTATTACAAGTGCTTATTTACCTCTGTCAGCAACGGCAGTGAAACGAGAAATTTATGAAGCCTTTACAGGAACAGATGCATACGGTTATTTCCGCCATGTCAACACATTTGGTGGATCTCCTGTAGCCTGTGCTGTCGCGTTGAAAAATATTGAAATTCTTGAGCGAGAAGCATTATTTGAGCGATCTAAGGAAGTGGGAGCTAAAACACTACAAACACTTCAAAATGCTTTAAACACGCATCCAAATGTAGGAGATGTGCGAGGTAAAGGCTTATTGATTGGGATTGAATTAGTTGTAGATAAAGTTTCGAAAGAACCTTTACCAGTGGAAAAAGTGAATGCTGTCATTGCAGCATGTAAAGGGCAAGGTGTCATCATTGGGAAAAATGGAGCTACCGTAGCAGGGTATAATAATGTCTTAACGTTATCACCTCCACTTAATATTGTACAAGAAGATCTTGACCGCATCCTAAATGTGGTTGTCGATAGTATAAATACGCTATAGTAACTATTCACGAAAGTTCTAAAAGCCGCTAATAAAGGCTTTTAGAACTTTTATTGTGGCACTTTGTAGCATAAATAATCTTCGGGTTAATTATTATAGTCCAATAAAAATAATTATAAAATTCTGAATTTTATTAAAAAAACACTGGAAATATTAGATTTCATAGTTTATAGTTGTAAAAAAATAATAAATTTTCTGATTATTAAAACAATGTCCTGAAAGGGAATATTTTTTTACTTACTTATTTTCAGCGGTGGAATAAATACATCTTGTTATTTGAACTATACTTTCTGATTAAAAGCAATTGTGATAGTTGAGGAAGCAACGCCTTTCCTGAATTGAATTGACTAATCGTAAGAAAATATAGTTTTATTTTTTGTCTATTTATTTTCAGCAGTGGAGAAAATAAATGTTTTTAGTAATTATATTTCTTATTTTAAGTTATAAGAAATATTTTTATATATTTTTACAAAGGGGGAAGATGAGATGAATTATGTTAAAAATTTAGTTTTTGTCATACTATGTACGTTGCTTTTAGCAGCATGCGCAGAGAAAGATAATTCTAACGCATCAAATACTGGGGATAAGTCTACTACAGAATCAGGCACAGCTAGTTCAAAAAATGAACTTGTCATCGCTGTAAATGAAAATTTTATTTCAATGGATCCGCATAACACAGGGGATACTAATTCGAATTCTGTACAGGAGACGATGCTAGAAGGATTATTAGGCTTCGATGCAGATGGACAAATAATTAAGGTTTTAGCAGATGATTATTCAATAAGTGAAGACGCTCTTGTATATACGTTCAAACTTCGAGAAGGAGTTACTTTCCATGACGGGGAACAGTTTAATGCTGAGGCTGTAAAGGCTAACATTGAAAGAATCATGAATGATGAAAGCTTACGCTTATATTCTCGTGGTTTTAGCTTAATTAGCAATGTTGAAATTCTAGGTGACTATGAGATTAAAGTTACTTTAAAAGAACCATACGGTCCAATGATTACTCGCTTCGGAGTTGCCAAAATGATTAGTCCAAAAATGATTAAAGATAATTTAGCAGACATACCTAAAAAACCTGTCGGTACAGGTCCTTATAAATTTGTTGAATGGGTACAAGGAGACCATTTAACAATTGAAAATTTTGATGGCTATTGGGGTGGCGGAGAACGTGTTTCTAAAATCACCTATAAACCAGTACCAGAAAACGGATCACGAGTAGCGATGCTAAAAGCAGGTGATGCACAGGTTATCTATCCAGTGCCATCTCAAAATATTGATGAACTTTCTAAAAGTAAAGATGTAGAAGTTAATAAAGTTCCTTCTACAATTGCACACTACGTTTCATTAAATACCTATAAGAAACCTTTGAATGATATTAAAGTTCGACAAGCCTTTAACTATGCTGTGGACAAAGATGCTTATATAAAAGTGGTTAATGCGGGGTTAGGTTTACCATTAGACTCCATTATTCCTTCAAAAACAGTTTATTATAAGCAACAAAAATTATATGAACACAATATTGAAAAGGCAAAAGAATTATTGGCTGAGGCTGGCTATCCTGATGGCTTCGATATTGAAATCTGGGGGAACACAAACTCAGATACGATGAAAGGTATGCAATTTATTCAACAACAGTTAGGTCAAATCGGTGTAAAAGTAGAAATTAAATCAATGGAAGAAGGCACTTTATCAGATGAAATCTATGGTGCACAAACACCAGATGATGCGAAATTACAAATGTGGTATGTGAGTTGGTCAGCCTATGCTTCGGATATAACGAACGCGACAAAGCCTCTTTTCCATAGCGTATCATTCCCACCAAATGGTGCAAATACAGCTTACTATAATAACACGGAGGCAGATCAATTAATGGATGAAGCTAACTCCATTTCAGATGTAGATCGCCAAGCTGAACTATATGAAAAATTACAGGAAATCGTATATCAAGATACGCCTTGGATTTTCTTAGGGGTGGATGAGGTTGTATATGGTGTTCGCTCAAATGTCAGTGGTGTGTTAGTAAACCCTACAGGTGGACTTGATGTAAAGAATGCCAAAGTGGAGTAATGCACGGTAAAAGGAATTGATGCTAGTCAATTCCTTTTCTACAAAAATAGAAAGGAGGAAGGCGCGGTGTGGAAATATATAGCAAGAAGAACTGTTGAAATGATACCGATTTTAATTGTCATTTCCATATTAACATTTTTATTTATTCATTTCATACCAGGTGACCCTGCACGGTTAGTAGCTGGTAAGGATGCCACGCTAGAAGATGTTGAAAATGTAAGACATGAGATGGGTCTAGATAAACCTATTCTTAAACAATATGTGGATTATATGAAAAATCTTGTGACGGGTGAACTTGGAACATCATTAACAACAGGACTACCTGTCATTGATATGTTTAAAACAAGGTTTATGCCTTCTCTGCAACTTACTTTCCTTTCCATGTTTTGGGCTACATTAATGGGTTTGGCGATTGGCGTTTTTTCTGCCATCAATAAAAATAAATGGCCTGATTATTTTGGAATGGTAACGGCTGTATCTGGTATTTCGATTCCAGGATTTTGGCTGGGCCTTTTATTGATTCAATTATTTTCAGTGCAACTAGGGTTACTTCCGACAGGTGGATTAGATGGCTTTTCTAGTTATATTTTACCTTCCTTGACATTAGGAGCTGGCATTATGTCAATGATCGCTAGATTTACTCGATCTTCCATGCTTGAAACGTTACAAGCAGATTATATAAGAACAGGGAGAGCAAAAGGATTGAAAGAACGCTCCGTTATTGTGACACATGCTTTAAGAAATTCCTTAATTTCTGTGGTAACGGTAGCAGGCTTGCAATTTGGATTTCTATTAGGTGGATCGGTGGTAGTGGAGACCGTTTTTAGTTTTCCAGGAATGGGACGACTTCTAATCGATTCTATCGCATTTCGAGATTACCCCGTTATTCAGTCAGCACTGCTGTTATTTGCATTAGAATTTATTTTAGTGAATTTAGTCGTAGATGTACTTTATACAGTGTTAAATCCAAAAATCCAATTAGATTCTTAAGGGAGGGAACAATATGACTTCACCAACTACTGTGCAAAATAGCCAAGTGCAAAATACACAAAGAAAATACTCTCCTCTTAAAGAATTTTGGAAGTCTTTTAAAAAACAAAAGGCTGCATTGGTAGCAAGTATCTTTATAGGATTGTTAATTGTAGTTGCTATTATTGGTCCTTATATCGCGCCGTACGATCCTTTCGAACCAAATTATGATGCTTTATTAGAGGGACCAAGTGCAAGTCATTTGGCAGGAACGGATGAGTATGGTCGAGATATTTTTAGTCGTTTAATAGTAGGAGCAAAAATATCCTTGATGGTAAGTTTTAGTGCCGTATTTTTAGGCTTAATACTAGGAACGATTTTAGGTTTAATTAGCGGTTACTTTGGTGGGTGGATTGACAAAATCATCATGCGTAGCTGTGATGTATTATTTTCATTCCCTGATTTATTGTTAGCCATTGCTATTGTAGCCTTATTAGGTCCTGGTATTAATAATGTCATTATTGCTGTGATGATTTTTAGTGTACCATCTTTTGCCCGTTTAGTAAGAGGTGCTACATTGAATGCGAAAGAGAATGTATACGTAGAGGCAGCTCAATCAATGGGAGCTTCGCATGTTAGAGTGCTGTGGAAACATATTTTCCCTGAAACCATGAATGAATTAATCATTTTTGTCACAATGCGAATAGGAACAGCCATTTTAGCAGCTTCTGGTTTAAGTTTTTTAGGCTTAGGTGCCAGCCCTGAAATGCCTGAGTGGGGGGTAATGCTAAGTAGCGGGCGTGACTATTTAGGAACATCATCGCACGTAGTCATCATGCCGGGCATTGCTATATTTTTAACCGTACTGGCATTTAACTTAATAGGTGATGGATTACGAGATGTATTAGATCCAAAAATAAAAAATAATTAAGGAGAATGCCTATGTCAGAACATGTATTGCGAGTAACTGACTTAGAAACGTCCTTTACGCGTGATAAAAAGGAAATCAAGATTTTAAGGGGTGTCAATTTTTCCATCCGTAAAGGAGAAATATTAGGCTTAGTGGGAGAATCGGGTAGCGGGAAAAGCTTAACATCGTTATCCATCATGCAATTATTCCACGGTACTACAGGCAAAATCGTTAATGGTTCTATACATTTTAATGGTCATGACTTGACGAAAATGTCCGAATCTGAAATTCGGAAGATTCGTGGCAAGCAAATGGCGATGATTTTTCAAGAGCCTATGACTTCTTTAAACCCTGTCTTAAAAATTGGCAAGCAGTTAATGGAAGCAATTGAGATGCATTTGAAGCTGCCGAAGAACGAAAGCAAGCATCACGCAATCCAAACGTTAAAAAGTGTGGGTATAGGAAGAGCCGAGGAAATCATTTATGAATATCCACATCAGCTATCAGGAGGAATGCGCCAGCGAGTAATGATTGCTATGGCTATGGCCTGCCATCCTAAATTACTTATTGCTGACGAACCAACCACTGCGCTTGATGTCACGATACAAGCGCAAATTTTAGAGCTAATGAAAAATCTAAAGGAAGAAAATGAGACAGCTATTCTATTAATCACACATGATTTAGGTGTTGTTGCTGAAATGTGCGATAAGGTAGTTGTAATGTATGCAGGGCAGGTTGTAGAGGAAGCAGATGTCTTTGAGTTATTTGCTAGCCCAAAGCATCCTTATACAAAAGGATTAATTGCATCTGTACCGAAAATTGGTGATAACAAAGAAATATTAGATTCTATCAATGGTCAAGTACCATCCCCGCAAAATATGCCAAATGGTTGTAAATTTGCTCCACGATGTAATGAAGCGATGTCTATATGCCATCAGGAGAGTCCACCGACAGTGGGAATTTCAGCTACACGGCAATGTAGCTGCTGGCTATATGCGAAAAAGGATGTGAAAGTAAATGCCTAACAGTATTTTAAAAGTGGAGAATTTAAAAAAAAGCTTTCAAACAGCGGGTGGATTATTTCAAAAAAAGCAATATGTTAACGCAGTCATAGATGTTTCCTTTGAAATAGAAGAAGGTACGACATTTAGTCTAGTTGGAGAAAGTGGTTGTGGAAAATCTACGACAGGCAGGTTAATCACTAGATTAATAGCACCAACAAATGGAAGTATTATTGTGGGCGGGAAAGAAGTAGCTACTGCAAAGCAATCCGAATTAAAGCATTTAAGGCAAACTGTTCAAATGATTTTTCAAGATCCATATGCCTCATTGAATCCACGAATGAAGGTAAAGGAGCTTGTTGGTGAGCCTTTAGAAATTCATTCAAAACTTTCAAAAGCCGAGCGTGAAAAACTAGTTCTTGAAATGTTGGAAGTCGTGGGATTAAATGCTGAACATGCCGACCGCTATGCACATGAGTTCAGTGGTGGACAAAGACAGCGTTTAGGTATTGCACGCGCTTTAATAACAAAACCAAAATTAATTATTGCTGATGAGCCTGTGTCGGCGTTGGATGTATCTATACAATCGCAAATTTTAAATCTATTAAAGCAATTGCAGCAAGAATATAAAATATCTTATCTTTTTATTTCACACGATTTAAGTGTTGTAGAACATATTAGCCATAATATAGGCGTTATGTATTTAGGGTCCATTGTAGAAATCGGGCGAAAAGAAACTATATTTAATGAACCTAAGCATCCTTATACACAAGCACTCATTGCTTCCGTGCCGATAGCAGACCCAACATTACGAAAAAAGAAGATTGTTTTAACTGGTGATATTCCGAATCCTAAAAACCCGCCAAGTGGTTGTACCTTCCACACAAGGTGTCCCCTTGCATCAGATATATGTAAGCAAGCTATTCCGGAAATGAAAAAAATTAACGATGAGCAAAGTGTTGCATGTCACTTTGTCAATTAATAGAGAGGGTGTTCATAAATGAAAATAGGGTTAAGCACATACAGTATGGTCAAAAAAATGAGGCAGGGGGAAATGAATGTTCTGGATGTTTTGCAATGGGTAGCAGACAACGGAGGACAGCATGTAGAATTAGTACCCTATGAATTTACTGTTGTAGATAACTATGAACTTGCAACACAAATTAAAGAAAAAGCTGCAGAGCTAGGGCTAGCGTTATCTGCCTATTCATTACCAGCAAACTTTATTCAGGATACGGAGGAAGCTTTTCTAGAAGAAGTTGAGCGCTTAAAGAAACATATTGATGTAGTACATCATATGGGCATTAACATTATGCGCCATGACGTTACGCTTTTTACTTTACCAAAGGAGTTAACAACCATTCATTATTACAATGAACATTTTGAAGAAATGGTTAGAGGTTGTCAGTTGATTGCAGATTACGCGAAACAATTTGGTATTACGACAACGATTGAAAATCACGGCTTTAATGTTCAAACAAGTGATCGTGTACAACAATTAATTCATGCAGTTAACAGAGATAACTTTAAAACAACTTTAGATATCGGAAATTTTTTATGTATTGATGAAGAACCTCTAATTGGTGTGATGAAAAACATCCCTTATGCTGCTACGGTGCATTTCAAAGATTTTTATATTCGACCTTATTATGAAAATCCAGGAGAGGGCGAATGGTACCGTACAGTTCATAACAATTACATTAGAGGAGCTATTGTCGGACATGGCGATATAAATATTCGAGAAATTATTAAGCTCGTAAAAGGCAGTGGATATGATGGCTATCTTACAGTGGAATTTGAAGGCATGGAAGATTGTCAAGTTGGTTCAAAAATAGGGATGGATAATGTACGTCGTTTATGGGACGAGTGCAAGCTCTAAGGGGGATGGATATGAATAAATTAAAAGTTTGTGTAATCGGCACAGGTTCCATTTCCGATTATCATTTAGGCTCCTATATGAAAAATCCAGCGGTTGAGTTATATGGCGTGTATGATGCCTCCATTGAACGAGGTAAGGCAAAAGCAGCTCAATATGGAGCAACTCATGTTTTCTCTTCGAAGGAAGCGTTATTCGCAGACAAAAATCTAGATGCTGTAAGTATTTGTACATGGAATAATACACATGCCGAATTGGCAATTCTTGCATTAGAAAATGACTTACATGTGCTAATCGAAAAGCCTTTATCCATGACCTATGCGGAGGCTTTAAACATTCAAAAGATTGCCCAAAAGCATCAGAAAGTATTTCAAGTGGGCTATGTTAGACGGTTTGCAACAAATACCAAAGTACTGAAAAGCTTCATCGACGATAACAAACTAGGCGATATTTATTATGCGAAAGCTTCATGTCTAAGAAGATTAGGTAATCCAGGAGGCTGGTTTGCAGAAATCGATAAGTCTGGTGGTGGCCCTTTAATTGATTTAGGTGTACATGTGATTGATATATGCTGGTATTTAATGGGTAGACCAAAGGTAAAACGTATAACAGGTCATACTTACAATCAATTAGGAAATAGAAATCATATTGAAAATTTATCTTTTTACAAGGCTGCAGACTATGATGCTACTAAAAATACAGTAGAAGACTTAGCGAATGCCCTTATTACATTTGAGAATGGGGCGTCGCTAATGGTAGACGTTTCTTATACACTACATGCAATCAAAGATGAAATCAGTATTAAGCTATATGGTACGAACGGTGGAGCAGAGCTAGAGCCTGAGTTGAAAATTGTAAGTGAAGAGCATAATACGATTTTAAATATTCATCCGCAAATTAACGATTTAACATTTGATTTTGCGAAAGCTTTTCAAAATGAAATCAATTCATTTGTTGATTGCTGTCTTCATCAATATGAATCAGTTGCACCTGTGGAAGATGGGGTAGAAATTATGAAAATCTTAGAGGGCATTTATATATCTGCAACTGAAGGAAAGGAAGTTGTTTATTAAGATGGTGAAATTGGACAATAAAATAGGCGTGATAGTAGATAGTTTTCGTTTGCCTATTCGTGAAGGTTTATTAAAGGCGAAAGAAGTTGGTGCACAAGGGGTACAAATATATGCAGTTTCAGGTGAGTTGGACCCGGATAATTTAAATGCTGCACAAAGAGCAGAATTGAAGCAGTACATTTTAGAGTTAGGTCTAGAAATCTCCGCATTATGTGGAGACTTAGGAGGACATGGCTTTCAAGATAAAACAGAAAATGCCTGGAAAATAAAAAAATCGAAAGAAATTATGCAATTAGCTAAGGATCTGGGAACATCCATTGTTACAACCCATATTGGTATTGTTCCTGAAGATGAAAATGATCCAATTTATCAAACAATGCTCGAAGCCTGTGAAGAATTAGGTCAATATGCTACATCATTAGATGCTTACTTTGCGATTGAAACGGGTCCAGAAACGACTAAAACATTAAAGGGATTTTTAGATAAACTATCGACAAATGGTGTATCGGTTAATTTTGATCCTGCCAACATGGTGATGGTAACGAATGATGACCCTGTAGCTGGCGTTAAACTTTTAAAGAATTATATCGTACATACACATGTAAAAGATGGTATTCAACTGCAGCCAACGGACCCCAAAGATGTGTATGGGTACTTAGGATACGATTCTGGAACATCTCATGATAAAATAGAAGAAATGGTGGAAAATGGAGAGTTTTTTAGAGAGCTTCCATTAGGACAAGGAGATGTCAATTTCGAGCTTTATTTTTTAGCTTTGCAGGAAATCGGATACAATGGCTATTTAACTATTGAACGAGAAGTGAGATCAAATCCTGAAAAAGACATCAAAGAAGCTGTCCATTTTATAGAAAAGTTTAAATAGGGGTTGAATCAATTTTGAAAAAGCAAGATCAAGTTCAGATGCGAAAGCAAAATAAATATATTGTGCTTGACGCAATAAGACAGATGGCGCCAATTTCAAGAATTCAATTATCAAAATATACGAAAATGAGCCCTACGACCATTACTCGCATTGTGCAGGAACTAGAAGCGGAAGGCTTTATTCAAGAAGGAATATCGGAAGAAACAGCCATTGGTAGACGTCCTACGTTAATTCATATGCGTGAAGATGCTTTATATACTATTGGGATAGAAATTGATTGCTTTACTATTCGGATAGGTATATTAGATTTCTTAGGGAAGCTTATTGCCTTTCAAGAAGTCAAATGTAGTATCAGGCATCAATATGAGGAAGCTTTACATCTACTGAAACAGTCTATCGATAATATCATGACGGAATATCAGATTGTTCAAGATAAATTACTAGGCATTGGGATAGGAATTCCAGGAGTAATCAATAACGAGGAAGGAATAATCGTTTCCTCTGAGCAATTGAAGTGGGAAAACTGCCACATAAAAGAAGATTTAAATTGTGTTTTTGGTTGTGAAGTCATCATAGATAATGAATTAAAAATGCAAATCAATGCTGAAATTGGTGATATTTATACACCACAGTATTCAAATTGTATTTTAGTCGGAATTGGAACGGGCATAGGTGCATCTATATTATTAAATGGAGAAGTCTATCGTGGCATTCAAAATAAAGCGGGAGAAATAAGCCATATAACGATTAATCCCTTTGGTGAAATGTGTCATTGTGGTAAAAGAGGATGCCTATCCATGTATGTTTCTGAAGTAGCGTTGTTAAAAAGGACGCCTAAAAATCTTAATATTCAATCAATAGAAGAGGTTTTGCATTGTGTTGATCAAGGTGAGCAATGGGCAATCAATATTCAACAAGATGTAGCTACATTTTTAGCTATTGCCATCAATAATCTAGTTTGTTTATATGAACCGGAGGCTGTCATAGTCAGTGGAGAAATTATTGAGCACAATGTAACATTTCAAAAACTACTTAGTGAAAAGTGTAGACAGTATATATGGAAAGAATTACAACCCTTTGATTTGCAGTTTTCAAATCAATTAAAAGAAGGGGTTGTTAAAGGAGCGGCATTACAAGCTCAAAAGCAGTTGCTGTCTGTTTAAAGAAAGGTTGGTTAATTCATGGCTTACTCAGAATTTTTAAAAGAGTATCGTTCAGGATTAATGGAAAATGTGCATTATGGACAAATGAGTGCTGTGAATCTAACGAAGGAAGAATTTGTCTCTGTAGGTCAAGATTATGAGCCCGTGTATTTTCGTTCTGCAGCAAAACCATTTCAAGCGATTCCCATTTTTATGACCGATTTTATAGAAAAGTACGGGATTACTTCAAAAGAAAGTGCATTGTTTCTGGCTTCACAAAGAGGTGAAATTTATCATCAAGAGGCATTAGTCTCTTTGTTAGAAAAAATACCTATTAATGAAAATGAGTTAATTTGTGCAGCATCCTATCCATTAAATGAGGAACCTAAAACACAGTATATTCAACAGGGCTTTGAAAAGAGGAAACTATTTCATAATTGTGCGGGCAAGCATTTAGGATTTTTAACTGCCTGTCTAGCAAATGGCTATGATGTTAAGCAATATTGCCAGCCAGATCATCCACTGCAGCAGATGATAAAAAAATACATTGCTTATTTAAGTGAATATGATGTGGAGAAAATTCGTACAGGGATTGATGGCTGTGGTGCGCCGGTCTTGGCGATTCCGCTAAAAAATATGGCATTAGCCTATTTAAAGCTAGCACGACCAGAATTAATTGATGATCAACAGATTCGTGAAGCAGTAATAAAGCTTACTGGCGTAATGAATCAACATAATCATATCATTGCATCTCAAAACTTTATTTGTACGGCATTATTAAAGGACCCTAATATTGTGGCGAAGGGCGGGGCACAGGGCGTATATTGTTTTGCTCTAAGGAAAGAAGGGGTAAGTTTTGCCTTGAAAATTATGAATGGCTCAGAAAGTCCGTGGCCAAATGTAATTGCTTCTGTATTGGAACAAATTCAGTATACAAATCAAGAAACAATTGAGCGTATTAAGGCATTGTCTCCTTCATTTGTGCGTAATGACGCAGGGGTTGAGGTAGGAGAAATTGTATCTACAATTAAAATTGTATAGAGGTGAAGGCACTTGTATGTTTTGGCAATTGACGGTGGTGGAACAAAAACAATTGCAACAATCTCAACATATCGTGGTCAAATTATGGCACTAGCTGAAACGGGTAAAAGTAACCCGACATCCATGAGTTTGGAGCAATTTACAGAGACGATAACAGAACTAATAAATGATTTAAAAAGACAGGGACTTCACGAATTTCAACATATTACAAAGTGCCATGCGGGACTATCTGGTGTAACAGAAAATAATAATGAGAAAATTACCCATGAGTTATTAACCTCTCTTTTACCTCAAGACTGTCAACTATCACTATCGAATGATGGGTTGAACGCGTTATATGCGGGAACATTGGGTCAGCCTGGCATTGTACAGATTTCTGGTACAGGGGCGATTACACTCAGTATAGATTCGTCTGGAAGAATTGAGCGTACAGCAGGATGGGGTTATATTTTTGATGATGAGGGCAGTGGCTATGATATTGGCATTCGCACATTAAAAGCGGTATTTAAAGCATTTGATAAAAGAGGTCCTGAAACGCTCCTAACAACAGCAGTATTAGAATATTTTCAATTACAATCCGTTCCGCAGATAATTGAAGTAGTGTATGGTGAAGGACATCCACGTGATACAATATCCCCTTTAAGTAAGGTAGCAATCGAATGCGCTAAACGTGGTGATGGAGAAGCCCAAACAATTATTGATCAGGTATGCCATGTTTTTTATCAAAGTATAGATGCTTGTTACAAGAAAAATTCGTTTGCAGATCAGCGTATAAAAGTAGTGCTAGCTGGAGGAGTTTTTAATGAGTTGAGGCTATTTATTGAAAAATTAGTCGCTATTGATAAAAAGAATAGTAATCAGTATGACTTCATGGGTGCCTATAGCTTACCAGTGGGTGGTGCCGCTTTAGCTGCATTAAAATTATCTAGTAATGAAGCTAAAATATTTATCGATCAATATAATGCAAGTATGACAGAGTTTTTAACTAATTAATCCCCCCTTTAACCTAGCAAGTAGAGAATGGTATGTACTTATTCTCTACTTGCATTTTATTAGTCCCCTACTTTAAACATATATCCCTTATAAGAGTTATGGATAATCATAACGATACCCATCAACATGAAATTTGAAAGTAGTGAACTCCCTCCATAGCTTAGAAACGGTAACGTTACTCCTGTTACAGGTAAAAGTCCAATCGTCATACCGATATTTTGCGTAATTTGGAATGCTAATAAACTGGAGATGCCTGCACCCATAAGTGTCATAAATGGATCCTTGGCTTGTACCGTAATTAGGACAATACGGTAAATAACAAAAAATAATAGTGCAATAACAAAAGCCCCTCCAATAAAACCTACTTCTTCAGCGATAGCAGAAAAAATGAAATCCGTATGCTTTTCTGGGACATAGACATTATTTTGTAAATAGCCTTTCCCAATAAACTCACCTGAACCTATGGCCATAAAGCCTTGTCTAGTCTGAAAGGATGAATCAGTATATTCATAAGGTTGTAGCCACCCATAAATACGAGAAATCTGATGCCCTGATAATTTACTTAATAACTTATCTGTAAAAAAATCATTAAACTTTATATAAAGAGTAGCAATAACAGCCACAATTGAAACTGGTATGGCTGTAAAGATTACGAGTAATTTAGTTTGAATGCCTGAGAAGTAAATCATCGGTATGATCATTGCCATGTATAACATAACCATGCCTGTATCAGGTTGCTTATAGACAGCAAGTGTCGGTGGAAGAGTAATAATGCCAATCGTAAATAGTAGGCGCATATCTGATAGGAAGGAAGGGCGTACATATTTTGCTTGATGGGCAACAATGACTTTACTTACAACAATTAAAAATGCAAACTTCAAAAACTCTGATGGCTGAAATGATCCTAAAAGTGGAACTTGATACCAAGATTTCGCCTCATTTATCGTTCGAGCGATGCTTTCTGGAGCAATAAATAAGCCAAATGTGAGGGCTACGATAAACCAATAAAAGGGCCAGCCTATTTTTTTAAGTTGTTCAATATCAAGTGTTGCAACGCCATACATAATTAAAAATCCAAGGCTATAATAAATAAATTGCTTTACAATAAACAAGCTTGCATACTGTTCAAATGCTATACTGCTAGAATGTACGAAAAGACAACTAATAATACCTAGCAATAATAGACTAATTGCTAAACTATTATCTAATTTTTTTAGCTGCAACAGTTTCACCTCCTTTTGTTTTTTGGAAAAACCAACTAGTAATAGGGAACGAATGGAATTAAAGAAGGTTCCGTGTGAACATATGATAATTTCTTCAGATTTCTAGAAAATTTTACAAAAACATAATACTAGCTTTATATCTCCATACTATGATTAATGGTAAGAGTTGGAGAAGGAGCCGAAGATGATGCATTTTTTTCGTTATATTAAGGTAAAAGATAAGCTGCTTGTACTCATGATTGTTTGTGTACTATCAAATATCCTAATAGGTATATTTAGTGTAGATTATTTACGGAAAATGTCCTGGCATGCAAGTGAGAGTTATACCGAGGGGCTTGTACCGATTGGATGGCTAAATGAGCTAGAAGAAGCGCAAAGGCAATTGGATTTCTTAGTGGATTCCAGTGGTGACTACCAAGAGATGACAGCTATTCTAAATAATATTGAACAGCCTTTAGGTCATTTAGAAAAATTAACGATTGATAAAAAGATGAATCATCAGGTAAAGAAGTATAATACGATATTCGCGCAGCAGGTAGATTTAGTTGAAAACTATCAGCAGTTAAATTCAGAAGAACTTCAGCGATTTTATGAGCTGTCCTATTTGCCTGTAAGCCAACAAAGTCATTCAATTTTAGAAGAAACACAGAGCTACTTAGTTCAAAGAGCAGAGGAACAGCAGCAGGCTTACCAAAAGAATGTACAATTCGGTTATTGGTTATTAGGTAGCGTCTGTATGTTTGTTGTGCTATTAGTTATTTTCATTGGGTTGATTGCAACGAAAGCAGTCAATGTACCAACTAGGCAATTAAAATCACTATTAAAACGGGCTGAGCAAGGAGATTTTACAGCTAATGCGAGCTACGTGGCACATGATGAGCTAGGGGAAGTTGTACTGTCCTATAATCAGATGGCAACAGAAGTAAAGCAATTACTACATACGGTTACAAACAGTGCGCAAGAAGTAGAAGGTATGACAGAAAATTTGCAACAATCCTCTGAGCAATCTTCTACAACTACGCATAAAATTGCAAAAGATGTGCAAAATATTGCGGAGTTAACTACTGCTTCAACTACAAAATTAGCGTCTAATTCAGCTTCATTAGAAGAAGTACTAAATGGTGTACAGATTATATTAGAAAAGGTGCATCTTGTAGAGAGCTTTGCACATGACACTGCACACGAAGCCGAGAGTGGTACAGAAATTGTGCAAGCAAACTTAACACAAATTCAAGCTATTAAACAAGCGGTAGAAAAATCTAATACAGCTATTTTTAATTTAGTTGAACGTGCCGCTACAATTGACCAAATGGTTGAAGTAATCGAAAAAATAACAGCACAAACAAATTTACTTGCTTTGAATGCGTCCATAGAAGCTGCTAGAGCTGGCACGCATGGGCAAGGGTTCGCAGTCGTTGCGAACGAGGTGCGCAAGCTAGCGGAGCAAACAGTTCATTCAACTAATACGATTACGTCTATTGTGCAAAACATCCATACAGATTCTCACTATGCTGTTAAGATGATGGAAGGTGTATTAATTGCTACCGAAAAGGGTGTAAATGTAACTGCAGAAACAGCAACAAGCTTCAATCAAATATTAGAAAAAGTGAATAATATCCAGCCTTATATAGTTGAGGTATCGTCGACAGTTCAAGAAATAGCTGAGCATACGAAAAAAGTTAACGAAGATGCAGAGATGTTGACATCTCTTTCCGATACGAATGCTGCCTCGACCAAACATGTGGCTAAGTTAACTGCAGATCAATTAAATGCACAGCAACAATTTCATAATTATATAAAAGAATTACGAAAAGTTTCGAAGGTTTTGCAAATTGCTGTGAAACGCTTTTCAATTTAATGAAAAAATAAATTAAGAAATGAAGAACCTCTTGACTTTAAAAGTGCAAAGAGGTTCTTTTATTTATGTAAAAAAATAGATAATTGTATTTATGGAAAGTACAAATGTGTTTTTAATGAATGTGTCAGAACAATTTTAATACAAAATCATATACTGATAACAAGGCGTTTTATGTTCTTTTTTAGAAAATTGCACATATTGTTGTTGTATTTTTAATATGAACACTTTATAATAAAATTCATCAAAAGTGTTATTAAATCAATGTTTTAGTATAAAATATTGTGCTTCTCAGGAGTACAATTGTTCATATGTGGAGGTTTAGAGAAATGGAAAAGATTATGGTTACAGGTGCTCTTGGTCAAATAGGCTCTGAGCTAGTAGAAAAACTTCGTAGTATTTATGGAGAGGACAACGTATTAGCGACGGATATACGAAAGCTTGAACATACAAAGGGTCCATTCGAAGTACTGGACGTGACAGATGGACAAAGGATGCATGATTTAGCTAAGGATTTTGGGGCAGATACGATGATGCATTTGGCAGCATTATTATCTGCAACAGCGGAAAGAAATCCGTTACTTGCCTGGAATTTAAACATGGGTGGTCTGATGAATGCGTTAGAAGTTTCCCGTGAGTTAAATTTACAATTTTTCACACCAAGTTCAATCGGTGCATTTGGGCCATCTACACCTAAGGATGATACACCACAAGATACGTTACAGCGCCCAACAACTATGTATGGTGTTAACAAAGTAGCCGGTGAATTATTATGTGACTATTATTTCAATCGTTTTGGTGTAGATACACGTGGGGTACGTTTCCCAGGTTTAATTTCTTATGTAACTCCTCCTGGAGGCGGTACGACAGACTATGCGGTTGAAATATTTTATGAAGCAATTCAGCAAGGGAAGTATACATCGTATATTCAAGAAGGCACTTACATGGATATGATGTATATGCCAGATGCATTACAAGCTATTGTAGATTTAATGGAAGCTGACAGTAGCAAGTTAATTCACCGTAATGCTTTTAATATTACTGCGATGAGTTTTGAACCATCTCAAATAGCGGCTGAAATTAAAAAGCATTTGCCACAATTCCGTATGGATTATAAGGTGGATCCAGTGCGTCAGGCGATTGCTGACAGTTGGCCAAACTCTATAAATACAGAGGCAGCTAAAAATGAATGGGGCTTCAAAGCAGAATATGATTTAGCTAAAATGACGGTCGATATGTTAGAGAAATTAAAAATTAAGCTGCAAAAAAAGGCTATTTCATAAAAAACATATATTAAATCAGAAGTTTGTACTATAAAGCAGGTGAGGAAAACAAATTTGTTTTCTTCGCCTGTTTTTTTGTCGAGAAAAGATATGAATGGATGTATTGGAAAAGATGGATAAGAAAGAAAAAGTGAGTATGAAAAAGAAAATTTTTGGAATATATAGCATAGTAATTAATTTTTTAATATAATCATATTCAGAATATTAATATTATTCTGTCAAATTTGATATTAGTATTCTACAAAGTTTGGGGGAATTCACAAGAAGAAGGGATGAATGTTTTATGATGCAAGCACCGTTAGTATTAACAAACTTTTTTAAGCGAGCAGAAAGTTATTTTGCTAGAAAGACAATCGTGTCACGTACAAGCCCACATAAAATTCACCGTTTAACATATGGAGAATGGGCAAAAAGAACGCGTCGATTAGCAGATGCGCTTACAAAGCTGGGGATGGAAAAGGGGAAGAAGATTGGTTCCTTCGCTTGGAATCAGCATCGCCACTTAGAGGCGTATTTTGCGGTGCCATGTGCTGGTGCTATATTGCATATGGTCAATATTCGATTATCAGAAGAACATTTAATTTATATTATTAACCATGCGGAAGATGAGATTTTAATGATCGATGAAGATCTTGTCCCTATCATTGAAAATATTGCATCTGAGTTAAAGACAGTAAAACACTATATTATTATGACAGATTTAGATACTCTACCAGAGACAACATTACCAAATGCTTTGTCTTATGAGGAATTATTAGCATCTGCGGATGAAAACTTCGAATTTCCGGATGATTTAGAAGAAGAAGCACCTGCTGGTATGTGTTATACAAGTGCAACGACAGGGAATCCGAAAGGGGTTGTTTATTCACATCGTGGCTTAGTGCTACACAGTATGATGCTTAGCATGTCCGATTCCATGGGTATTGCTGAGCGTGATGTGGTAATGCCAATTGTGCCGATGTTCCATGCGAATGCATGGGGTTTACCATTTGCGAGTGTTAATGTGGGAGCAAGTCAAGTATTGCCTGGTCCTCAATTTACTTCTGATTTAATTTTAGATTTAGTGGAGCAAGAAAAGGTGACATTAACAGCAGGTGTACCGACAATTTGGATTGGTGCATTACAGGAACAGGAGAAGCGGGAGCGAGATATTAGTTCGCTACGTGCGATTTGTTGTGGTGGTTCGGCATCACCAACACGTTTAATTCGTACTTTTGAAGAAAAGTACGGTATTCCGTATATCGTTGTCTATGGGATGACAGAGACGACACCGATCGTTGCATTATCGAATTATATGTCATGGATGGATGAATGGCCGATTGAAAAGCGAATTGAAGCGCGTGCTATGCAAGGTATGACGATGGCTGGTATTGAGTCTAGTATTGTCAATGATAATGGAGAGGTGCCGTGGGATGGTGAGACGATGGGGGAATTACGTCTACGTGGTCCATGGATTTCACATGAATACTACCGTGATGAGCGTACTAAAGATGCATATCGAGATGGTTGGTTATTTACAGGAGATATTGCGGTACGAACGGCGGATGGCTTTATTAAAATTACCGATCGTACAAAAGATTTAATTAAATCTGGCGGGGAATGGATTTCATCCGTAGATTTAGAAAATGCATTAATGACACATGACGCTATTTTTGAAGCAGCAGTAATTGCCATTCCGCATGCCAAATGGCAAGAACGCCCGCTTGCTTGCGTAGTTTTAAAAGAAGGGATGTCAGCAACGGAAGAAGAATTGTTAGCATTTTTAGAAAGTCAATTTGCGAAATGGTGGGTGCCAGACGATATTGTATTTTTGGATGAAATACCAAAAACGTCTGTCGGTAAATTCTTAAAAGCAAAGTTACGTGACAATGTGGCGGAAATTTATCCGAAATTAAGTACGCTTGTGTGACATGAAAAAAGGCATCGAGAATATATTTCTCGATGCCTTTGTTTTTTTAGTCTTATAATTGTATTGGAATGGTATTTTTATAACAATCATAGCCGTTGATTGGAGTGAAACGCATCTACGCAACGAAAATCAACCGCTTTTGGAGCTATTATTTATTCAACATATTAAAAACCTGTTCAACGTCTTTATCACCGCGACCTGAAATATTAATGATAATACTCTCTTCAGATGATAAAGTTGGAGCTAATTTTAATGCATGTGCAACAGCATGCGAGCTTTCCAGTGCAGGAATAATTCCTTCAACTTTAGAAAGCACTTGAAATGCTTCAAGTACTTCTTCGTTTGTAACTGTTACATACTCACCGCGACCGATTGTTTTTAAATAACTATGTTCAGGTCCTGCGCCAGGATAGTCAAGACCAGCGGCGATAGAATACGTTGGCAGTGGATTGCCTTGTGCATCCTGCAATAGTAAGCATTTGAAACCATGTAATTCACCTGGAGTACCTTCATTTAATGTCGCTGCTTTATCGGGCTCAATACCGATTAAGCGAACTCCTTCATCAGCGATATATTCTGCAAATGCACCAATTGCATTACTGCCTCCACCAACACAAGCAAGCACTGCTGCAGGGAGCTTACCTTCTTTTTCTAAAATTTGTTCACGACTTTCTCGGCTAATAACCGATTGGAAATGCTTCACCATTGAAGGGAAAGGATGTGGTCCTACCGCAGAGCCTAATAAATAGAAAGTTGTTTCATAGTTTTCTACTAAATCAGCAAATGCCTCGTCTACTGCATCTTTTAGACGACCTTGCCCTTTATCAACCGCAACGACTTTAGCACCGAGTAGCTCCATACGGAATACGTTTAATGCTTGACGCTTTGTATCTTCTAGCCCCATATAGACTGTACAATCCATGCCAAACATTGCACAAGCTGTTGCTGTGGCAACACCATGTTGACCTGCACCTGTTTCTGCTATTACACGATTAGCACCCATACGTTTTGCAAGTAATATTTGACCTAGTACATTATTAATTTTATGAGAACCAGTATGATTAAGATCTTCACGCTTTAAATAAATTTTAGCGCCACCTAATTGCTCTGTTAAGTTCTCAGCAAAATATAGTGGCGATTTACGTCCTATATACTCACGAAAATAATAATCTAGTTCATTATTAAAATCTGCATCATCCTTATATTTTTGGAAATTCTCATCTAAAATATTTAAAACATTTTGAAGCTCTTCAGGAACGAAGCTGCCTCCAAATTCACCAAAATATCCTTTTTGCTCGACTGTTGTACTCATCTACTCTCGACTCCTCTATTCTAATTTTCCATAAAAAAAACCCACTTCAATCCCTCTATAAAAAGGACGAGTAACCGTGGTGCCACCTTTATTCGCAAAATTGCGCGCTTGTGTACTCCTGTAACGGGGAGTTAGTTCGGCCACATTTTACTGAGGCTGCTCCAAAGTCCATTCACAAGTTCATACTACTGATTTGCACCTGCCATCAGCTCTCTAAAAGTACAAATTCTTGCTACTATTCTTCTTCATAGCATTTATTATTGAAAAATTTTAAAGTATTTTCAAAATAGTGTCAAGAAAAAGAAAATGGATTCTTGATGCAAGGATTAACGAAGTCGCAAAAGCTTTGTGAGGACAAAAAAAGACGAATCTAAAAAGACTCGTCTGTTAAATCAAGTTTTTGAAATTTAAGCGTTTATTGAGCATATACATAATCGGCGCACCGACTGCTAATACAACAAATTCACCTGCTGCGACTGTTAACCATGTCCAAAAGAATGGTAATTCCAGTGCTAAGTTCAGTTCGAAGGCGATGATAAACATCGTGCAAGTAAATAATAAGGTGTTAATGATTAACCGTGCCCATGTATTTTTTACAAATTTACAAATAACAATAAATAGGCCAAGTGTAATCATTGTCTGTCCAACGCCGAAAACTAAATCGTAAGCACCGAGTGGTGAAAATAAATTAGAAATAAAGACACCCATAATAATCCCAACGGCAAAGCGAGGGTTAAAGGCAACTAAATGATTAAAAATTTCCGAAACGCGGAATTGCACCTCTGTAAACCCGAATGGTGCGACTAGTAAAGTAACAGCAATATAAAGCGCGGCAATAATGCCACTTGCTGCTAAAAATTTCACTTTCATATTCATTTCTCCTTAGTTTTTTTTCGTGGGATGGTTACGAACCACGTAGAGCAAGTGCAATCATACCAGTGTTCATGCGGGTTTGTAAATAGCTATGTGTAAAATGTGTAAAGCTAGAATATTCGTAGTATTGCATCTATTGGGTGAGGTATAAGAATTACCAATTTTTAAGTGTAAGGTACTGGTCTACCGACAGAAAAAATGTCGGTTGAAATGTCGGTATTGGATTCGATAAAATTAAATTAACTCGAGTATATTTAAATTTGCTATAGCAAACATTTCAGATGACTTAAGTAATAAAAGTTGAATTTGGAAAAGGAAAAAGGCGTGCAATGAGGATACTTAAATTCACACTATATCTTTTGATTTTTTTCTATTAGTTGATTCGGATGTAATGGCTAATGATGATACTAATTCAAATGTAATCAATATATTAGATGGGAAAAATATGAGTGAGGAAGAGTTGGATGAAATTTTGAATTCAGATGAAGAGTTTATTGTTGAACTTACAGATGAGCAAGTTGCTGAACAATATGCAAAAATTAAAGGCGTCTCTTTAGAAGAGGCTTATGAAGCTATGTCAGATAATTTAGTTCAATCTAATTCTAGAGCAAAAAGGTCTCTTGCGCCAAAATCTTCATGTAGCTGGTTAGCTACTAGTACACCGATAACAATTCCCAATAGATCCTATAAACCAACTCTTCTTGTATATCTGAATGTGTGCCGTGGTGGTGGTGCACAATATATAGATACAAATACGAAAACACTTCTTCAAGAGTTTCGAGCAAACCCAATATCTTTTCAAGGTACAATAGTAGTTGAATTATACAATGGTCATTTTTATTATACAGTGAATGGAAATTTTTATGATTCTACATCAACTACACATACAGGCACTACTGGAGTCACTACAATTTTCAGTGCTACTTATTCAGTTGCCTCAACGAGTAATTATTATGCATCGTTAACAATCTTAAGGACAAAACGGGATGTATTAGGTTATTAGTTAGGTAAAGTAAAATGAACTTATCCGTAACTGGAGGGATGTCGTTTGAAGAAAATTGCATCTTTGGTTATCGGGGTTTTAATCTGTTTAGTTGGGTGTGTAAATACAGAATTTGGAATTTATCAAGGGCGAGATTTAAAAATTGGGGTAATTGGGGCGATTCCAGAAGTAAGGGAAGAAAATATAGATTTTCAAGATATTACTTTTGAGGAGTTAAAAAATAATACGGAATCCCTATCTAAAGAGCTAGATGCTATTATGATTATGAAAGAATTTTTACAAGAAGCAGATGATGACCAATATGTAGCTGCTTATAGGTCGTTAAAAATTCCTACATTTTTTATGCAAACGACTAAAGTACATGTACCATTTGTCAATGAAGGTGCTCAGTATGATGATATTATCGATGTTGACCCTGCTAATTTCGCAACAGGATTTCTCGATTTAGGAACAGATGAGAAAATTAAAGAACATACATGGAGATATAAGTTGGAAAAGAAAGAGAATATTCAAGATGTTTACTCGCGAATTTTTGCTACTATTGAATCTGTAAGTAATTAATTCAAATGGCGCAGTGAAGGCAGACCCCTGCACTCAATGCAAGATGCGGACACCTCGCACGCTTCCGGCTTATGGTGTGCCCGCGGAAAGCACCAGCCGAATTGGATATCAACGATATAGCAAAAGGATTTTAATTAATGGTAACTTTCCGTTTTGCCAAATGAATGAAGCTTTAGCTATTTCACTCTTTTGCAATAGTGAAATATAGAAGTGAACACTAGTTGATGGTAGCGAAGGGGGGTGACTCCTGCGGGAACAGCACACGATTTTAGACGCAACAATCCGCGCGTTAGCGAGGGTTGCGGCTTATGGTGTGCCCGCGGAAAGCACCAGCCGTAGCCGACATCAGCGATCTAGTAAAAAAGCGTTAGATTGACTGTGGTTAATCTAACGTTTTTTCTCTTTTGTCCCAAACTCTATTATGGTCTTATAGACTTTTGGATTAGGGAAGTAACCTGTAAATTTCGAAAAATTGCCATACAATTATTTATTATATTACAAAAGAATTATAGAACGAGAAATACAGCAATTTAGCGGTTTAAAGCGCAAAATTGAATGAAAAGGTAAAATATTTTGTCAAATATAAAAGTCAGAACATTCATAATGTTGTTGACGAATATCAATAATAACGATAATATAGCGATACATTCACACTTTGCTAGAGTGAAGTGTGATAGATAATAGAGATATTAGTCGGGGGGATTAATTGTGAAGCGCAATATGACAAAACTGTCGTTCCTATTATTTGGATTAGTATTACTGCTTGCTGCTTGTGGTAGCGGTGGTTCTAGTTCAACTGATTCAAAAGGCGACGAAAAGAATAATGCAAGTGAGAGCGGTAGTGTAGATCAAAAAACATATAAAATCGGGATTACTCAAATTGTTGAGCATCCATCTTTAAATGCTGGAACGGAAGGCTTTAAAAAAGCAATTGAAGACTCTGGTCTAAAAGTGGAATATAATCAACAAATTGCACAAGGTGATAACAGTCTGAATACGACAATTGCCAACAACTTAGTAAGTGATGGCGTAGATTTAATTTTTGCTAACTCTACACCTTCTGCACAAGCGGCAGCGACTGCAACTAGTGAAACGCCAATTATCTTTACTTCGGTAACAGACGCAGTTGGTGCGCAACTAATTGAATCAATGGAGAAACCAGGGAAAAATGTAACAGGTACGATTGATTTACACCCTGAAACGATTGCTAAAACGGTAGCATTCTTAAAAGAGCTAGGTGCTAAAAATGTAGGTATGGTCTACAATGCTGGTGAGCAAAATTCAGTAGCACAAGTAACAGAAGTGAAAAAGGCTATGGCCGAGCAAGGGCTTGAAGTAAAAGAAGCTTCAGCTGCAACGTCAGCGGATGTAAAACAAGCTGCTGAATCATTAATTGGTAAAGTAGATGCATTCTATATCATTACAGATAATACAGTAGTTTCTGCATTAGAATCTGTCATTGATGTTGCTAATGCAAATAAATTACCACTTATTGTAGGAGAACTTGATTCTGTGGAACGTGGTGGCTTAGCGGCATTCGGCTTTGAGTACTATGATATCGGTTATGAGGCTGGTCAAATGGCTGTGAAAATTTTAAAAGGTGAGGCTACGGCTGCTGATACACCAGCTCAATATCCTCAAAACTTAAAATTAGTAGTGAATAAAAAAGTAGCTGATGATTTAGGAATCGAAATTAAAGATTCTTGGGGCGCAGAGCTTTTAGAGAAATAATGCATAAGTGAAGTCAATGTTAAGCTGAAGCGGGGGAGGATTAACCCCGCTTTATCTTCATTTTAACTTGCTTCTGCAGAAGTCTGTTGCTTCTATAGTGGGGAATGAATGCCAAAGTACTACCAATACAGCGGGATTTAAAACCTAGCTGAGTCAAGATAAAGCCCACGGCGGATGCCATAGATTTTGAGTTGCTTTTCGAGCAAACTCGAAAAAATAAAGAGGCAATTACGACGAGACGTGAATGATACGATAATTTTTTTTAGGAGATGATTCAACGATGTTTACAGCAATATTTGGCTCAGTGGAGCAAGGAATCATCTATGCAATTATGGCACTCGGTGTGTACTTAACATTCCGTGTGTTAGATTTTCCGGATTTAACGGTTGATGGAAGCTTTGTAACAGGGGCGGCAACAGCAGCGACAATGATTCTGCTTGGCTACCACCCAATCTTAGCGACTTTAGTGGCAATTGTTGCTGGATTTATTGCAGGATGTATGACAGGAATTCTTCACACAAAAGGGAAGATCAATCCGCTTTTATCAGGGATTTTAATGATGATTGCCTTGTATTCTATTAACCTACGTATCATGGGGTTAACTGCAGAAAATACGATAGGTCGTCCGAATATTCCATTATTAAACTCTGAAACGTTATTTTCAAAGTTTCAAACATTTTGGAGTAATTTAGGTATTGATGATGCATTAAATAACGTATTAAAAAGCATCGGCATTCAGCAAGTACCGTCAACTTGGGGTACGTTGATTGTAGTTTTACTCATCACGATTTTAATTAAATTTATTGCAGACTGGTTCTTAAAAACTGAGGTCGGGCTAGCTATCCGAGCAACAGGTGATAATAAACGTATGATTCGTAGCTTCTCTGCGAATACAGATACTCTTATTATTCTTGGGCTAGGTCTTTCAAATGCACTTGTCGCATTTTCTGGAGCTTTAATCGCACAATATTCGAAGTTCTCGGATGTTAGTATGGGGATCGGTATGATTGTTATCGGCCTTGCTTCTGTCATTATAGGTGAAGCAATCTTTGGCACAAAAACAATTATGCGAACTACTTTAGCTGTAATCGCAGGTGCTATTATTTACCGCATCATTTTAGCGTTAGCATTACGCGTTGATTTCCTTGATTCAGGCGATATGAAATTAATCACTGCTATTATCGTTATTTTAGCGCTTGTCGTACCGCAGTTTGTCGATAAAAATAAAGAACGAAAGCGCAAAGCAAAGCGTGCAGCAGAACGTACTCAAAAACCGGTAGAGCGGGGGGGAAAAGGCCTTGCTTAAATTAGACGGCATTAACAAAATTTTTAATGAAGGTACACCTGATGAAAAAATTGCACTTGCTGAAATAAACCTGCATTTAAAACCAGGCGATTTCGTTACAATTATCGGTAGTAATGGTGCTGGTAAATCAACAATGATGAATATGATTTCAGGCGCGTTAACACCTGACTTTGGTTCTGTTTTAATAGACGGTAATAACGTGACGGGATTGCCCGAATATAAACGCTCGCATTTTATTGGGCGAGTGTTTCAGGACCCTATGGCGGGGACAGCACCAACAATGACGATTGAAGAAAATTTAGCACTTGCTTATTCAAGAAATAAGAGTCGAGGATTACGCATTGGCGTTGATAAGAAGCGCCGACAATTTTTTAAGGAATCATTAGAGATGCTTGGCTTAAACTTGGAAAATCGTCTATCGGCTAAGGTTGGTCTTCTTTCTGGTGGTGAGCGTCAGGCGTTATCACTTTTAATGGCCACGTTTACGAAGCCATCGATTTTATTGCTAGATGAGCATACAGCGGCACTTGATCCTTCGCGTGCTGAGCTTATTACGCGCATTACGAAGCATTTAGTTGAAAAGGATAACCTTACAACGCTGATGGTAACCCACAATATGCAACAAGCATTGGATTTAGGAAATCGCCTCATTATGATGGATAAAGGTCAAATCATTTTGGAAGTCGGTGAGGATCGTAAACACCAACTAACAATTCCAGATTTAATGGCTGAATTTGAACGCATCCGTGGCGAGAAAATGAATTCAGACCGTGCGTTGCTAGGATAAAGATTAAACGCCCATACATTAGTATGGGCGTTTTTATTGTCCTAGTGTAAATTCAGAATTGTTTGGGTGCCTGGCACTTAAATTAAATGTATTATTAAAGTTATGAAATATATTCAATAAGGAATGATTTAATGAAAAAAATTTGTTTTTTCCTCTTGGTTGCAGCTGCTATGGTGATTGTCTTTGTTTTAAACAATAATGAAGATAAGCAGGATCAAACTATTTACGTTGCGACAAATGGAAATGATCAAAATGTTGGTACAAAATCAAAGCCATTTCGAACATTAAAAAAAGCGGCTTCAGAAGCAAATCCCGGTACTACTGTCCTCATACGAAAAGGAATTTATTATGAAAAACTTGTCGTAAAACAAAGTGGCACCAAGGCGAAACCAATTACATTTAAAGCCTACAACAAGGAGAGGGTTGTTCTTAGTGGAAAGGACTTAAAGGATGATGAAGGGGATACAGCCTTAGTGGTATTAAATAATAAAAATTACGTGACCATCAGTGGACTAACTATCCAGGATTTATCTACTGATTTAGCAGACGAAACAGTAATGGGTATTTATGTAACAGGTTCTAGCAGCCATATTACACTAGAAAATAATCATGTGCAAAGCATTGAAACCCATGCAGATGATGGAAATGGCCATGGGATGGCTATATACGGAACTGGCACAATGAAAGATATACATATTTTAAATAATACGTTGGAGGACTTGAAACTAGGGGCAAGTGAATCTCTTGTTCTAAATGGAAATATTGACGGTTTTAAAGTAGAAAATAATATAGTTCGCCGTAGTGATAATATCGGGATTGATCTAATTGGTTATGAAGGTATTTCAAATGATAAAAAAGTGGACTTTGTGCGGAATGGCATCGTAAAGAATAATGTAGTTTATGAAATATCCTCTTACGGCAATCCAGCTTATGGGGAGGATTATGCTGCTGGTGGAATTTATGTAGATGGTGGAAAAAATATAACCATTGAAAAGAATACCGTTTATAAAAGTGATATTGGAATAGAAGCAACCTCTGAACATGCTAAAAAATACGCTGATAACATTAAAATAATAAACAATATTATTTATGAAAACTTTTACACTGGGATATCGATTGGTGGGTATGATGAAGATCGGGGAGGTACGATCAATTCGACTATCTCTCAAAATATTCTTTACCGAAATGACACGAAGGGGCTTGAAGGGGGACAGCTATTATTACAACATGATACAAAAAACAATGTGATAGAAAAAAATGTTTTAACCGCTGGTCCATCGCGGATTTTTATCTCCAACTATTTTACAACCAATCAAAAAAATAAACTACAAAAGAATGTATTTCATAAAGAAAAAGGAGAAAAGGGTATTTGGATATGGAAAGAGGAAGAATATACATCTTTTCCCAAATTTCAAAAAGCCTCAAAAAGTGATGAGAAGTCAAGCTATATAGACCCGAAATATCAAAATGCAAACAAATATGATTTTCGGTTAAAAGAGGATTCGCCTGCCAAAAAAATTGTATACTAATTTTGAAATTTTTAGGACTCGTATTGTCCCTATTTGTAGGGTGGGTCTATGCTATGTTCTTGGGGAGCTTACTAATGGCAGAATTCAGAATTGTTTGGGTGACTGACACTAAATTCCGCGGGCACAATGTAGCCGCAACCGTCGCTGTCGCGACTGTTACGTCATACATTTTGTGCAGTTCCCGCAGGAGTCTATGTGGATTTTTACTTGGTGATTAAAAATATGCTACTGGTGGAATTCAGAATTGTTTGAGTGCCTGGCACTACCCTTATACGAGTAATCCAAATAATTGGATATCATTATTTACTTCTTTGTAGTTGAAGCCAAATTCTTTCATACGTCTTAGTAATCCTTCATAGTCATCGCGATTACCAAGCTCAATGCCTACTAACGCAGGGCCGCTTTCCTTGTTGTTTTTCTTTGTATATTCAAAAGTAGTAATATCATCATTTGGCCCTACAACACTTGTAAGGAATTGGCGTAGTGCACCTGCACGTTGTGGGAAACTTACGATGAAGTAGTATAGTAATCCTTCATGAATTAAAGATTTTTCTTTAATTTCTTGCATACGCCCAATGTCATTATTACCACCGCTAATAATAACGACGACAGATTTGCCTTTAATTTCTTCTTTATAGCTGTCGAGAGCAGCGACTGATAATGCGCCAGCTGGTTCAGCGATAATAGCATGTTTATTGTACAAATCTAATATTGTTGTACATACTTTTCCTTCGGGTACGAGTACGATATCGTCTAAGTAACGACGACAAACATCATATGTGTGGTGACCGACGCATTTTACGGCAGCACCATCAACGAATTTGTCAATCCAATCAAGAGCCACTGCACCGCCCTCTGCAAACGCGGCCTTCATACTGCCTGCGCCAGCTGGCTCTACACCGATAATTTTACTGTTGGGGGAGAGGTTTTTCACATAAGCTGAAACACCTGACATTAATCCGCCACCGCCAATACTACCGAATACATAGTCGATTGGTTCTTCCATGTCATTCATTATTTCAACAGCGACAGTTCCTTGTCCAGCGATGACGTCGAAATCATCGAAAGGGTGGATAAAGATTTTATCTTGTTCCTCACAATAGACCATTGCACTTTCAGCAGCATCATCAAACGTATCTCCTGCTAAAATAATTTCAACATAATCACGACCAAACATTCGGACTTGGTCGATTTTTTGTTTAGGGGTAGTTTGAGGCATAAAAATGCTGGCTTGAATCTTTAGTTGTGCACAGGCATACGCAACACCTTGCGCATGATTTCCGGCGCTTGCACAAACTACACCTGCTTCGCGAGCTTCTTCCTCAATTTTTTTAATTTTATAGTAAGCACCACGTAGTTTAAAAGAGCGAACATGTTGTAAATCTTCACGTTTGAAATAAATGTGGGCTCCATATTTCTCCGATAAATAATCGTTTTTCTGCAGCGGTGTATGCACCACTACATCTTTTAAAAAGTGATGTGCAATTAAAATATTTTCTACTTGCACAGTTTTAGTATCAGCTACTTCCATAGTATTCATCCTCCGTTTTACGTATAAAACATTCATCTATGATAGCATATTTTTCTCTATTTTTGTTATAAATTTTTAGTAAATTCTAAATTTTCGGTGTCTATTTTTATCATAGTGTATTATTGGGGCAGCATAATCTGTTATGTTCGAGAAAAAACGTCCGTTATTCGAGTTTAGTAGTCATTGAATTGTTATAAATTTTTAAAAATGATAAGTGGGTGACACCTCATAACGATGATTGGCGAGCATATACTAGATTAGTTTAGGACAAGTAGGGGGGAAGCAGTTGGACATTATTCATGGGATACTATCTACATATATGCAATTTTTCGATTGGGACATGTGGAAAAAAGTATTGGCAGATCCAGTATCGTGGGGATTAATTTCATCGCTCATTGTAATTGAGGGATTACTTTCAGCAGATAATGCCCTCGTACTAGCGGTACTTGTCAAACATTTACCGGATAAGCAACGTAAACGGGCATTAATGTATGGGATGCTTGGCGCTTATTTTTTCCGTTTTTTATTTATTGGAATTGGTGTGTATCTAGTAGAATTCTGGTTTATTAAAGTGTTGGGGGCTTTATATTTAGGATGGATTAGTATTGCTCATTTTTTACAACTAGGACAAGAGGATAGTGTCAAAGAAGTAAAAAAGTCCGGAGTAATGGTACGTATTTTTGGCGTATTTTGGGCAACGGTTATTTCTGTAGAGTTAATGGATATTGCCTTTTCAATTGATTCAATATTTGCTGCCTTTGCGATATCTGATCAAGTTTGGGTACTATTAATAGGCGGAATGATAGGTATTTTAATGATGCGAACAATAGCAGGTTTATTTTTAATTATAATTGAAAAAATACCAGAGCTAGAGGCAACGGCTTTTATCATTATTGGCATCATTGCACTTAAGATGTTAGTGACTGTGTTTGGTATATATGTACCTCATTATTTGTTTTTTGTTATATTAGTGATTGCCTTTGTTTTGACGATGATTGTGCATGTGTTCAATAAATTAAAAGTAGCTAAATAAAAACGGTTGTGACCTCTTTAGGGCACAACCGCTTTTTGTATTATTTTATATAATTGTCAGGGTTAACAATGTAGAACTTTTCAACATTAAGCCAGCTTTCGCTCATTGGCTCGCCGTCGTCAATGCGCTTTTCAGTTTCTTGCATCATCCAACCTGTTTGAGAAGCGTGAGCTTGTAATGCCTTTAATTTATCCATCTTCATTTCGCGAATATCGATTTGAACGTGTGGCTCGCCGTTTTTCTCGAGTGTATCATTGGCGAAGGCACACCCGAAAATTTGAGGTCGCGCTGCTTTAGGCATGCGACGAACAGCCTCAACAACAGCACGTGCTGTTGCTTCATGGTCAGGATGCACTGCAAAGCCTGGAAGGAAAGTGAAAATAAGCGATGGCATTAATTCTTCGATTAGGCCTTCCATGAGTTTGACCATTTTTTCATCTTCTTCAAATTCAATAGTTTTATCCCGTAGGCCAAGCATACGTAAATCTTGAATACCCATAGCATCCGCTGCATCTACTAGCTCCTTGCGGCGTATTTCTGGCAACGATTCCCGCGTAGCAAAAGGTGGATTTCCTAAATTACGACCCATTTCACCCAAAGTTAAGCAGGCATATGTAACAGGTGTATTCATCTTCTTTGTATAATAGGCAATCGTTCCAGCAACTGAAAAAGCCTCATCATCTGGGTGAGGGTAAACAATTAAAATATGACGTTGTGGTTGTAAATTCAAATAGTTGTCCCCCTTAATAAGTAAACGGCGTTTCGCTAATTTCAAGTGCTATCGCCAATTTACCGGAATAGTCTAGTCCAGCCATTAACAAACGGCCTAATTCATCTAATTCATAATGTGTAATGCCTTGAGCATACACCCAACCATGTGCCATTTTTAAGCCGACACGATGTGGAGAAGCATCTACCACTTTAGCCAGTTCGTAATTAATTTTTGCATTACGAATGAATGCACCGGCATTAAAAAACTTTTCATCATAGTGTGCTGCGTAAGAACCGTTTGTCGTCTCAAGATGGATATAAACGTCTTTGTTGGCGAAAGAATTTAGTAATTCTTGCAACGTCTCTACTTGTACTTCTTGCATCTTAACACTCCTCTCGATTATTTCTTTCTTAAGTATAGTCAAAAAAGGTCACAAAGGGAAATTGAATGACCTTTTTATGACAAATTTTTGTTGAGGCAAATACTCATATTTTAAAATTGGGTAAAATAGTGAAATCGCAAAAGTTTATGATTCTCTTGTTATTTTTTTAAGCAAAATCCTTGAAAAAGTTATTGTAATGTATCAATATATAGAGTGTGAAAGCAAATATGTACAAAAAGTGTCGCTTGAATTTGTATGCGGTTTCACAAAACAAAAAGATGTTGCATATTTGACTTCTCTCTCGTAGAGTGACAGTTTACTATGCAGAAGGGAATTTTAAGTAAGACAAAAACGATTTCTATCTTGGTACAATAGATGACGTCCTTCTGCATAATTAGGTTTAGAGCTGTAGCGTGAAGAGAAGACATGAAAGCTCATTATCATAGTATAGTAAAAAAGCCACAATTCTCTTTATGACGGAGAATTGTGGTTTTTTTACATGTATGCACATCAAAAATAAGACTACTCTTAAAGCTTTCTAGCAAATAGCGGAGCGAATAGGATATGTACCTTTTAATAACGATTGAGCTTCTTTTCAATGGAATCTAAACGACTATTAACGGATTGTAATTGTTTGCACATTTGTTTGAATTGTTGATTTTGATCTTGTGAATTAGAAGCAAGTAATTGTGCATCCTCTTCCTCCTCCTGTAACGCTAATATCGTGGCAAGGGTGGATAGTGAGTAACCAAGAGTTAATATAATTGATGCGATTACTTCAACTTTAGAAGAAGTTATTTCTCCAGCTAACAAGCGTGATTCTTCAGTTGTTTCCTCAGATTTTTGTTTTTTCATACGTCTCCCTCCCATATACAGCTAATATATGGCATATGCCGAGATACGGTATCTTGTCCTAATTTATTGTGTAAAAGTAAAATTTTTAATTTTCAGACAACTATATTGATTTTTTAATTAAAATATTGCATTATAATAGGAACAAAAAATAAGTAATAGGGGGATTTGATGGGATGAAGGATTATAAGTTCTGTAAAGAATCTAGAGTTATGCGGACAAGTCGTGTTTTTCCGAATGATGTAAACAATCATAATACACTTTTTGGTGGTCGTTTAATGAGTGATATCGATCAAGTCGCATCAATTTCTGCAGCCAAACATAGTAGAAGAGATTGTGTCACTGCTTCAACAGATTCGGTCGATTTCTTACAACCCATTCGACCGACTGACTCTGTCTATTTTGAGTCCTATGTGACATGGACAGGGACTTCTTCGATGGAGGTATTTGTGAAAGTTATTTCCGAAAATCTCAAAACAGGTGAGCGAAAAGTTGCTGCTACAGCATTATTAACCTTTGTCGCACTTGATGAACATAACCAGCCTACTGCAGTTCCGCGCGTTATACCTGAAACAGTAGAGGAAACTAAACTGCATGAGACTGCTTCTGAACGGGCAAAAGCACGTGCAGAGCGTAAAAAAGAAAGTAAAGCATTAGCTAGTTTTATCTCTATGAACGATCCTTGGGATTATCGGCTCGAACTAATGGTTAACTATATGTAAAAAAAGGTATCTAATTAGAAAAAACCTGACCTGTAAGCACGATGTATAGGTCAGTTCTAATTAGATACCTTTTTATATTCTATAAGCGATGAGAGCACATTGATTAGTGCTCTATCTACTATTTAAATGTACTTTTACATTTGTTAAATTTCAGTTACAGTCACTACAGGTGCTCCAAAGCGAGATTTCGCTCCATGCATTACTGGTCCAACATAGTCGTTTAACGCCCAACCATGAGCGATGGCAGCTGATACAAATTCTTTTGCTTCAATAACAGCTTCTTTTACAGATAGACCATTTGCTAAATTTGCTGTAACAGATGCAGCGAATGTGCAGCCTGCACCATGGTTATAAGTAGAAGCTACTTTTTCTGATTCTAACAAGTAGAATGTTTCACCATCAAAAAATAAGTCTGTTGCTTTTTCTGTTGCTAACGCTTTGCCACCTTTAATGACAACGGCTTTTGCACCTAGCTCATGAATTTTACGCGCTGCTGTTTTCATCTCATCAATTGACTTAGGTGTACCTGTGCCAGCTAATTGACCAGCTTCAAAAAGGTTCGGTGTTGTAACAGCAGCTAGTGGTAGAAGATATTGAATCATAGCATCAGTGTTTCCAGGATTTAATACTTCATCATCACCTTTACATACCATAACAGGATCAATGACAACATTAGAAGTACCGGATTTTGCGATTGCTTCACCAGCTATGCGAATGATTTCCTCTGTTGAAAGCATACCTGTTTTTACTGCATCAATGCCTGTAGATAATGCTGTATCAATTTGTTTTTGAAGAAGCTCTGTTGGTAATGGTGTTACATTATGTGTCCAACCATTTGGATCCATTGTAACAACTACTGTTAGTGCCACCATACCGTATGTGCCATGTTCTTGGAATGTTTTAAGGTCTGCTTGCATGCCAGCGCCGCCAGATGTATCTGAGCCTGCAATTGTTAAAGTTTTTTTAAGAGCCATGTTAAAGATCTCCTTCGTTTTTGAATAGTTTAATCTACCGTTAAGTATAGTCCTATTCTGATTCTGTAAAAATAGTCAGAAATCAATATTTTTATAAGGTCAGTATAAATTGAAACTTGAATAACACATTATTTTTTTGTACCGTTGTAAGAAAGAAAGGGGCTTGTAATTTCAATGAAAGAAGTATTCCCAAATGATTGGCAAACAATACTAGCAGATGAATTAGAAAAAACATACTATCAACAGTTACGTCAATTTGTGGCACATGAATATTCGACACAAACGATTTATCCACCGATAAACGATGTAATGAATGCATTTTACTGTACGGCTTTTCGTGATGTAAAGGTTGTAATTTTAGGGCAAGATCCATACCATGGTCCGAACCAAGCGCATGGCTTAAGCTTTTCTGTGAAGCCAGATGTTCCAAAGCCGCCAAGCTTACGCAATATGCTACAAGAATTACAGGACGATATAGGTTGCCCCGTACCTCAGCATGGTACATTAACGAAGTGGGCACAG
Organism: Lysinibacillus sp. NPDC097868; assembly: GCF_044761135.1. Classification (NCBI taxonomy): domain Bacteria; kingdom Bacillati; phylum Bacillota; class Bacilli; order Caryophanales; family Bacillaceae; genus Lysinibacillus; species Lysinibacillus sp. NPDC097868. The sequence goes on along the minus strand of NZ_JBIWBS010000003.1, from coordinate 114,094 downwards.
CAGGGTGTATTGCTTTTAAATACTGTACTAACAGTAAGAGCGGGACAGGCCAATTCCCATAAGAACCAGGGCTGGGAACAGTTTACGGATGCTGTTATCGAAAAACTTGCAGCTAGACAAAAACCGATTATCTTTGTGCTATGGGGCAAGCCTGCACAGCGCAAAAAGCAAATAATTTGTCAACATTCAACATCGCATGTGATTTTAGAAGCACCACATCCAAGTCCACTAAGTGCCTATAGAGGCTTTTTTGGAAGCAAACCGTATTCAAAGATTAATGAGCAGTTAATGGAATGGGGAGAGCAACCAATTGATTGGTGTTTAGGATAAAGTGGCACAAATCGTTTGCTTTATACACTATAAAAATCATGATACAGTTAATAATAGAAGAAAGAGAGGCACAGCAATGCAGGTAAATTGTTTTAAATGTCAATATTTTAAAGTAACATGGGACCCGCAAACACCGCGTGCTTGTGTAGCATACGGCTTTAAAACAAAGCAAATACCATCAGTAGTTGTCAAACAATCGTCTGGCACGGACTGCCTAAAATTTGTGCCAAAAGTAGAAGGTGAGAGAGCGCAATGATTTCATATGAAGCTGTCATACAGCAACTTGAAAAACAATTAGCCAGTGCAAAAAATACAACGAATGATCAGCAAATTCGTGAGGCACTGACAGCCATTCGTGCATTATGTGATGTGGTACTGGATTTACCTACAAATAACGCACAAATTCAGGCAAAGCATTTACCGCAAATGTTAAGTACAGAGCAAATGCCATCTACATTAAATACAGCAAAAATAAAACATGACGATGGCGCAAACGGTGATTCGATTTTTGATTTTTAGATTGTGCGCTTAAACGTTCCTAAAGACTAGCAATGTTGAGCATTAAGATGAAAAAAGGTAGGGTAAATGAGATGAAAAAATTTATTGTCACAGGTGCACTTCATGGTTTTTTAGCAGTAGCATTAGGTGCATTTGGTGCACATGCATTAAAAGATATAGTAGATGATTACGGTCTTGGCATTTGGGAAACAGCAGTGCAATATCAAATGTTCCATGCTACGGGTCTACTTATAATCGGTCTATTGATGAGTTCGAAATTGCTAGGTGAGGTTAAACAATTAAAGTTAGCAGGTATCTTCTTTAATCTAGGGATTGTTTTTTTTGCCGGAAGCCTATACGTGTTAGCGATAAGCGGCATTAAAGTACTAGGAGCAATTACACCAATAGGTGGGGTGTTATTTTTAGCCGGCTGGGTACTGATTATCGTTAGTGCCTTAAAACATGCCAAATGATTAACGGCTATTTTTTTCACCACTTTTGTACAGTAATATTCAATTAAAATCAAAAAAATTAGTATGCTAGGTAATACTGGCATGCTATTTTTTTATAGATAAAATTACCACTGCTTGTTTATAATTTTAATTCCTATTGTTTTTGTAAGGATTTGTGAGGTACACTAGTATTACTAAAAAAAGGAACAACAAGAAAGCGGGGTTATAGTTATGGAGAAATTATTTACATTGCTTGATGAGAACTATGATGAGATGGTATCAATTCGTCGCCATTTACATCAGTATCCGGAAATATCCTTTGAAGAAGTGGAAACACCTGCTTACATAGCAGCTTTTCATAGAGCATTAGGGCATGAAGTACGAGAGCAAGTTGGTGAGCGAGGTGTCGTTGCAACGTTACGTGGTGCAAAGCCAGGAAAAACGGTGGCGTTACGTGCTGATTTTGATGCATTAGCTATCCAAGAAGAAAATGATGTGCCTTATAAGTCTAAGGTCGACGGTAAAATGCATGCTTGTGGACATGATGGACATACCGCAACTTTACTTGGACTTGCCAAGGTGCTAAATGCCATGAAGGATGAGCTTGCTGGCAATGTAGTGTTCATTCATCAGCATGCAGAGGAGGTTGCGCCAGGCGGAGCAAAGCCAATGATTGAAGATGGCTGCCTCGATGGGGTCGACGTGATCTTTGGTACGCATTTATGGGCACCAACACCACTTGGAGACATTTTAGTGAGAGAGGGAGCTATCATGGCGGCTGCTGATAAAGCGGAAATTCTTATTCAAGGAAAAGGAGGACATGGTGCAGAGCCACATCATTCCATCGATGCGGTTGTACTAGCATCTCAATTTGTTATTAATGCACAGCAATTAGTTGCTCGTCGTATAGACCCATTAAAATCCGCTGTCTTAACAATTGGTCATTTTGAGGCCATAAATCCATTTAATGTTATTGCTGATCGAGTAGCTTTAACTGGTACTGTAAGAACATTTGAGGAACAGGTACGTACACAAATGGAACAGGAGTTGGAGGCGATATTAAAAGCTACTTGTCTTGCCTTTGGGGCAAGTTATGAATATCGCTATACAAGAGGATATCCACCAGTTTATAATCATGCGAAAGAAACAGAATTTGTTGCACAGCTTGCAGCGGACATTCCAGGAGTAAAAAATGTTATTACATGCCCGCCGTTTATGATTGGGGAAGATTTTGCGTATTATCTTGAGAACATTCCTGGCACGTTTTTCTTTACGGGTGCCAAAAAACCTGAGTGGGAAACAGCCTATCCACATCATCATGCACGCTTTGATTTTGACGAACGTGCAATGCTAATCGCTGCAAAAACGTTAGGAAAAGCGACTTTGCAATTTATGCAGGAGAGTAACTAGTTAAAATGAGACTTGGACATAGCTTTATACTTAAAAAGAACAACATTGATAATAAATTTCTGCCATAGAAGATGGATTGGCAGCGAAGGCAGTGACTGCACGCAACGTAAGACACAAGGGACCGAGCGTTCGCTAGGGTTGTGGCTTATGGTATGCCCGCGGAAAGCAACGCAGTAGCAGACAACGACGACATAGCAAAAAAGTGTTAGATTGATTGCGGTCAATCTAACACTTTTTCATTTTGTCCAAACCTCATTTCAGTTATGGATTTTGATTGAAATAAGACATTTCCTCATCGAATTCAGCGAAATCAAAGTAAATCATTGGGAATAAAAAGCGATGATTTGATTTAATTTCTCTTAAAATAACGTGATCCCGACCTGCAGCTTCTACCACACCACGTACTGTCTTTGTATTTTTCCCTTGCTCAACAGCATGTTCAAAAGAAAAGTGGAAAGTACCAGGTTTTCCTCGATTCAAACGTAAGATATTTTCAATGTACGACTCCTCACGTCCAGGTGGCCGTCCGCTTGGAAGCGTCACTGGAGGAGGTGTCATTTGTTGTTGAGTTGTCGGTGTCCAATAGTAAGGCATCATAAGTATCGACCTTCTTTCATTTAAATTTGAGGACAATCTTCTTCGGTTGGTGAGAAGAAGCAATGCGATTTGTAACGTCCCGTATTCCATTGACCATACCATTGTTCAGGGCAATCACCCTCAGGTCTGAAAAACCACAGCGAGCGAGTAGCCGGATGGAACCTTTCACCTTCAATAACTCTTTTTGCTAATCTAATGTCTTGATCACGTGCCCGTTGATAAAAATAACTTTTTGTTGTTGCTTCAAACCCCCCTGGACGTTGATAAATCATTTGCTCGAGTGTTCGAATATCACCAAAATCTAGACAATCTCCCCGTACACGATTGACGCCAACATTGCCGACCATTAGCATGCCTAACTGACCTTCGCCTTCAGCTTCCGAACGCATAAGCCTCGCAAGCAAAGCTGTTTGTGCATCATTCGTTTTTATAACAGCGATTTTCAAACCTCCTCGCAACCAGTATATGCATGAAGGTATTGTAGACATGTTTAATTTCGATAAGAAAGAAATTCACATTTCAAATTGCTGAAGCATATATTAGTAATAACGAGTAGTCCGTGGAAATAAGGGAGTTTATAGATAGATTCCATCTAAATGGGGTAAAGAAAAAAATAGAAAAAGTTTAACTTGTTTCAGCAGAAGTCCTCCACTTCTAAAAGTTGGAGATGAATGCCAAATAGTCATATAAGTGAAGTGGGGAGCAAAACCCTGCTGAATCAAGTTAAAGACGCCGGCAGAGGTCGCAGATTTTTCTAAGTATACTCGAAAAAATTTGGACGCAAATACGCCAAGGCGTTATTGATGAGGGGAATGTGGATATAAAATTGCATGTGTATTAATACATGTGAGGTGGAAGGGCATGGAGATTGGTGTTTGGATTGGGATTTTATTGAGTGCTGTACTTGCTTTTTTGCTCGGGAATATCTATGGTCAGCCTCTCCATTGGTATCTTTTTATATTAATAATTGTAGTTGGCTTTTTCATTAATACGATTATTATAATCTTAAAAGTTAAGGATGAAAGCTCGTGAAGTTTTTAATGTAGGTGAAAGTAAAGCAGATTGAACTTTGTTAATAGGGTGTTTCCAGTTCAGTTTTGAACAGGAAGCACCCTATTTTATTGTGGTATTGAAGCGCATTAAATACTTACATAGGAAGATCGCAATTTATGATAGATATCTGCTGATATGTTGTGAAAAAACTTATGATTTGCAAGTATATTGAAATTTGTTTGAGCCATACTAAATTGGAATGATATAGCTTTTCATAAAGGAGTAGTACTATGCGTATTATCAGTATGTTTGTAGCAATTATTGTAAGTGCATTCATGGCTGTTGGAATTGCTGAGTATTACCATCAGCCATATAATTGGTATTTAGTATTTGTAATGATTCTTATAGGTTTTTTTATTCATACCATTATTTTAATAATAGAATCAGAAAACAGTGAGGAACATGAAGCATAAAAAAATGCGAGCCCATTTTATATGGACACGCATTTTTTATTTTATTTAACTGATAGGAAGTTCACTAATTTATCGTTATCAAGTAGGTTACCAACAAAGAATGCACCGAACTCACCGTAGCGAGCAGATACTTCGTCGAAACGCATTTCATATACTAATTTTTTGAATTGTAATACATCATCTGCGAATAAAGTAACGCCCCATTCATGATCATCGAATCCAACAGAGCCAGTAATAATTTGTTTTACTTTTCCTGCATAGCCTCGACCAATCATACCGTGTGAACGCATTAAAGACTTGCGCTCATCCATTGATAACATGTACCAGTTATCATTACCTTGACGACGCTTGTCCATTGGATAGAAGCATACATACTTAGAACGAGGAAGTTCAGGGTATAGACGTGCACGCACATGTGGATTTTGATAAGGATCTTCGTTTGATTCACCAGCTAAGTAGTTTGAAAGCTCGACCACAGATACATAAGAATATGTAGGAATTGTAAAATCAGCAATTGCTAATTTGTTAAATTCCGCTTCAAGCTCTTGTAATTCATCCATCGTTTCGCGTAATGTCATAATCATAAAGTCGGCCTTTTGACCAACGATTGCGTAAAATGCATGAGCACCTGTTTTAGCAACATCTGCTTCATTTAGCTTTTCTAAATAAGCAATAAATTCTTCAACTGCTGCTTGACGTTCTTCAGCAGAAACAAGTTTCCAAGAAGCCCAGTCGATTGAGCGGAAATCGTGTAATGCGTACCAACCATCTAATGTAATTGCTGCTTCATTCATTATTCAAAGCACTCCTTTATAAGTGAAAATCATTCTTAATTTAGTTTATCATAGTTTGTACGAAATCCCTAAACTCATGAGTGAATTTCACGAATTTGACACCTTCGTCGGATGCTGTATGCTAAAGAGAAGAGATGTAAATAGAGGAGCTTCAAAATAAATGAACAGTAATTTACAACAGCCGATTTGGCGTTTATATGATCAATCTATTAGCTTGAAAAACAGCACACCACTTGAATCATTTGCAACCGATGATACGCTGTGTCAATTAGTAGGACAGCTTGTATCGCCTCCGACTATAAGAACTTGGGTACATAATGCTTCGGTGGTGCTCGGAATTCAAGATCATCGTTTACCATTTGTACAGCAAGGAATGAAGTTGCTGGAAGAACGAGGCTATCACCCAATCGTTCGCAATTCAGGCGGGTTAGCCGTTGTGCTAGATGAAGGCATACTGAATATTTCACTTGTTTTATCTGAACAAGCAACCGCAATTGGCATTAATGACGGCTATGATGTAATGGTAGCGCTAATCAAAGCATTACTGCCAGAAGTTGCCGATAAAATTGAAGCCTATGAAATTGTAGGTTCTTATTGCCCAGGGTCCTATGATTTAAGTATTGGAGGTAAGAAGTTTGCCGGCATTTCACAAAGACGATTACGTCAAGGTGTTGCAGTGCAAATTTATTTATGTATTGAAGGAAGCGGTGCAGAACGTGCTGCACTTATTCGTGATTTTTACGCTGAGAGTTTACGAGGAGAAAAAACGAAATTTACGTATCCCCAAATTATACCAGGTGTAATGGCTTCATTAAGTGAATTGGTCGATGCCTCATTAAAGGTAGAAGACGTTGTAATTCGTCTACAACAAATTGTCCAGACATTTGCCGATGAAGTTCGTCTAGAGCCTTTTCATGATGAAGAATTACAACTATATGCATTTTATTTACAGCGTGTGTTTGAACGAAATGCTAAAATGCTTGAATTGAAATAATAGTAGCAGACCTTGAAAAAAAGGCGATTGTGCTAACTAAGCACATCGCCATTTTCTTTTTGATATGTTGGACCGCTCACAACTAGATTACCGTTTTTCTCCATTTTAAAAACAGGAGCAATACGTTCTTCCTCTTCATCTAGCGTTACAAGGCGTCTAGCACGGTTCATAATTTGTACAAACTGCTCATAATCTTTGCGAATCGCTCGATTTTCCTCTTCTAGTTGAGCAATTGTTTTCTCTAGTTTTTTATTTTTCTCAGAGGTTACGTGTACAAGTTGTCTCCATTTTGAAGACTCATTACCTATTTCACCAGAATGTTGTAAACGTAGTAAATATGCTATGACAATATCAAGAGATAGTGCTGATAGTGGAATTGACTTGCTATCTGTATCACTACTATTAATTGTAAACATATTTGTGGAACGACGTCTTGCTGGTGCGCCCAACACTCGCATTCTCTCTTTTCTTTCTTTTTTCGCTTCTGCTAACTGCTCTTCATAAGTTTTACGAACAACTGCATTCCAGCGAAAACCACATGCTGCAGCAGTACGATTTAACGCATCACCAGCTTCTTCAAATGCATTTAACTGTGTGCTACCTTCTGTTACGTGACGAATTACTGCCTCTGCTAGCAATTCATCGTTTTCTTCTAACCAAGCATCTTGTCTTACTTTACTCATCATATAATCCTCCCACCTTTATTTGGAACTTCCTTATTTATGTCTAGCATGACCAATCTTTTAACCTTTTATTCATCCAAGTGAAAGGAATTATGCTTGAATACAAGGGGAAAAATGCGATACAATACCGGATGTAGGTTTGTGCGTATGCTGCATACTTAAATATGTGAAGGTTATGCGGACATTAGAAAATTTTATTTAACAAAATACTATATAGAAAGGGTTGTTGACAAAATGGCAAACGAATTTAAAGTTTGCGATGAATGTCAGGCCGTTAACTTAAAAACGTTAATTCCAAAATTAAAGGAAATAGATCCTGATGCAACCATCGAAATTGGATGTCACTCTTACTGTGGCCCAGGACGAAAAAAAACATTTACATTTGTAAATAGTCGCCCTGTAGCTGCATTAACAGAAGAAGAACTAATGGAAAAAGTTTTAGCTAAATTAAAAAATAAGTAATAAAAAACTATCTTCACATAGCTGAAGGTAGTTTTTGTTTTAGAGCGATAGTAACCTATTTAGAGTAAAAATCGCGTTCAATTAGGTTGATAGTCTCTATAGTTACAGTGCAATCCCTATGCTAGTTCTATATTGTTTGCATATAATAGAAGAAAGATGAAATGGAGGTGCTGTACAATTGACACATTATGCAAAGGCAAAATTACAAGAGGAAAAGGTATTTAAAGATCCAGTACATCGTTATGTACATGTACGTGATCAGGTTATTTGGGATTTAGTAGGAACAAAAGAATTTCAACGTTTGCGTAGAATTCGCCAACTTGGCACTACGTTTTTAGTATTCCATGGAGCAGAGCATAGCCGCTTTAGTCATTCACTTGGTGTTTATGAAATAGTGCGTCGTATTGTCGATGATATTTTTGTAGGTCGTCCGGATTGGGATGAGGACGAGCGGCTACTAGTGCTTTGTGCAGCCCTATTACATGATCTAGGGCATGGCCCATTTTCACATGCATTTGAAAATGTTTTTGAGTTAGATCATGAATTTTATACGAGGCAAATTTTACTTGGCGATACGGAAGTACATGCAGTGCTAAAAAAAGTAGCACCAGATTTTCCTGAAAAAGTATCGCAAGTGATTGAAAAAACGTATCCCAATAAGCAAGTCATAAGCCTAATATCGAGCCAAATAGACGCTGATCGTATGGATTACTTACAGCGTGACGCTTATTTTACAGGTGTAAGCTATGGACATTTTGATATGGAACGCATATTACGAGTAATGCGCCCACGTAAAAATCAAGTAGTGATTAAAGCAACAGGTATGCATGCGGTAGAGGATTATATTATGAGCCGCTATCAAATGTACTTACAAATATATTTCCATCCTGTATCACGTAGCGCAGAGGTTATTTTAAATAATATATTAAAACGAGCGAAGCAATTAAGCAAAGCAGGCTATAAGTTTAAGCATGAGCCTACACACTTTTTAGCATTTTTCCAAAACTCGATTACGCTGGAAGATTATCTTGCTCTGGATGAAAGTATTCTTTTTACATATTTTCAACTATGGATGCAAGAAGAAGACGCGATACTAAGTGATTTAAGTCGCCGCTTTGTCAATCGTAAGCTATTCCAGTACATTGATTTAGATCCAGGCGTAGAACTTGAGAAATATCAAAAGCTACAAGAGTTATTTAAACAAGCAGACATAAATCCAGAATACTACCTTGTGCATGATACAACAGCAGATCTTCCGTACGATTTTTATCGACCAGGGGAGGAAGAAGTACGTGTCCCTATTTTTTTAGAGATGAAAAACGGGGAATTACGTGAACTATCCAGGGAATCTATTATTGTCGATTCCATTTCTGGTCGAATGAAACGAGATCATAAAGTATATTTTCCACTTGATATTTTAGAGGATGATAGTACAAAAGTTGGGGTTAAACAACAGATTTTAAAGTTATTACAAATGCAATAAAAAAAATATAAGAAAATATATCTATTTTATGAATATACAAAACGAAATTGTATATATATAATATAAAAGCACTAAACTCACTGGAATATAGTGATAGTTTAGTGTTTTTTGTTATGTAAAAACTCATATTGGTTTGAAGTGTTGGTGATATATCTAGGAAATGATAATGAAAAATATGGTAATGTTTAGAATTTGTTTAGATATGCTTTTTATAATGAAGTAAAACATAAAAGGGGGTGAGGCCATTATATTTGTAAAGGCGTCACATCAGCTTAGGATACATACAACTGTTTACAAACACAATGACTAGGCAGCATGATAATTGACCGCGTGTAAGACGGTTTTTAATGTATCGGAACGACGACGAGTTATTTAAGGGGAAGAGGGGCAAACCGAATGTTTGGAGCGTAGCTTTCGAGGTTGAGAAAGCATGCAAAGTCGTCAGCAAACGCCTATAGGAATCTCTCTAAACTTAGAAAAGGAGAGAAACATGAAAAAATTAAATTTAGCAATCATTACATTATTGCTTGTGTTCCAAACCGTACTTTCACCGATATCCGTGTTTGCGGAAGAAGGAGATTCTTCTTTACCTCCATCAGTGGAATCAGGAAATGACGGAACCACTTCTGATTCGGGGGGCACAGGCGACCCGGATTCAACAGTGACAACACCTGGGGAAACGGGGGAAGCTGGTGGAGCTGATTCTGGTAGTGACTCAACTGAAATACTTCCAGATGAAACAGAAAAAGATGATGTGACTGAAGGGGAAGAAAAACCAAGTGGCGAGAAGCCTGAGGAAAATACACCTGACGAAGAAGCATTGAATGTGGCGCCATTAGCATTAGCGGCTGATGATATGCAAGGTGATGTAGGGGGATTATCTGCCGGCATTCGACTAACTGGTCCAAATGGTGATGTCATTACTGACTCATCACAAATTCCTGCAGATACTGCACCTAAAAAAGGAGACACAGTATATTTAAATTATGTATTTGGCGTTACACCTTCTAAAGATTATGGTGTAGGCTCTACATTTGCGTTTGATTTACCACAATATATGATTGAACAAGTAGATGACTCTTTTTCAGGATCGAAATCAACGGATTATGCTACTTATTCATATAGCTATTCTGCTGGTAAAATTACTGTAACATTAGAGAGTGAGATAAGAATTGGGGAAGAAGGAAATATTGACTTCAACTTCATGGCCAAGTTTGGCAATTTCCAAGACGAGTCAAAACTTGATCAAGAATTAAAGATGCCTGTGCTAGGAAAAACGGATATTACGCTACCATTTAAATTTAAACCTACAGGTAGTGGTGATCCAATTACTAAAACTTCTGGTGCAATTACACGTGCAGCAGATGGCGCTGAAATTGATTGGACAGTCTGGGTAAATACAGAAGGGAAAACAATCGTTTCAGGTGCTACAGTAGCGGATACGCCAGATGCAAATCTTGCATTCAAGGCAGGAAGCTTGCTAGTGGAGAAATATCCAATTGGATTAAATGGTATTAATAAAAATAACCCTGGAACGCCTGTAACTTATAATAGTGGTTCAATAGCGTTTCCTGTCAATTTAGATGCTGGAGATTTTGCATACAAGCTGACGTATAAAACGAAAGTAACCGGTGATCCAACAAGCTCAAATATGACGTATAAGAACACCGCAGAATTTACAAACAATGGCGTTTCTAAAACGAGCCCAGGACAAGTAAATATCACTTATGGACCAGCATTACTAAAAACTATTAAGACTAATAATAAATACGAAGCATCTTGGGAGATTAAGTATAACTGGTTAGGAGAAGATCTTAGCAAAAAGAACTCCCAATCATTAACGGATTCAATTCCAGCAAATAGCAAAGGTGCAAAGCACAATATACAATATGATGCTAATTTCCAAGTGTACCGTGTAACATTAAATGACGACGGTCAAACAGCCGCTTCACAAACATTGTTAATAAAAGGTACAGATTACACTTTAAGTAATGATACTGCACAAGGGTTTACAATTGATTTTTCAAAAGATGTTGCCTTGAATCCTCGAGCAGCCTATTTAATAAAGTATAATACGAAGTTTGATCAAGAATTCGTTACAGATGCGAACGCAGAAAATATAAAAAACACTGTAACGCGTTTAGATGATAATAATTCAGAATCAGCAACTGTAAATATTGCATCAAATATCTTTAATAAAGAACGTGGTGCAATTGACTATGTCAACAAAACGATTACGTGGGAACTGACAATTAACGCTGAAAAACCTTTAACAAACTTTGTGATTGCAGATACAATTTCTACGAAAAACGCGAACGGTAAAACGTTAAAGCATAAGTTAATGTCGTGGGATGGTTCAAGCAAAGTATTTGAAGTAAAAGGTAGTACCGCTCCATCAATTAATAGTGGAGGGCAAGTAGGAGATGAAGCATTTAATATTTCATTTGCTTCTATTCCTTCAGGAACTGTAACGATTGAATACAAAACGAAGTTTGAGATTGAGTCAAACGGAGGCGTGGCACTTAGCTATGACAACGTAGCAGACGCTACTTGGGATGGTTTAACTAGTACTAATAATGTAGCGAAAAATAAAGATGCTAGTTATGAACCGACTGCAACGTCACCAACAAGTAAAAATGGCTATAAAGACAATGCAATTGTGGATAACGACAAACAAGAGTTTTCTTGGAAAATTGGTGTAAACATCAATAAGCAAAACATCGAAGGTGCAGTACTAATTGATACATTAGGTACAGGACATCATATTGTTATTCCAGAAGGGCAAGATTTAAAACAAGCTATTACTGTGAGTAAATTAACATTAGGTGTTAATGATGAAAAAGGAAAAAAGGGTAACCCGTTAGACTCTACTAAATGGGATGTAGCATCTGTTCAGAAAGATGACAAAGGAAATGTTACAAGCTATAAACTAACATTTACAGGGTTAACTACTACTGAGAATAATGAAGCGTATTTAATAGAATACAAAACAAAAGATTCAGATGATGTTTACGGGAATGGCAGTACTAATTCTCAAAAATATACGAATCATGCTGTTTTAGATACACCTGATAATGGTAGCTATTCGTATGAGGCAGAGGCAACAATTACAAATAAAGCGAATAAGTTAATTGAAAAGTCTGCTAATCCTCAACCTGCATCAGATACGATTGAATGGACAGTAAAAATTAATGAGTCTAACTCAAAGCTAGGCAACATTACGTTAACGGATAAGCCATCAGCTAACCAAAAGCTATTAACAAACACATTTACAAAGCAAGAAATTAAATTAGATGCAGCAGGGAACACGCAAAATGTTGGGCTAGCCGTTGAAATTAGCCCTAATGATATTAAAATACAGGCAGATGGTTCATTTACATTAGATTTAGGTAATGTAGAAGGCAAGGGTTACATCATTAAATACAAAACATATTTTATGGGTGATCCTAATGCTGGTGAACAAGTTTCAAATGAAGCATCCATCAACTATGCAGGTGCATCTTCAGCTGGTACATCGTCATCGGGCGGAGATAACAAGTTATTTAAATACAGCACATCTGATACAAATGCTTCGGGCAAAAAAGGTACATTTAAAATTAAGAAGCAAGGTGTAAATCCTAATACAGGTGTGACAACAGCACTTAATGGCGTAGAATTTAAGTTATATAACCGTGATGGATCAATTGTCTTAGCAGAAGGTACGACAGTTGATGGTGAACTTACATTCGAAAATTTACGCTATGGTATTTATAAACTGGAAGAAAAAACACCTACAGGCTATAAAGCAGTTGCAACAGTTGATGTTAGGTTCAATGATACGAACAACTTCGAGGTAACAAACAAACCGTATACAATTATTAACGTTGAAGATGTTGTACCACCAGCAAATGCTTGTGCGGAATTTGAATTAACAATTAAAGATATTGATGGTGGCTTAATTGCTGACCAAAATATAACATTTAAAGATGCGAATGGTACTGTTAAACATACAGGTCCAACTGTTGGTGGAGTTGTAAAAGTTCCAAACACTGTATTGGCGGGTCAATACGATGTTTATGATTCAAATGATATTTGGCTAGGAAATGTGACTGTAAAATATATTGATGGCTGTAAAGATGAAATTGCACCATTACCGGCATGTCCAGTATTTACAATTACATTGAATGAAAACAAAGCAGGTGTTGACGTACCTCGTCCAGGTGTTACTGTCACATTGAAAGATTCAGTAGGTAACGAAATCACAACAGTAACAACAGATAAAGATGGAAAATTTACTGTACCGTCAATTCAAGTAGCAAATGGAGTTAAAGCAGGCGAATACTATTTATATGAAGGTAATCAATTCTTGAGTAAAGTTGACATTTCATATAAAGGTAATTGTGAGACTTCTCTTACACAAGCACCAAAATGCGAATCGTTTGAACTAACTGTAAAGGATGTTGATGGTAACTTAGTTGCTGACGGTACTTCTGTAACAGTTAAAGATGCAGATGATAATATTGTTGATACTAAAACTACAACTAACGGCGTTCTAGAGTTAACAGATTTAGATCCAGGGATTTATACAGTAGTAGTAGATGGCAAAGAAATTGGTAGTTTCCAATCTAATATAGATTGTGAAGCGACAGTGCAACCAGCACCTTCTTGTCCAGAATTTACTTTAATGATAAAAGATGAAAATGGAAATGTACGTCCTAATGTAAGCAACATCATTATTAAAGATAAAAATGGAGCAACTATTGCTTCCAATAAAACAACAAACGCATTAGGTCAGATTGCAATTCCATCTACAGATATTCCGTCAGGTAAGTATGATGTATATCAAGGGGACCTATATATTGGTCAAATCATAGTACAATATTCAATTTCTTGTAACGCGGAAATTCTAGCAGCACCTAAATGTCCTTCATTTACATTGACTGTACAAACTGCATTTGGCACACCTCTTGCAAATGCAGAATTAACAGTAAAAGATGCTAATGGTAATGTCATTAAGGATGCAGCGAACAATGAAAATTTAACTACTAGCATTGCAGGAACAATTATTTTACCAAACAAGGCAATTCAACAAGGAACGTACAATGTATATGAAGGAAGTCATTTAATTGGCTCATTCACGGTTAAAGATACATGTTCTGCACTTGTAAAACCGACATTACCAGGTGGCGGTGGTGGCGGCGGAGGCGGTGGCTCGACACCGGATCCAGAGAAACCAGTGGATCCAAGCAAGCCAACACCAGATCCAGAGAAACCAGTGGATCCAAACAAACCAACACCAGATCCAGAGAAACCAGTGGATCCAAACAAACCAACACCAGATCCAGAGAAACCTGTGGATCCAAACAAACCAACGCCGGATCCAGAAAATCCGTCAACAAATCCAGATGAGCCAGGTAATCCAGAAAATCCATCAACGGATTCAAAAAATCCAACGACACCTGGAAAACCAGAACCGTCTAAACCATCTGTACAAGATGTTATTGATCAAGGTAAAAACTTACCGCCATACAATCCTTCTACTGCAAATAAAGACACACTAGATGCGTATAAGGATTTCCTTGATAAATATAATAATTTATCAAAAGAGGATCAGGCGAATGTTGCAAAAACACTTGATATTAATAAAATCAAGGAAGATGCGAAACGTTTGGAAGCTCAATTAAAAGCACAAGGTAAACTGCCACAAACAGATGGAGCAAATCAAACAGCACTTACTCTAACAGGTGTAATGCTTGTTTTAGGTGCATTGTTCTTCTTGCGTCGTCGTAATGCAGAAATGAAATAATGTACAATAAAAACCCTCAAGACAATTAAGCCTTGGGGGTTTTTCTATACTAAAAAGCTTCCGATAGCTTTGCAGGTGCATTATTTAATGGATATTGCTCCACAAAATCTGCATGGATAGCAAGGCGTTTTGTGCCATTATCAGCACATGTAATAAGGGTCAAAACAGTTTGATTCGGGATATCATCAATGACATACACATCTGTTGCTGCAATCACTTTTTTTGTTGTTAATTTGTACTCATAAATATTTTCCAAATCCGTTATGTAAATTACATCACCAATGTTTGCTTTATATAATGGGCTGAATAATATATTTTTTTCTTCAAAATAATGACCAGCTAAGGCGTAATTTCCTTGTCCTAATTTTTGATTAGACTTCATGGTACCTGCTCCAACTGCAAGAGAAGCATTGCCGACTCCTTTAATAATAGGAAGGTGCATGTCTACATTAGGTATGACAATACTTCCGATGACAGGTAAATTATCGATCTGTGTCTGTGCTTTTAAAACTTCTGCGATGGATAGAGATTGGACATCTTCAAATTCAAAATTTGCTTTTGCATTATTGTTCATTTGCAACTCTTCTGCACTGTAATCGGTCGTATTTAGCTGTTTACTTAAATGAGCGATAATTGCATTTTGAATAGGATTAATAAAAATAAGTAGTAAACCAATAATCAGCATACAAATGAGTAGTGTCATTTTGAGTATTTTCATATTTAGTAGGATCACTTCCTTTAGTATTTAAGAATCGCCGGTAAACCAATGAACATGGCCAATAAATCCCTGATATTAAACACGGGTAATTTATTTAGACTAAAAAAAGGGTAGAGCGGTATGTTGCTCTACCCGGGTTATTGTTATTTATCGCTGAAGCGGACGCCTGCAACGCCGTAATGGTTTTTAGACATTTCTTCGATGAAAACTGTTACGTTTTCAACTGGTGCGTTTACTGTGCGTGAAACGGCTTCTGTTACTTCTTTTACTAGTGCGCGTTTTTGTTCCTCTGTACGGCCTTCAATCATTTTTACTGTTACGTATGGCATAATAGTGCCTCCTTTTAGAATTATGTTGTATAGTTAGTTTATAAGAAATAATAAACTTCTTACTTAATGCACAAAAGCGCAAGAATATGCTTTACTTTATAATAGCAGAATGGAGGGAATTAAAGTATGGCAAATGAAGAGAAACCGAAACAAAAACTGGGCTTTACGATTATAAAAAATGACCCGACAGATGGCCATAAAGGATATGGTATTGGTTCGCTTTCATTAGAAAACGTATCACCGGTCATTATTGATATAGAAGAAGGTAAGGCTTCAGTTGAAGTAGGTGCGATGCATGCACGTAGCGATGTAGAACGAGGCATCAAATTTACGACAAATCGTGCTGATTCAGAGGGTGGAAAACCTTACTGGTTAATATGGGTAACGATTGATCATAAAGCAGATGGTCCTTACTATGCAGGTGTAACAGCATGTGAAATGGTAGTAAATCGCGAAAAGCGTCGTGGTTATAAAATTTTAGCTGATCACGTTAACAAGATGGATAAGTCGATGAAACGACAAATTATTGTTGATCATATGGATGAAGCATCTAAAAAAGTGTTAGCTTCTTTCTTAGCGGAGCTAAATCCGGAACTTTGGGAGCGCAGTGACAGTCAATTACGTCAAGACTTATTTGTATAAAAGACCATCAATGATTGAACAATCTGTGACATTTTGCAATCGCTTTCGATATTAGGTTGAAAGTAGATATGAAAAAAAGTACACTTGATTTAGAGCTTACATTTTAGTAAGCTAGGACACTTGGTTCCTAGAATGTGATGAGGGCTATGCGACATTTGACAACCCAAACCCAAGCCAAATGCCCCATGATTCTCATCCTTTCCCGGGCCAAAAAATTAGAAAAGCTTTCTGTTCCCACGGACACGTCTCCGGGGAAGAGAAAGCTTTTCTTTTTTCGTTTTATGTCTATAACTTTGTCGAGAGCTATTCAATAAAATAAAACGACTATTTGAGAAAAAGGTTGCGCATTATTGTTTATTTTTGAAGAACGGAATCATATTCCAAAATTCTCCCCACGTATTGCTATCAAGAATATCAAAGTTAGTACATTTTTCAGTTGGTACATCTTTGGTATCTAGATACACGAGACGTTGTTTAGGGCAGGCATCTGTAGCAAGCTTTCCTGTTTCGATATCAACGACAACGCCTTTAACACCTTTTGGTTTCGAGAAGTCCTCGTTTTTAGTGCCTTTATTTACGTTTTCCATAAAGTCAATCCATATTTGCTTTGTGGCAGCTGTATCTTCTTTCGTAGAAAGGTTTTTACCCTGATCGTAGCCGTTCCAAACGCCAGCGGTTAAGCTTGGTGTAAATCCTATAAGCCACTGATCACTATTTGTCGATCCAGACTTTGCAGCATACGTATGAGTCATACGTGAACGAATGCCAATCCCTGTAGCAGGAGAATAATCACTAAATACAGGATCGAAAATACCAGTCATCATTTCTGTTAGAATATAGGAATTTTCTTTTGAAAGCACCGTTTCTTCCTGTTTTTCGACGCTCTTATTATCGTAAATAATGTCTCCATTGGCATTTTTAATGGAGATAATCGTTGTAGGAGCTGTTTTTTGACCTTCTGACGCTAAAATATTATACGCATTTGTCATTTCGTACAGTGTCGTTTCCATTGTTCCAAGAGCAAGCGATAGATTATCCTTCGTACCAATCGTTACTCCAAAGCGGTCCGCTATATTATGAAATGCTTTAAATCCGATATCCTCTAATGTTTTAACTGCATAAATATTATCGGAAATCGCAATGGCTTGTGCCAACGACATATCATGGTCGGCAAATTGACCGTTCACGTTTTTAGGAGAGTAGGTTCCACGTCCATTATCATAAGTAAACGTTGTTTGTCCTACATCTAAAAACGTTAAAGGCGTATAGCCATTTTCTAATGCTGCTGCATATAAAACCGGCTTAATGGTTGATCCCGGTTGACGTTTTGCTTGTGTTACGCGGTTAAAAGAGCTAGTGGCATAATCCTTCCCGCCAACAAGTGCTGTGACGGCGCCAGTTTTAGATTGCATACTAACAAATCCTGTTTGCAGATCATTAGCGGGCATATTTTTAGCTACGGCTTCTTCTGCAGCTTTTTGGTGGCTAAGGTTAATTGTTGTTTGAATAGTCCAACCACCTTCGCTAATGTCTAGATTTTTTTCTTTTAAAATTTCACTTGCTTCTTGCCAAGCAACATCTAGGAAATAAGGTGCAACGGATTTGGAAGCAACCCACATATCATTCTTTAAGACAAGCTGCTCTTCCTCAGCACGTGTTTTTTCGTCTTGCGTTATTGCTCCTTGGTCTGCCATCAGTTTCAAGATGACGTGCTGGCGATTCGTAGCTTTTTCAATATTGGCGATTGGCGAATATATACTTGGACCTTTTGGTACACCTGCAAGCATAGCAGCCTCTGCAAGCGTCAAGTCTTTTGCAGATTTTCCGTAATAATAACGACTAGCCGCTTCTATTCCGTACATTCCGTGCCCATAATATACAGTGTTTAAATAACCTTCCAATATTTCGTCTTTGTTATAAAAAACTTCTAATCTATAAGCATACAACGCCTCGTTTGCTTTTCGAGTCCATGATTTTTCATGAGATAAATATAAATTTCGAGCATATTGTTGGGTGATAGTACTTGCCCCTTGAACTTTACTTCCTGCTTTAATATCAACTAATACGGCACCAGCAATACGAGAAAAGTCAAAACCGCTATGTTTGTAAAAGTCTTTATCTTCAACGGCCACTGCTGCTTTTACTAAATAGGGTGATATTTCATCAAGACCAACCCAATAGCGACGTTCATTCGTAAAGTGGTCTCCAATTTGGTTCTCGTTTTCGTCTAAGAAAATAGAGGCTTTCGGTACAGTTAATGGCGGTGCACCAGCCACTTGAACATAGACGCGTAGTGCAATAAATGCTACTACTATTGCAGATGCAAAGGTGACAAAAAGTGTAAGCGCTTTGCGTGAACGCTTCACACGCTTTTGCTTACGTTGATAGATTTTTCTTTTCATCCGACTTCACCTCGTTTTCTAACAACCTGAGTTTAGTATGTGTCTGAATATTCTTCTTTAATCGGAATTCTAAGCAAAAACTATTGCACTTTATTCAAAAACATCTATACTTTTTTTGTACTGATATGAAACGCTAGCTTTCGACAAAAGTATTGCACTTTGTAGATTTTAATTGAAATTTGCTAGTCGTTCCAATAATGTATACGAGGATTGAGTGAATGAGGTTTCATTACAAACCTGTAAGTCCTCAATGAGTAACAAATATAAAAACTGAATTTCATAGGAAGTTCAGATATTAATGGAGGCTAAATATGAGATTTGATGAGGCTTATTCAGGGAATGTTTTTATAAAAAGTCATCCTACATATGAGGATGCTCAAGCAGTTATTTACGGCATGCCAATGGACTGGACAGTTAGTTATCGTCCAGGTTCACGTTTTGGCCCTCAACGTATTCGTGAAGTATCAATTGGTCTAGAAGAGTATAGTCCATATTTAGATCGCGAGTTAGAAGAAGTGAAGTATTTCGATGCAGGGGATATTCCGTTACCATTTGGTAATGCACAACGTTCTTTAGATGAAATTGAGAAATTCATTGTGAAGCTACTAGAAGACGGTAAAATTCCTGTCGGTATGGGCGGCGAGCATTTAGTATCTTGGCCTGTTATGAAGGCAGTTTCAGCAAAATACGACAACTTAGCAATTATTCATTTTGATGCGCATACAGATTTACGCGTCGAATATGAAGGGGAGCCTCTTTCACATTCAACTCCAATTCGTAAAATTGCAGAGCATATTGGACCAAAAAATGTCTATTCATTCGGTATTCGTTCAGGTATGAAGGAAGAATTTGAGTGGGCGAAAGAAAACGGCATGCACATTTCGAAATTTGAAGTATTAGAGCCGTTAAAAGAAGTGCTACCCACATTAGTTGGACGTAATGTATACGTTACAATTGATATTGATGTACTAGATCCAGCGCATGCGCCTGGGACAGGTACAGTAGATTGTGGAGGTATTACGTCTAAAGAGCTACTAGCTTCAATTCACGCAATTGCTGCAAGTGGCGTGAACGTAGTAGGCTTTGATTTAGTTGAAGTTGCACCAATTTATGACACATCAGAAATGACAGCCAACACAGCGAGTAAATTATTACGAGAAATGATTTTAGGCTGGATAAAATAATAGGGGCTTTGTAAAATTTGTTTATGAAGCTATTTTGAGTGGGGTTAGCGATGAGCTAGCCCCTCTTTTTATGTAAATTGTTTGAGAATTGTTTGAGTGACTGGCACCCCAAATACAAATGTTAATAGTGCACTATTAACATTTGTCAGTATTTTTAATAGAGATTCACTTTTATAATTAAAAAGATATTTTAAATAGTATTCAGTGAAAAAATTTGAGGGAGTTTTTATGTCATCTGAGTAATGTGTATGTAATGAGAATAAAGAATTTAACTAGATGAAAAAAGTGATTTAGGAAACAAATGGGAATGTAAATTAAATTATTAGCGTAGTGATTTTAGAAAATTTAATAGAAAAGGAGTATGTATGATGAGAAAGAAGATAGCTTCGATTGTTAGTTTATTGTCTTTGGTAGTTAGTTTGGGCACAACCTTTATTTTTAGTAATCAAGATGTAGCATTTGCCAATAACAGTTTGGTACCAATTTATGCAACTGAGGACACGACAATGGTATATGAGGGTATTGATGCTGGATTAGTTTACGAGGATGGGAACCTGGGATATCTTGATGTAGGTTATCAGGGAACATATGGTGCGCCTTTGCAGGTTCAAGTATTGCTCAAGTTTCAGTTGCCACCCATTCCTGCAGGGTACGAGGTTGAAAGTGCAAATCTTTATATTCCTGTAACAGGTGGTGCTCTCCAAGCAACAACTAATTTTTTACTAAAAGTTTCTACAAGTACTAATCATAACTGGATTCAAGATACTGGGATACCATCACCACCAGCTCCTACTTCAGGGTCTACACAATCAAGAACATTAGCCAATAATGTTACTATACTTAAACCTACGCTAGCGCCATTTGATTTCACTAGCTATATATCAGAGGAGTCCATGAAAACTTACTCTAGAGCAACATTTATTCTTTCAGGAATGACTGCTCAAGAAGCTGCTCAAAATGGAATACTATTTATGGACCATTATATCCAAATGACTGAATCTAATATGGGGGGAAATCTGGGTCCATATTTAATTATTACATACTCCGAAATTGTCGACTTTCAGGTAACGGGAGTTCAAGATGGTGGCCTATACAGCACGAATGTAACGCCACAGTTTAACATTGGTACAGCAACTTTGAATGGGAATCCATTTACAAGTGGAACACAGATTACTGCTGAAGGTTCATATACATTAACAGTTACAGCTGGTAGCCAATCAAAAAACATCCAATTCCGAATTGATAAGACCCCTCCGACAGGGACGGTAATTGTAAATCAAGGCAACCAATATACGAATAGTACAGGTGTATCCGTTTCAGTAATGCCAGATGTAGGTGTAAATGATATTACGCATATCCGTTATTCGGTTAATGGAAATCCATTTGCACAAATGCCTTACGTACCAAGCTTTATGCTAGCTATAGGAACTGTTAACGGAGAAAAAACATTGTCCTTTAAGCTTGTTGATGGAGCGGGCAATGAATCTCCCGAATATCAAAGAATCATAACACTGGATACGGTAGCCCCAACAGGCTCTGTTGTTATCAATAATGGAAATGCGTATACAACGAATCGTGATGTAACGCTTAATTTATCCTTAGCTAGTGGTGTGACAGATGTAGTAGGGGCACAATTTTCTATTAACAATAGTTCTTGGTCGGGTGTCGAAGCCTTTAGTCCAACGAAAAGCTATACACTACCAGCTGGAGATGGCAGCAAGACAGTATATGTACGATTTATTGATCGAGCGGGCAATGTAGGGACAGCTCAAGAGAGTGTCACTCTGGATACGATCGCGCCTGTTGTCAACGGTATAACAAACGGAGCGAGCTACAATGCAAAGCAGACAATAACTTTTAATGAAGGTACAGCAAAATTGAACGGTACTATCTTTACTAGCGGCTCGTCTGTAGACGCGGAAGGCTCGTATGTACTTGTCGTTACGGATATTGCTGGTAATACTACAACCATTACATTTTCCATTGATAAGACCGCGCCATTTGTCAGCGGTGTAGCGGATGGAGGAAGTTACAATTCCTCAAAAACCATTACATTTAACGAAGGTACAGCAACATTAAATGGTAATGCGTTTGTGAATGGGATGTCTGTGGACGCGGAAGGCTCCTATGTGCTCGTTGTTACGGATGACGCTGGTAACTCAATTACCGTAACATTCAGTATCAATAAAACAGCTCCTATTAAATATACAATAAAGTACGACGGAAACGGAGCAACTGGAGGACAAGCGCCAGTCAATAGTCAAACTTATGAAAATGGACATAGCGTTACAGTAGCTGATAATACTGGCAATCTAGTGAGGACTGGATTTACGTTTAGTGGTTGGAATACAAAAGCAGATGGCAGTGGTATAAATTATGTGGCAAATAGCAAGTTTACTTTTAAAGGCTCGAATGTCACACTGTATGCCTTGTGGAAAGTTAATCGTTATACATTATCATTTGAATCAAATGGAGGCAGTGGTGTCACGATTCAGAATGTATCATACAACGGAAAAACAACAGAACCGACTGCACCGACGAAACTAGGTTATACATTTGGCGGATGGTATAAAGAGGTTACACTTATTAATTCGTGGGATTTTACAAAAGATACGGTAGTAGGGAATACAACGCTATATGCGAAGTGGATAGAAAATAGTTCATCAGGTGGTGGGGGTTATATTCCAACGCCAGAAACAAAACCAAATCCTAAACCAACACCAACACCAGAAATCCCAGTAGAACCAGAAAATCCTACAGAACCTGAAGTACCAGAGAATCCAACACCAACAATAACATTCAGTGATATTTCTACAAACTGGGCAAAAGAAATGATTGAGGATATAGCAATGCGTGGAATAATCAATGGTTATCCGGACGGAACATTCCGTCCAAATGATTCAATTCAGCGTCAGCATGTTGCAATTATTATCGCTCGTGCCTTTGAGTTAGTACCAAGTCGCGAGATAACACCATTTAATGATGTTGCAGCAAATCATCCCTACTATGAGGGCATTATGAAGTTGCAGCAGGCAGGAATTATAGACGGGTCCAATGGATTATTCCATCCAAGCGAATCATTAACACGAGCTCAATTGGCAAAAATAATAGTGTTGGCATTTGGATTAACTTCAGAAGGGACTAGTCATTTCGAAGATGTTCCTACAACACATTGGGCTCATGATTATATTGCTATTCTCGAAAATTATGGGATTGCGTTAGGGGATAATGGCAGTTTTAGACCGAATGAACCTGTAACACGTGCACAGTTTGTTACTTTCTTATACAGGGTGCTTCATTTGTAACAACCACTCGTTTGGTCGCAAAGAAAATTCTTTTTAGTAAGTTTTCAGACAGCTTAATTATAAGCAATATAAGGCGAAAGAGCATCCACAGTTTTCATTGCGGATGCTCTTTATTAAGTTACCTAAAAAAAGAGAGTGGGGTTAGCTATGAGCTAGCCATATTTTTTATGTAAATTGTTTGAGTGCCTGGCACTTAAGATAATTGTATTTTTCAGCCAGGCCATTTAAAGTTTGTGTTCGTGTATCTTGTTGTCTTAACGACAGGTATTGATGTGCGCTGAGCAAGACTGCTTGAAGAAATTCATATTCGGTACAAACCCCTTTAGTGATTTTCCCCATACCATGCTTTGAAGAAAAAATTACTAAATGATTTGGCTTCGTAATAATTTTTTCTAAAGTCCATTGGATATCATTCAATGATATAGAAGTTTCACCAAATCCATCATGTAAATAATCAATAACCATCGTTAAAAACCCTGGCCATATTAAGTCACAATCATCCCAATCAAACAACGACGTAATGGGCACACCGTCTATTTCTACAATAATAGCCCCATGTAAAAAATGACCTTTACCTTTCGTTAAATTTTTTGCAAGGATTTGTAGCGCATCGTTACTTTGAATACTAATAAATTCCTGTTGAAGCTGTTCAATCGTATGGGAATAAAGACTTTTTGTTTCGATGGCAATGAATGTATCAATTTTTATCATATATATCACCTACAAGCCGTTAGGATAAAATGTAGTAACTCGGTTTTTAGATATTACTAATCTATAAGCTTGCCCCTCAATCATTACAATTATTCTTCCATAGCCGTTTACGTCAATCTTATCTCTATTTTGGTTTATGATTTGAATTATTTGTGATCTTAGTTGAGGAGTCGTGATGTTAGGTTAAAAAGGGTTTTATCTTTTAAACCTGTCCAAAAACGCGGATGGTGATTTTGTAAAATATGCACCATACTACTTCTCTGTAAAAGTACCGTATTACCATTTCCGATATTTATAGTAGCAGGTTGGAATGAAAGTGTTTCTACTTGTGCTGCACTAGCCGGTTGTTTTTTAAAGATTTTTGAACCGAATTTAACTACGTATTGTCCACCTGAAAAAACAACTCTAGCTACTAAATGCCATAAGCGTGGTTGTCTTGTGGGGAAATCCTCTTCATTAATTATATGATACTGCCCATCATAGACTTCTCCAGGCTCAAGGTCTACTATTTCAGCGTTATCGTCTTGTTCTTCAAAATAATCAGGGAAACTATCGTTTGAGTTTTCGAAATTCGTTTCTTCCCATAGGACGGAATCCCAATCAAAATCTGTGTTGTGTGTAGCATTGTTTATTAAATCGAAATCACTTGCTGCAGTGTTTGCTAGTGTGATACTACTACTCATAGGAGTAAGTACTATTGAAAAACATAAGTAGGAAATTAAAATATAAGCTATTTATTTCAAAACAAATTACCTCCTGTTTATACTTACTAAACATTCTTTTAAATGATAATTTGTTATAACAAATTTACTTATACTCGAGTTACTTAAAAAATATCATAATTAAAACTATTATTTCAATTATATTGCGGTCAATAATTTGAAAATTATAAAAATAAACAGTCCGTCGAGCCAAATAATTTTTGAACCGAAAAAGTAAGTGTTTTGAATGTTTTTTCCAAAATAGAATTAACCGTAAAGCTCTGCAATGGCCTCTAATTCAATTAAGCAGCCGTGGCTTAATTCTTTAATGGGGATAATGGCGCGAGCAGGTTTATGGGAGCCGAAAAATTGTGCATAGGCTTCATTTACATCTGCCCATAAATCAGAGGAAGTAATATAAACTCGGCACATCACAACAGCCTCTTTTGTAACACCGCTTGCTTGCAGTACAACTTCCATTTTTTGCAGAGCCATTAATGTTTCAGCGTGGATGCCACCTTCTGCTGGTTTGCCGGTAGTCGGATCTACTGAAGTTTGCCCCGAAATATACAAATTCCCGTTACTAATGATTCCTGGTGAATAATGCCCGATAGGTTCTTGGTTGATAAATATTTGCTTCATAATGTTAGCCTCCTTATAAATTATGTAATTGATTTAACCCAACATTGCCACCTGAAATAAGGAAGCAAACATGATCGTTTTTCGAAATTGGTAAATTCCCATGAAGAGCTGCCCCGATACCAATGGCAGAGGAGGGCTCAGCTAATATTTTGCCTTCAAGTAATAATGTCCGCATTCCGCTAACGATTGAAGCCTCGTCTACACGCACAATATCATCAACAAGCTTTTGAACAATTGGGAAGTTTCGTTCGCCAGGTTGTAAAGTTAAGAGTGCGTCAGCTAAAGATTTTTGCTCATCTAAAAGCAATCTTTCATCGGCCTTTATACTTTCTGAATAACGGGGGACGGCAGCCGGCTCTACACCGATGATTTTAATATGAGGAGCTAACGATTTTATCGCCGTTGCTACACCACTTATTAGTCCACCGCCACCAATTGGAACAACGATTACATTAACCTGAGGGAGTCGTTCTAAAATTTCTAATCCTACCGTCCCTTGACCAGCCATAATGTCATAATCATCATAAGGATGAATGATGGCATATCCGTGTTCTAAGCTAAGTTTTTCCGTTATATCGTGTCTTTCAGCAAGCTTACATTGTACAATGTTTGCACCTAGTGCCCGAATACCTTCAACTTTAATACTTGGTGCTGAATCGGGTAAAACGATTGTTGTCGGAATATTTAATAGTTTAGCTGCGAAGGCAACACCTTTACCATGATTACCTGATGAGGCCGCCACAACACCCTGTTGTAATTGTTCAAGTGGCATCGAGAGCAATTTATTCAGAGCACCACGTAATTTGAAGGAGTTTGTTTTTTGCATATTTTCGGCTTTAATCGAAACATTGCAATTTAACAGTTCATCGAGTCCATGTAAGCGAACAACAGGAGTTTCATAAATATAAGGCGCAACTTTCATTTTGGCAGCTTGGATATTTTCAAGTGTTAACATATAGCAATCCTCTTTTCTATTAATGGATTGAAAATTCTGAAATTATAATATAAATGTAGTGTTATAGTGAATATCTGTCAACGACTATTAGTGAAGCGAAAAAAGAAAAAGAATCTGCGTTACGTTACTTTCGCAGATTCTCGTGTAGTAGACCCAAATATTAGTTTTCTTTGTGGAAGTCGATATTATTAGCGTGTAATACTCGGTTGCCACCAAAAGCTTTTATATCAGTTGTAACTTGTGCCGCGATAATGGCAAGTTCATCAAACGCCACACCGTTATCAGGACTTGAGCTAATACCGATGGAAACCGTTAATGGCGTAGTTTGCTCAGTATTGGTGTTGAAAGAATGAAGTGCAATTTGATGTCGCAGTTTCTCAGCATGATATAGAGCGATGGCTGGTGGGGCATCCTTTAATATAATATAAAATTCCTCTCCTGCAACTCGTGCAGCTATACCGTTTATAGGTTCTACATAATCATTAATGATTGTGGCGAGTTGTTTAATAACACCATCACCAGCTAAATGGCCAT
Source organism: Lysinibacillus sp. NPDC097868 (assembly GCF_044761135.1). Taxonomy (NCBI): domain Bacteria; kingdom Bacillati; phylum Bacillota; class Bacilli; order Caryophanales; family Bacillaceae; genus Lysinibacillus; species Lysinibacillus sp. NPDC097868. Next base: position 87,017 of record NZ_JBIWBS010000003.1, on the reverse strand, counting down.
ACTTGATATTAATATCTTTCATATCATCAACGTCAAAATGGAGCACTGAAAAATGGTCCGTTTCTAAAACCATTCCTTGCGCAAAGGATCGAATAGCCAAATTATTTGGGAGCTGTGTTAAATAGTCCTTTTCTTTAAGATGGTAGGTTAGCTGTACTTTTTCACTTGTCGCTTGTAAACGTTTAATAACAGCGAAAATTGTAAAAAATGTAAAAAGGGCATAGGCAACAAATCCTAAAATAATCTTTATTTTTAGCATAGCAGGTAAAGTGACAATAAGAACTAACATCACAGTGATTTCAATCGTCAAGCTATAAAAATAAGCTGTTAATGTGTGAAAAGTAATGGGCTTTTTTAATGCAAAAAGCGCAAGAACAATAGAAATTACTAATAAATTAATATTTGATAAACTTGTTATCGATAGTACGTCTTGTGTAGGGATGATGATTAAGCTTCCTATTGCCATTATTATGCCACTAATTACAATCGACCACGGGCCACCGATAAGTCCACTAAAAAGAAGAGGGACAATATGGATGTTTATGAGTGTTCCGTTCAAATAGTTTAACGAAATGCCACTTAGTATAAGACCTGTTAGACCAAAAGAAATTCCCACCAAAATGGGCTTAAAATCTTTAATTAGTGATTGTCCTCGAGCCGGATGAGTAAATGGCCAATACGTTAAAATGATTAATGTAAAGGTAATACAAAAGCTGACAAAAATGTGAAGTAACATCTATAATTGTAGTTCCTTTCTCGAAGATCTATAAATAATAGTAAATCTTTTCACTTTGTCTGCCAATGCTTGAAAACATTACTCACTTCTATCTTGAAAAAAAGTAGACATTCATCCTATAATAAAAAGGTTATAGTAAAAAGAATAAAAGGGAGCGTCCATGATGGTGAACGAAGAAAAATCGCAGGTGAACATTAAGCTCATTTCGACGATTCGTCCGATTGATGGGGAGTCCGAAACCGTTGAAATGTGGTTAAAAGGGCAGCTAATAACTAAAGCAGATTCCCTATATTTAAAATATGAAGAGATGCAGGATGAAAAAACAATCCGCACGACGATGAAGCTAGACAAAGAACGGGCACTTATTATGCGCGCAGGAGCAGTAAAAATGCGCTTACCACTCAATATTTTTGAACAACAAATAGGCCATTATGAAAGTGAATTTGGTTCGATGCCACTCGTGACTCAAACGAAAAACATGTTATTTACTAGACATGTAATGCGTGGAGATTTTCATGTGCAGTATGATTTACTAATGGGTGGACAAAGTGTTGGCAATTATACATTAGACATTACATTTACGGAGGTACAATGATGAACGCAGTAGAACAAGTACAACAAGCCATTAAGACGGCGATTGCACAGGCTGTTGAAAAAGCTGGCTTAGTTGAAGCTGGCACAGAGTTAACGATTCACTTAGAAACACCAAAGGATAAAGCAAACGGAGATTATGCAACAAATATTGCAATGCAATTAACAAAACTAGCTAAAAAGCCACCACGTGCGATTGCAGAGGCAATTTTAGAAAACCTTGAAACTGAAGGTACTGATATCGAGAAAATTGATATCGCAGGTCCTGGCTTTATGAATATTACTGTCCGTAAAGATTTCTTAACAGGTGTTGTAACAGCTGTCCTTGAACAAGGTGCAGATTATGGACGTTCAAACGCAGGAGCTGGTGAGAGAGTACAAGTTGAATTTGTGTCAGCAAATCCGACAGGCGACCTTCACCTAGGTCATGCACGTGGCGCATCTGTAGGAGATTCATTGTGTAATGTTTTAGATATGGCTGGTTATGCAGTATCTCGTGAGTACTACATTAACGATGCTGGTAATCAAATTAATAACTTAGCTTATTCATTAGAAGCGCGTTATAAGCAAGCTTTAGGTCTTGCTGCAGATATGCCAGAAGATGGTTATCACGGTCAGGATATTATCGATATTGCAGGTAAATTAGCGAGTGAGCATGGCGATTCGATTTTATCAAAATCTGATGAAGAGCGTTTTGCATTTTTCCGTCAACATGGCCTAGCTTTAGAATTAGATAAATTGAAAACAGACTTAGCGAATTTCCGCGTGAATTTTGATGTATGGTATTCTGAAACATCATTATATGAAAACGGCAAAATCGAAGTAGCTTTAGATAAATTAAAAGCAAATGGCCATGTTTTTGAAGAAGATGGCGCTACTTGGTTCCGTTCAACAACATTTGGCGATGATAAAGATCGTGTATTAATAAAAAATGACGGATCTTTCACATATTTAACACCTGATATTGCTTACCATGAAGACAAAATTGTCCGTGGCTTTGATAAACTAATTAACATCTGGGGAGCTGACCACCACGGCTATATCCCACGTATGAAAGCGGCTATTCAAGCACTTGGTTATGACCGTGACACACTTGAAGTAGAAGTTATTCAAATGGTTCAGTTATATAAAGACGGCGAGAAATTTAAAATGTCGAAACGTACAGGGAATGCCGTAACGATGCGTGAGCTTGTTGAAGAAGTTGGATTAGATGCAGTGCGTTACTTCTTCGTGAAAACAGCTGGTGATTCGCATATGGACTTTGACCTTGATCTTGCGGTATCACAATCAAATGAAAACCCAGTATATTATGCGCAATATGCGCATGCGCGTATTTCTTCAATTTTACGTTCAGCAACTGAACAAGGCTTTGCTACATCAACAGCTAACTTAAGTCTGTTAACTGCTGAAAAAGAAATTGATTTATTGAAAAAAATTGGTGATTTCCCGAAAGTAGTGGCAGATGCAGCAAAACACCGTACACCGCACCGTATCGCAAACTATATTCAAGATACAGCAGCTGCGTTCCATAGTTTCTATAACGCTGAAAAAGTACTAGATGCTTCGAATAAAGAGCTAACAGAAGCACGTTTAGCACTTATTACGGCTGTACGTACTACTATTGCTAACGCATTACGTCTAATCGGCGTATCTGCACCTGAAAAAATGTAATATGATTTTTATTACCCCGACACAATCGTGTGTCGGGGTTTTTTTCGGTGACGTGTTTTGTGCATCACGCCAACATAAAATTGTTCGAGTGCCTGACACTTCATCAGACACCTACCATAAAATGCATTTCTAAAATCGTGAAAATCTGCTGTGCATTCCTCGGGGTCGACGTAAGCCACAACTCTCACTTCGCGTGGTTTGTTGTGTCATACGTTACGTGTGTTCCTGCAGGAGTCTACGCAGATTTTTACTTAGAAATTAAAGATATTTTAACGGCAAAATTCTGAATTGTTTGAGTACCTGACACTTTTTTCTTCTTTGTGTGTTGATTTTTCTGTTTATTTCTAATTTTTTGTTGAAGTTTACGTTAACGTTAATGATATACTGATGAAAATTGTGAAGGGGGAGCTGGCGTGAAAACGATTCAGGAGGTAGCGAAGCAATTTAATGTGTCTACACGTACCATTCGTTATTACGAGGAGCTTGGGCTTCTATGTCCTCATCGTTCGGCTACTAATCAACGCACCTTCTCAAAAAAAGAAATGGCGAAGCTCAAGCTTATTTTTAGGGGGAAGCGTTATGGTTTCTCATTAGAAGAAATCAAGGAAATGGTGTTGCTTTTTGATTTTGATCGTTCAGGAATACAACAACTGGAACGTACTGTGGCATATGGAGATCAAAAAATTCAAGAAATTGATAGTAAAATAGCCGAGCTTACACAAATGAAAAATGAATTACTGCAATTACATGGCATATTTAGTGAGAAATTATTAACTTTAAAGGGAGAGATGCACGATGAATAGTTCAAATTTGTTAGCACGAAATGCCCGAAAGTATGCTGGAAAAGAAGCTGTTGTTTGTCATGGAAGAAGAGTGACTTACCGTGAATTAGATGAGCAAGTGACTCGACTCGGTCATGCTTTGATAGAACTGGGTATTCGTCCAGACGATAAAGTAATTATTTTTATGCCAAATGTTGTAGAGTTTGTTGTTAGCTATTTTGCGATTCAACGCATTGGTGCAATTGTCGTTCCCGTAAATGCAAAATTTACATTGCAGGAGGTTGAATATGTTGCACAGCATGCAGAGGCTAAAGCTATTTTAGTGCATGAGGCTATTTTTGCTGCGGTCGAGCATATCAATGTCGTGCCGTTGAAAATTAAAACAGGACATGTGGAGGCAGGGTGGCTTCATTATGAAACGCAAATACAACATGCCAGTACACATCCAATTGATTGTCAGCTAAATGAAGACGATGCATCGACGATTTTATATACATCAGGCACAACTGGAAAACCAAAGGGCGTACTATTTAGCTATCGTAATATTTTAACTGTGGCCCAGATGATTGCGGTAGAAATGGAAGTAAAGCCTACAAGTCGTATTCTCCTTATGATGCCGTTAACGCATTCAGCACCATTGCATTTATTTTTAATGGCTGGCGTACTTGTTGGCTCAACGAATGTATTAACGCCAACATTCACACCAGATTTATTGATAGATTCGATTGAACAAGAAAAAACGACACATTTTTTCGGGGCTCCTGTTGCCTATTTATTAACTGCCCAAACAAAGAGATTGCAAACAGCGGATTTATCTTCGATGAAATGGTGGGTTTACGGAGGTGCACCTTTATCACAAAATGAAATTTGCCATATACAAAAAGCTTTCCGAACAGACAATCTAACATGTGTTTATGGATTAACAGAGGCTGGGCCAAGTGGTTCCTTAATGTTCGGACAAGAGCATAAAGCGAAGGCGGGGAGTATCGGTCAGCGTGCACCTCTGGGGACGGAGCTTCGTATTATTAACGACAACGGGGAAGATGTCGGTGTGAATGAAGTGGGCGAGGTTGTGTTATTCGGAGAAGGCAATATGATGGGGTATTACAGGGATGAAGTAGCAACAAAGTCAGCCTTTATAGATGGATGGCTGAAAACAGGAGATTTAGCTCGGAAAGATGAAGAAGGCTATATTTGGATTGTAGATCGCAAAAAGGATGTTATTATTTCGGGCGGTGTCAATATTTATCCGAAGGAGATTGAGGATTTACTTTTAAGCTATGAAGGAATTTTTGAGGTGGCTGTTATCGGTGTCCCTCATCCGCAGTGGGGAGAAACCGTAAAGGCAGTGTATGCTGCAAAGGCAGAGATGGATGATAGTGCACTAAAAGCGTATTTAGAGAAGCACCTAGCAAAATATAAAATTCCACGTTTATTCGAACAAGTGGAAGCGCTACCAAGAAATGCGTCAGGAAAAATATTAAAACAATCGTTGAAGGAACAAGAGGTGAGATAAATATGAAAGTGTTACAACAAAATGCAAATCGAACAACTAACTTTTTCGCAGAGGATGAGACACTACACAAACTATTAGAAATGATGCTAGATAAAGAACTTCTAGTCTATGCTCAGCGAGAGTTAAAGGATTTCGGCGAGCTTTGTGCAAATGACATCGACGTGAGAGCGAAACATACGGACAGAGAGGGAGAGCCCAAACTGCACCGCTATAATGCTTATGGTGAGGATATATCGGAAATTTGGGTCAATGAAGGTTACAAAAAAACGATTGAAGAAACATATAACACTGGGATCGTTGGCTATGTGCATAAGGAAATTCCACAGTTAGGTAGAAAGGGAAATTATGTGTATAGCTTTGCACAAGGCTATTTACTGTCACATGCAGAGCCTGGCTTCTATTGTCCAGTTACCTTAACGATGGCAACAGCGTATTTGCTTGATCATTATGCGAGTGATGAGTTGAAGGACAGGTTTTTACCACATGTTTGTGCAACAGGGGATACAGAGTTATATGAGGGAGCAACATTTTTAACGGAGCGGCAAGGAGGCTCAGATGTCGGCGCAAATGTTGTAGAGGCTGTACAGGACGGAAGTCATTATCGTTTGTATGGAGAGAAGTACTTTGCATCAAATGTTGGAATGTGTGGTGTGGCGATGGTATTAGCACGTATTGAAGGTGCTTCAGCAGGTTCGAAAGGTTTAACATTATTTGCAGTACCTTGGCGTCAAGATGATGGCAAGGTTAACCACCTTCGCATTCGACGTTTAAAGGATAAGCTCGGAGTCAGAGCAGTGCCATCAGGTGAGGTGGAATTCGATGGTGCACTTGCGTATGTCGTTGGAGAGCCAAACAAAGGAATTTATTATATGTTAGAGGCTCTTAATTTATCTCGAATTTGTAACGCCGTAGCTTCCATTGGCATTATGCGTCGAGGTTATTTAGAGGCGAAGCATTATGTCACAAACCGAAATGCGTTCGGGCAACCTTTAATTCAATACCCAATGATTCAGGATACATTAGGGAAATATGCTGCTAAGTTACATGTAGAGGTAGCTACTGTTTTTGATCTTATTCAATTATATGACAAGGTAACGAGTGGTCAGGGGAATGAGCAGGACATCATTCTTAATCGTTTGAATATCGCCATCATGAAAAAAGAAACAGCTGAACAGGCGGTACATTACGCAAGCGAAGCAATTGAATTGCATGGAGGAAACGGTTATATCGAAGATTTTGTAACGCCACGTTTACTTAGAGATGCTCAAGTACTTACGGTATGGGAAGGTACGGCTAACATTTTAGCACTTGAGCTTATTCGCTTAGTAGATAAATTTAATGCCCATGAATTATTTGTCCATGTAATGCGCGAGCGTTTGACGAAGTTAACTGATTGTTCATTAGTACAAATTGTAGGCGAGCAACTGAAGAAAACAGAAGCAACATTGCAAGTCTTTAGTCGTTTGGATGAGGCTACGAAGTCGTACGAGGCAAAGGGAGTAGCCGAAAAAATGGCCCATTTATACGAAAGTGTAGTGGCAGTCGAATGGGCAGTCAAATTTGGCGACAAGTATGAAAAGCTAGCAGATATTTATTTAGAAGATACATGGGCATTGCGCGAAATAGGCGCACCAATGAAAACTGTGCAATATTTTTCGGAAATTATGTAGCGGGTGTCAGGCACACAAACAATTTTGAAAATTTTTTTATCCTGCGGGAACGCGGAAAACGAAGTGGATTTTTCCGATTTAGGAGTCGACATTATGTTAGGTTCTATGTAGTGCCAGGCACTCAAAGAATTATACTAGTTGATTGAAGCGTAAAGTGTCCGCACACAGTGGAAATCAACGATCTTAAAAAAGAGACGCTAATACAGGGTCTCTTTTTTATCGTTATCTATTTCTATTTTCATGTATAATAAAATCAACTGAATATTATAAAGGTTCTTTACTAAAGTAAAGTGAAAAGGGAAATCGGTGTAATTCCGATGCGGTCCCGCCACTGTAAGTGTGAGTTTTTTCAATCTATGCCACTGAATTTTTTTTGGGAAGGCATGAAAAAGCATTTGGAGCACGAGCCAGGAGACCTGCCTTTATAGAACGATACATTGCAGCCTACGAGGATAGGATGGTGGTTTTTTTGTGCAAGCACCGCCTCTCGTTATGATGACGAGGGGGTTTTTTTGTTTTGGAAAGCTACTGACGATAAATAATTGAACATAAAGGCAATAAGTTGCCAACATTCTATCGATCAATCAAGTGAACAGAGCTGAAAAATGCACATACAATCTAAGGAGGTCTCACAATGAAAAAGTATTGGAAAATAGGGTTATCAGCATTTTTAGCAATGGGCATTCTAGCAGCATGTGGAGAAGAACCGAAAAACGACAAATCAACAACAGAGCAGCAGGATCAGCAGGATCAGCAGGATCAGCAGGATACAAAACAGGTAGAAGAAGCAACGTTCCCGCTAACAATAACAGATGCTACTGGCAAAGATATTGTACTAGAAGCACCGCCAGAGAAAATTATTTCTCTTATTCCAAGTAACACAGAAATATTATTTGGACTTGGCTTAAATGATAAAATCGTTGGCGTTAATGATTATGATGATTATCCACCAGAGGTTGCTGACAAAGAAAAGGTTGGCAGTATGGAATTTAATATAGAACAAATTATTGCTTTACAGCCAGATATCGTTTTTGCACATGAATCAGGTATAGCTTCTTTAGGGGGAGCGATGGATCAGCTGGAAGCAGCGGGTGTTAAAGTATTTGTTGTGAAAAACGCGAGTGATTTTAATGAGACATATACGACGATTGAGCAATTAGGTCGCGCCACTGGTAAGCTACCAGAGGCGGAAAAAATTATTGCCAATATGAAAGCAAAGGTTGAGGAAGTCCAAGCAAAATTACAGGACGTGAAGATGAAGAAAGTCTTTGTAGAAACGTCAGATGAACCAGAAATCTACACACCTGGCAAGGACACGTTTATGCAGGAGATGCTAGAGATGATTCATGCCGAAAATATCGCAGCTGATACGGATGGCTGGTTCAAAATTGATGCAGAACAAATTATTACAAAAAATCCAGATGTCATCGTGGTCACTTATAATTATGTGCCCGATATTTTAACAAAAATTCCACAACGTGCAGGCTTTGAGACAATTACGGCTGTAAAAAATAAGGCTATTGTGCAAGTAGATGAAAATACGACAAGTCGTCAGGGCCCGCGGTTAGCAGATGGGCTTGAAGAGTTAGCGAAAGCCGTCTATCCTGAGGCTTTCGAGTGAGTAAAACAGTTTTTGCCTATGTAACAGCCATTACGTTACTTATCGTTAGCATCTGGTGTGGCGTATCAATAGGCTCGGTTCATATTCCGTTAGAGGTATTTTGGAATAAAGCGGCAGATGAAACAGCTGCCAATATTTTATGGAAAATTCGTTTGCCGCGAGTATTGCTCGCAGGTCTTGTAGGAGCATCGTTGGCCATTGCAGGGGCAGCCTTTCAAGGATTGTTAAAAAACCCGTTAGCAGATCCGTATACGCTTGGTGTATCTTCAGGAGCGTCAGTCGGTGCTGTCATGACACTATTTTTCGGCATCTCTATACCAGTTGTCGGTTTGTATGCATTGCCAACGCTCAGTATGATAGGGGCTGTACTAACGATGGTAGCTGTGATGAGCTTTGCCAGAATAGTAGACCGTTCTCTGAAAATGGAGACACTTATTTTAACCGGAGTTATTTTTAGTTCTTTTTTAGGGTCGCTCATTTCACTAATGATAGCGTTATCAGGTGAAGAGCTTCGGCAAGTGATTGGCTGGTTACTAGGCTCAGTCTCGATGCGAGGATGGCCGTATGTGCAAATGATTACCCCATTTGTGGTCATTGGCTCTGTTATTTTGTGGACGCAAAGACGCGAGCTAAATGTTCTGCTCTATGGAGAGGAACGAGCAAAGCATTTAGGTGTCAATGTAAAGCGTAGCAAATATTTAATTTTAGTAGGAGGCTCCATGCTTACTGGGGCGGCAGTTGCTGTTTCAGGAACAATCGGCTTTGTCGGCTTAGTTGTGCCGCATATGACTCGAATGATTTGGGGTTCAGATCATCGTCATTTATTGCCGTTATCTTTTTTGAATGGTGCAACATTACTTATTATTTGCGATTTAGTGGCACGTACGATAATTATCCCACGTGAGCTACCGATAGGTGTTATTACTGCATTTATTGGGGCACCTGTCTTTTCTTATATTTTCTATAAGCAGCGTAGAAGCAAGGGGGTACGTGTATGATTATCGTTGAACATCTATCAGGTGGCTATGAGGACGTACCAATCGTTAAGGATGTAAGTTTTACGGTAGAAAAGGGGAAAGTCCTTGGCATTTTAGGGCCAAATGGAAGTGGCAAATCAACATTATTGAAAGTAATTAGTGGCGTATTACCAGCAACGGCAGGGACTGTTTTATTGGATGGCAAAAATATTAAAACATATAATCCGCGCACGTTGGCAAAAAAGATGGCCGTACTACCCCAATTACATGCCAATGCATTTTCAAATACAGTACGTGAGGCAGTATCACTCGGCCGTTATCCACATCAAACTGGCTTTTTTTCTCATTGGTCAGAGAGGGATGAGCGAGCAGTTCAATATGCCATGGAGCAAACGGGCGTCACACGCTATGAGCATACATCACTGGAGTTTCTATCAGGTGGTGAGCAACAACGGGTTTTTGTAGCACAAGCTTTAGCGCAAGCAGCGGAAGTATTATTGCTAGATGAGCCGACAAATCACCTAGACATTGCGCATCAACGTCAAATTTTAGATATGGTGCGTAAGGAAGCAATTGAATGTGGTTTAACTGTTATTATGGTGCTGCACGACATGAATTTAGCATCCCTCTATTGCGATGAATTGTTATTAATGGAAAGCGGCTGTGTACGCGCTTTAGGTGCACCACATAAAGTATTAATAGCGTCTCAAATTGAGGACGTATATCAGGCAAGAGTGACAACCTATGCCCATCCAGAAATACCTAAACCACAAATTACAATCATGCCATCATCAAGTGAATATCAGCAACGAGCTGTCATTGTAAAAGAAGATTTTAAAGTAACAACAGATTATATCCAACTGAAATCAAATGTCCCGCTAAAAACAGTTTCTTCAGCTGTTCATAATCCTGGAATAGGGTGGTATGACTGCCTATTAAATCGCTCTGTACCAGGAGATTATGTAGTTAATAATGTGAAACAAGAGGTCACAGATTTTTTACAAAGAGAGCATTTTTCGCCGACTAGCACAGTTGTGATGTTAACCGCTGTTCCTATACAACTCTATGCACTAAATGAATATAGCGCTTCTTTCGGTAGTGTGTTTGTCGTTGTCACTGCGGGTGTTGGAAATGCTGTAGATGTCTCTCGCACACACGAAAGACAGGATACGCCATATATTGGTACTATTAATACATGGGTCATCATCAATGGTTGTTTGTCGGAAGAGGCATTTTTTCAAGCATTGATGACTGCAAATGAAGCAAAAACGAAGGCATTGCAAATGGAAAACATTCGCGATTATCGTAGTGAAACAATTGCAACAGGCACTGCGACAGATAGCTTACTTATTGCGGCAACGCAAAAGGGTGAGGAAATGCGCTACGGTGGGCCGATTACAGATGTCGGTAAGATTATTGGTAAAGGCGTTTATGAGACGACGATACAAGCAATACAAAATTATAAAAATAAAGCATAGGAGTGAAAAAAGGATGAAACTTTACACGAAAACAGGCGATACAGGGAAAACAAGCTTAATTGGTGGGCGTGTTGACAAAGACAGTCTACGTGTTGAAACATACGGGGCAATTGATGAATTAAATTCTTTTATCGGCAAGGCAGTGAGCGAATTAGATCGCGAATTATTTAAAGACATTTTAGTTGATTTAGAAACAATTCAACATGAGCTTTTTGATGCTGGTGGAGATTTGGCCAATGTTATGAAGGAGCGTCATTACAAGCTAGCGGAAGCACCGATTGAAGTATTGGAGGCGCGTATTGATGCATTGTCTGATGAAGCGCCACCATTAGAGCGATTCATATTACCGGGAGGGGCTCCTGCCGCGGCAACATTACACATTGCACGAACTGTTGCCCGTCGAGCAGAGCGTCAAATGGTAACGCTAATGAAAGAAGTTCAAGATGTACCTACTATTGTGCAAAAGTATTTAAACCGTTTATCAGATTATTTATTTGCCGCTGCACGTGTTGTTAATGCTCGTTTAAATTTACCTGATATTGAATATATTCGCAGTGGGAAAGTGTTTAAAAAATAAGTTGTTTCTATAAGAAATTTTCTAGGAACAATAGTGGCTAGAGCCTGTATATAGCAAGCATTGCCTGGAGTGTAACGATGTGAATAATCACTTTATTAAATAAATATTTTAAGTGAAACTTATTACAGAGAACACTAATAATTATTAGAAAAAGAGCTAGTTACGAGAAATTAAAATACAAAAAAGCTACTTTGAAGGAAAATTCAGGGTAGCTTTTTTCCTTATAAAATGTAAGAATATAAAATTATCAGAAATATTTTTGTTTTAATGTTGACTGAATGCTCACTCATTTATTAGAATGTGAATATAGTGGTGGAATATCATACATTTACGTATGAGCTAGAAAATTTAACACAAAGAGAGAAAATTTACGACAAACTAAAAGGGGGGACCAACCATGAGTCCATTAGTTATTGCAAACATTGTTCTAACAGTCGTGGTTGTGCTTTATGCAGTAGGGTTATTTATCTATCTGTTAAAAACACGCTATAAATTCGTACAACTGGGGAAAAAGGTTGAGTTTGATGAAAGTGTCCAAGAACGTATTCGTTATTTAATGGTGAATGTGTTTGGTCAAAATAAGCTATTAAAGGATCCTAAAAGTGGTTTAATCCACGTTATGTTCTTTTACGGCTTCTTAATGGTTCAGTTAGGAGCCATCGATTTAATTTGGAAGGGGTTAGCTCCTGGGTCGCATTTACCACTTGGCATGTTCTACAGTGTATTCACTTTCTTCCAAGAGCTAGTAGTATTAATGATTTTAGTAGCGGTAGTATGGGCATTTTATCGCCGCTATGTAGAAAAACTAGTACGTCTAAAACGAGGCTGGAAAAATGGTCTTGTCTTAATTTTTATTGGTGGCTTAATGCTTTCAACATTATTAGCAAACGGTATGGGTCTTATCTGGCATGGAGAAGGTTTAACGTATACTGAGCCTATTGCTTCAAGCATTGCAGCTATTTTTGGCTTTTTACCAGCAACGGCAGCAGCGACTATTTTCTATATTTCATGGTGGGCTCATTTATTAATTTTACTAACGTTTTTAATTTATGTGCCACAATCGAAGCATTTCCACTTGATTGTCAGCCCACTCAATGTGTACATGAATCGTTTAGATCGCACAGGTACATTGACACCAATTGACTTCGAGGCGCTTGAAGAAGCAGGTGAAAATGCTGAAAATGAAGAAGATATCCCATCTATTGGTGTAGGACGTATTCAAGATTTTACACAAAAGCAAATGCTTGATTTATATTCTTGTGTAGAATGTGGCCGTTGTACAAATATGTGTCCTGCAACAGGAACAGGGAAAATGCTATCACCAATGGATTTAATCGTTAAGCTTCGTGACCATTTAACGTTCACAGGTGCGGTTGTTACAAAGCAAAAACCGTGGGTGCCATATCAATTTTTTGCAAATACAAAGGGTAATCAGCTTGCAATGGCAGCTGGTGCTGAAGGTGCAGTTATTGAGAATATTTATAGCCCTTCATTAATCGGTGACGTAATTACAGAGGAAGAGATTTGGGCATGTACAACTTGCCGTAACTGTGAGGATCAATGTCCAGTTATGAATGAGCATGTCGATAAAATCATTGACCTACGTCGTTACTTAACGATGACGGAAGGGAAAGTAAACTCTGATGCTCAACGTGCAATGACAAACATAGAACGTCAAGGAAATCCTTGGGGTCTAAATCGAAAAGAAAAAGAAAATTGGCGTGACTTAGATCCAACGATCAATATTCCAACAGTGAAAGAATTGAAAAAATCAGGCGAAGAAATGGAGTACTTATTCTGGGTAGGCTCTATGGGTGCATTTGATAATCGATCACAAAAAATTGCACTAGCGTTCTGTCGTCTATTAAACGAGGCGGGCGTGAAGTTTGCTATTTTAGGAAATAAAGAGAAAAACTCTGGAGATACACCACGTCGTTTAGGAAATGAGTTTTTATTCCAAGAGCTAGCGACAGCAAATATCGATGAATTTGAGAAAAATGATGTGAAGAAAATTGTAACGATTGATCCGCATGCATATAATATCTTTAAAAATGAATATCAAGATTTTGGTTGGAAAGGCGAAGTTTATCATCATACTGAACTACTAAATGAATTGATAGAGGAAAATCGTTTAGTACTGAATCATGAAGTGGATGAAACAATTGTATTCCACGACTCTTGTTATTTAGGCCGTTACAATGATGTGTACGATGCACCACGTGAAATTTTACGTGGCATTCCAGGCGTCAAGCTTGTGGAAATGGAACGTAATCGCGAAACGGCCATGTGCTGTGGCGCAGGTGGTGGCTTAATGTGGATGGAAGAGCATGTCGGTAATCGCATCAATGTTGCGCGAACAGAGCAAGCTTTAGCAACAAACGCTTCCGTAATATCTTCGGGATGCCCATACTGTTTAACGATGTTAGAGGATGGCACGAAGGCAAAAGAGGTTGAAGATACGATTAGTACGTTCGATGTGGCAGAATTATTAGAGCGCTCTGTGTTTGGAGAAAAAGTAAAAGCTGTTACAGAGAGTGACGAAGAAGTAAAAGAAGAGATGCTAGAAGAAGTAGTAGCTTCAGTGGAGTCTCCAGAGCAAAACAAGAATGAAGAGTTAAACGCAGAAAAATAATAATTATTGTAGAAATATTTTCTTTATCTGAAAAATATAAATTGCACAATAATTAATTGTTTTGTAGAATAAGATTAATTAGAAATGGGAGTTGCTTAATAACTCCCATTTTTTTATCGGGAAGAGTCGAGCGAGCGTTCAGTCAATGAAGATTGCTTTGATGCTTCATCGAGAAACGTAAAACAAAAGGGGTGTTTTACTTGAATAGAGCTGTAATTTTAGCAGGAGCAAGAACGGCATTTGGTAAATTTGCTGGATCACTTTCCGCACTTAACGCAAGTGATTTAGGTGCGATTGCCATTAAAGGTGCACTTGAAAAAGCAAATATAGCACCAGATGCAGTGGATGAAGTGATTTTAGGTACCGTTTTACAAGGTGGGCAAGGACAAATACCGTCAAGACAGGCTGCCCTAAAAGCAGATTTACCTGTAGCAGTCAAAACAGAAACGATTAATAAAGTTTGTGCGTCGGGGATGCGCGCTGTAACTTTAGCCGATCAGTTAATTCGTTTAGGGGACGAAGAAGTGATTATTGCTGGCGGTATGGAGTCAATGTCAAACGCGCCTTACTATCTTCTAAATGGTCGAACTGGCCTACGTATGGGCGATTCTACAATAATAGATGGAATGCTTTATGATGGGTTAACTTGTGCCTTTAATGAGGCAAGACCACCAATGGGGAGCTATGGCAATAAGGCTGCAATCGAATTTTCATTAAGTCGTCAAGAACAAGACGCTTGGGCTGTTCGCAGTCATGAACGTGCTCTTACCGCAATTGAACAAGGCTATTTTGCAGAGGAAATTGTACCTGTGCAAATTGCACAGCGTAAGGGTGAGCCGCTCGTAGTAGATACTGATGAAGCACCAAGACCCGGTACTACACAGGATGTGCTTGCTAAACTTAAACCAGCTTTTGAAAAGGATGGTTCGATTACAGCTGGCAATGCTCCTGGCGTCAATGATGGGGCATGTGCACTCGTTGTAATGAATGAAGAACGTGCAATGCGTGAAGGAAGAGAACCACTTGCCGTAATTATTGGCCATGCAGAGATTGCAATTGATCCGGAAAATTTCCCACAAACACCAGGTCTCGTTATTAATAGCCTGCTAAAAAAGACGGGTAAAGCATTAGCTGAAATCGATGTCATTGAAATCAATGAAGCCTTTGCAGCAGTGGCTCTTATTAGTAACCAGCTTGCGGACCTAGATGCAGAAAAAGTAAATGTTAATGGTGGTGCAGTGGCACTTGGCCATCCTATAGGCGCTTCTGGTGCACGCATTATATTAACACTAGCACATGAGTTAAAGCGTCGTGGTGGAGGAATCGGTATTGCGGCAATCTGCTCTGGTGGAGGGCAAGGCGATGCAATCATGATTGAAGTACCAAAGCAAAGGGGACATGAATGATGGGAATCCAAAAGGTAATGGTGATTGGTGCTGGGCAAATGGGCTCAGGAATTGCACAAGTTTGTGCGCAGGCAGGCTATGATGTTTTATTGAATGATATAAAACAGCCTTTTTTTGAGCGTGGCATAGGCGTTATTACGAAAAACTTAACACGTGATGTCGAAAAAGGCCGTAAAACCGAAGATGAAAAAACGGCAATTTTGGGTCGTATCAAGATGTCACTAGATTTAGAGGATGCTAGTGATGTAGATATTATAATCGAAGCAGCTGTTGAAAACATGGAAGTAAAGCAATCCATATTCAAGCAATTAGATGCAATTGCACCGGCACACGCCATTCTTGCGACTAATACATCATCGCTTCCAATTACAGAAATTGCAGCTGTCACAAACAGACCAGAGCAAGTGATTGGCATGCACTTTATGAATCCGGTACCTGTCATGAAGCTTGTCGAAATTATTAGAGGTTTAGCTACAACTGACGAAGTGTACAAAGCTGTGGAAGGAATGACTGTAAAGCTATCAAAAACACCAGTGGAAGTAAATGACTTCCCAGGCTTTATTGCAAACCGTATTTTACTGCCAATGATAAATGAAGCAATTTATGCGTTGTATGAAGGTGTTGCAACGAAGGAAGCAATCGATGATGTTATGAAGCTTGGCATGAATCATCCAATGGGACCTTTAACATTAGCAGACTTTATCGGTTTAGATACATGTTTATCAATTATGGAAATTTTACATGAGGGCTTAGGTGATAGTAAGTACAGACCTTGTCCTTTATTACGAAAATATGTGGCTGCAGGCTGGCTTGGTAAAAAATCAGGAAGAGGCTTTTACGTTTACGAATAGTCCTATGGGGATGGGAAGATTCAGATTAATTACTTACGTCGCGGCGTAATTTTGTCCAGATTATTTCGAGTCTATTCGAAAAGCTTTTTAAAATCTTAGACAACTGCCGAGGACTATTATTTGATTCAGCTAGAAGATGAATGCTAAATCAAATTAAAATGTAATGCTACGTGACAGCATAGAGGGGTGACATTATAGATGCATTTACAATTTACAGATGAGCAGTTAATGATGCGTGATATGGTGCGAAGTTTCTCACAGGAGAAGATTGCACCGTGGGTAGAACGTATGGAGGCAGGAGAGTTTCCACGTGAGCTCCTGCAACAGATGGGTGAGCTAGGTTTAATGGGGATTACAACGCCAGAAGAACTAGGTGGCTCTGCGATGGATTTTACATCATACATCATCGCTATCAATGAACTATCAAAAGTTAGTGCGGTAATGGGAGTTATTTTATCAGTACATACTTCAGTAGGTACGAATCCTATTATTTATTTTGGTAATGATGAGCAGAAAAAGCATTATGTTCCGAAGTTAGCAGCGGGTGAATATTTAGGCGCATTTTGTTTAACTGAGCCAGGTGCTGGTTCAGATGCAGGCTCATTACAATCAAAAGCGATACGTGATGGTGATGAATATGTTATTAACGGCTCAAAAGTATTTATTACAAATGGAGGCGAAGCAGATGTTTATATCGTTTTTGCCTCAACCAATCAAGCTGAAAAAACACGTGGCATCTCAGCATTTATTGTTGAAAAGGGCACACCAGGCTTAATTATTGGTAAGGATGAACATAAAATGGGCCTACATGGTTCACGTACAGTCCAATTAACATTTGATAACTGTCGAATTCCAGCTGGAAACCTTCTTGGGGAGGAAGGGGAAGGCTTCAAAATAGCAATGGCTAATTTGGATGTGGGACGGATAGGAATTGCAGCACAAGCTTTAGGAATTGCGGAAGCGGCACTTGAAGCGGCAACTAGCTATGCCAAAGAGCGTGTGCAATTTGGTAAACCTATTTCAGCACAACAAGGAGTCGGCTTTAAGCTTGCCGATATGGCGACTGCCGTGGAAGCGTCAAAACTGCTTGTGTATCGAGCAGCTGATTTACGTGCGAAAGGTTTACCATGTGGAGCAGAAGCATCGATGGCAAAGCTCTTCGCTTCGCGCACAGCCGTACAAACAGCGATTGAAGCTGTACAAATTTTTGGAGGCTACGGTTATACGGAGGATTATCCGGTAGAACGTTATTTCCGTGATGCCAAAGTGACTGAAATTTACGAAGGTACAAGTGAAATACAAAAACTCGTTATTAGCAAACATTTAATTTAATAGAGAGCACCATTGTAAAAGAGTTTGTTGAATGCACACGTGTTTATAAGGAATCCAATTAAGTCTTAGATGAAATTCATTAAAATTAAAGGGGAAATGGACAATGAACTTTCAATTAACAGAAGAACATGAACAATTACGTGAAATGATTCGCGACTTTGCTTTAAATGAGGTAGCACCATCAGCAGCGGAGCGCGATGAAAATGAGGAATTTGATCGTGCAATTTTCGACAAAATGGCTGAGTTAGGCTTAACAGGGATTCCGTGGCCAGAAGAATACGGTGGTGCAGGTTTTGATTATCTTGCTTATGTAATTGCTGTTGAGGAATTATCACGTGTATGTGCTTCTACAGGCGTAACATTATCAGCTCATACATCCCTTGCAGGTTGGCCATTATATAAATTTGGCAATGAAGAACAAAAACAAAAATATCTTCGACCAATGGCAGAGGGAAAACATATCGGTGCTTATGGCTTAACAGAGCCAGGATCTGGATCTGATGCGGGTGGTATGAAAACATATGCAAAACGTGATGGCGATGATTATATTTTAAATGGTTCAAAGATTTTTATTACAAATGGTGGAGTAGCAGATACATATATCGTATTTGCTGTAACAGATCCAGAAGCGAAAAACGGTACTTCTGCCTTTATAATTGAAGCTGGCTACGAAGGCTTTTCTGTTGGTAAAAAAGAGAAAAAACTAGGAATTCGTTCATCACCAACAACAGAAATTATTTTCGATAACTGCCGTGTGCCAAAAGAAAACCTACTTGGGGCTGAAGGAGAAGGTTTTAAAATTGCTATGACAACACTTGATGGTGGTCGTAACGGCATTGCTGCCCAGGCTGTAGGGATTGCTCAAGGTGCATTAGATGCTGCGGTTGACTATGCAAAAGAGCGTGTACAATTCGGTAAGCCAATTACGGCAAACCAAGGTGTTTCCTTTAAATTAGCTGATATGGCAACACAAATTGAAGCATCTCGTCTTCTTACATACCAAGCTGCTTGGTTAGAGACGAATGGCCTTCCATATGGTAAGGCATCGGCAATGGCTAAGTTAATGGCTGGTGATACAGCAATGAGCGTCACAACTGAAGCGGTTCAAGTCTTTGGTGGTTATGGTTATACGAAAGATTATCCAGTAGAACGCTATATGCGCGATGCAAAAATTACACAGATTTACGAAGGTACACAAGAGATTCAACGTCTTGTTATCTCACGTATGTTGACGAAATAATTTATGACAGAAAAAAACAAAAGGCCCCAAGTCCAGTCAACCGTGAAAGACGAAAATCTCATTGCCATTCGCCGAGAACAAATGATTCAAGGTGCCATTAAATTATTTAAAGAAAAAGGTTTCCATCGTGCGACAACAAGAGAAATTGCAAAAGCGGCAGGTTTTAGTATTGGTACATTATATGAGTATATTCGTACGAAAGAAGATGTACTTTACCTCGTCTGTGATAGCATCTATCACCATGCGATGGAGCGACTATCAAGCTATGAAATAAAAGCAGGTACGATAGAAGAGTTAAAAGAAATGATTCGTGAGTATTTCTTGCAAATTGATAGCATGGTTGATGAATTAACAATTATGTATCAGGAAACGAAATCATTATCCAAAGAAGCACAGCGTTATGTTTTCGGTAAAGAGTTTGAGATGGTTGCCACTTTTGAAAGGCTATTGCAACGCTGTGTGCAGTCAGGGGAACTAACGATGACTGATAAGCAAATTCATTTGGCAGCGAATAATTTAGTTGTTCAAGGACAAAGCTGGGCGTTCCGCAAATGGGCGCTTCATCGTCAACATTCACTTGACGAGTATATCGAAATGCAAACAACATTGTTCATTTCAGGCATTAAGGGGTTTTAATAAGTTCCAGAGGGATTCGTCGGTAATTGCATAAAGCGACATTGCAATTACCGATTTTTTTCATGATTTTGTATGGCAGTAAGCTCATAAGAACGACTAAACCATACAAACGGGTCAATTTCATAAGTAGTTTTTCTAAAAAGGCATACGAACATACAAGTGAAGCGGAAGCAGCTCAGTGCTTGCCTGCGGAAAGTGTCTGCATTGAGCAAAATGATGCATTGAAAATAATATGAATAGAAATTAACTTAAACATCAATGAAAAGGTTTACTAAGGGGAGAAAGTGGGGGTTTCATATGACAAAGGTAGAAGTGTATCGTCCAAAAAATCACGTACGTTTTGTAACAGCATCAAGTCTTTTTGATGGACATGATGCTTCGGTCAATATTATGCGACGTATTTTACAATCAAGCGGTGTGGAAGTGATCCATCTAGGACATAATCGCTCTGTAGAAGAAGTCGTTAATGCTGCGATTCAAGAAGATGCTCAAGGTATTGCTTTGTCTTCTTATCAAGGTGGCCATATGGAATACTTTAAATATATGTTTGATTTACTGCGCGAAAAAGGGGCACCGCATATTAAGATATATGGCGGCGGCGGTGGTGTTATTTTGCCACGAGAAATTAAAGAATTACATGCTTATGGCATTGCGGGTATTTTCTCACCTGAAGATGGTCGAGTTTTAGGGCTGCAAGGAATGATTAATGAGCAAATTAAAGGAACTGATTTTCCAACTGCAACAGGCGACTATCTAGAAAAGCTTGATGCTTTAACGACAGAGAAACCAGAATTATTGGCGAACTTAATAACTGCTGCTGAATCGAATGATGATGAAGAAACGAAAAAGATGTTAGTGGAAGCACGTAAACGCTCAAAAGGAACACCAATTTTAGGGATTACAGGTACTGGTGGTGCAGGTAAATCTTCTTTAACAGATGAGCTTATCCGTCGTTTCTTGAAAGAATTCCCTGATAAACGTGTAGCGATTTTATCAGTCGATCCAACAAAGCAAAAAACAGGTGGAGCATTACTAGGGGATCGCATTCGTATGAATGCCATTTTCAATAACCGTGTTTATATGCGAAGTTTGGCGACACGTGGTTCTCGTACAGAGCTCTCCGCTTCTATTGGTGATGTGTTAGATGTCGTGCGTGTAGCCGGCTATGATTTAATTATTGTTGAAACAAGCGGAATCGGTCAAGGAGATGCAGAAATTACCAATTACACGGATCTATCCATGTACGTTATGACGAGTGAATTTGGTGCACCGACTCAGCTTGAGAAAATAGATATGATTGATTTTGCAGATGTTATTGCCATTAATAAGTTCGAACGAAAAGGCTCAGAAGATGCGCTACGTCAGGTGCAAAAGCAATACCAACGTTCACGAGAACTTTGGGATGAGCCAATTGATAAAATGCCTGTTTACGGTACGATTGCTAGTCAATTTAATGATAAAGGAACGAATGCTTTATTTGCTGCATTAGTTCATATTATTAACGAAAAAACAGGTAGTGACTGGGTAACAGGCTATGAGCAATTTGCTAAAACGCAAAAACAGGATGTTATTATTCCGAATGATCGCCGTTATTATCTACGCGAAATAACAGATACAGTGCGTGGATATCATAAAAAAACAGAACAACAAGTTGCATTTGCCCGTCGCCTATTCCAACTAGAGGGCGCCATCGTGGCAGTGAAAGAAAAGGCGCCAGATGATGCACTTGTCGCATCGCTTACATCTTTAGCGGAAGGTGTCCGTGATGAATTAACAGCAGAGTCTAAGCGTATTTTAGATAATTGGCAAGCTTTAAAAGAAGCGTATGCTGGAGATGAATTTGTAACGAAGGTGCGCGATAAGGAAATTCGCACAATTTTAAAAACAACGAGTCTTTCAGGGACAAAAATACCGAAAGTTGTACTACCGAAGTTTGTTGACTATGGTGAAATTTTACGTTGGGTGTATCGTGAAAATGTACCAGGCGAATTTCCATACACTGCAGGTGTGTTCCAGTTCAAGCGTGAAGGTGAAGATCCGAAGCGACAATTTGCTGGCGAGGGTACACCTGAGCGAACGAATAAACGCTTCCATTATTTATCGAAAGACGATGATGCAAAGCGTTTATCAACAGCATTTGATTCGGTTACGTTATACGGTGAGGACCCTGATTACCGTCCAGATATTTACGGAAAAGTTGGAGAATCAGGTGTCTCGATTTGTACGCTTGAAGATATGAAGAAGCTCTATGCAGGTTTTGACCTTTGTGCACCTTCTACCTCTGTATCGATGACAATCAATGGACCTGCACCAATTATTTTGGCGATGTTTATGAACACAGCGATCGATCAGCAAGTAAAGTTGCGTGAAGCAGAACTTGGTAGACCTTTGACAGTTGAAGAATTTACAGAGACACGTGCGAAAACATTACAAGTTGTACGTGGTACGGTACAGGCTGATATTTTAAAAGAAGACCAAGGGCAAAATACATGTATTTTCTCAACGGAATTTGCTCTAAGAATGATGGGCGACATTCAGCAGTATTTTATCGACAAAAAAGTACGTAACTACTACTCTGTTTCCATTTCGGGCTATCATATTGCAGAGGCGGGAGCCAATCCAATTTCTCAGCTAGCGTTTACACTTGCAAACGGCTTTACGTATGTTGAATACTATTTAAGTCGTGGTATGAATATTGACGATTTCGCACCAAATCTCTCATTCTTCTTCTCTAATGGATTAGATCCAGAATATACAGTGATAGGCCGTGTTGCTCGTCGTATTTGGGCAGTTGTTATGCGCAATAAATACGGGGCAAATGAACGTGCTCAAAAGCTTAAGTATCATGTCCAAACTTCTGGCCGTAGTTTGCATGCACAAGAAATTGACTTCAATGATATTCGTACAACGTTACAAGCACTTATGGCATTGCAGGACAATTGTAATTCATTGCATACAAATGCATATGATGAAGCAATAACTACTCCAACAGAGGAATCTGTACGTCGAGCTATGGCAATTCAAATGATTATTACGAAAGAACATGGTTTAGCGAAAAATGAAAACCCATTACAGGGGGCATTTATCGTTGAAGAATTAACAGATTTAGTAGAGGAAGCTGTGCTAGAGGAGTTTGATCGTATTAATGATCGCGGTGGTGTACTAGGTGCTATGGAAACACAATATCAACGCGGAAAAATTCAAGAAGAATCGATGCATTATGAAATGTTAAAGCATTCGGGTGAATTACCGATAATTGGGGTAAACACATACTTAAATCCGAATCCGCCAACAGATGATGCAATCGACAACATGGAAATTGCACGTGCATCGTCAGAAGAAAAAGAAACGCAAATTCGCAATTTGCAATTGTTCTGGCAACAACATGAAGGACAAACAGAAGCAGCAATTGCCCGCTTACAAGAGGTAGCTGTAAACAATGGTAATATTTTTGAAGAACTAATGGAAACCGTAAAAGTAGCAAGCCTAGGACAAATTACAAAGGCTTTATATGAAGTTGGTGGACAGTTCCGTCGCAACATGTAAAACAAATAGATGGTAATTTTCTAATTTATGGAACCTAAATGCTAGTTTATCCGACATGCTGCTGTATTTTAAAGTGTCTAGTCATACGATTAGGCACTTCTTTTCATTTTCGTTATAATAGAAATGTAAAAAAGAGGGGGCGCAGTAGAGGATGAAATCAATAATTCACTACATTATTGTTTTAGCTTTAGTATTGGGAGTTATTTTCCTGTATAATAAGCAAATTGGCGCTATTCCTTTATTGTTATTATCGATTTATTTATTTTTTCTAGGGATAAAAAAAATGTGTAATATAAAAAACAGTAATTGAAGCTAGCAAAGAGACTAAAACATTGTATATAATGGGTATTATGCTTATGGTATGGAAAGTTACTTTTGTGCGGTCTTTTTTAACTGCGCTCCGAAAATAAAGCACTATTTAATTTTAAAACGTCCATTGTGATGAGAGGAAGGAAGTGCACGAATTGAATTTTCGTGAAATGACAAAGGAACAATTAGCGGAAGAATCGTTAATTAACTTAGCTTATGCAATTTTAACTGAAAAACGTGCTTCAGTGTCATTTAATGACCTGCTTACAATTATTAAAGAGCTAGTTGGCTATAGTGATGAAGAAATTAAATCACGCCTACTGCAATTCTACACTGATATGAACGTTGATGGACGTTTCTTATTTAATCAAGAAACTGGTTGGGGCTTACGCGAATGGTTTAAAGTAGAACAAATCGAAGAAGAAACAGCTCCATCTGTGAAAACACACAAGAAAAAATCTAAAGCTACTCTTGATGATGATGATTTAGAAGAAGATTTAGAAGAAGATGAAATTGACTTCGATGAGGATTATGAAGAGTTCGTTGAAGAAGAAGAAGAAGAAGAAGAAGAAGATATCGATGGAGAAAAAGAAGATATTGACTTCGACGAAGAAGATATAGAAGACATCGAGGATGAAATCGATGAAGATTTCATTGAAGATGAGGAAGAGTTCGAAGAAGAAGAGGAAGAAGCGTAACACAAACACACTTTGAATTTTCTTACTTTTGTACTTGCATTAAAAATTCTTGACTTATTTCACGGTTCCGTTTAATCTTTTACTTGGGCTCCTTAAAAAAAGGAGAAAGACCGTGTATATAATACGCTCCCCCTGCAAACCTATGCAGGAGGGGCGTTTTTTTTGTTTTTAACTTGCTGAATCAAGTTAAAGATCAAGGCGAATATCAACGATTTTAAGAGGAGCTTTTCGACCAGGCTTGAATAAAATTTGGAAGTAATCGCCGAGATGTAATGAATAATCAGTCAAGCTCTCCCATGCTAATAAATAATGATTTGAATACCAAAGTGGTAAACTAATCATTATGTATATTAATCGGTGACTGAGTTATATGGTAAAGCTTCTCATAGCAATAATAATTAGATTGCTCATAGGCGATGCTAACTATGAAAGTTTTACTACGAAGAACAATTTAGAAAAGTAAAAAAGATATAGAAACGATTACAGCTTCGAATCGACTGCATTTAAATGTAGGCATTCTCGGCTTTTCTTATTTTAGGGATAGGAAAGCATTAAGTTTCTTATTCATGTCCATACAATTGTGTTGTCAGTTTACATTTCCTTCCTGCAATTAGGCGATTGGTAAGCGGTATGACAGAATGGATGGACGCAATATACTTTTTTTACTAACAAGATCTAGTACAACATAAGGAGGAATTTTTCATGACAAAGTATATTTTTGTAACAGGTGGGGTTGTGTCATCACTTGGAAAAGGGATTGTAGCAGCATCTCTAGGACGTTTATTAAAAAACCGTGGGTTAGAAGTAACAATTCAAAAATTTGACCCGTATATCAATATTGACCCAGGTACAATGAGTCCATATCAACATGGTGAGGTTTTCGTTACAGATGATGGCGCTGAGGCTGATTTGGACTTAGGTCACTATGAGCGCTTCATTGACATTAACCTAGGCAAACATTCAACTGTAACATCTGGTCGCGTATATCAATCTGTATTACAAAAAGAACGTCGTGGTGATTATAACGGCGGAACAGTTCAAGTAATTCCTCATATTACAAATGAAATTAAAGAACGTATCCAACGCGCAGGACGTGAAACGAACGCAGATGTTGTTATTACAGAGGTTGGAGGAACTGTAGGCGATATTGAATCACTACCATTCCTAGAAGCTATTCGTCAAATGAAAACAAATTTAGGCCATAACAATGTAATGTATGTTCACTGTACGTTAATTCCTTACATTAAAGCTGCCGGTGAATTAAAAACAAAACCAACACAACATTCTGTTAAAGAATTACGTTCTTTAGGGATTCAACCAAATATTATTGTTGTGCGTACAGAGCAAGAAGTGCCAGAAGAAATGAAAGAAAAATTAGCATTATTCTGTGACGTTCAACCTCATGAAATTATCGAATCTCGTGATGCAGAGCATTTATATGAAGTACCATTAAATCTTCATGCACAAGATTTCGATGATATCGTGCTTGATCATTTCGGTATTGAAGCACCAGAGGCAGATATGGAAGAATGGCGTGATCTTGTTGCAAAAGTGAAGAGCCTACCAAATAAACGAAAAGTGGCATTAGTAGGTAAGTATGTTGAGTTACAAGATGCGTACATTTCAGTTGTAGAGGCGTTAAAACATGCAGGTTATGCATTTAACTCTGATATCGAAATTGATTGGATTAACGCAGAACATGTAGATGCTGACAATGTTGTAGCATTACTAAAAGGTGCTGATGCTATATTAGTACCAGGTGGCTTCGGTGATCGAGGCGTTGAAGGTAAAATTTTAGCAACTCAGTTTGCTCGTGAAAATAACGTACCGTTTTTAGGTATTTGCTTAGGTATGCAACTAGCAACAATCGAATTTGCTCGTAACGTACTAGGCTTAAATGGGGCGCATTCTACAGAACTTGATGCGGAAACACAATATCCTATTATTGATTTCCTACCAGATCAAAACGATAACGTAGATATTGGTGGTACATTACGTTTAGGTTTATATCCATGTAAGTTAAAAGAAGGCTCAAAAGCAAGTGATGCTTACGGCAAAGAGCTTGTGTACGAACGTCACCGTCATCGTTATGAATTTAATAATGAATACCGTGAGGCAATGGAAGCGGCAGGTCTTGTATTCTCAGGTACAAGCCCAGACGGAAAATTAGTGGAAATTATTGAACTACCAGAAAACAACTTCTTTGTAGCTTGCCAATTCCACCCAGAATTCGTATCACGTCCAAACCGTCCACAACCATTATTCCGTGATTTCATCGGAGCAACATTTAAATAAAACCAAAAAGGATGTCTCGTAATTTTGAGGCATCCTTTTAGTCTGTAAGCAAACGCGAAAAATTTCGATTTTGCCTACAATTTTTTAAAGAATTATGGAAATCGCCGGTAAGCCCTCCTGAATCGCTGATAGGGCATGGGAAATGTATGTTCAAACGAGTAGTCGATATCTTCTGCTTCATTCAACAGCATAAGTCGGTAAATAAATTCCATTTTAAGACATGCTAAAAGGCACCAAGAATAGACTTCTCGATGCCTTTTGTTTATCGCGCTTTAATTTTGTATATAGTGAAGCTTTATAACTCTTCATCATCAAGTCCGAGCATTTCATCATAAGCGATTTTTACAGCTTCATAAATGAATAGGGCAGCTATTGCATGCGGTACAACAATACGCTCACCTAAATCATTAGGTAACAATCCTCCACGCATACGAGTAGAGATATATGTGTACGCTAAATCGGCTAAAGGATTTTCTGCATTTGCTACTTCACTAGCTACGGCTGCGAATGGAATAAAATGTTCGTTCAATCTTTTTGCTAATGCTAATGCTTCCTGATCATGTGCACTACGGGTAAAAATACAAATACGATCGGCTTCACTAACTTCAGTATGCTCTGTCCAAGGGAGTAGCTTAGCGAAACGCTCAACACCTTGAAGTGCATTTAACTCGACAACTTGCATTTCGCCAAAACAAGCAAAGTAGACATTTCCTTCGCCTATTGCTGCTTGTGCAAGTAAACGTGCTGTTTCTTCAATAGATTCTTCTTCGCTTTGTGTTATTCTTTGTAATAATCCGCTCAGCTGTGTTGTTAATATTTTTGACATGATTCCACCTCTATCAATATTATATGTATGTGTGAAGCATAAAGCAAAAGTAGATAATTTATAATACTAGAAGGTATTAAGCTGTAAAAGGAGAATAATACATAATATAGATATCTTTGTGCAAAATAATAATTCAAAAAGGGCGGAATGCAATGTGAAACGATTACTAATTGTTGATGATCAGCAGGGAATTCGTTTGCTATTAAATGAAGTTTTGAAAAAAGAAGGTTATGTTACATATTTAGCAGCTAATGGCGCTGAAGCACTACGTTATGCAGAGGAAGAATCGATGGATTGTGTATTGCTAGACATGAAGATTCCCGGCATGGATGGCATAGAAATTTTAAAATGTTTAAAAGAGAAATGGCCTCAACTACCTGTCTTTATGATGACCGCTTACGGTGAATTAGATGTAGTACAGGAAGCATTGGAATTAGGGGCAATTCGTTACTTTACTAAGCCATTTGATATTTTTGAAGTACGTGATGCAGTAAATAAAACATTAAACACATAAACAACAGGCAGTGGTAAACACCGCCTGTTTTTTGTACATAGGTGTTATTTATTGTAGCATTTAAATAATGCTACCTAACTGCCCTGGACTTTCATTCAAAATTCTCCGACCATAACTTTGGAATTTATAATTTAGATTTACTTTGTTTTGCAATAGAAAAAATTTAGCAGATAGTACAAGTTGATGGTAGCGAAGGCGGTGACTCCTGCGGGAAAGTACAGAACGTAAGACGCAACAAACCACGCGTTAGCGAGGATTACGGCTTACGTGTGTGCCCGCGGAAAGCACCGTCGTAGCGGACATCAACGGTACCAGCCTCTTTTTGAAAAAAAGGCACCTGTCGCTACGTTGCACTACGCTTTCGATGCAGAAAATATAAGCACCTGAAATTTCTTTTCAGGTGCTTTTGAAAAAGGCACCTGTCGCTGCGTTGCACTACGCTATCGGTGCAAAAAATATAAGCACCTGAAATTTCTTTTCAGGTGCTTATATTTTTGCTATGATTAAATAGCACATTTATGTATAAAGAATAGTCCTAAAAGGAGGATTTTTAGTATGGC
Organism: Lysinibacillus sp. NPDC097868; assembly: GCF_044761135.1. Lineage (NCBI taxonomy): Bacteria > Bacillati > Bacillota > Bacilli > Caryophanales > Bacillaceae > Lysinibacillus > Lysinibacillus sp. NPDC097868. The sequence continues at coordinate 58,553 of NZ_JBIWBS010000003.1, read as the reverse complement.
ATTAGTATCTATGAAAGAGATGTTAATTAAAGCAAAGGCAGAAGGTTATGCAGTTGGTCAATTCAACATCAACAACCTTGAATGGACACAAGCAATTTTACAAGCAGCGGAAGAAGAGAAATCACCTGTAATCCTTGGCGTATCTGAAGGCGCAGGTAAATATATGGGTGGATTTATCTCAGTAGTACACATGGTAAAAGGTTTAATGGAGTCTTATGGTATTACAGTTCCAGTTGCTATTCATCTTGACCATGGTTCTAGCTTTGAAAAGTGTAAAGAAGCGATTGATGCAGGATTTACTTCTGTTATGATTGATGCTTCACACCATCCTTTCGAAGAAAATATCGCAACTACTTCAAAAGTAGTTGAATATGCACATGCCAAAGGTGTTTCTGTAGAAGCTGAGCTTGGAACAGTTGGTGGTGACGAGGATGGCGTAATTGGTGGTATTATGTACGCAGATCCAGAAGAATGCCGTAAAATGGTTGAATTAACAGATATTGATTGTCTAGCACCAGCACTTGGCTCTGTACATGGTCCTTACAAAGGAGAACCAAACTTAGGCTTTAAGGAAATGGAGGAAATCTCAAACTTAGCAGATCTTCCTTTAGTATTACATGGTGGTACAGGTATTCCAACAAAAGATATTCAACGCTCAATTTCATTAGGTACTGCTAAAATTAACGTTAATACTGAAAATCAAATCGCAGCTACAAAAGTGATTCGTGAAATTTTGGACAATGATAAAGATGTTTACGATCCTCGTAAATTCTTAGCGCCAGCTCGTGAAGCGATTAAAACAACAGTTGTCGGTAAAATCCGTGAATTTGGAAGTGCACAAAAAGCATAATTTAGCTTCTTATATTGTACAAAAGCAAAGATGAATACACATAATAAGAGAAGTGTTGATGCTAGCAATCGACCTTCTCTTGTTTTTGACATAATAACTTTTTTGAAAAAATTTAAAAATATAAACAAATAGGGTTTAGGAGGAAATATTATGAAATTCTTTATTGATACAGCAAACTTTGACGAAATTAAAGAAGCACACGCATGGGGTATCTTATCGGGAGTTACGACAAATCCATCATTAGTTGCAAAAGAGGAAAACGTTTCTTTTCATGATCGACTACGTGAAATTGCTGAGCTTGTAGACGGCTCAGTAAGTGGAGAGGTAATTGCATTAGATGCTGAAGGAATGATTAAAGAAGGTCTAGAATTAGCTGCGATTGCACCGAATATTACAGTTAAATTACCGATGACACCAGCTGGTTTAGAGGCTTGCCGCTTCTTTGCAAACAAAGGCATTAAAACAAACGTAACACTAATTTTTAGTGCAAACCAAGCATTAATGGCTGCGCGTGCGGGTGCTACATATGTATCACCATTTATCGGCCGTTTAGATGATATTGGTCTAAATGGTGTAGAGCTTATTGAAACAATTTCAGATATTTTTACAATCCATAACATTGAAACGCAGATTATTGCAGCATCTATCCGTCACCCTCAACACGTAACGGCGGCAGCACTTGCGGGCGCTCATATTTCAACAACTCCTTTTAAAGTGTTAAAACAACTTTTCCACCATCCATTAACGGAAAAAGGAATTGAAGGATTTTTAGCGGATTGGAATAAGCGAAAAGGTGAATAATAAGATTATAAAGTGAGTCAAATGCTAAAATTACTTTCCAATCATGAGGGAGAACGCAAAATGGATGTTTATAAAATTACAGGCGAAAATCGTCTAAAAGGTACAATTAAAGTTAGTGGTGCAAAAAATAGTGCGGTCGCCTTAATACCAGCATCAATTTTGGCGAACTCTCCAGTGACAATTGGAGGGATTCCAGAAATTTCAGATGCTTGGACTTTAAAAGCCTTGTTAGAAGAGATCGGTGGAGAAGTACAGTTTGAGAATGGCAAAATGATTATTGATCCTTCCGAAATGCTTGCACTACCTTTGCCAAATGGTAATGTGAAAAAACTCCGTGCCTCTTATTATTTAATGGGGGCAATGCTTGGTCGCTTCAAAAAGGCTGTCATTGGCTTGCCGGGTGGTTGCTTCTTAGGACCGCGTCCGATTGATCAACACATTAAAGGCTTTGAGGCACTTGGTGCTAAAATTACAAACGAGCACGGTGCGATTTATTTACGTGCAGAAGAATTAATTGGCGCCAAAATTTATTTAGATGTCGCAAGTGTTGGCGCTACCATCAATATTATGTTGGCTGCAGTACGTGCAAAGGGGCGTACAGTTATAGAAAATGCAGCAAAAGAACCTGAAATAATTGACGTAGCAACACTTCTTACAAATATGGGTGCCAATATTAAAGGTGCTGGTACAAGTGTAATTCGTATCGAAGGTGTTGATGAGCTGCACGGTACGGAGCATACAATTATTCCAGACCGTATTGAAGCTGCAACTTTTATGATTATGGCAGCAGCAGTTGGCGACGGCATTACGATAGACAATGTAATTCCACTACATTTAGAGGCAATTACTGCAAAGCTTCGTGAAATGGGCGTCAAGATTGATATAGGTGAGGAAAGTATTTTTGTTCCAAAAACAGACCTATCAACATTGCAGGCAGTTGATGTTAAGACGATTGTGTATCCTGGATTCCCTACAGATATTCAGCAACCACTTTCCGTGTTAATGACACAGGCATTTGGCTCCTCAAAAATTACAGATACAATCTACACGGCTCGATTTAAGCATATTGATGAGCTACGTCGTATGAATGCCAACGCACGTGTAGAAGGGAATACGGCGATAATTACCGGTCCAAGTAAATTACATGGCTCAAGCGTAACTGCAACAGACCTTCGCGCGGGTGCAGCTTTAGTATTAGCTGGCCTATTAGCAGAAGGTGAAACTGAAATTCACGATATCTATCATATTGAACGTGGCTATAGCTCACTTATTGAAAAATTACGTGACTTAGGCGCAGATATTCGACGTGAAACAATTATGGTCAGTGTTGCAGAGGCAAAGGAATAATGAGAGGTAAAAGTTTCGAGCCAATTATGTTACAATAAAGGTAATTTGAATGTTTCGGCACAAAGAAACATGCCGATAACGGGAGGCAAAACAACAATGGAACGTAGTTTATCGATGGAAGTAGTACGAGTAACAGAGGCAGCAGCAATCGCATCCGGGAAATGGATGGGTCGCGGTTTGAAAATTGAGGCAGATGATGCAGCAACGACAGCAATGCGCTCAATGTTCGATACGATTCCAATGCATGCTACAGTAGTAATTGGGGAAGGTGAAATGGACGAAGCGCCAATGCTTTATATCGGTGAAGAGCTTGGCCTTCGTAATGGCGGTCCTCAAGTAGACATAGCAGTCGATCCTTTAGAAGGTACAAATATAGTAGCAAAAGGTACAAATGGTGCAATGACTGTATTAGCAATTGCTGATAAGGGTAATCTGTTAAATGCACCAGATATGTATATGGAGAAAATTGCTGTAGGGCCAGAAGCTGCAGGAAAAGTTGATATTAATGCCTCTGTTACTTATAATTTATTACAAGTAGCAAAAGCAAAAAATAAAGATATTTCTGATGTAGTAGCTACTCTATTAGATCGCCCTCGCCATCAAGCAATAGTAGATGAGATTCGTGAAGCGGGAGCACGTATTAAATTTATTCAAGATGGTGATGTTGGTGCTGCTATTAACACTGCATTCGATGAAACAGGCATCGACATTATGTTTGGAATGGGCGGCGCACCAGAAGGTGTTATTTCAGCTGTTGCATTAAAATGCTTAGGCGGAGACTTCCAGGCCAAATTAGTGCCAGAAGACGAAGAACAGTTAGAACGCTGTAAACAAATGGGCGTAGATGTAGAGAAAGTTCTTTACTTAGATGACTTAGTAAAAGGTGACGATGCAATTTTTGCAGCAACTGCCGTCACAGATTGTGAGCTATTAAAAGGTGTTCAGTACAAAGGTGCTTACGCATTAACACATTCAGTTGTAATGCGAGCGAAATCAGGTACTGTGCGATTTGTAGAAGGTCGTCACGCGCTTGATAAAAAACCTAGCTATTAATAATATTTTCTTCTAAAATATACCTAGTGCAACTTATTTGCACTAGGTACCTTCTTCTTCATTAAAACCATCCCATAGTTTTACTTAAAACTTCTATGTTTACCCCAATACATGCATTATATTTTGAAAAAGACTGGAGTTGTGCATATGTCTGCATTGACAATCGCTCAATTAGAAAACATGACGTTAAAAGAGCTTTACGCCCTCGCACGCCAATACAAAATTTCGTATTATAGCAAACTAACGAAAAAGGAATTAATTTTTGCTATTTTGAAAACGCGTTCAGAGCAAGAGGGTTATTTCTTTATGGAAGGGGTACTTGAAATTGTTTCGCAAGAAGGCTTCGGCTTCCTTCGTCCAATAAATTACTCACCAAGTAAAGAAGATATTTATATTTCTGCTTCTCAAATTCGTCGTTTTGATCTTCGTAATGGGGATAAGGTGTCTGGCAAAGTACGCCCACCTAAAGAAAATGAACGTTACTATGGCTTACTACAGGTGGATGCTGTAAATGGAGAAGACCCTGAAGTAGCAAAAGAACGTGTTCACTTCCCAGCATTAACGCCGTTATACCCTGATCGACAAATTAAGCTTGAAACAACACAGAGCAATCTATCAACACGAATTATGGATTTAGTAGCACCGGTAGGATTTGGTCAACGTGGTTTAATTGTCGCGCCTCCAAAGGCTGGTAAAACATCTTTACTTAAAGAAATTGCCAACGCTATTACAACGAATCATCCTGAGGCTGAGTTAATCGTCTTACTTATTGATGAGCGCCCTGAGGAAGTAACGGACATTGAGCGTTCTGTAAATGCGGATGTCGTGAGTTCTACGTTCGATGAAGTACCGGAAAATCATGTTAAGGTAGCTGAAATCGTGTTAGAACGAGCTCGCCGTTTAGTAGAACATAAACGTGACGTTATTATTTTAATGGACTCTATTACGCGTCTTGCACGTGCTTATAACTTAGTTATTCCACCGAGCGGTCGTACGCTTTCAGGTGGTATCGACCCTGCTGCCTTCCATAGACCAAAACGATTCTTCGGTTCTGCTCGTAATATCGAAGAAGGTGGTAGCTTAACAATTTTAGCTACAGCTTTAGTAGATACAGGATCGCGTATGGATGAAGTAATCTATGAGGAATTTAAAGGGACTGGTAACTTAGAGTTGCACCTAGATCGACAATTAGCAGAGCGTCGTATTTTCCCTGCGCTTGATATTCGTCGTTCAGGTACACGTAAGGAAGAATTACTTCTTGAACCAGAACAACTCGAAAAACTATGGGCAATTCGCAAAACATTTTCAGATGCACCAGATTTTGCAGAGCGTTTCTTGAAAAAAATACGCACAACAAAATCAAACGAAGAATTCTTCGAAAAGTTAAATGAAGATATGAAAAAGGCCACTAAAGGTAAAGGGCTACTTTAAAATTTTAGACACCATTGACTAGTAATAGTTAATGGTGTCTTCATTTTTTTATGCTATCATGGATTTCCGTATGGGAGGTGTCAGGCACTCAAACAATTTACTATGTTAAACATGGATTTTATGACTATCTAAGTAAAAAATTCACTTAGATTCCTCGTGGGAACAGCACAAAACGTAAGACGTAACAAAGCGCGCGCAAGCAAGGGTTGCGGCATACGTTGTGCCCGTGGAAAGCGAAGTGGATTTTTCCGATTTAGGAAACCATTATTATGCTAAGTGCCAGGCACTCAAACAATTTTACTAGTTGATTGGAGCGAAAAGCATTCGCCCGTAGCGGAAATCAACGAAGCAAGTTTATCTCTAACCTAACACCATTAACTAATAATAGTAATTGGTGTTTTTTTCTTGTCCTCTAAAAAGTATAATGAAATTGATAATCATTATCAATATAATGATGGTATGTCTTATTAGTTGAGGAGAACGCTATGAATTATGATGCCTACATGCTCCTATGGGAAAATGCACATATCAAGGTAAAACACATTGAATATGTATTTAACAACGAGGTGCAAAAAAAAGAAGTAATGAATTACAGTTCGCTATTAATCATTACAGTTGGTGAAGCAGAAATTGTTATTGGAAATAATCCTTATCATGTGCAACAATTTAGTATTTTTCATATTGGAAAGTCCCAAACACTACATATAAAACCAAAAAAGCCTTTGAATTACTTCTTAATCCACTATAAAGGCGATGTCATTTATGCCGATGCTTTTATGCAACACTTACAAATGCAATATCAACCTTTTCAAACGGAGTTCTCATGTGTACCTGCTAATCCTATTGTGATTCATAAGTTGTTACATGACATGTTTAACAAGTGGCAGACAGGTGCTATTCATGAGCATGTATTTGTAAAAGCATCCTTTTATGAGCTCATTTATCGTGTGTTTCAAGAGCTAGCTGAAGGGCAGGGTAGGCCACATGAAATGGATAAGGTAGAATTAGCACGTTTATTTTTAGAAGAACATATTCATGAGCCATTATCCATACAAACGCTAGCAGATTCACTCAAAATTAGTACACGACATTTATTACGCATTTTTAAGGCTCGTTATGGAATAGGGCCACAAATTTATTTACAGCAACTCAAAGTTAAACGCGCAAAACAATATTTAATAGCCAATCAATATGACATTAAAGAAATTGCTATTTCTCTTGGATATGAGGATGAATACTATTTTAGTAGAGCCTTTAAAAAGGAGACAAGTATGGCACCAAGTATTTTTAGGCTGAAATATACAGCCACTATGTCCGAAATAGCTATTACAAATGAGAATCATTTTCAATACAATAAGAATCAGCTCGAGCAAGCAAAACGATTTAAGATTGGGGAAAATGAAGTCATGATGAAAAAAATGCTTAAACATATAAAGACGCCCTTTTTGCTAAGTTTGTTAGTTTTACTAGCAGCATGTGGTGAGGATACAAAACAACCAGCTGAAAATAATGATCGTGTACCTAAAACAGAAGAGGCAGAGACTAAAACTATTACGGACGACAGTGGCCGAGAAGTAGAAATTCCAGTAAAAGCACAACGTATTGTGACAGACTGGTATATGGGGCAAATCCTTGCATTGGATGTTGTGCCAGTAGGAGCAATCACAGCCAATTTAGATTATGCAGCATTTTTAAAACCGTACTATAAAGACGGAGAAATTACGAATGTCGGAACAGACGGTAATGCATCATTAGAAAAGATTTTAGAGTTAAAGCCAGATTTAATCATTACATGGAATCCAGAAGATGTTGAAAAATATGAAAAAATTGCACCGACAATCGTTTTTTCTGATACAGCCTATAATTCAGCTACTGATGAGGTCAAAGCAATGGGCGAATTTTTAGGAAGACAAGAAGAAGCAGACGCATTTGCCAAAGATTTTGAGAATCGTGTAACGCAAGCACAACAAAAAATAAATACGGCTATTCCAGAAGGTGCCACTTTTACGATTTTTGATTTATTTGAAAAAAATGCAACTGTTGTTGGAAATTCAAGTGTGTCAGGAGGACGAGCACTTTATCAAATTCTTGGTGTAAAACCACAAGAAAAAATTCAGGAGCTATTTGATACAAAGGAATCAAATGGCGGCCGCTATGAAATCTCCTATGAAGTAGTCGGTGACTATGTTGGCGATTACGTCTTCGTTATTAATTTCTTTAATAAAGAAGGGAAACTCCCTCCAACTTGGACAAATCTTGATGTTATCAAAAATAATAAAACAATTCCTTTAGAAGCGGAATATTATTTTGCTTCTGATCCTTTATCTGGGCTACATCAAGCAGAAGATTTAGCTGACAAAATTGTAGAGTATACAAAATCTCAGGAAAAATAAAAAGTAGAAATGTGGATAACACATGAGGTGAGCTACCTGATTTGCAATTAGGTAGCTTTCATTTAATAGAGCATAAACAATGCATGTTTATTAGGAGGTAACGTCCATGTTACTACAACGTTTCTTTACTTATTACAGGCCATATAAAGGATTATTTATATTAGATTTCTCCTGTGCAATTTTAGTTGCCCTAATTGAGCTGGCATTTCCATTAGTTTTAAATAAAGTAATTGATGATATCCTTCCAGATGGTGAATTAAAGTGGATTATGATGGCAAGTGGATTGCTACTGTTGTTGTATGTTTTTAACTCAATTTTAGATTTTATAGTTTCATATTGGGGGCATATGCTTGGCATCAATATTGAAACGGATATGAGAAGGGAAGCGTTCAATCATATTCAAAAGCTCTCTTTCCGCTACTTTGATAACAATAAAACAGGACATCTTGTCTCCCGATTAACAAATGATCTAATGGACATCGGTGAGCTTGCACATCATGGTCCAGAAGATATGTTTATTGCAATGATGACGATAATCGGATCTTTTTGCGTCATGTTTTATATTGATCCTACATTTACGCTATTAATCTTTATTCTTGTACCATTTATTCTTTTGCTAACTATTATTTTTGGCAAGCTTATGTCGAAAGCATTTCATCAAATGTTTAGCGATATTGCAGACTTTAATGCCCGTGTAGAGAATAACGTCAGTGGTATTCGAGTAGTACAAGCATTTACAAATGAAGACCATGAAAAGAACCGCTTCAAAACGAATAATGAAAAATTCCGAACAACAAAATTGTTTTCTTATAAGGTGATGGCTTGGAATGAAGCTATCTCTGGTATTTTAACAAAAGTTTTATCATTATTTACGCTATTTGTCGGAGCGTACTTTGTATTAAATGGCTATTTAACGAATGGCGAATTTATTGCTTTTATTCTTCTATCCGGGATTTTGCTCGGACCAATTAACAAAATAAATATGTTTATTGAGAGTTATCCAAAGGGCATGGCTGGTTTTAAACGCTATATTGAATTTTTAGAAACAGCACCGGAAATTGCAGACCACCCAAATGCCAAGTTAATAGAGTCTATTGATGGCAATATTACATTTAACCAAGTTTCATTTGGTTACACCGATACAGAACGAACATTAAATAATATTAATCTTACGGTTCAGTCTGGAGAAACAGTAGCGCTTGTTGGTCCATCTGGAGCGGGGAAATCAACCATTTGTAGTCTACTCCCACGCTTTTATGAGGTGAGTGAGGGATCAATAAAAGTCGATGGGAAAGATATACGAGATTTTAAGCTTCATTCATTACGCTCACATATCGGCATAGTGCAACAGGATGTTTTTTTATTTGATGGCACGATTCGAGAAAACATTGCATACGGAGATTTACAGGCGAGTGAGGAAGATATTTGGTATGCGGCCAAACGAGCACAGCTTGAAGAGATGATACAAGCATTACCAGATGGTATGGATACGTTAATTGGTGAACGAGGCGTGAAATTATCAGGTGGACAGAAACAGCGATTATCTATAGCACGTATTTTCTTGAAAAACCCTAAAATTCTAATTTTGGATGAGGCAACATCCGCTTTAGATACAGAAACAGAACTGGCTATTCAGCAAGCTTTACATGAACTTTCCAAAGGACGCACAACGTTAGTCATTGCACACCGCTTGGCGACAATAAAAGATGCAGACCGTATTGTCGTCGTTTCGAAAAAGGGAATTATAGAAGAAGGAACACATGAACAATTAATGGCTATGAAAAATGCTTATTACGGTTTGTACACAGCACAATTTGGTTTGCAAATCTAAAAATGAAAGGAAGTTTTGTATGTCAGTATTGGAGATCGAACATGTGGCGATTGGTTACTCCTCGACGCTTATTGTGGATGATTTAAGTGTTGCCATTCCTAAAGGTCAAATCTCAACAATTATTGGCCCAAATGGCTGTGGAAAATCTACTTTATTAAAGGCTATTGCGCGTGTATTACGAACACAGGATGGTGCTGTTTATTTAGATGGTAAGGCCATTCATCAATTAAAGACAAAAGAAGTAGCAAAAAAGATGGCAATTTTACCTCAAACAGCAAGTGCACCAGGAGGATTAACTGTTTTTGAATTAATATCATACGGCCGTTTCCCTCATCAAGGAGGGTTCGGTACATTGCGCAAGGAAGACTACGAATATATTCATTGGGCAATTGATGTTACAGGATTAAGAGAGTTTTGTGATCGTCCAATTGAGGCATTGTCAGGTGGTCAGCGCCAAAGAGTATGGATTGCAATGGCATTGGCTCAAGGTACGGATATTTTAGTACTGGACGAACCGACAACATATTTAGATTTAGCACATCAGCTAGAAATTTTATTATTGCTTGAAAAACTCAATCGGGAAGAAGGACGAACGATTATTATGGTATTGCATGATTTAAACCATGCGTCTCGGTTTTCTCATTTTATGATGGCTATGCGAGACGGAAAATTGATCGTAAGTGGCAGCCCTCAAGATGTGATGACAAAGGAGAATTTACAAACAGTGTTCAATATCAACGCAGAAATGGCTGTCTGTCCATATAGTAAAAATCCAATTTGTCTATCTTATCAGCTATACAACATGAAAGATTAAGTGGAGCATTGGAAGTTAAGAGGAGGAAGTAGAATGACTGCGTCGACAGGAGTAGAAGGGCTCAGCGATATAGATGAGCTACAGAAACAATCTCACCCAATACGCGGAATAGTAGCTTTGATTTTAGGAGTAATTGCATTAATATTTGCCATTGGCTTAGCCATTTCTTTAGGAGCAGCGGATATTTCATTAAGTACTGTTTGGACTGCCATTACACAATTTTCACCAGAATTAACAACACATCAAATTATTCATGATATTCGTTTGCCACGAGTACTTGGAGCAGCGTTAGTAGGTGCAAGCTTTGCAGTTGCTGGTGCGATTATGCAAGGTATGACGCGCAACCCTTTAGCAGACTCAGGGTTATTAGGATTGAATTCTGGAGCGGCATTTATGCTCGCTGTCTGCTTTGCCTTTTTTCCTGGCATGCCCTATATGTATTTAATTTTATGGTCGTTTGTAGGTGCAGGCCTCGGTGTTGCGATTGTCTATGGTGTTGGCTCATTGTCTAAAGGGGGCTTATCACCTATGCGTCTAGTTCTTGCTGGCGCTGCTGTTAGTGCTTTACTTGGTGCGCTCGGCGAAGGAATTGCACTTTATTACCGCATTGGACAAGACCTAGCATTTTGGTATGCTGGAGGCGTTTCGGGTACGATGTGGAGTCATCTTCAAATATTATCGCCATGGATACTGATTGCGATGATAGGTGCACTTATACTATCTCGCTCCATTACGTTGTTAAGCTTAGGAGAAGAAATTGCAATAGGGCTTGGTCAACGAACTGTTGTCGTGAAAGTGTGGGGGATGGTGATTGTTTTAATTTTAGCAGGTGCAGCAGTTTCGGTTGTAGGCGCTGTTGGTTTTGTAGGATTAATTGTTCCCCATTTTACGAGATACATAGTTGGACACGATTATCGATGGATTATCTCTTGTTCATTAGTATATGGAGCATTACTCGTTGTACTAGCTGATTTAGTTGCGCGTACTATTAATCCGCCATATGAAACGCCGATTGGTGCATTAATTGCTTTAATTGGGGTTCCATTCTTTCTTTATTTAGCACGTAAAGGAGGAAAGGAACTGTGAGTAATAATTTTTTAACACAAAATCAGCAAAAGCTTAGAAAGAAAAATTTCCTCATCATAGCTACACTAATGATTTTAATAGTAATTACTTTTGTAATTAGTATGAATACTGGCGTTATTAAACTGACACCAATGGAAGTGATACGTACTCTTTTTGGGCAGGGCGATACGCAACAGCAAATAATATTATTTCAATTTAGGCTTCCTAGAATTGTAATTGGAGTTTTAGTAGGAATAGGTTTAGCCATGGCAGGTGCTGTTTTACAGGGCATTTCAAAAAATGCTTTAGCAGATCCAGGTATTTTAGGCATTAATGCGGGTGCTGGGTTAGCTGTAATGTTGTATATTTCTTTTTTCCCAACGACTAAATCAGCACCTGTATATTTACTACCAGTACTAGCCTTTATAGGGGCAGGGATAACAGCAGTGTTAATTTATACACTGTCTTATAAACGCCATGAAGGTATCACACCAATGCGTTTAATTTTAACGGGAATTGCGGTGGCCGCTGGAATTAGTTCAGCAATGATTGTATTAACACTTCGTCTTAGCCCTGAAAATTATCAATTTGTGGCTACGTGGCTAGCGGGTAGTATTTGGGGCTCGAATTGGAGGTTTGTCCTATCCTTATTACCATGGTTATTAATTTTACTACCATTTATCTATTCAAAATCTCGAGTTTTAAACATATTAAATTTGGGCGAAATAACATCGATTGGATTAGGTGCTTCTATTGAAAAAGAACGTCGTTGGTTATTAGCCGCATCAGTTGGATTGGCTGGAGCTAGTGTTTCTGTTAGTGGCGGTATTGGATTTGTTGGATTAATTGCCCCACATCTAGCTCGGCAACTTGTAGGAGCAAACCATCAATTTTTACTTCCTACCGCAGCGCTTTTAGGTGGCTTTTTAGTGTTATTGGCCGATACGATAGGTCGCTCAATTTTAGAGCCTTCAGAAATACCAGCTGGAATTGTGGTAGCGGTTTTTGGAGCACCATATTTTTTATATTTATTAGCGCGATTAAAGGAATAAAATAGATTTCTTATATTTCTAATTGAGAATGAATATCATTAGTCTTAGGAAGAATAGAACATGCAAACTTTATAAGTAGAAAAGGGGAGAAAGACATGCCAGAAGAATTGTATGATGTAACGATTGTTGGGGGTGGACCAGCAGGTTTATATACAGCTTTTTATAGCGGGATGCGCGATTTAAAAACGAAAATTATTGAATTTAGCTCACAGCTAGGTGGACGCATGCTTATTTATCCTGAAAAAATGATTTGGGATGTTGGTGGGGTAAAGCCTATTTTAGGTGGCGAGTTAATTCAACAACTTATCCAACAGGCAAAAACGTTTGATCCAACAATTGTTTTAAATCAAAAGATAGAAAAATTAGAAAAACAGAGTGATGGAACATTTATTTTAACGTCAGCATCAGGAGAGAATCATTATTCTAAAGCAATAATTTTAGCAGTTGGTTATGGTGTGATTTCAATGCAAAAGCTTGATATAGAAGGAGCAGACCGCTACGAAGTAACGAATTTACATTATACTGTGCAAGAATTAGAGATTTTCCGCAATAAACATATACTTATTTCAGGTGGTGGCAATTCCGCAGTGGATTGGGCGAATGAACTAGAATCTATCGCTGCTAGTGTAACAATTGTCCATCGTCGTGATGAATTTGGTGGTCATGAAAAAAATGTCTTACGTATGCGAGAATCCTCTGTCAATGTAAAAACACCATACGAAGTGGTACAATTACATAGTGATGGTGATGTAATACAGTATGTGTCCATTGTGAATAAAGATACAAATGAACTGGAACGAGTGCAAGTAGATGCAGTTATTGTTAATCATGGCTTAAAATGTGATTATGGAGCTCTTGAGGAATGGGGATTAGAAATTCAAGATGGAGTAGCTATCGTCAATGAGAAGCGAGAAACCAATATAGAAGGTATCTACGGAGCAGGTGATTTTATTGATCATCCTAGCAAAGTAAGATTAATTGCGGGTGCGTTTACAGATGGTATTTTAGCGTTAAATAGTGCAAAATTATTTTTAGAGCCAGATGCCCCGAAAGTTGCGTATGTATCATCGCATAATATTCGATTTAAAGAGCGCAATAAACAAATAGGATTAGTAGATAACGATTATCGCGAAGTTCGTGGTTAAAAATTGTAATATAGTTTTTCAATATTTTTTGCTTGAAAAAAATAAAATAACTATGCTATACTTCAAAAGTATGCAACGTGTACATATGTAGCCGACATATTCGGGCTATGTAAGGTACAGTTCGATAATACTCTGTTCCAGATGGTTCAGGGCGAGAGGAGAAAACGAATATGAAACAAGGAATTCATCCAGACTACAAAGAAGCAACAGTAACTTGCTCTTGTGGTAACACTTTCAAAACTGGTTCAGTTAAAGAAAACATCGTTGTCGAGTTCTGCAACGAATGTCACCCATTCTATACTGGCCGTCAAAAATTCGCGTCTGCTGATGGTCGCGTGGATCGTTTCAACAAAAAATACGGTCTTAAAAACTAATGTTAGTTTAATACCTGCCAAGCATGTGCTTGGCAGGTATTTTTTTCAGTATATAAAAAGTGCATGCGTTCATTGCGTCCCGACGCATTTGTATCTTTCACAACGTTGCACGTAACGTTCAATATAAAACAAAGACCGGATTTTGAAATGTGCTTAAGCTAGCGCAAATCCATTCGATACTGACAGTAGGTTCGGTATAAAAGATTAACACTATGGTGCAAGCTTTTAAGCTAATTGCTAAAATAATTCCTTTCAAAATCCATAATTGCAAATAGAGAGGGAGAAGATACAATGGCACAGCTATACTATAAACATGGCGCGATGAATAGTGGCAAATCAATTGAAATTTTAAAAGTTGCACATAACTATGAAGAACAGCAAAAGCCTGTCATGATGTTTACATCTGGGCTTGATACGCGAGATGAGGTAGGTTTTGTTTCAAGTCGAGTAGGTTTACGACAAGAAGCCATTCCAATTTATGAGGATACGAATATTTTTGAACTTGTAAAAAACAATGTAGTAAAACCATACTGTGTTCTTGTAGATGAAGTGCAGTTTTTAAAAAAGGCACATGTGCTACAATTAGCTAATATTGTCGACCAACTAGACATCCCTGTCATGGGCTTTGGCCTGAAGAATGATTTCCAAAATGAATTATTTGAAGGTAGTCAGTACATGCTTACATATGCAGATAAAATTGAAGAAATGAAAACGATTTGCTGGTTCTGTCATAAAAAAGCAACAATGAATTTGCGTGTCGATGAAAATGGCAAACCTGTGTATACAGGCGATCAAATAAAAATCGGCGGTAATGATTCTTACTATCCTGTTTGCCGTAAATGCCACGCACATCCACCACTTTGAATTCGCTTTAATCGGAAGAGGGCTTTATGATATTAAGCAGTCGACCGAAGAAAATGTAGCATACATGCGGAATTTTCCTTATACTAAGTAGTGGAAATAATGCATGACTATTACGCCTAAACAAATCCTTTGTCAGACTCTATTGTAGGCGGAATGATTAATGAATAGAGTAAAAAATACGTCTCGCTGTCTTTAATGGAGGCGCATTCCTACTGGATATAGATAAATGAACTAAATAGAGGTGAAGCCCATGTTTGATAGACTACAAGCAGTAGAAGATCGTTATGAAAGGCTAAATGAGCTTTTAAGTGATCCGGATATTGTAAACGACAGTAAAAAATTACGTGAATATTCAAAGGAACAATCGGATATTCAGGAAACAGTTGATGCTTATCGTGAATATAAAAGCGTGAAAGAGCAACTAGTTGATACACGTGAAATGTTGGATAACGAAAAAGATCCTGACATGCACGAGATGGTAAAGGAAGAATTCAACTCATTAAAAGCACAGCAAGAGGAGCTGGAAGAACGTCTACGCGTTTTATTAATTCCAAAAGACCCGAATGATAATAAAAACGTAATTATGGAGATTCGTGGAGCAGCCGGCGGTGATGAGGCGAATATTTTCGCAGGAGATTTATTCCGTATGTATTCTCGTTATGCTGAGACACAGGGCTGGAAAATCGACATTATGGAAGCAACGCCAAACCCAATGGGCGGCTATAAAGAAGTAATTTTTATGATTAACGGGCAAGGCGCATATTCAAAATTCAAATTTGAAAATGGTGCGCACCGCGTACAACGTGTACCAGCAACAGAATCACAAGGACGTATTCATACTTCAACAGCGACAGTTGCATGCTTACCTGAAGTTGAAGAGGTAGATGTTGAAATCCATGAAAAAGATATCCGTGTAGATACTTTTGCGTCATCAGGTGCAGGTGGGCAATCGGTAAATACAACGATGTCTGCTGTACGTATGACCCACTTACCAACAGGTGTAGTTGTATCGATGCAGGATGAACGTTCACAAATTAAAAATCGTGAAAAAGCGATGAAAATTCTTCGTGCGCGTGTAGCTGATAAGTATTTGCAGGAAGCGCAAAAAGAAATCGACGCAACACGTAAATCAGCAGTAGGCTCAGGCGACCGATCAGAGCGTATTCGCACATACAATTATCCACAAAACCGCGTTACAGACCATCGTATTGGCTTAACGATTCAAAAGCTTGATCAAATCGTCGAAGGAAGACTGGACGAAATCATTGATACACTTATCTTAGAAGAGCAAGCATCTAAGCTAGAGAGACTGAATGATGACCTATAAAAATGTGATGGAGGCCCTTGATTGGGCTTCTTCTTTTTTAGTGGATAATGGACGTGAAGAAACCGCGGGTCGTATTGTGATGCAACATATACTGGGCACAACGTATTCGGGTGTGATGCTACACTTACAAGATTCGTTAACAGCTGAGCAAAGTGAACAGTTTAAAAATCTGATTGAAGAGCATGCTAGTGGGCGACCTGTACAGTATTGTATCGGCAGTGAAGAATTTTATGGACGTACATTTATTGTGGATGAATCGGTGCTAATTCCCAGACCTGAAACAGAGGAATTAGTGCTAGCAACAAGCAATCGCATTGAACAATTATTTAATAAGAAAACATTAAAGCTAGCAGATATCGGGACAGGTAGTGGCGCTATTGCTATTTCTATGAAGTTAGAATGTCCTGAGCTAACAGTAGTGGCAACAGATTTATCTGCAGCAGCATTATCCACTGCACAAAAAAATGCACAAATACTTGAGGCAGATATTGATTTTCGTCTAGGCGATTTAACAGCACCCCTCGTTGGGGAAAAGTTTGATATTGTTTTATCTAATCCTCCGTATATTGCAATTGAAGAAGCGAAGGACATGTCTAGCATCGTACTGGAGCATGAGCCGCATAGTGCTCTTTTTGCAGAAGAGGATGGGCTTATTTTATATCGCAAATTAGCACAACAGCTTCCAGCACTGATGAATAAGCCCGCTTTGATCGGTCTTGAAATTGGTTATACACAAGGAGAGCAGGTAGCGAAATTTTTTAAAGAAAGTTTTCCACAAGCTACTGTTAGCGTTGAAAAAGATATTAATGGAAAACCTCGTATGGTTTTTTGTGAAATTGATGTATAAAGATTCTCCTTCTTGACAACAATGTTGAGCAAGGAGGGATTTTTATGTTAAACGAATACAAGATTGTTAGATTTCCAAAACTAAATATTGTGCTAGCTTTTGCTAGACTAGTAATTATGGCGATAGCTTTACAACTATGTATATTATATATTCCATCATTAATAGGTTTTGCAAAGGAAGCTACGAATAATGAACAAGAAAATGATTTTCGTATAAGAGTTATAGCTAATAGCAACACAACAGATGATCAGTTTGAAAAAGAGCAACTTGTGAAAGATTTAAAACCATATTTAATACAAGTAGGTTCAACTACAAATGTGGATAATGATAATTTTGTTACATTAAAAGAGAGTATTGAAGCAGAATTAAAAGAAAATTATCCACAATTGCGTACACAAGTGTTACTTGGGGATAACTTATTTCCGCCGAAGAGACAAGATGCGATGTTTTATCCACAAAATATGTACCATTCGATTGTTGTGAAAATTGGCGATGCACGTGGTGATAACTGGTGGTGTAGCATTTTCCCGTCTATTTGTGAACCGGAAAAAGAGGAAGAAAAGGCAGAAGAAAAAGAACAAGTAACATTCTTTATTTGGGAATGGATAAAAGGATTTTTTGAGTAATTGTGCACAAATTCAGATAACTTATACACAATTATTGATAAGTTATGAACAAAATGTGGATAATTCAGAAAAAAACAACGATTGAAAGAAGGTTTATCATATGGAAACCGTGTGTAAGATTGTGGATAGTAATGT
Organism: Lysinibacillus sp. NPDC097868; assembly: GCF_044761135.1. Classification (NCBI taxonomy): domain Bacteria; kingdom Bacillati; phylum Bacillota; class Bacilli; order Caryophanales; family Bacillaceae; genus Lysinibacillus; species Lysinibacillus sp. NPDC097868. Next base: position 40,598 of record NZ_JBIWBS010000003.1, on the reverse strand, counting down.
GAATAGTCAAATAACTTATGCACAAGCTGTGGATATCTTGAATGCTGGAGAGGTTGTGGCATTTCCAACAGAAACGGTTTACGGTTTAGGTGCAGTGGCTACAAATGATGATGCAGTCAGAAAGATATTTAAGGCAAAAGGGCGTCCTTCAGATAATCCACTTATTGTCCACATAGGAACGAAAGAGGAAGTTTATCTTTATATAGAACATATTTCTGAGCTAGCAAAAAAATGTATGGATGCATTTTGGCCAGGCCCTCTTACACTCGTTATGCCAGTAAAGCCAAATGTGCTGGCACAAAGTGTGACAGCTGGATTAAAGACTGTCGGAATTCGTATGCCGGATCATCCAGTCGCGCTAGCATTATTACAGCAAATTCAAAAACCACTTGCTGCTCCAAGTGCGAATCGTAGCGGGAAACCAAGCCCAACAGAAGCGATTCATGTAAAAGATGATTTAGAAGGGTACATACCGTATATTTTAGATGGAGGTTCTACAGGTATTGGTTTTGAATCGACTGTGCTAGATGTGACGCATGAACCACCAGTTATATTACGTCCTGGTGGTATTACAAAAGAAATGTTAGAGTCCGTAATAGGTCCAGTTATTCAACCGACCAAAATAGAGCAGACAATGGAAGAGACGCCGAAAGCCCCAGGCATGAAGTATACACATTATGCTCCTAATGCACCTGTATACTTAATTGATTGTGATGAGGGAAAAGTACAGCAAGCCATACAACAACTTCAAGCGCAACATCATAAAGTAGCACTTCTAGCACCTGAGAGCTTTAAGCATATTAATAAAGAATATTACTTCTCAATCGGTGAAGCAGGTAGTAAAGAAGAGATGGGCGCGGCACTATATCATGCATTAAGAGCTTGTGATAAAACAGAAGCTACCGTTATTCTAGTGACGACGACATCAACAGAAGGTGTAGGCGCTGCTATTATGAACAGACTTGAAAAAGCTGCTGGGGGCAAATGGTATTCACTTTAATTAGTGGGTCTATCGGCGGTTCGAGAACTTCTACCGGCGATTCTCACAAGTTTCTCGGCGATTTCATAAGACGACAATAAAAAAACTCATCTATATAAAAGATGAGTTTTTTTATATGGAAAAGTATCTGCAAGTGTTATTTGCAAGTGCCAGGCACACAAACAATTTTCCATGCTAGCATAACTTCTAAGTAAAAATCTACGTAGACTCCTGCGGGAAAAGCACAAGTAGTAAGACGCAACAAACCACGCGCTAACGAGGGCTGTGGCTTACTCTATGCCGGCGAAAAGCTAAGTGGATTTTTACGATGTAAAGTGTCAGGCACTCAAACAATTCTCTAACTATTATTTGAAAATGGAATTTTATAATATGGAAAATGTCTTATCTTTCATTATTGATAATAATGTATTTCCAAGCATAAAATGATAAAATATTAGGAAGCGAAGGAGTGCATTCTTGCAGGGGATTCTTGCAGGTATTTTAACGTCTGTCGATGTCGTCGGTTTATTTGTATTAATTCCAAATGTTAAATATCGTTTATTTTTGTCAATGTGGACAGCAACATTACATATGCTTTTTCCACTACTCGGCTTTGAATTAGGAAATTACTTAGTGCGTTTTTTATCAGAATGGGGTCAATGGATTTCCTGTATTCTATTATTTAGCATTGGACTACATTTACTTTTGTCTTCCAACAAAAATGAGAAAATAACCATTTCACCTGTTTTATTAGCTGTGACTGCTAGCCTAGATACCTTTTCAGTAAGTGTTTCTTTTGGTATGCTTAACTTAGAAAAAACTATTTTTATTATTAGTGCTGGAATGAGTGCTTTTATTTGCGCATATGGGGCTTTAGTTATAGCACGTAGAAGTCAGGTTTTTTTTGGAAACAAAATTCAAATTATTGCAGGGATTGTTTTTATCATTATGAGTATTTTAGCGCTTCGAAAATAATAAGGAAGGTGATAAGTGTGAATATATTATTTGTTTGTACCGGAAATACTTGTCGCAGTCCAATGGCAGAGGTTATTTTAAAGCAGAAACAAATCTACAATGTTCAGGTTCGTTCTGCTGGTATTTATGCAATGCCGAACGCTGAAATGTCAGCACATGCGCAGCAAGTTTTAAATGAAGCGAATTTGCCACATCAACATTCAGCAACACAATTATCCATGGCTGAAATAGAGTGGGCCGATTTAATTTTAACAATGACAACAGCGCACAGAGATACTATTATCGCTAACTATCCAAACACAGAAAAAAAAGTTTTTACACTGAAAGAATATGCGAACGAAGGAAGTTTAGAGAATGTTGTAGACCCTTACGGCGGAAATAAAGCGATTTATGAGGAAACATTTGCAGAACTAGATAAATTAGTAGAACAGTTAGTTAAAATACTTGAGAAGAATTGAGGGGCACTATGAAAAAACAGTTTGGCTTACGACTTAAACTAGTATTATTTGTAAGTATTCTTGCACTGATCACATATAGTATCAGCTTTGTATTCATTGAATTTATACAACCTACTTTTTTCCCGGAAATTAATCGTAAGCTATTTGAAGTGATTACTTATTTATTAGGGATTACATGGTCAGGTATTTTAGCAGCAATTTTCAGTGTTATTTTAATCAAGCCGTTACAGCGACTTGAATACTCTGCTACACGCGTTGCAGAAGGAAAAATTGGAGAGGATGTAGTGATGCCAAAAACGAATGATGAGATTCGTTCAGTGGCAGTAGCATTCCAACAAATGGTGTTAAATTTACGCCACATGGTAGAAAGCATCGATCAAAACTTTCAACAAACAAATCAATCAATTATCAAATTATCCGATGAAACCGCTGTTGCGACAAAGAAAGCAGACGGTATTGCAGTGACGGTAAAACATATTTCCGCAGGAGCAGAAGCGTCAGCTATAGCAGTACAAGATACAGCAGAGGCGATTGAAGATGTGCGCACATTAGCAACAGAAGTGAATACTAGAGCGGAACAGTCTGCAATACAATCGAAAGAGATTTTACATAATTTAACTAATACAACAAAAGCGATTGAAACGTTAGTCAACAGCATTCAACAAATTGCAGCTGGCAACAACGAAGCACTAGAAAGTATTCGTACATTAGAAGACAATGCTGGACAAGTTGAGCGTATCATTAGTTTAGTAGGAGATATTGCGGCACAAACAAATTTACTAGCGTTAAATGCATCTATAGAGGCTGCCCGTGCAGGAGAACATGGTAAAGGCTTTGCGGTTGTGGCAGAAGAGGTTCGTGGCTTGGCCGATGAAAGTGCAAAAGCTGTACAAGGAATTACGACTCTTATTCAATCAATGCAGCATAATGTTGAAGTTGTTGTGAAACAAATGAATCAACAAGTGGGATTTGCGACTAAAGAGGCAGCGCGTGTTTCTGAAACTACGACTGCGGTTGAAGGGATGTCATCAAGTGTCCATGAAATGGCAACCGCGATCGTAGAGATTTCTTCATTAATTGAAAAACAAATGCACAATATTGAAACAACTGCTCGACAATCACAAGAAGTGGCAGCAATTGCTCAAGAAACATCAGCTGGTGCACAAGAAGTGAGCAGTGCAACAGAAGAGCAAGCACATGCAATTGAACAGGTAGAACAACTTGCACAAGACTTGAAAAAACAATCCGAAGCGTTGCATAAAATGATTTTACAATTTGATAGAGAAGCATAGTAAGAAAAAGCATTCAAATTAATACATGTAAATGACAGACTGTGGACAAGCTCAAAAAAGAGCTTGTCCACAGTTTTTTCTATTGATTGACCAAATACTTGTTGATAGGAAGCTTAAACGTTATTAACAGGTACAAATGAAAAAATATTGAAATAGTATGTCCACTGTAGTTGAAAAGATAGAAAAACTTCAGAAGAGGGAATATTACAACAAAAGACCATTATCCGAATTTATTAACAGGATATTCACATTATCCACAGAAAAAGGACTTAAAAATGAACGTTTTTCAATCGAATTACAAGAAATGTTCGTCTTTTAGGGGAAATCAGCATAAAATTGCAACAAAAATCATGTTATTCTTGAAAGAGAAGTGGTAAACTAATGTTGACTATATTTCGAAATGAGGGAACCCAGTGAGAATAGCAATTTCTTCTGATCACGGAGGCAATAATTTACGTCGTGAGATTATGCAACTGTTAGATGAGCTTAATATTGGCTACGAAGATTTTGGTCCACAATCTGCGGATTCAGTAGACTATCCTGATTATGCAAAGCCAGTTTCTGAAGGTGTTGCTAACGGGGAATTTGATAAAGGTATTTTAATTTGTGGCACAGGGATTGGCATGTCCATCACTGCGAACAAAGTAAAAGGCATTCGTTGTGCATTAGTGCATGATGTATTTAGTGCAAAGGCAACACGTTGCCATAATGATTCAAATATTTTAGCGATGGGTGAGCGCGTAATTGGTCCAGGCCTTGCACGTGAAATTGCGCAAACATGGCTTGAAACTGATTTTGAAGGTGGGCGTCATACACGTCGCGTAGAAAAAATCGCTGAATTAGAACAGTAATACAAGAACGTCTTCCGCCGTTAACGCAAAAACAAATAGGTAGTGACAGTCTTGCACTGTCACTTTTACCTTAGCTTGACGCCTAACGTAAATAGAAGACATCAAAATAAGGGGCTGAGCTTAATGGTTGTGCAACAAATACAAACGCAATTGACTCAGTTACTCAGTGAATTCGAAGAGCAGGTAGTACTGCGACCAAAGACTATTTTTGTCGTAGGCTGCTCTACGTCTGAAGTGATTGGTCAGAAAATTGGCACAGCAGGTGCACTTGAAACAGCAGAAGCAATTTTTGAGCCATTGCAGGCATTTGCAAAGAAACATCAATTATATTTAGCGTTCCAAGGCTGTGAGCATATAAATCGAGCTATCACGATGGAAGCTTCAGTTGCAGAACAGTTGGGCTATGAACCTGTGGCTGTTATTCCTGTTCGCACTGCGGGTGGGTCGATGTCAGCTTATGCTTATACAAAATTGGAAAGCCCAGTAGTTGTAGAGGCAATACGTGCACATGCAGGTATTGATATAGGCCAAACTTTAATTGGTATGCATTTAAAGGAAGTAGCTGTTCCAGTTCGTACATCAGTGCGATCAGTAGGAGAAGCGGTTGTCACAGTAGCAACAACACGTCCAAAACTAATAGGTGGCGAACGTGCTGTATATAAATAACACTACTTCTGTTGTCAGAGGTACATGTAAATAACGATTATACTTAGGAGGCTTTTTCAAACATGGCATACGAAAAATTAGCAGTACAAGACAAAGCAGTATTAGATGGGATTTTAGCTGAGAAAAAACGTCAACAAGCGAATATCGAGTTAATTGCATCTGAAAACTTTGTATCTGAAGCAGTAATGGAAGCACAAGGTTCAGTTCTTACTAACAAATATGCTGAAGGTTATCCTGGAAAACGTTACTATGGTGGCTGTGAACACGTAGACGTAGTAGAAGATATTGCACGTGATCGTGTGAAAGAACTTTTTGGTGCAGAATATGCTAACGTACAACCGCACTCTGGTGCACAAGCAAACATGGCTGTATACCATACAATTTTACAACCAGGAGACACAGTTCTAGGAATGAACCTTTCTCATGGTGGTCACTTAACACATGGTTCTCCTGTAAACTTCTCAGGAATCCTTTATAATTTCGTAGAATACGGTGTAACAGAAGATACACATGTAATCGACTATGAAGATGTTCGTCAAAAAGCATTAGCACACAAACCGAAACTAATTGTAGCTGGTGCATCTGCATACCCACGTGAAATCGACTTCTCTAAATTCCGTGAAATCGCAGACGAAGTAGGAGCTTACTTTATGGTTGATATGGCGCACATTGCTGGGCTAGTAGCTGCTGGAGAGCATCAATCACCAGTTCCTTACGCTGATTTTGTTACATCTACAACACATAAAACATTACGTGGACCACGTGGTGGTTTAATTCTTGCGTCGAAAGAATGGGAGCAAAAATTAAACAAATCTGTCTTCCCAGGTATCCAAGGTGGGCCATTAATGCATGTTATCGCTGCAAAAGCTGTAGCATTTGGCGAAGCTTTACAACCTGATTTCAAAGACTACGCAAAACAAATTAAAGCAAATGCACGCGCTTTAGCAGAAGTGTTAATCGAAGAAGGTGTAGAAATCGTATCTAATGGTACGGATAATCACTTATTACTTCTAAACGTTAAATCTCTTGGCTTAACTGGTAAAGTAGCAGAGCACGCACTTGATGAAGTAGGAATTACAACTAACAAAAACACAATTCCGTACGATACAGAATCTCCATTTGTTACTTCTGGTATTCGTATTGGTACACCTGCAGTTACATCACGCGGCTTTAAAGAAGAAGACATGAAAGAAGTAGGCGCTATTATCGCAGCTGTACTTAAAAACCCAGAAGATGAAGCGGTAAAAGCTGATGCAAAAGATCGTGTTAAAGTTTTAACTGATAAACATCCATTATACGCATAATTAGTATTGTTTAATTATAGGCTGTGTCTTAAGTGTGTTGTTCACTTTAGGCACAGCTTTTAGTTTGTTTAATTCGATTTAGCAAAATGCCTCTTCTATAGAATTCATTGAAATTAAGTGAAAGGTCCTGATGGTTGATTTTCTAGCAAGCACACAAAAAATGCTGAAGTGTAATGGATAGAATAAACTGCAAAACTATACTTTTTGCTAACATAAAAATAAATTAATCTTATTTTTGGATTTTTTTACATAAATATAGGATAAAAGGTTATATTATATTGAATAAGGACAATGGTTGTCCCGAAGAAGGAATGTTTTTTTGTAAAAGTGACAATTTATTGAATTTTTTATGTACAATATAAAGGGGTAGAATTGATGGATATAGTCGGGAGGGGTTGGATGGTTACTAAATCTATGGACGTACAAAAAAATATTTTATTAACTACAATTCGTAACTTAGGTGAACAATCTAAAGAAAGCTATGTTATTTTGGATGCGAAAACTAATTTCATAGTAGAATGTAATAATTCTTTTTGCATACTAACAAATGCAATACGTTCACAGATTCTAGAAACAGATTATTTTGCGATGCTTTCAAGTGGGTTACAAACGACAATGCTTGAAAAAATAAAAGAGAACATACATAGTGGAGCAATGGTGACGGAAAAGCTGCACCATAATCGCTTCGAACAGCCACCATTTTGGGCAGAAATGCAAACCCTTCCTTTTCAAAATAATGATAATGAAACATTATTTGTGTTAATCATCGTGAAGGATATTACGTATTATCACACTGAAGATTTTATAGCGGAATTAGAGAAAACCGTTTATGAGGCAATCGAAAAGGACTATCCATTTTATAAAAAAATGGACACTATTTGTAGCAGAATAAATCAATTTTTTATGCCACATGTGTTTAGCTCGGTTCTTATCAAAATAGATTCAAATCATTTGCAAGTTTTTACTTCTAACAGTGTTCGCCAACATGTCCCTCAGCTTTTCGAGATGAATGACTTCTATAGAAAAGTCATGCAACAGGAAACACCCATGATAGCAGATAAACTAGAAGAGGTTGCTATTCCAATAGAATTTAAAAGTTTTGCTAATCTAACAAATAATCATTCGGGATGGTTTGTTCCTATTCGCAATCAAAAACAACAAGCAATCGGATTTTTTGCAATATTTTCTCAATATCCCCGTGAAAGCTTGTTTTTTAACAATGTGTTTCAAAAAATAGGTGCACTCGTTGCATTAGCGTATTCGTATGCAAAAACTCAGAAAAAAATATGGGATTTAGCATATAAGGATATTACGACTGGCTTGCCAAATCGACATAGCTTTTTAAATAAGATAGAAAAGGAAGAACAACGAGGGCGAATAGGCTTTATCAAAATAATAAAACCAAGTGAATTTCATCAAGTCGTTGAATTATATGGCCGTGAAGCAGGGGATGAATTATTAAGACAAATTGCTAGGCGTCTTCAAGAACATAAGAAAGATTTGAATGAGTATATTGCTAGGTTCACAAGTTCTAGTCTTATTATTTCACAAGTGACACCCAATGAAGAGTTAAACGATTATGAGCTTCGCATAAAAGAATTAACGCGCCAGCCATTTATTATAAATGGTAAACAAATTTATATTACATTAAAGACAGGCATCTCTTCCTTCGATAAGGATATTAAAATTGCAGATGCAATCAGATTTGCAGATAATGCATTATCTTATGCGGCCAACAAACCAGGAACGCATCTGGAGATATTTACGAAGGAACGCAATGATTTACTAGAGCAACAGATGACTGTTTTAAATCATTTATCACAAGCACTTAAAAATAAAGAGATTTCTGTGAATCTACAACCAAAAGTAGATTTACGAACGGGGGAAATTCAAAGTATTGAAGCGCTAGCTCGTTGGCATTCACCGGTTCTCGGCTTTGTATCACCAGCTATGTTTATACCAGTTGCCGAAAATGCAGGGAAGGTTCGTGAAATAGACATACAAATTTTAGAAATTGTTCTCGCTTGGCTAGCGGAGCGTCAACAGTTGGGGAAGAAGTTAGTGAAGGTTGCGGTAAATATATCGCCTGATCACTTTTACTATCCTCATTTTGTTAAGGATATCCGGCAATTAGTTGAAAAATATATGATTAATCCAAGTAATATTATTTTAGAGGTAACAGAAAATATCGGCTTAGTAGATTTTCAAACCGCACTCGCCATTATTCAAGAATTAAAGAGCTATGGCTTTAAAACATCGGTGGATGATTTTGGAACAGGTTTTTCCTCTCTTAGTTATTTACAAAGATTACCGTTCACTGAGTTGAAAATTGATCGTAGCTTTATAAATGATATACATGATGCAGCAACATTAGCAATTGTCCGTTCAATTATTCAGCTTGCATTAAATTTAGGTATGACATCTGTTGCAGAGGGAATCGAAAATGAGGAACAGGTAGAGATATTACGTGCGCTTGGTTGTAAGGTCGGACAAGGTTACTTCTATTATAAACCGATGGCGATTGAGCAACTTGATTCTATACTTGACGTATAAATTGCTTCTATATGTAGCAAACACTCTAGAAAAGGGAATATCTCGAATTTATTTTTGAGACAACTCCTGTTTTCTGTTATACTAGTTGAGATAAAAATGAAATCCGAACGGTTAGGAGAGAACCCCTTTGAGCAAAGTATACGTATTTGATCATCCACTAATCCAACACAAGTTAACTTATATTCGTGATAAAAATACAGGAACTAAAGAATTTCGTGAGCTAGTTGATGAGGTCGCAACATTAATGGCATTCGAAATTACGCGAGAAATGCCTGTAGAAGAAATTGAAATTGAAACACCAGTAACAATCGCGAAAACAAAAGTTCTTTCTGGGAAAAAACTTGCAATTGTACCGATCTTACGCGCAGGCATCGGCATGGTTGATGGCGTATTAAAACTAATTCCAGCTGCAAAAGTTGGTCATATTGGTCTTTATCGTGACCCTGAAACATTAAAACCTGTTGAGTATTATGCAAAACTTCCAGCAGATGTGGAAGAACGTGATTTCATTATTGTAGACCCAATGCTTGCTACGGGTGGTTCAGCAGTGGAAGCTATCAATTCACTGAAAAAACGCGGTGCGAAAAGCATTAAATTTATGTGTTTAATTGCTGCGCCAGAAGGTGTTAAAGTAATTCAAGATGAACATCCAGATGTGGACATCTATATTGCAGCACTTGACGAAAAGTTAAATGACCATGGTTACATTGTTCCAGGTCTAGGTGATGCTGGTGACCGTTTATTCGGTACGAAATAAAAAGAGGGTTATTGCTTAAAGAGCAATATCGTTTTTCATACAGCAACTTTATAGCATTTGAAAGCGTCCTTCAATATTGAAGGACGTTTCATAGTATGTTTAGGCAATTAAGTCTCTCTTCTTAATAATGAATGTGGACCATTGCACTTGATATACAATATAACCAAAGGACGGTGCAAATCGTTTTGACGAAAAAATGGAAAGTGATGACGATTTTCGGTACGAGACCAGAGGCGATAAAAATGGCCCCGCTTGTATTGGAATTACAAAAACATCCCGAGCAAGTGGAATCAATCGTGACTGTAACAGCACAACATCGCCAAATGCTTGACCAAGTATTAGAAACATTTAAAATTACACCAGACTACGATTTAAATATAATGAAGGATCGTCAAACTCTAATTGATGTGACAACTAATGCATTACAAGGTTTAGATAAAGTCATGAAAGAAGCGCAACCTGATATCGTCTTAGTGCATGGTGATACTGCTACAACATTCATTGCAAGCTTAGCAGCATTTTATAATCAAATTGCCATTGGTCATGTTGAGGCAGGTCTTCGAACATGGAATAAGTATTCACCTTACCCAGAGGAAATGAATCGTCAGCTGACAGGTGTCATGGCTGATTTGCACTTTGCACCAACAGAAGTATCAAAGAAAAACCTTTTAGATGAAAACAAAAATGCAGATACTATTTTTGTCACAGGCAATACAGCTATTGATGCATTAGCCACAACGGTGAGTGAGCATTATACACATCCCGTGTTAGAAAAAATAGCAAATGATCGAATGATATTATTAACAGCGCATCGTCGTGAAAATCTAGGCGAGCCTATGCGTCATATGTTCCGAGCAATTACACGACTGTTAGCGGAGCACGAAGATGTACAAGTTGTCTACCCTGTGCATATGAATCCGGCTGTGCGAGAAATAGCCAATGAAATATTAGGCGATAATGACCGCGTGCATTTAATTGAACCACTTGAAGTTTTTGATTTCCATAACTTCGCTGCGAATTCGTACATGATCTTAACTGACTCTGGTGGTGTTCAAGAAGAAGCGCCTTCATTAGGAAAGCCAGTTCTAGTGCTTCGTGATACGACAGAGCGTCCGGAAGGAATTGCTGCTGGAACTTTGAAACTAGCAGGAACAGAAGAGGAAACAATTTATTCTCTTGCAAAAGAATTGCTAGAGGATAAAGAGGCGTATGAAGCGATGGCAAAAGCCTCTAATCCTTATGGAGATGGACATGCTTCACAGCGTATCGTAGAAGCTCTCTTGAAATTTTTGCAAAAAAGCAAGTAATACACCATTTTTAATTTATAAAATAAGTAAAAAGAACTAAAATTTAATGTGTAGCTAATTTACGAGCAAATTTCTGTCGTAAATTAGCTTTTTTTTGCATTATTCCAAAAAAGTTTTTGTAATCTATGAAAGTTCATACACAAATTTGTCAACAATTTGACAAGAGTATAGTAGCTGTGAAGTTTTTCTCCTTTACTAATTGACTTCAAATATCACCTATTGTATGCTTACAAAGGGTAAGAATGATAAGGGTTTCTAATCGTTGATAGACGTTGAAACACTTGTTATATCAAGTTTCTACTAAATTGACAGTTCAAACCATCACTGTCGATTTGCAACGTTTTGTGCGTTTCGGTTTAACACCGAATCAGTAAGGGGTGTAAGGCATTATTAGGAATTTACACCTGTAATTTCATTCAAATGACTCTCCCATTACTATTCCGCTGTGAGTAGTGTTTTTCACTGCTCTTTTCTGATTTCACAAAGTGGTAAGCAAACGTTTTCTTTACTCGAAAAAATGATTCAGGAGACTACAAACCAATGCTAGATTTGCATCACATTTTTGCTGTGCAGAAGAGAGCGTTATTTTTTTTGCTCGCACTTTGCGCTTTAGGCTGGGGCTTTACGTCCTTTCAAACAGTTTTTGCGGGCATCGCAATCGGTGCATTTTTTGGTACGTATAATTTTTGGATTTTAGTTCGCCGTATGGAGAAGTTTGATCGTTCCATTAGTGAAGGGAAGAAAATAGGTTCACTTGGTACAGCACTGCGTTTTGGATCAGGTGTAGCGGCAGTCGCTATAGCCATTTCGTTGCCAAACTATTTTCACTTGATTAGCACGGTCATAGGGCTAATGATTCCGTACGTAGTTCTCTTTGTCGAGAGAATTGTATCTCATGTAAGGAACCACTAATTGTGCTTTATTAGAAAGAGAGGTGAAAAATAACAATGAATCATGAAGCTCCGTTAGTAACCATTGGTTTTTTAACATTTAACTTATCTACAGTTATGATGTTACTAGTTGCAGCAATAGTCGTATTTTTAATCGCTGTTATCTCTACTAGAAACTTAAAGTTAAAACCGACTGGTATGCAAAACTTTATGGAATGGATTATGGATTTCGTAAAGAATATCATCAAAAGCAACATGGACTGGAAAACTGGTGGACGATTCCACATTCTAGGTATCACACTTATTATGTTTATCGCAGTATCTAACTTATTAGGTCTTCCATTCTCTATCGTCTATGACCATGAACTTTGGTGGAAATCGCCAACAGCTGACCCAACGGTTACAATGACTCTTGCAACAATGATTTTAGTATTATCTCAATACTATGGTATCAAAATGAAGGGTACAGGCCATTATGTTGGTACATTCTTCAAACCAATGTCATTTATGTTCCCGCTAAAAATTATTGAAGAGTTTGCGAACACTTTAACATTAGGTCTGCGTCTTTACGGTAACATTTATGCAGGTGAAATTTTACTTGCATTAATCGCAGGTTTAGCAGTATCAGGTCCGATCGGGTTCGTAGGTGCAATTGTTCCTATGATGGCATGGCAAGGTTTCTCTATTTTCATCGGCTTTATCCAAGCCTTTATCTTCACAATGTTAACAATGGTTTACATGGCTCATAAAGTGAGCGATGACCATTAATATAAAGCATAAATTTTATGCTTGAACCAAAAAAACAAACAATTCCAAGGAGGAAATTTTAAAATGACAGGTTCATTAGGTTTATTAGCAGCAGCAATCGCAATCGGTTTAGGTGCACTTGGTGCAGGTATTGGTAACGGTCTTATCGTATCAAAAACAGTTGAAGGTATCGCTCGCCAACCAGAAGCTCGTGGCGTTCTTCAAACTACTATGTTCATCGGGGTTGCATTAGTTGAAGCCTTACCGATCATCGCAGTAGTAGTAGCATTCATCGTAATGAACAAATAATTCAGTTGTATACTGAATTTTACTAGTGGCGAAGCAGGATTCACCAGATGAAACTTCGCCCTTCATTTTGGAACAGATAAAAGCTATGTGCAAATATAGCTTTTTAAAATAGGTAAGTTTTTAAGTATTACAAACTAATATGTTGAAGTTAAAGCTCTTGAAGGGAGTGAAACAATCGTGTTTTTAGACAATCTTGTACTAGGTGCAGGTGGAGGATTCAATGGTGGAGATGTCATCTCAACATTAGTCATCTTCTTAGTATTAATGCTTCTACTTAAAAAGTTCGCTTGGGGTCCATTAATGGGCATCATGCAACAACGTGAAGAATTAGTAGCTAGTGAGATCGAAGCAGCTGAAAAAGCTCGCAAAGATTCGCACAAATTTTTAGAAGAACAAAAAAGTCTTCTTAAAGAAGCTCGTACGGAAGCACAATCGATTGTTGAGGGTGCTAAGAAGCAAGGCGAAATGCAAAAAGAAGAAATTCTTACAGCAGCTCGCAATGAAGCTAACCGCTTAAAAGAATCGGCTTTACGTGAAATCGAGTCTGAAAAAGAAAAGGCTATCGCAGCTGTACGTGATGAAGTCGTTTCATTATCTGTACTTGCAGCATCTAAAGTCCTTAGCAAAGAGATTTCTGAGGCAGACAACCGTGCTCTAATTGAAGAGACGATTGCGAAGGCAGGGGAAGCTCAATGAGTAATTCAACTGTAGCAAAGCGTTACGCTCAGGCTCTATTTGAAATTGCGCAACAAAAAAATATTCTTGCAGAAGTTGGGGCAGACTTAAACGAGTTAACAAAAGTTGTTACAGAATCTCCAGATTTTTTAACACTTTTAAACGCGCCTAAGTTCTCTATCGAACGTAAGAAACAAATGGTAGCTGAAATCTTTGCAAGTGCAACACCAGAAGTTTTACACACAGTTCAACTACTTGTTGAGAAGAAACGTGTAAACGAAGTGAAGCTAATTGCTAATGCATATGCTGAGCTTGCTGCACAGGCACAAGGTTCTGCAGATGCAACTGTATTCTCAACTCGTGAACTTTCTGCTGAAGAAAGCGCTAAAATTTCTGCAGCATTCAGTAAACTTGTTGGGAAACAATCATTAAACATTACAAACGAAATCGATCCTTCATTATTAGGTGGTATTCGTGTTCAAATCGGTAACCATATTTATGATAGCTCAGTAGTGAACAAGCTTGAGCGTCTAAAACGTGAATTAATCGGTTAATAATTTAGAAATGTGAGAGGTGACATACATGGGCATCAAGGCTGAAGAAATCAGCAGTCTGATTAAACAACAGATTGAGAATTATGAATCTGAACTTAAAGTAAGCGAAGTTGGTACAGTTATCCGTATTGGTGACGGTATCGCTCTTGCTCATGGCCTCGACAACGCCATGGCTGGAGAGCTTCTAGAGTTCTCTAACGGTGTTATGGGTATGGCTCAAAACCTAGAAGAAGGTAACGTTGGTATCGTTATTTTAGGTCCATACACAGACATCAAAGAAGGCGATGAAGTTCGTCGTACAGGTCGTATTATGGAAGTACCAGTTGGTGAAGAACTAATTGGCCGTGTTGTAAACCCACTAGGTCAACCAGTGGATGGACAAGGTCCAATCAACACAACTAAATCTCGTCCAATCGAAAGCCCAGCTTTCGGTGTAATGGCTCGTAAATCAGTACACGAACCACTACAAACTGGTATCAAAGCGATTGACGCACTTGTACCAATCGGTCGTGGTCAACGTGAATTAATCATTGGTGACCGCCAAGTTGGTAAAACATCTGTAGCAATTGATACAATCCTTAACCAAAATGACCAAAACATGATCTGTATCTATGTTGCAATTGGTCAAAAAGAATCTACTGTACGTGGTGTAGTAGAAACTTTCCGTAAACATGGCGCTTTAGATTACACAATCGTTGTGACAGCTTCAGCTTCTCAACCAGCTCCATTATTATTCTTAGCACCATTCGCTGGTGTATCTATGGCAGAGGAATTCATGTTACAAGGTAAACACGTATTAATCGTGTATGATGATCTTTCTAAACAAGCATCAGCTTACCGTGAACTTTCACTTCTTCTTCGCCGTCCTCCAGGTCGTGAAGCATACCCTGGTGACGTTTTCTACTTACACAGCCGCTTATTAGAACGTGCTGCGAAGTTAAATGAAACATATCAAAATGGTTCAATTACAGCTCTTCCATTCGTTGAGACACAAGCTGGGGATATCTCTGCATACATCCCAACTAACGTTATCTCAATCACTGATGGACAAATTTTCTTACAATCTGACTTATTCAACTCAGGTGTACGTCCAGCGATTAACGCCGGTCTTTCTGTATCACGTGTAGGTGGATCTGCTCAAATTAAAGCGATGAAAAAAGTTGCGGGTACACTACGTCTTGACTTAGCTGCATTCCGTGAACTTGAATCTTTCGCTCAATTCGGTTCAGATTTAGATAAAATCACACTTGCTAAAC
This sequence comes from Lysinibacillus sp. NPDC097868, assembly GCF_044761135.1. Taxonomy (NCBI): domain Bacteria; kingdom Bacillati; phylum Bacillota; class Bacilli; order Caryophanales; family Bacillaceae; genus Lysinibacillus; species Lysinibacillus sp. NPDC097868. The sequence continues at coordinate 25,025 of NZ_JBIWBS010000003.1, read as the reverse complement.
TTGAGCGTGGTAAACGTACGGTTGAAGTTCTTAAACAAGACCTAAACAAACCACTTAAAGTTGAAAAACAAGTTGCGATCCTTTATGCATTAACTAAAGGTCACTTAGATGATATTCCAGTTCAAGATATCGTTCGTTTTGAATCTGAATTCTTAAGCTGGTTAGATACAAACCACACAAACGTTTTAGATCATGTTCGTACTACTAAAGAACTTGCTCCTGACGCGGAATACGTAGCAGCTTTAACTGCATTCAAAAAAACTTTCGCTAAATCAGAATAAGCAAGAAAAATAGTCGCTTGATTAAAATACAAAAGGTGGTGAAATACCAGTGGTAAACTTACGCGAAATAAAAGGTCGTATTAATTCAACAAAGAGTACGAAACAAATTACGAAAGCGATGCAGATGGTTTCTTCTTCAAAGTTACGTCGTGCAGAGCAAAACGCTAAAGCTTACGTTCCTTACATGGAAAAAATTCAGGACGTAGTAGGCGCTATCGCTTCAGGTACAAAAGACAGTGGACATCCAATGTTAACTGCACGTCCTGTTAAGAAAACAGCTTACTTAGTCATTGGTTCTGACCGTGGTCTTGCAGGTGCTTACAACTCAAGTATCCTTCGTCAAGTGCAACGTACAATCAACGAGCGTCATAAATCAAAAGACGAATACGTGATTTTAGCAGTAGGTCGTGTTGTTCGTGATTACTTTGTGAAACGTGATCATAATGTTATTAGCAGTGTAGTTGCTCTTCCTGACCAACCAACATTCGCTGATATTAAAGAAATCGCTCGTAATGCTGTTGGTATGTTCATTGACGGTACGTATGATGAACTTTATATGTACTACAATCACTTTGTTAGCGCTATCGCTAACGAAGTGACAGAGAAAAAACTTCTTCCATTAACTGATATTGCAACTGTAAGCAGTAAAGCTTCTTATGAATTCGAGCCATCTGGTGAAGCAATTCTTGAAGTATTACTTCCACAATATGCGGAAAGCCTAGTTTACGGCGCATTATTAGACGGAAAAGCAAGTGAACATGCTTCTCGTATGACTGCTATGAAAAATGCAACTGATAACGCATCTGATCTTATCGGAGATCTTTCATTGCAATATAACCGTGCACGTCAAGCAGCAATTACACAAGAAATTACAGAAATCGTTGGTGGGGCTGCAGCCTTAGAATAGGCTTCAGCTCACCAATGTCGTATAAGAATACGATAGGAGGGTACACAGTAATGAATAAAGGACATGTTATTCAAGTAATGGGTCCGGTTGTTGACGTAAAATTCGACAATGGCCAATTACCAGCAATCTATAACTCATTAACAGTTAAGATTGAACGTCCTAATGAAGAACCAACAACTCTTGCATTAGAAGTTGCACTTCATTTAGGTGATGATTCTGTTCGTACAATTGCAATGTCATCTACTGATGGCTTACAACGTGGAGCAGAAGTAACAGACTCAGGAAAAGCTATCTCAGTACCAGTTGGTGAAGTGACTCTTGGTCGTGTATTCAACGTATTAGGAGAAGTAATCGACTTAGGTGAAGAAATTCCAGCTGATGCTCGTCGTGATTCAATTCACCGCGAAGCACCAACTTTCGATGAGCTTTCAACTTCAGTTGAAATCCTTGAAACAGGTATCAAAGTAGTAGATTTATTAGCACCATACATTAAAGGTGGTAAAATCGGTCTATTCGGTGGTGCCGGTGTAGGTAAAACTGTATTAATTCAAGAATTAATCAATAACATTGCACAAGAGCACTCAGGTATCTCTGTATTCGCTGGTGTAGGTGAGCGTACTCGTGAAGGGAACGACTTATTCTTCGAGATGAGCGATTCAGGCGTTATCAAGCAAACAGCGATGGTATTCGGTCAAATGAACGAGCCACCAGGTGCACGTATGCGTGTAGCTTTAACTGGTCTTACAATGGCAGAATACTTCCGTGATGAGCAAGGTGCAGACGTACTTTTATTCATCGACAATATCTTCCGTTTCACACAAGCTGGTTCTGAGGTTTCTGCCTTATTAGGTCGTATGCCTTCTGCGGTAGGTTACCAACCAACACTTGCAACTGAAATGGGTAAATTACAAGAGCGTATCACATCTACTAACAAAGGATCTGTAACTTCTATTCAAGCGATCTATGTACCAGCCGATGACTATACTGACCCGGCTCCAGCTACAACTTTCGCCCACTTAGATGCAACTACTAACCTTGAGCGTAAATTATCTGAAATGGGTATCTACCCTGCGGTTGACCCATTAGCTTCGACTTCTCGTGCATTATCACCAGAAATCGTAGGCGCTGAGCACTACGCAGTAGCAACTGGCGTACAACGTACAATCCAGCGTTACCGTGAATTACAAGATATCATTGCTATCTTAGGTATGGATGAGTTATCTGATGAAGATAAACAAACAGTTGAACGTGCTCGTCGTATTCAATTCTTCTTATCTCAAAACTTCCACGTTGCGGAACAATTCACTGGTCAAAAAGGTTCTTACGTTCCTGTTAAAGAAACGGTTCGTTCATTCAAGGAAATCCTTGATGGTAAACACGATCACCTACCAGAAGATGCTTTCCGTTTAGTTGGTTCAATTGAAGAAGTAGTTGAAAAAGCGAAAAGCATGGGCGTAGAGGTTTAATACTAGGGACGAGGAGGAAAAAATATGAAGACAGTTACAGTCAATATTGTCACTCCCGACGGCCCAGTATACGATTCTGAAGTATCAATGGTAATCGCGAAAACAACTTCAGGTGAGATTGGTGTTCTTGCTGGCCATATTCCAATGGTTGCTCCACTTGCAATTGGTGCAGTGAAGCTGAAAAAAGAAGACGGTTCAACTGAAGTTGTAGCTGTAAGCGGTGGTTTCATTGAAGTTCGTCCAGAAAAGATTTCAATTTTAGCACCTTCTGCTGAAATTGCTGAAAACATCGACGTTCAACGTGCTAAAGAAGCCGTTAAACGCGCTGAAGGACGAATTCAAAGCAAACAAGATAACATTGATTTCAAACGTGCTGACCTAGCATTAAAACGTGCGTTGAATCGTATCAACGTTCATGAGGGTAATATCTAATTCAATTTTTAACGGGCAGATTCAATATCTGCCCGTTTTTTAAATGGAGGAACACGATGTGGAAATTTATGAAGCAGTAGGGCAAGAAGCTTTAATGGGGATTCTATCGCATCTATTTTTTATTGCTATCACATTTTACGCTTTGCAGGCCTTCATGGTAGAAAAACTATTTAAGAAAAATAAAGTTTTTCAAATACAGTTGATTTATATTTTGCTGAGCATTGCGATAGGCACAGCAGTTTCTAATTTCTTTCTTCAAATATCAGGATGGTCTGGAAAACTTCCGTACTTATTTTAAATTTAGCGAAGTAAACATAATACGTAGACGGAAGCATAATTTTATAGGTACATATTTCGAAGGGCTCCATAAGATAACTTATGTGGTCCTTTGAAATATGTACAAAAGAGGTTTAGCAATCCATATAAACGGATATATTTTAGTCACGAACTTTCGTTATGTATAAGAGAATTACATTTTTTTCCGTGTTATTGGTCATTCACAAAAAAAAAAATAATGCGTACAATAAATAAATAGCAAAATATCAATAAATGCATTAAAATAGTGATTTGGACGCTTGAACGAGCGTGTGAAAAGTTGTACTATAAAGTTGTTTGTTTACTGATTATGACATTATACATCTTTTTTTAAAATAAATTTTCGATAGGTTAAGAGATTGAATTCGGAGGGACGTAGGGTGGATAAAATTATAGTGACTGGCGGCCAAAAGCTACAGGGGAAAGTTCGTGTAGAGGGCGCAAAAAATGCAGTGTTACCAATCCTGGCAGCAGCTTTACTTGCTTCAAAAGGAGAAAATGTTATTAAAGAAGTCCCTAACTTAGCAGATGTTTATACCATAAATGAAGTACTTAAAAGTCTAAACGCTGATGTTACATATATACCAGAAGACAATATAGTATATATAGACGCAACAAAGGATCTTTCAAGTGAAGCACAATTTGAATTTGTTAGTAAAATGCGTGCATCTATTTTAGTAATGGGTTCTTTACTTGCTCGAAATGGCTTTGCACGTGTAGCATTACCGGGTGGTTGTGCAATCGGTTCACGTCCAATAGAATTACATTTAAAAGGCTTTGAGGCAATGGGTGCAAAAATTTCATTTGGGCACGGGTATGTGGAAGCGAAGGTAGAGGGTCGTTTACAAGGTGCGAATGTGTATTTGGATTTCCCAAGTGTTGGAGCTACAGAAAATATTATGACGGCTGCATCGTTAGCAAAAGGAACGACTGTCATTGAAAATGCAGCAAAAGAACCAGAAATTGTAGATCTTGCTAACTTTATTAATAGTATGGGTGGCCGTGTTATCGGTGCAGGTACGAATACGATTCGTATAGAAGGCGTTGACACATTATATGGAATAGAACATCATATTATTCCAGACCGTATTGAGGCAGGTACATTTATGGTAGCTGCAGCGATCACAAAAGGCGATGTAACGATAGAAAACGCTGTGCCAGAGCATATGACGGCTTTAATAGCTAAAATGCGAGAAATGGGCGTTGAAATTACAGAGCTAGATGAAGGTATACGCGTACATGTACCGCAAACATTAAAAGCTGTGGATATTAAAACAATGCCGCATCCAGGATTCCCAACGGATATGCAATCCCAGATGATGGCCTTAATGTTAACTGCTGAAGGTACGAGTATTATTACCGAAACTGTTTTTGAAAACCGTTTTATGCACGTAGAAGAGTTTCGTCGTATGAATGCGGGTGCAAAAATTGAAGGCCGCTCTGTCTTTATCGAAGGGCCAGTAGACCTACAGGGAGCTGAGGTAATGGCAACAGATTTACGAGCTGCCGCTGCACTAATTTTAGCTGGTCTTGTGTCAGAAGGTATTACGAGAGTTACAAAGCTTCATCACTTAGATCGTGGTTATGTAGACTTTCATGGGAAATTAGCGTCACTTGGCGCTAATATTGAACGAGTAACAACTATGGAAGTTGTACAAAAAGAAAAAGCTTCATTGGAATTACCAACAAACTAATGATATTGAAATCTCTTTGCTTATAATAAGCAAAGAGATTTTTTGCTGTTAAATTGAAATCTACTCTTCTAAACAAGATAATAAGTCTTTTACGTTTAGTAGAACGCTCATATATTAAAGAGTTCTCGCATATTATTCCATATGAAAAAATGGATAATGAGTATTGGTGTTATTTGTTTAATTGGCGCATTATATATGCTTCCTTTAGCATTCAGTGAGAGACGAACGGAAGACAATTTTAACAATTCTCCACAAACGACGGAAAAAGCCTGTGAAATATTCATAGAAGTGGAGGGACAACAGGAAAAAATTCCTTTAGAAACGTATATAGTTGGTGTAGTTGCTGCGGAAATGCCCGTTTCTTTTAATAAAGAAGCCTTAAAAGCTCAAGCAATTGCAGCAAGGACGTATGCTCTGAAAACGACAAATTACGGCAAGAATACCATTGCACCTACAGTTGCAAGGCAAGTTTACTATAATAAGGAACAAAGAAAAGCAAATTGGACTAGCAATTTCCCGGGAAATGAAAAGAAAATTGTCGAAGCCATTACAGAAACACAAGGACAAGTACTTCTATATGATAATGAATTAATAACGGCAATGTTTCACTCAACAAGTAATGGGAAAACGGAGAGTGCTTATGGCTACAGCGGTAATGACTTACCATATTTACAAAGCGTTACAAGTATGTCCGATCAAGCATCTCCAAAGTTTGCAACAATAGAAGAATGGACGTTAGCCGAATGGAATGCCTTGTGGCCGATTAAATGGCAGGCGACAGATTTTGGACGTATACAATTGTTCCTTAATGATTCAGGACGTGTTGAACGGCTACAGATGGGGAAAAACGTCTGGTCCGGGAGAGAGGTTAGAACACTCTTACAATTACCGTCAACAGATTTCAAGATTTCATATAGTAGGAATACTGGAAAAGTGCAAGTAGCAACGAAGGGATATGGCCACGGAGTTGGTATGAGTCAGTATGGTGCAAATGCGATGGCAGGCGAAGGAAAGACCGCCTCAGAAATTTTACACTATTATTATCAACAAGTTGAGATAAAAAAAATAGATGCATGTTTAAAATAGCTTCTAGTTGTTCACACTGCAATTAGAGGTGATGAAAATGAGAGAGGATAAAAATAGTAAAACTTCTCAAAATGAAAAAGGACAATTGCAGAAAAAACCTTGGTTTTGGCCGGTAGTATACGGTGGTGGTGCGTTAGTGTTAGCAGGTTTGTTATTTGGTTACAATAGTCTCGTATCAAAAGAAGAGGCGCCATTACCAGATTTAGCACAGGTAGACCCAGGTCCAGTAGTTGAAACAAATGCACGAACAGAAAACATGAAGTACCCATTCAAAGAAGCTGACTTTAGTAAAGTACAAGTTTCACAGGATTTTTATGAGGTAGAAGCCAATGAAGAGTCACGTGAGAATGCTTTAATGGTATTCAATCAAACTTTTACAACTTCATCAGGCATCTCTCTTTCTATGAATGGAGAGGAATTTGAAGTAGTAGCTGCGATGAGTGGTAAAGTACTAGAAGTAAAACTAGATGCATTCACAGGCAATAAAATCGTTCTAGAGCATGCAAATGGTATGCAAACACATTACAGCTCTGTGAAGGATATTGTCGTAAAAGAAGGCGATGAAGTTGCACAAGGTCAGGCACTAGGAAAAGCGACTGACAATGAGTGGAATCAAGCAGCTGGCGTTCACATGCATTTTGAAGTACTAGAAAACGGGAAATATATCAATCCTAAAAAATTACTAGCATTTTAAAAAAATCAGCATTTTAACGAGAAAGTGCAAAACGTGTTCTGAATAGCTTTGTCCTCACATAAGGTGAAGAAATGCGCAGACGTGCATCTGATGCCAAAGCCATTTTGTGAAATTGTGTGGAAAGGACGAAGAACGTGCACGAGCACATTCGGAAGCGCTGCATACGCCTCGGTGAATTATTGATTGAGACGCGTGAAACTGTGCGTGTCCTCGCGAAAATGACAGGTTACTCAAAAAGTACGGTGCATAAAGATTTAACAGAGCGATTACCAACAATTCATGAAGGATTAGCTGATCAAGTGAAAGAGATTCTCGCCTACCATAAAGCCGTACGTCATATTCGTGGAGGAGAGGCAACGAAAAACAAGTGGAAAGAAAGAGCGAGTCAAGAATGATTCGTTCTTTTTTTGTACTTTGCTACTTGTGTACATATAATTGTAGGAAAACAAGCGGAATAACTAAATTTAGGTGAAATTACCAATGGGGTATGATAAAATATTCTAGATAAATAGACAATAGGAACGTTATGTAGTTTGAACTGGCGGGAAGGAGAAATTTAAAATGTTTTCGAAGGATATAGGCATTGACTTAGGAACTGCGAACGTATTAATTCACGTAAAAGGTAAAGGAATCGTCCTTAATGAACCTTCAGTGGTAGCAATAGATAAAAAGACAAACAAAGTTTTAGCTGTAGGAGAAGAAGCTCGTCAAATGGTGGGTCGCACGCCCGGTAATATAACAGCAATTCGGCCATTACGCGATGGAGTGATTGCAGATTTTGATGTTACTGAAGCGATGCTTAGACATTTCATCAATAAATTAAATTTAAAAGGGTTTTTATCTAAACCACGTATCTTGATTTGCTGTCCTACAAATATTACAAGTGTAGAGCAAAAAGCTATTCGCGAAGCAGCTGAAAAATCTGGTGGTAAAAAAGTATATTTAGAGGAAGAGCCAAAAGTTGCGGCAATCGGTGCAGGTATGGATATTTTCCAACCAAGCGGCAATATGGTAGTTGATATCGGTGGCGGAACTACAGATATTGCAGTACTTTCAATGGGTGACATCGTAACAAGTGAATCTATTAAGGTAGCGGGCGACGTTTTTGATAATGATATTTTGCAATATATTAAAAAGGAATATAAATTGCTAATTGGTGAGCGTACAGCAGAAGCGATCAAAATGACAATCGGCACAGTTTTCAAAGGCGGACGTAGCGATTCAATGGATATTCGCGGTCGTGATATGGTAACAGGCTTACCTCGTACCATTACAATCCATTCTGAGGAAATTGAACGTGCATTACATGAATCGGTAGCAATGATCGTACAATCGGCTAAAAACGTGTTGGAAAAAACACCGCCTGAGCTATCAGCTGATATTATTGATCGTGGTGTAATTATTACTGGTGGTGGCGCATTGCTACACGGTATGGACCAACTGTTAATTGAAGAGTTAAAAGTACCAGTCTTTATTGCTGAATATCCAATGGACTGTGTGGCAATTGGTACTGGCATTATGCTAGAAAATATTGATCGTGTTCCAGCATCCCTATAAAAATACAATGAGGTGATTCCTTTGTTCAAAGGGTTTTATACAGTAGCAACAGGTATGATAGCACAACAAAGACGAACAGAATTACTGACAAACAACTTATCAAATGCAAATACACCTGGATTTAAAGCTGATCAATCTACAATTCGTTCATTTCCAGATATGCTAATGTCGAGCGTAGGTAAAACAAATGCACCTGCCAATCAGCAATCCGGCTCGCAGTATATGAGCCAAGTTGGTGCATTAAATACAGGAATTTATATGCAAGAAACATTGCCAAATTACATACAAGGTCAAATCTACAGCACTGATTTAACGACAGATATGGCCCTGATTGATGGATACTTACCGCAAAATGAAGATGGTGTTACTGGCTCAATTTTCTTCCGTCTGGCACATCCAGACGGCGGAGAAGCCTATACACGTAACGGGAATTTTACATTAGATGGTCAAGGCTATTTAGTCAATGCGCAAGGTCTGTACGTATTATCAGACAGTGGACAACGCATCCAGCTACCAAATGATGATTTCCGTCTTGACCAGGATGGTACAATTTTTGTAAATAACCAGCAAGTAGCCCGTGTAGGTGTATCATTTGCTGTCAATCCGAACATGCTAGTCAAACAAGACAATGGCTTAGTTCGTACAGAAAATGGAGACGCTTTACCTACTGCTTACGGTGCGAATGGCGTATCGTTTACATTAGGTCAAAATTATTTAGAGCGCTCTAACGTAGACTCTGGTCGCACAATGACAGACTTAATGACAGCGTATCGAGCTTTCGAAGCAAATCAAAAAGTGTTGCAGGCTTATGATCGTAGTATGGAAAAGGCTGTTAACGAAATCGGCAAACTATAATAAGCGAACAGGAGGCGTTTTCTCATGCTACGAACAATGATTACCGCAACGAATACAATGGGCCAATTGCAAAATAAACTAGATACAATTAGTAATAACATCGCTAATAGTGGTACGCATGGCTATAAGGCACAGCAAGCTACTTTCAATGAACTAATGTATCAGCAATTTAATACTGATAAACAGGACCCTACTGTGCGCCAATCACCAGTAGGTGTACGCTATGGCTCTGGCGCAATGCTTGGCCAAATTCAAACGAATCATAAGCAAGGTTCCCTTCAAACAACAGATCGTGACCTTGATTTAGCTTTTACAAAGCCAAAACAATATTTCAACATTTTAATGCCAGATGGTGAAAATGCTACAAAAACAGTGTATACTCGTCAAGGTGACTTTTATTTATCCCCTTTAAATAATGGGACGGTAATGCTTGTTAATACAGATGGCTATCCAGTAGCTGATGCAAATGGACAACCTATCACATTACCTGATAACGTAAAAGGATTTGCTGTTCGCGATGGAGGCTCGTTAGAAGCAACATATCCGAATGGAGATATTATTCGTACGGATTTAGCTGTAACAGAGTTCCAAAAGCCACAGCTAATGGAGCATGTATCTGGCACATATTTAGGCTTACCGAATAACTTAGCGGAGCTAGGATTTACACAAGCTGAAGTTGTAACAGATTTACAAGGTGCAAATCGTCAGCAAATCGGCATGCAAAATGGTACACTCGAATTATCGAATGTAAACTTGTCGAAGGAAATGACAGATTTAATTGAAACACAACGTGCTTATCAATTTAATGCTAGAGCCGTAACACTAGCTGACCAAATGCTAGGGCTAATTAATGGCATTAGATAAGTACGTTTGAGTAAGTAATGAAGGGGTACAATATCTATGACAAACGATTCACGTCGACGTTCTGTGCCGACACAAGAAACCGATACGCCACCAGAAGAGAAGGGACGTCGCTCAAATGGAGAGCAACGCGAGGTTCGATGGGTGCAAATACGGCTGATTCCGATTTGGTTACGTGTTGTACTTGTTCTTGTTTTAATCATTGTTGCCGCTATTTTAGGTACGATGGTCGGCTACAGTGTGATTGGTCAAGGAAAAGCAATGGATGTCTTTAATTTAGAAACATGGCGGCATATATTTGACATAATGAATGGTAAAGAATAATAATATTCTTTACCATACTTTGTGTTATCACATAAAAAGGTTTAATACTGTAATCTGTACATCAAATGCACGCTTTTAGATTAGGACAAAGGCGAATAGTATTTGAGACCTTCATTCTGTTGTCCGAGCTGGCTCGTTGCTTGCTAAATGGAGAGGACTCGGAATTGGAGATTTGGTACGTATTTTATGTAAAAAACCAACTTACATACTCAAGAGGGGGAAAAGAAATGTTAACAGCAGAACAAATTCAAGCAATTTTACCACACCGTTATCCTTTTTTATTCGTTGATCGTATTGTGGAATTAGAGGAAGGCAAGCGTGCGGTAGGTTTCAAAAATGTATCAATTAATGAGGATTTCTTTAATGGACATTTTCCAGGATATCCAGTTATGCCTGGTGTTCTAATTGTTGAAGCATTAGCGCAAGTTGGCGGTGTAGCCTTATTAAAATCTGAGCAATATCAAGGGCGTTTAGTGTTTTTAACGGGCATTGATAATGCACGCTTTAAGCGTCAAGTAGTACCAGGCGATCAGCTTCGATTAGAAGTGGAATTCATTAAATTGCGCGGTTCTATGGGTAAAGGACACGGAATTGCGACTGTTGATGGTGAGCTTGTTTGTGAGGCAGATATTTTATTTGCAATAGGGCCAGAACAACCAAAACAGCCTTAATTTGCAATTATAGGCTAAAAGTTATAAAATAATCTTGTCGAATAGTGTTCTTATTGTCAATTTTTTTTGACAGAAATTAGTATAGTTTTAATAATACGATGGAATTGTATTGAAATACATGAGATTTTAGGTTTTTTAAAAAGTAGGAGGATTATATAGATGTATAAGGAATTGTCTTCAGGTGTTAAAATTAGCATTACGCGTTCGATTTCAACATCTTTTGAATCATACTTAGCAAGTATTGGTTGGGAAGAAGAGCGCTTTTCTATGGAAGACTTCATTGCTAGCTGGCAGTCTTATTTTCAGGAAAATGCCGCTTGGATCGAAAAAATCCCAGCCGATGTTTTGATGAGTACTGAATTCCATGAAGAAATGGCAAAAAAAATCGATGAAGTAATTGCAAAAATTTTAAATGAAGAACCAACCGCTAAACAGATCGAAACAATTGATGCTCTACAAAAAGAACTAGGTACAAACTATTCTTATAATTGTAAAGCAGAAGCAGCTTATATTGAGCAGTTGCTAAAAGAAAAACAAAAATAGTTTTTGTACAAAAAAATCGGATAGTTCCCTCCTTTCCCGGGTAATCTATGTAGGATCACAAATGCACAAGTTGTATTTGATGACATAGTACTCAAGAGAGGAGGTTTTTTAATATGTGGAAAATGTCATTTTTCACCATTATTCTTGCTACAGTATTCCTTGGAGGTTGTAACTGGGGTAACAATGCGGCTAATGAAACCCCAATGAACGATGTGAAGAACGGCGTTCGAGAAGGTGTTAACGATGTGGAAGATGTTTTAGATCCAGATACGAACCATGATGCTTATGATCGTAACGTTAACAACAACAATCGTGGTACAGTGAACGACGGTACAGTAAACGACGGCACAGTAAATGAAAACACTGTAATGCCTGAAGCGACTACACCAGGATCAAATGCGGATGTAAATGGCTCAAATGGCTATGATAACGTTCCAAATGCAAACGGTGTAAACGGTGTTGAAAGAAACAACAATGCTGTCAATGAACGTAATACCATGACTACTCCATAAATACAAAAAGTGATTCCGTCAATCGGAATCACTTTTTCTTTATATCGAGCGGGTGATTCCTGCTGGCGGTAGGTAGGTGATGAATTCCGCGGAGCAGCGGAGAGATTTTGCGGAAGCGAGGTTGAATTCCGCGAAAGGGAGGAGTGATTCCGCGGAACAGAGGAAGAATACCGCGGAACACGAAACTAGCGATCCTCAAAAAAATCTTATGCGGAAGTCCGCATAAGACTTGGTCAAAAGAACTGCTTCATATATTCTGTTAAATTATCTGGGAGATGGTAAACGCGATTTTTAGTGGTACCAATACTAGGGAAATGAAATTTTCGCAACAAGCGATTTGCTGCATCGCTTGATTCAATGCCGAAGAATGTGCGCAATTGACTATTGGTGATAGTTCGACTCACAAGCAATTGATAATCTTGTAGTGCTTCTGCAAATATTTCCGAGCTTGTATGGTGGCATACTGAACATTTCCAAATGCCTCGATTGATTTTTGTATTTGCATTTTGGACAAAGTACTCCGTGACGGAAGCGCGAAGAATCTATGCGAGTTATTAAATCTTGTGGTTGATGTTGAGCTCGAATTAGCTGTACAAAACGGGTTAGTTGCTCATCCGTTAATATTGGTTCGGGGTATTTTTTATAAAGACTTTGAATATGACTCTGCAGTCCAGATACATGGAAAATAGGAACTGTATTCGGATGATTTTCAATGATAGCAGATGGATTAGAAAAAATAACAGCGCCTTCTATAGGGAGAGAATAATTTTTAGATATAATTTTAATCAATCGGATATGACGTTGGATTTGAGTAATAGCATTTGGAAAGCCTTCAACTGTTCCATCAGATTTTGTCCGAGTGATTGATATGTAATGCCATCGAAATCTAGCTTTCCGCTGATATTCTTTATTTCCACGACTAATATGAAATGATTACAAATAAAGAGTGTATCGAGTTGGTGAGAATGCTTGACTGCATTCGCAAGAACTAAATTATGCAATACAAAAAAGTATTTGGACATATTATTTCATACCATTCTTTATCAACTCTTTGTTCACCAGCGAAACCCGCATCGAGCCTCCGAAATTGTTCAATAAAATAGCTAGCTTCAGGATCTCGCTCCCGTAACCGTTTCAATAAAGCTTCGAGCCACAATAATTTTAAAGGTTTCTTTCGAATGACAAAATTCATTTGCTTTACACCATATTTTATCCGAAAATGACAACTTGTCCAGCACAAAAAAAACGATACGTTACACAACGCATCGCTACATAAAATTAATCATTTTTAAGTTTTGGTCGTTCTTTCATACCTTTTGAGAAGCGGTCTAGTAGCTCTACTTCCGAAACACCCTCTGTTAGGAGATCCGCGAGTAATTGTTCGGCGTATTTTGAACGCTTAATTTTTAAAGTACCTTTTAACAGCACGGAGATATGCTCGCCAATTTCTTGCACAGTATGAACGACAACCCGAAATGGCGCTGGTTCATTATCTGGAAATGAAATAACTGCTCGCACATTAAATACTGTAGCATTCGCTAATAACTCATCAAAAATCGGTCGATATTGTCGATCGATAAACAGTTCAAGAATCCAAGATTGATGGCTGTTTTCCTGGTTAATAATAATGCCATCGACTAAAGGAAATGCTTGCATGCCCTCTTGAGTGACAAGGTCAAAGGAAAGCATTTTAAATGTTTTCATTATGTATCCTCCTAAGTCGGTCATTCATTTTAGTATAACATAATCAATTACAGCTTGTTGCTGTTGAGTCTGTTACTTCACTTCTCCGTTAAATATGCAAAATTTAATTTTTGAGGATTGTACTATTTTACTTACAGCCGTCAAGACTCTACTTGGAAAAAACCCCAACATACAAAAAATGAACTAATGAAAAAACGATTTTTCGTATTGAATAACACCCTAAATATCAAAAAATGACTTTTGCCAAATGGGACTGCCATCTTGTAAGATGAGAGCAATTAAAAGCAAAGGAGGTGAATTGATGAACCAAGTCGGGCTGGTTGGAAGACTAACAAAGGATCCTGTGTTACGACAACTATCTAGAAATCGGGTGCAATCACATTTTTCCCTCGCCATTAATCGCAATTACAAAAACAGTCGTGGGGAAGTAGAAACTGACTTTATTCTTTGTACAGTATGGGGAAAGCTGGCAGAGCATATTGTTAGATTTTGCGGAAAAGGCTCATTGATTGGGATAAATGGGCGAATTCAGTCCAGATCATTTATGAATGAAGAAAGCACAAAAATTTATATTACTGAAGTGGTAGTAGAAGATGTCCGTTTTTATAGGCTGAAGCCACCAGATAGTGACGAGAGCAATGTATTGCCATCGTCATCCGTCAATCAGGAGATTCTTAATGATTTTGTGTTACCAGAGAAAGAATTGCAATTACCAGTAGTATAACCGACTATCGCAATACATACGGAGCAATGCTAAAACATTTTCTAAATTCGCCATTCTCCTATAAGAATGCTAAGCTTGCGCCGTAATAAATTAATTAGAAGGGATAGATGTGGACTTTAAATAATACTTATCATTGCTGAAGACCGCACAGCAATGAACATTTCACACACAATTAAATATTAGAAGTAAGTAGGAAAGAAGAAAACATTGTTCACTGAAATGTTGCTAACTAAAAGAGCGCCAAGAACGTGAAGCTCTTGGCGCATTTTTAAGATAAATTATAATCCAGTGACATTAGATCACGAAGTTCATCATCATCTAGTTCTGTTAACCACTGACTCGATTGAATGAGTTCCTCTGATAATGCAGATTTCTGCGCTAGCATTTTATCAATTTTTTCCTCAATCGTCCCTATGGTCACAAACTTATGCACTTGCACAAATTGTGTTTGCCCAATTCGGTAGGCACGGTCTGTTGCTTGATTTTCAACAGCAGGGTTCCACCAACGATCGGCATGCAATACATGGTTTGCAGCTGTTAAGTTCAGCCCTGTTCCTCCAGCCTTTAAAGAGAGGATGAATATAGGGAATTCACCTGCCTGAAAAGCCTCTACTAAACGGTCTCGTTGCTGTTTAGGCATAGCACCGGTTAAAAATGGTGCATCAACATTATAAATTTCACTGAAACAATGCTGAAGTAATTGTCCCATTCCAATATATTGTGTGAAAATAAGACATTGTTCACCATTGTCCACGATTTCAGCTGCCATGTTTACAATTCGCTCTAGCTTAACGGAACGTGTCAGCATCGTTGCAGCATCCTCGAAAGGTTCCTTTAAATAAAGTGCAGGATGATTACATAATTGCTTTAATTTACTAAGCATCTTTAAGACACGGCCTTTCTTTTGAAAGCCTGTTAGTTGCTCTAGCTGATCAAGCGTCTCTAAAATATAACCTTCATACAGTGATGCTTGTTCTGCGGTTAACGCGCAATAGGCATGTGACTCTTGCTTATCAGGTAAGTTAAGCTGTAAATTTGGATCTCGCTTTGTACGGCGAAGTAAAAACGGTTGAATTTTCGCTCGTAGCTTTTGCTTATGTGACTCAGATTCATCACGCTCAATAGGTAATATAAATTCTTCGTTAAAGCGTCCAAAGCTTCCTAAATAACCTTTATGAATAAAATCAAAAATAGCCCAAAGTTCCGATAATCGATTTTCAACAGGTGTACCTGTTAGAGCTATATGGTGGCTACCATGTAATTTTCGTATCGAACGAGATTGCAATGTCTGCATATTTTTTATATTTTGCGCTTCATCCAATACAACAGTTGCCCAATTGATTTCTTGTAAAAATTCTGCATCCTGTGACACTGTACCATAAGTAGATAAAATAACATGTGGTTTTTCTTGTTCGATAAATCTTACAAATGCATCTTCTTTAGTACGATTTGCTTGATAATGTGTATGCACGACTAGCGATGGAGCAAAACGGGCAAGCTCTTTTTGCCAGTTACCAAGTACTGAAGTCGGACAAATAATAATGGTTGGCTCTTTGGCATCCGTCGTTTCATAGACATGCAGTAAATAAGAAATAAGCTGAACGGTTTTTCCAAGTCCCATGTCATCAGCTAGACAGGCACCAAAACCTTGTTCGCGCATAAAGATAAGCCATTCAAAACCTTCTTGCTGATAAGGACGTAAGCTAGCATTTAATGAAAGGGGTACTGGTACTGGTGGAAGACCTTTCTTTTCCTGAAGCTGCTCCATATAAGATTTTAAAGATTGCTGTAACTCAAAGGCGAAAAGTGGATCGTCACGCATTGCATCATCGGCATCTTCTTCTTCCTCAGGCGCAGCTAAATCTTCAGGTAGCTCGCGGAATAAAAGCTCACGAACAGTCCAACTTTCATCTTCAGCCTGTTGCATTAAAGCACGCATTTCTTGCATCCAATTGGCATCTACTCGGAACCATTCTGTACCAATACGAATGAATTCTCGTTTTTCATCGACCAGCTTTTTAAATTGCTCGGCTGATATCGATTCACCATTCATTGAAAATTGCCATTTAAACGTCAAAATATCATCAAGCCCAGCAACTTTTTTCGTTGATATATTGCCTGTGCTAACACGCACGCGAATTTTTGATTGTTTTAAATCTTTTAGCCACGCTGGTAGCACAACATCAAAACCGAGTGCCTGTAGCCGTGCTAAGTCTTCTCGTAAAAATTTGCGAACCTCTAAATCGTCTAGGGTAACATGAATAAAAACATCAGGTTGTAAATCTTCAATTGATAGCAGCTCCACAATCTGTGTTTGTTGTTGTTTAATTTCAAGCGCAAACGCCTGCCATTTAGTCGGTAATGCATCTACTAAAGGTAATAATTTTTTACGAACAGCGGGTGTCCAGTAATTTTTTGTTGAAACCGTACTTAAAACAGTTTCCAAAAGCCAAACTTCCGAATCTTCCTCAGGCTCACTTAAACGTAGAGAAACAGTAACAGCGCCAGCTTGGCGATCCTGCTCTAACGGCCAACCACCACGTTCGAAAAAAGGGAGTAGCTTAGGCACATCAGAAACAAGTAATCCAGCGTGAGCGAGTTTTTGTTGCACGGCTATTTCAAGTAATTCAGTATCTTCACCTTCTATAGAAAAGGACAGTGAAGAAAAATCATCTGCAATTACTGCATGTGACCAAAGTAAAGGTTCTTGCCAGTATTGCTGTAATTTTTGTGCTTGTTCTATCATCGCACTACTTTCAGCATTAATCCCTTGCCAATGGATAAATGGGTGACTGTAGCGCGTAGAAAAGATATCGAGTAGTTCTGCAGTAGAAATATCGATGGAAAGCTCTGTACGATTGGTCATTAAGCCATAAGTATTTGCCTCATAGGTAAAAAATAATGAAGAAATAAGTGTCTCTACCTCTATTGCGGTACCACTTGCAGTAAAGCCCTGCACTGTATAATTGCCATTCTGAGCTGATTCAATGCGTAGCTGTAGTCTTTTCGTAAACGGAGAGGGAGCATTTAATGTCATCATACTAAGTTTCCTTTCTCAATCTCTTCCTGTAGTGCGCGAAGTCGTTTATATTCTGCACGGATTGTTTGCATGTATGTTTCAAAATAAGCAACTTTACCTGCTCGTTTTGCTGCGCTTCGCATACTTTTCCATATACGAACAGCTTGCTTATAATTCATACGTGATTTTTGTGTAATCTCTGCCATTGCATAGACATGATACAAAGGTAATACGGCTGCAGGAGCTATGTGTAACACATCTTTTAGACCACACATTTCCAAATAAGAAAATGAGGAAACATTTAACTGATGTAACGCCGCCCATTCACGGTAGCGCTCTTTTCGAATTAGGAAGAATGAATATGGCTGTAATCCGTATACACCGAACGCACTATATAACGTAGTTTCTTCCTCCTCGGTCAATTGTATATCTTCATATAAAAGTTGGAATTGTCGCACGTATTGCGCTCGCTGTACGACGGGCACAGTTTCTTGTAAAAAAGCTTCGGCAAATGGGAGCATAGCGCGCAAAATTAATGCTTGTGAATGTGACTCGCCAGCTCGCTTTGCAAAAGTAGCTAATTCGAACAAGTCTTGCATCTGTGGTAAGGCAACATGTGCAATGCTTTCCTGTAATAATTGTTCTTTTTGTAATAGCACGTAAAATATGAGCTTTAATGATTGTAAAGAAATCTCGGGTGACAGATTTTCGAGGTTGCTTATAAGTATAAGCTCCTGTTCGCGTCTAGGCTTCTCATAAAAAAGCACTGCCCAAAGCAGCATGTAGATTTGCAGTCGATTAGCAAACAGCCCTTCGCGTTCAAGTAAAAAGTTTCGGACGATTTGCTGAAGCGCATCATAAAATGGATCGGTTGCAAAAAGCCGAGAGCGATTCGTTAATTCTGTCAGTATACTTTCGAAGGATTGCACACTTTGATCGATAAAGTATTTCATATAGGGTGAGTCTAATGAATGCCCCTGTGTATTGTTTAAATGACGCCAAATCACATTAAAGATGGACAGCTCTATAAATAGCTTATAGATTGGCTGCCACTCACGTTCAAATGGCATATGTTTGCGAAGTCGCTCCAATGCGTCAGAACGAATTGCCGATAGTCCGTAGCCTTCTAAAATGCGACCAGACGGTAACAGACGTTTCATTACTTCATCGACCATCAACTGCCAGCTTTCAGGGCTACGTTCATCAGCTAATGATTTTAACTGCACTGATTTTTGGGAGCGCCAAGCACTAGACCAGTTTTGTACTGAATCAAAGTACTGATAGAGAGCAAGTAGTGCGCCAACCTGATGTCGACACCATTTTTGTTGGGGACAGTTACAGCTTAAAGTCCCGTGAGCAAAATCAATTTCTACAGTTGCAGGTCTCACATCCTGTACGCTTGCATATAATATAGAACTTGCTCCATTAAAACGATCAAATACAATAGATTTGTTACGTACAGAAAAAACTGCACGACGCATAAGTTCCTCGTCTTCGCTAGAGGACGGATGTAAATCCTGCTCAGCTTCTTTTAATTTAGCAAGTATAAATTGTTGATGTTCCTTAGCTAGTTGCGAAATAGACAAAGCCATAACCTCACTCCTCTCAATTGCATTGGCCAATGACTTTAGCTTTAATTTGGATGATATAAAATGTCATCTGTAGTATTAAGGAAAAAAGACTGTCTTTCCATTATACGATTAAAATGCGGACATGATAAGCTGAATGATCAGAAAGAAAAAAATTGAACATAAGATGGTTAACAAGAACGTTTATTTATGTTAAAATCTGAATAATCAGATAACGAGGAGGGATGAAGGATGATGCAGGTTCAGTACATGAAGCCGTTCTACACGAAAATTTCTGGAGATAAATTGCGTCTCGTATTTGCTTATCAATATTTCTCAATATTAAAAGAGAATGAGATTTTTCATTTCATTCCAATCGAAGGGAAAGAAATGATTATCAACTTGCATACACAACAAATCGAAAATTTATCTGAGGTATTTGTTTTCCAAAAAGGGAATCGTTTTATTCGATTACCACTTTATCAACTATTACTCATTACAAATGTTCATGAACATTTAACGCCAATTCTTGAAAGCGCTACACCAAAACCACAGTTACCCCTTGTCTCTTCCGCAACTGTTGGTGAGATAGAACAGCTTATTACAGAAATTGAACACAGAAATATTGATTATTTAATAGATCAAGCATTATTAGATTACAATGAAGCTCTCTTTTTTGAGCTATTACATCAAAAGAGCACACAATTCGGAGGTTAACAAAAATTGAATACTTGGTACAGCAAATGAGCACCCACTTTTCATGAAGAAGAAGCGGGTGCTTTAACAGTTTATTTGATGGAGTTTTAAATCTCTTTATCTTCAATTATTTGGATTTATTACCAATAGTACTTAAAAGCGATTGGCTGACACCGATATAAATAAAAATACTGTTCGCAAGGGGGTGGGGAGATGCTAGGAAAGTGGTCTGCTACGGGAATGTCGATATTAAATAATATGAATAACCATTATAGTGCAATGAGCAAGGCAATGTTGCGAATTTCTTCGGGCTACCGCATTAACAGTGCAGCCGATGATCCGGCAGGTCTTGCGATATCTGAAAAAATGCGTGCCCAAATCCGCGGATTGAATATGGCATCAAAAAATATACAAGATGGAATTTCACTTGTGCAAACAGCTGAAGGTGCGCTTAATGAAACGCATGCAATGATACAAAGAATGCGAGAACTAGCGGTACAAGCGTCCAATGATACGCTTACCGATAGTGATCGTCAAAACCTTGATAAGGAATTTCAAGAACTTAAAAAAGAAATTCATCGACTGTCAAGGGATACGGAATTTAATACGAAGACATTATTGAATGGTGATCATGCAACGAATGGTATCAAAATTCAAGTAGGGGCAAATGCTGGTCAAAACATTGAGTTGTTCATTAAAGATATGGGCTCGGTGGCACTAGGTTTGGACGATACCACATCCATTGCAACACGTGATGATGCAAACAAGGCAATTTCAACGATGGACGAGGCATTAAAGCGAGTATCATCAGAACGTGCAAATCTAGGGGCAATGCAAAATCGACTAGAGCATGCATATAATGCGAACATGAATACAGCAGAAAACTTAACTGCTGCGGAATCACGAATTCGCGATGCTGATATTGCGAAGGAAATGATGAATATGGTGAAATCACAAATTTTGCTACAAGCAAGCCAATATGTACTGGCACTTCACATGCAACAGGCACAATCAATTTTAAAATTGCTAGAAAGCGGAACAATAAGGAATCCCCGATACTAATGGAGATTCCTTATTGTTTTTTGTTTTAGATGGAATCGCCGATAGAATTGCACGAATCGCCGATGACGTGGAAGATATCGCCGATAGAAGTTGGTGAATCGCCGATAGAAACCCACGAATCGCCGGTAAACCATTTGATTTAACAAGTTTAATCCCCGTAAACCACAGTAAATTTTTAATTTTCAACAACCTATTTTTTTACAACTTTTATGCTGTTATAGTTAAAAGAAAAGGAGTGAAGCTATTGATTGTTAAACCTTTTGCTCCATCATCGCTGACATTGGGATTTCAAGCGCTTGTTCGACGATTGCATCCTTCACATCCGCGGTTCACAACCTTACAACAGGAGCTGAAAATTAAGGAAGCGGGCGATTTTGCAGAACATTATGTTTTGAAAGAGCTAGAAAATTTGCCACAGCTCAGTGACTGTCACATCTTCCACAATGTTATGCTTCCTACGGTACTCCCCATGCAAATCGACATTTTAGTCATTACATCAAGCGGTATTATTATATTAGAAATTAAAAATATACGCGGTACTGTTCATTTCAAAAATGACCCACGCCGTTAATTCGTACTTTAGATACAGGAGAAATTCAAGTTTTTACGCATCCTGAAATTCAGCTGGAACAGTATATTCAGGCTATGCACCATTTTCTTAGCAAGCAAGATATTGTGATACCGATATATGGAGCAACTGTTTTTCCTTTTAATAATGTAGAAATACATCGTGAAGGAGAAGGGCTACCGATAGTAATGGGAAGAGAACTCCCAATGTATTTGCATAGGCTAATAGTGAAAAATGAGGGGATAGCTACGACTGAAATAACAAATATAATTTTGTCACAATTACAATACAGAAAGCCTTATCCGCTTTGCCGATATTATCAAATTGATCCCAATGTTTTGCAAAGAGGCGTTTTTTGCGAAAATTGTGGTCACTTTGGAATGAAAAAGCAGAAAAGGTCTTGGTTTTGTCACAGTTGTCAGCATCAATCTACCGATGCACATGTACAAGCACTAAAAGATTATTACATGCTTGTTGGAGATACGATAACGAACAGGGACTGTCGGGAGTTTTTGAAAATTGATAGTGAGTACATCGCCAAACGATTGTTGCAAAAATCTTTACAAACATGGCGTAATGCAGGGAAATATACAAAGTACAAATTGTCTAGCTTGTTGGAATCGCCGTTAGGAGTCCCAAAATCGCCGATAAAACAGAAGAAATCGCCGATAGAATTCGATGAATCGCCGATAGACCGCAATAAATCGCCGATAAACCAATCAAATCACTTCCAAAAAGCTACGATAAACCCAACAATATGTAAATAGTACACAGAAAATACTGCAAAATAACAAATTGATTCACACTTTCCCTTGAAAGATGTATACTATAATGCAGAACAAAAATGTGAAAATGCATTTTATTGACCATATAAAAATTTACTACTCGTTTTTGAAACGGAAGGAAGAATAGAGAATGACGAAATCAATTTGTGTCGTTGGACTTGGCTATATCGGATTACCAACGGCTGTAATGTTTGCCAACCACGGCATAAAAGTACATGGGGTTGACGTAAACCCGGCAGCAGTAAAAAGTATTCAAGAGAAAAAACTTCATATTGAAGAAAACGGTTTACAAGAACGCCTAAATAAAGCAGTAGATGAAGGATTCTTAACAGCGTCAACAACACCACAAGAAGCGGATGTTTTCATTGTGGCTGTACCATCGCCAATTAACCCTGACAATACAGCGAATTTAGAATATGTACGTCAAGCAACGGCATCGATTGTGCCTTATGTGAAAAAAGGGAATTTAGTAATTCTTGAATCGACAGTACCACCGAAAACAGTAGAGCACATTATGCTACCTGAGCTAATCAAAGCAAACTTAGAGTTCGGCGTTGATTTATTTGTAGCACATTCACCAGAGCGCGTAATTCCTGGTCGTATTTTTGAAGAATTAGTGAACAACGACCGAATCGTTGGTGGGATTGATGAAAAATCTTCTCAAATGACAAAAGAGCTTTACCAAACATTTGTAAATGGCACAATCCATTTAACTGATGCAACAACAGCTGAATTAGTAAAAGTAATGGAAAACACATATCGTGATGTCAATATTGCTTTTGCTAACGAGCTTGCAAAAATGGCTGAAAAATTAGACGTAAACATTTGGGAAGCAATTAAATTTGCTAACTATCACCCACGCGTGAATGTACACTTCCCAGGTCCTGGTGTAGGTGGACATTGTATAGCAGTAGACCCATGGTTCTTAGTTGAGCTAGGTGGCGAACAAGCACAAATTATTCATATGTCACGTAATACAAATGACAGCATGCCAAGATTTACAGCACAAAAAACACAGGCCATTTTAAATGAAAACAAAATCGCAGGTGGCAAAGTGGCTGTGCTTGGACTAGCCTTCAAAGGAAATGTTGATGATATGCGTGAAAGCCCATCAACAATCGTGATCGATGAGCTACAAAACCTTGGATTAGAAGTCATTTCTTACGATCCACACATTAAAGAAAACAAACATGCTACACAAACACAAAGCTTAGAAGAAGCAACAAAAGATGCAGACATCATTGTTGTGTTAACAGATCACAATGAGTTCAAAGCATATGATGCAGCAGACATCACTGTAAAAACAAAAATCGTCTTTGATACGAAAAACTGCTTAAACCGTGAGAAATGGCAAGAGGCTGGCTTCCAGTTCCACTTACTAGGGGATGCGAAAAACCGATGAAAGAAACAGTACTTGGCATTAACGTCAATACGGAAGGCTACGATGAATTAATGGATATGGCATTTGAGCGCATTGAAAATAAACAAAAAGCGCTCGTTGTTGCCATCAATCCAGAAAAAATTATCAAGGCAAAAGAAGACCCAGCACTAAAGAAGCTATTAAATGAAGCAGAATTTCAAATTCCGGATGGTATTGGTGTTATTCTTGCTTCGAAAATTCAAAAAGGGCAAATTCGTGAACGTGTTACTGGCGTCGATATGATGATGAAGCTTTGTGAAGAAGCGGCAAAACGAAGCAAGCCAATCTTCCTTTATGGAGGCAAACCTGGTGTTGCCGATGCAGCAAAAGCAAAGCTAGAATCTTTATTTCCTTCTATTAAAATAGTCGGCGTACAGGATGGCTATGAAAAGGACGAACAGAAGGTCATCGATCGTATTAATGAAGCGCAACCGGATTTACTATTTGTTGCGATGGGAAGCCCAAAACAGGAAAACTGGATTAATGCCAATCGTGACCGATTGCACCCAACGATTTATCAAGGAGTTGGTGGATCGTTCGATGTGTTGGCGGGGACAGTGAAACGTGCTCCAGAAATTTTTCAAAAATTTGGTCTTGAATGGTTTTACCGATTAATGAAAGAACCTAAGCGTATCAAGCGTCAGATAGCACTACCACTTTTCTTATTGGAAGTGGCAAGGCAAAAACGTCAATAATTTTTAAAAATTGGTATTGTCGTTTTAAATTGAAAGTGTTAGACTGTAGGTGTATAGGAATTTCCTCTATGAAATAAATAGAATTCCCTGCAAGGAAACAACGGTTGGTAGCCCAAGCGAAAAAAGCTCAAGCATTTATATGCTTGAGCTTTTTTCGTTTTATCAATTAACTTAATTATCCATTATTTTATATCATTCTAGAAAATATAAACAAAGGAATAGTAGAAAATTAGATTTTGTTGGAAAAGTTGCATATTTTCACTTGAAAAAAAACGTCAGATAGCCGACAATGGTAAAAGAGAGTTCGATGTCCACTATTTTCCGGAAACGAATTAGTAATTTTCCCAAAATATGATTGACAACTTTTAGGGATACAACTATACTTTTATGTGTAGTTGTTTATTTACTACATAACTATGTAGTAGAGACATAATTTTTGAACTTAGAGGAGGAAATTTTTCTATGGCTAACCAACCAAAGAAATACAAAAAATTCGTAGCGACGGCAGCAACGGCTACATTAGTAGCATCTGCGATCGTACCAGTGGCTTCTGCAGCAGGATTCACAGATGTAGCAGGTAACGACC
>NZ_JBIWBS010000002.1:30155-423836 GCF_044761135.1 Lysinibacillus sp. NPDC097868 | reverse complement strand
GATCACCCTCTCAGGTCGGCTACGCATCGTCGCCTTGGTGAGCCGTTACCTCACCAACTAGCTAATGCGCCGCGGGCCCATCCTATAGCGACAGCGAGATGCCGTCTTTTAGAATTGTCTCATGAGAGACAACAAATTATTCGGTATTAGCCCCGGTTTCCCGGAGTTATCCCAAACTATAGGGTAGGTTGCCCACGTGTTACTCACCCGTCCGCCGCTGACGTCAAAGGAGCAAGCTCCTTATCTGTCCGCTCGACTTGCATGTATTAGGCACGCCGCCAGCGTTCGTCCTGAGCCAGGATCAAACTCTCCATAAAAGAAATTTGATTAGCTCAAATTGTTTTGCTGGCATCAATTTTGATGTCCAAAATTTTGTTTCGTTCACTAACATATGTTAGTTAGTAAAAACTATATTGATTACGTTTTGCTTGTTCAGTTTTCAAGGTTCATTTTGTTATCGCTTGTTTTTAGCGACTTTATTAGTATAGCTCGTTATCAACAAGAAGTCAACAACTTTTTTGAAATTGTTATTTTCAAGCTGTCCTTCTTGTTAAGGACAAGTAATAATATATAATATTGCAATATAAAAATCAAGCCTTTTTCTTAAAAAACTTTAAAATCTTTTTGTCGTCCACGACAAATAATAGAATCCCCACTATTACAACTAATCCACCGATAATTTGTGTTGCGATTAAATACTCTTTAAAAATAATAAGAGCTAAAACAGCCGCTCCAATTGGTTCGAATAGAATAGCAATTGATACAACATTCGTACTAACATATTTAATAGACCAATTAAATAAAGTATGGCCTAACAAATTTGGAACAATGGCTAATAAAATAAACCATATCCAATCCATTGAAGCGTAAGGACCGAATGATTCCCCTTTAATTAGTACAT
This sequence comes from Lysinibacillus sp. NPDC097868, assembly GCF_044761135.1. Taxonomy (NCBI): domain Bacteria; kingdom Bacillati; phylum Bacillota; class Bacilli; order Caryophanales; family Bacillaceae; genus Lysinibacillus; species Lysinibacillus sp. NPDC097868. The sequence goes on along the minus strand of NZ_JBIWBS010000002.1, from coordinate 422,935 downwards.
AGAAAAACAACGTAATCGTGCTTACTACGTAAACTATCATTGTATATGTCACAAGTGAAAGTCGTTTTCGTACATCCTGGCCAAATAAAAGATAAGTTGTAATAAGTGCACAAGCAATTAATGCAAGCATATCCCCATAGAATGCAGATCCACTAAGCTTAAAATCTCCCCAGCTTATTAATACACTTCCAACTATAGCAATTACTCCAGCAAAAATGGTTTTTAAAGTAATAGCCTCTTTAAAGAAAAAGTATGTACCAACAAATGCAAAAATTGGTTGAAGTGTCACTAGTACAGTTGAACTTGCAACAGATGTGTAATTTAATGATTCAAACCACAAAATAAAGTGAAATGCTAAAAATACCCCCGCAATTGAAGAAAAAAGCCAATCTCTGTTAGATAGATGCTTTAATTCTTTTGTATATTTCATGAAAAATAACGGTGCCATGATTATGACAGAAAACAACATACGATAAAAAGCAATAACACCTGACTCCGCATTTGCTAATTTTACAAAGATGGCTGATAAAGAAACTGAAATAACGCCAATAAAAATTGGGATATACGGATGAATCTTTGGTTCATTCATTGAAATCGACCTCCAAAAAAAAGCTTATACATCATAACTTCCATGATGTACAATACAAAAAAGTAATGTACATATAATAATGACAGCTTGCATATCTCTTAGCAATACGAAATATTAATGGAGGGGTGCGTTTGGAAACATTATTGGAGAATATGATTACATATGAAGTTGGCATAAAATTAGTGATTGCAGCCACATTAAGTTTAGTAATCGGAATTGAAAGGGAATTAAAAAAGAAACCTGTCGGATTAAAGACCAGTTTAGTTATTGCTACATTCAGCTGCTTACTTACAATTATCTCGATTGAGACCGCATACTCAACACCTCCAAGAGCAGATATTAACATAACTATGGATCCTCTACGTCTGGCAGCCCAAGTAGTAAGCGGCATCGGATTTCTTGGAGCAGGAGTCATTTTAAGACGTGGTAATGATAGCATTTCGGGTTTAACTACTGCCGCAATGATTTGGGGAGCTGCTGGTATCGGGATTGCTGTTGGTGCAGGCTTTTATATGGATGCTACACTGGCTGTTATTATTATTGTTTTCGGCATCGAAGTATTGTCTCCATTTCTTATGAAAATTGGACCAAAGAGAATTCGTATGCGAGAAGTATCGTTAAAAATTCAGATTGATGACGATGGTAATACAGAATCGTTCCTTCTATTTTTAAAAGACAGCAATATTGTGATTGAAAACATTCGTATAAAAGACATTCCTTTAGGCAATAATCAGGTGTTACACGAATTAGATTTCCGTTTATCGTTAATTGTCTCAGATAACTTACTGTCGTTTTATCGTTCATTACGTACCTTACCTTATATTGAAAAAATCGAAATGGAAATTTTAAACTAGCTGGAGGATTCTCTAATGACAGAAATATTGAAACTACTCAAGGAAGGTAATAAACCTTCATTAATGGCTGCAGTTGTAAATGCATTTTTAGGTATTATAAAAGGGATTGCCTTCTTCTTTACAGGTAATGTCGCAATGTTTGCCGAAATGATGCATTCACTAGGAGATGCTGCAAACCAACTATTTGTATATGTTGGTTCAGCGCTATCCAAAAAAGCTCCTACAAAAAAATTCCCTGGAGGCTTTGGTCGAATTGTCAATCTAGTATGCTTGTTTGCCGTTATTATTGTAGCTATCCTTTCTTACGAGACTATAAAAGAAGGCTGGCATCATTTTATGCATCCTTCAGGTGAATCAAAAGGAATGTTAATAGCACTTGGCGTTTTATTGGTCGGGATTGTGTTAGAAGGAACAGTTCTGGCAAAAGCAGCAGTAGAGGTACTTCACGAAGCAGGGCAAGAAAAAGCTGGTATGATGTCTATTCCAAAAGCATTCGGATTTTTGAATCGTGCAAAACCTGCGACAAAATTAGTCTTTATGGAAGATTTAGTAGCAACAGGTGGTAATGTTTTAGCCTTTGTCGCTATCTTAATTGCACATTTTACAGGTTGGACGAGAATCGAAGGACTTGTATCAATCATTATTGGCTGTATGATGTTTTACGTAGTTGGAAAGGTATTCTTAGATAATGCACGTGGCGTTATTGGTGAAACAGATGAAGAAATGCTCAATCATATCGCTCATCTCGTTATGGATGATCCTAACATTAAAGATATTGTACGCTTAGAGGTTGTAAAAGAAGGCGAATTTTTACACGTTGAATTAGTCGCTGAAGCTGATGCTAATTTATCACTTGCATTTCTAGATGATGTCCGTGATCATTTAACAGAAGTTATTCTAAGTCAAAAGGGTGTCTCCAAAGTAGCCATTTTATTTGATGAAGATGACGGTAAAGCAAACTGGGTACACGTCGGCGAACGACCATCAACCGCCTATAACAAACAATAGAAGAAAAGCCAATTGCCTACGCAGGCAATTGGCTTTTTTTCATGTACCTATAACGCGTTTTGTAAAATTGTACGAACATCATCTTCCTGTAGCTTATTAAAGTTACCAAAAGGTCCATTTTGCATTGCATGTTCAATGATTTGATTGAATTTCGAATCATCAATATCATAATCAGCTAGACGGCTTGGTGCATCCAAGGAAGTCCAAAAAGCAGATAAACGATCAATTCCTTCATAAGCAATTTCTTCTGCCGTTTTTCCTGTCGTATCAACACCGAAAACACGAGTTGCTAAACCTGCAAAACGTTCTGGATTTACTGGCACATTTAAGCGCATCCAATGAGGTTGTAAAATTGCTAAACCACCAGCATGCGGAATATCGTAAATTGCTGAAACAGCATGTTCGATATTATGTGATGCCCAATCTCCACGAGAGCCGATTGATAGGAAACCGTTTAAACCAATCGTCCCTGCTAGCAATATTGTTTCACGCAATGAAATATCCTCTAAATCTTTTAGTAATTTAGGTGCTGTCGTCATAACAGTTCGTAAAACACCCTCACACATTTCATCTGTAACTGGCGTATTCGTCGTGTTGTGGAAATATTGCTCCAAAACATGAGACATCATATCAACCATACCGTAAACTGTATGGTTTTTCGGTACTGATACTGTGTAAGCTGGATTTAAAATAGAAAATTTAGGGAACGTAGCAGGACTACCCCAGCTTAACTTTTCTTCCGTTGCAGCATTAGTAATAACAGAGCCTGAATTCATTTCGGAGCCTGTAGCAGCTAATGTTAAAACAGTTCCAAGTGGTAAGGCATCTTGAATTAATACTTTTCGTTTAACTATATCCCATGCGTCGCCATCATATTTAGCACCGGCTACAATTAATTTAGAACAGTCAATGACCGAGCCACCACCAACAGCAAGAACAAGATCAATACCTTCTTTTTTACAAATATCAATGCCAATTCGCGCTGTTTCTACACGTGGATTAGGCTCTACGCCACTCAATTCAAATACCGTTTTATCCGCTTGTTGTAGTTTTTCAATAACAGCGTTGTACACGCCGTTACTCTTTATACTTCCCCCACCATAAACTACTAGCACCTTGCTACCATATTGCTCTAACTCTTTTGGTAATTTTTCCAGTGCATCTTCACCAAAGTGTAATTTCACTGGGTTATAAAATGTAAATGAATCCATTAAATTCGCCCCTTTCTAGTTGGATTTTCTCATAATTACAATGAAGAAAGCAAAGATATAAACCTAAAAATGCAAAACATAGAAGAAATTTTAACCTTAAAAAAATTTATTCCCAAAAGCATGTCCGCAAGCATTTAACAAAAAAATAAAACTTCCCAAATAACAGAGTGTCAACTAATGGCATCAGGTATTTTGCCTTGATGCTTATTATTCAGTTGTTTGGAGCGGAGAGTGGGGACGGGTACCAGGCACTCAAACAATTCACCAGGCTAATCATGCATTTTATGACTATCCAAGTAAAAATCCACTTAGACTTCTGCGGGAACTGCATAAGTTGTAAGAAGCAACAAACCGCGCGACAGCGAGGGTTGTTGCTTACACTATGCCAAGGAAAGCGTAGAGGATTTTTACATTTAAGAAGCCGACTACTTAGTGCCAGTCACTCAAACAATTAGGATTGCAGCTTGCAACGGTTAGTCCAGCCCGTAGCGTAAACCAATGGCAGACCAAAAAAAGACATCCCTAATTAGGAATGTCTTTTTATTAATTATCTATTATTAATTAAACCCAGCCACGGAAGCGAGATGCTTCTGCAGTACGGCGTACACCAACCATATATGCTGCCAAGCGCATATTGATATTACGTGTAGTAGCAGTTGTATATACATTGTCAAATGCTTCAACCATTTTTTTGTAAAGGCGTTCTTCTACTTCTTCTTCTGTCCAGTAATAACCTTGGTTATTTTGTACCCATTCGAAGTAAGAAACTGTAACACCACCAGCAGATGCTAATACGTCTGGTACAAGTAAAATGCCTCGCTCTGTTAAAATTTTAGTCGCTTCTGCTGTTGTTGGACCATTTGCTGCTTCAACAACAATGTTTGCTTTAATATTATGCGCATTGTCTGCAGTGATTTGGTTTTCAATTGCAGCTGGAACTAAAATATCACAATCAAGCTCTAAAAGATCTTTATTTGAAATTGTATTTTCAAATAATGTTGTTACTGTTCCGAAGCTATCACGACGATCTAATAAGTAGTCGATATCTAAACCTTCAGGATCATGAAGTGCACCATATGCATCTGAAATCCCAATTACTTTAGCACCTAAATCATTCATGAATTTAGCTAAGAAACTACCTGCGTTACCAAAACCTTGGATTACAACGCGAGCACCTTTAATGTCGATACCACGTTTTTTCGCAGCTTCTTCGATAACGATTGTTACACCTTGAGCAGTTGCACGGTCACGACCTTGAGAACCACCAAGGACAAGTGGCTTACCTGTGATGAAACCTGGAGAGTTGAATTCGTCCATACGGCTGTATTCATCCATCATCCATGCCATAATTTGTGCATTCGTAAATACGTCTGGAGCAGGAATATCTTTTGTTGGCCCAACGATTTGACTAACAGCGCGAACATAACCACGGCTTAGACGTTCGATTTCGCCCATAGACATTTGACGTGGGTCACAGATGACACCGCCTTTACCTCCGCCGTATGGTAGATCTACAATTCCACATTTCAATGTCATCCACATTGAAAGCGCTTTAACTTCCTCTTCGGAAACAGCTGGATGGAAACGTACTCCACCTTTAGTTGGTCCTACTGCATCATTATGTTGTGCACGGTAACCAGTAAATACTTTTGTAGTTCCATCATCCATTTTAACTGGAATGCGGACTTGCAGCATACGAAGCGGCTCTTTTAGTAGTTCATACATTGCTTCGTCATAGCCTAGTTTATTAAGAGCTTCTTGAATAACATCTTGAGTTGATGTGAACAGATTTAAGTTTTCAGACATTTTAAATCGCCTCTTTGTTTTTTTTAATGATTGTATATCGGCATCATTGTAACACACTTCTGAATTAAAATGTGAACATTTTGTTAAAGTTTAAATACTTTTTCAATTTGAGCAATAGACCAATCTAAATCTTCTTGAGAAATAACTAATGGTGGAGCAAAACGAATTACAGTATCATGTGTTTCTTTACATAATAAACCTAATTCTTTTAGTTTTTCACAATACGGACGTGCAGCTTCTGTTAGTTCCATACCGATGAATAAACCACGACCACGAACGTCTTTAATAACCGGGTTGTTAATTTCACGTAATTTACCTTTGAAATATTCACCAAGTTGTTGTGAGCGCTCTGCTAATTTTTCATCTAATAGTACTTTAATAGATGCGATAGAAACAGCACATGCTAAAGGATTTCCTCCGAAAGTTGAACCGTGAGAACCTGGATTGAAGACACCTAAAATTTCACGATTAGCAGCGACACAAGAAATTGGGAATACACCGCCACCTAATGCTTTACCTAAGATGTACATATCAGGCTCTACTTCTTCCCAATCACATGCAAACATTTTACCTGTACGTGCTAAACCAGCTTGAATTTCATCCGCAATAAATAAAACATTATTTTCACGGCATAATTCACGTGCAGCTTTTAAGAAGCCTTCTGGTGGAATAACAATACCAGCTTCACCTTGAATAGGCTCAATTAAAAATGCTGCTGTATTTGGAGTAATTGCAGCTTTTAATGCTTCTAAATTACCGTAATCAATAAGTTTAATATTTGGTAACATCGGTCCGAAACCACGGCGGTATTCTTCGTCAGATGATAAAGATACAGCTAGCATCGTACGTCCGTGGAAGTTCCCGTTACAAGCGATAAGCTCTGCTTTACCTTCTTCTACACCTTTTACATCATATGCCCAACGACGAGCAGCTTTAAATGCAGTTTCTACAGCTTCTGCACCTGTATTCATAGGTAAAACCATTTGTTTGTTTGTTAATTTCCCTACTAGCTCATACCATTCACCTAAATTTTCACTGTAAAATGCACGAGAAGTTAATGTTACTTTATCAGCTTGTTCTTTTAATGCAGCGATAATTTTCGGATGGCGATGCCCCTGATTCACTGCAGAATATGCTGATAACATATCTAAGTATTTGTTTCCTTCTGGATCTTTAACCCAAGCACCTTCAGCCTCTGCAATAACGATTGGCAGTGGATGATAGTTTGCAGCACCGTAATTTTGTGTTTGTTCAATAACTTGTTGTGATTTTGACATATAGCATTCTCTCCCTACTAACTAAAATGTAAATCTATAAAGATAGGACGGTTTATAAGATCTGATAAAAGAGCTATTTAATAGAAACAAAAGAAAAAAATTGTTCACCTATTAATTAAGCCGCACGCCTCGTAGGTTTTACAATCTACGAGGCTTTGCTAGCTTTTTCTTCTTATTTAAACAGCCCATCTTTCAGCCCATCTTTGAACATGTGGTTTTGCGCCACACAAATCAGTAAAAATTAAAGCATTTCTGAAGTTGTTTTTGCTTGCATATGAAGTTGTAGGTAGTCAGGGCCACCAGCTTTTGAGTCAGTACCTGACATGTTGAAGCCACCAAATGGTTGGTAACCAACGATAGCACCTGTACAACCACGGTTGAAGTATAAGTTACCAACATGGAAGTCTTCACGAGCTTTTTCTAAGTTCATACGGTTGTTAGTAATAACTGCACCTGTTAAGCCGTATTCTGTGTCGTTTGCAATTTCAATTGCTTCATCGAAATCTTTTGCTTTTGCAATTGCTACAACTGGTCCGAAAATTTCTTCTTTCATGATACGAGCAGAACGATCTACGTCAGCGAATACTGTTGGATTGACGAAGTAACCAACTGAATCATCAGCTGTACCACCTGCTACAAGGCGACCTTCTCCTTTACCAATTTCAATGTATTCAGTAATTTTATTGAATGCTGCTTGGTCAATTACTGTAGCCATGAAGTTGCTGTTGTCAGCTGGGTCACCAACTGTTAACGCATTTGTAAGCTCAGCTACACGGTTAACAACTGTATCATATACATCTTCTACGATAACTGCACGAGAACATGCTGAACATTTTTGACCTGAGAAGCCGAAAGCTGATTTTACGATTGATTGTGCTGCAAGCTCTAAATCTGCTTCTTTATCGACAACGATTGTATCTTTACCGCCCATTTCAGCGATAACACGTTTAATCCAAATTTGACCATCGTTATGTGTTGCTGCACGTTGGTTAATACGTAAGCCTACATCACGAGAACCTGTGAAGCTGATGAAGCGTGTTTTCGGATGATCTACTAAGTAATCCCCAACTTCCGCACCTGAACCTGGTACATAGTTAACTGCACCAGCAGGTAATCCCGCTTCTTCTAAAACTTCGATAAATTTATAAGCAACAACTGGTGTTGTTGAAGCTGGTTTTAATAATACTGTGTTCCCTGTTACTAAAGCTGCTACTGTAGTACCAGCCATAATAGCGAATGGGAAGTTCCATGGTGAAATTACAATACCAATACCTAATGGAATATAATCATAACGATTGTATTCGCCTGGACGGCTTTCTACTGGTTGGCCGTCTTTAATACGTAACATTTGGCGACCATAGTATTCAAGGAAATCAATTGCTTCTGCTGTATCAGCATCTGCTTCGTTCCAAGGTTTACCAGCTTCTTTTGTTAAAAGTGCTGAGAATTCATGTTTACGGCGACGGATAATTGCTGCTGCTTTGAATAACACGTCAGCACGAATAGCTGGGTCAACTTTTTTCCAAGTTTTAAATGTTTCATCTGCTGCTTGCATAGCTTTTTCAGCTAATTCTCTGCTTGCTTTTGAAACGCGTCCAATTACTTCTGTTTTCTTTGCTGGGTTATATGAAACAATTTTATCTTCTGTTGTAATACGTTCTCCGCCAATAATTAGTGGATAGTCTTGACCTAAATAGCCTTCAACTTTATTTAATGCCTCTAAATAAGCGTTGTAGTTTGCCTCTTGAGAAAAATCTGTAAATGGTTCGTGTTTGTATGGAATCATACTATATCCTCCTTTTGTGAGCTGTAAAAATTTAGTGTGCAAAAAACATTGACGCAAAATATTTTTGCGTATAAAATATTCTTACACTTATTATAATGCAAAATTTCGTTGCATATTTCAAGTAAAAAATTTTTGAGGTGCACATTTTATGAAAAATTCTGAACCCTTATTACCTTTTTATGAGTTTATTGCAACTAATGTATCCGTTGGTATACATGCGATTGACGTAACAGGTAAAACAATTATCTATAATTCAAAAATGAAAGAAATTGAAGGATTTCATTTTGATGAATTAGCAGATCGTTCAATTATTGAGTTGTTTTCCTTCCGTCAACATGAAAGTACTTTGATGCGGGTATTACAAACAGGCTTACAAGAAATGAATGTGAAACAAACCTATTGGAATAAAAATGGTCATGAAATTACAACGATTAACGATACATTTCCGCTTTTTAAAAACAATCAACTAATCGGTGCAATTGAATTTGCACGTGATATAACATCTTTAGAAAAATTAGTGTATCAACCTCTCCGTCGATATGGTGAGCCTCTAACATTTGATATGATTACGGCCGTTTCAGAGACGATGCAACAAGTTATCGTTAATGCTAAAAAAGCTGCCGCGGTAAAATTACCTATATTACTCATCGGGGAGTCTGGTACAGGAAAGGATTTGGTTGCAGAAAGTATTCATCATGCTGCTTCATCTGATACTGAAGCTTTTGTTACACTATTTAGTCGACGTTCAGCGAAATCAGTGCTAGATAAAATGCAAGAGCTTTTACAGGATGACAAAGCATATACATTTTTCTTTGAACGCATTGATTTTTTAAGTCTACATGTTCAGGAGCAATTACTAGAATTATTACAGTCGCTTCCACAATCAAAATATATGCTGATTGGCAGTGTTGGTAGCGATCCAATTACACTTATAGCGGAGAAAAAGCTTTTAAAATCTTTGTATTATTTCTTTGCAACAATGTCCATCACCATTCCAAATTTAACAGACCGAAAAGAAGATATTTTACCGTTTGTTGATGATTATTTCAGTCGCCATCGTGAGCGATTTGCATCAAACGTAACAGAACTAGCACCTGATGTCCAAGCATTATTCTTACAGTATGATTGGCCAGGGAATCTAAAAGAACTTGAACTCTTGCTTGATGAAATCGTCTCATTTATGACAACTGAATCGACTGTTACGTTCGATTTACTCCCTGTTCATTTTCGATTTAAGGTGCAGAGCCAAGACACAACTGAACGCGAACCTGAATTTTTTATGTTCCAACAGCAAAATGATGTCATGCCGCTTGATGCTTATTTACGGGAAGCCGAATCCTATTATGTGCAAAATGTCTTAAATCTATATGAGGGTAATATAACAAAGGCTGCTGGTGCGCTTGGCATGAGCCGCCAAAACTTGCAGTATCGCATACGGAAGATGAAAAAGGACTAATCTTAATTCTTAAAATGGTTATAAAAAAAAACGAGGATGCCTTCACATGGAAGCATCCTCGTTTTTTAATGTCCTGACTGCTCGATCCAGTCCTGTAGTTTATCTTTTAGGGAATTAAAGCCGTTTGCATCGGATTCATCTACACGATCCTGTAGAGATTTCCGTGGTGGTGCATCTTTTTTTCTTATTGCTGCTGGGCGCTCTTGTAAGGCTCGGATCGATAAACTAATTTTTTCGGCCGCTTCATCGATTTCAAGTACCTTCACTTCAACCTCTTGCCCTACTGATAAAAACTCACTGACGTCTTTTACAAAGCCGTACGTAATTTCAGAAATATGCACGAGCCCTTGTGTATCGTCATCAAGTGCTACAAATGCACCGTACGGTTGAATACCTGTAACTTTTCCGGTCAATACGTCTCCTAATTCATATTTTTTTGCCATAACCTTTGCCCACTTTCTATATGTTTGCTACGTATATATCACGTTAAATTATAACATACGTCAATATCTGGAGCAAAAATTCGTCCCACTAATCAATGATCTCTGTAATACGATAATAGCCTTCCTCTTGTTTCGAAAATTTTATTAGGAATTGCCTTCCGTACTTATCCTGTTCACTGATTGCAACGCGAGCAGCTACAATTGGATAAATCCCATCGTATTCACCTAGCTGACTAAATATGTCTAAACTTTTCATTGTTTGTAATAACATACTCGTATTCATATCAGCATCTGCATCTGGCATTAATAAAGTTTTTTGCAGCGATTCATCACCAATGGATATGGCATATAAGTATAGCGAAGCAATATTTATCGGTCGAAGTTGATTTAAAACATCATTTTGTTTTTTATACTGCTCATATATTCCCTTAATTTGCGCTATGCGAGAATCATCCATATCAATCACACTAAAATCACTATCGTTAATATAACCTGCTGTTTCTTCCCGTGTCTGTAAAAGTATTGTCCATATATCATAGGAAGCCAGTTGCGCTAGTGTTTCAGAATGATTATTTTGCTGGAATTCCTTAAAGATATTAGCTGCTTTCTTTTTCATGACCTCACCATACTTACCCGAGGCTACTTCCTGTAAAAATGTTATATATTTCTTATCAGCTTGCCCATCTTCCGCTAGGACAGGATATTTTTTAGTACCTTGCAATAATGCCACCCACGTATTTTTAAAGGTTTCTTGTAATAGTTTGTAATTGGGCGAACCGGCATTGACATCTGCAAGTAACGAACGTTCCATTATTTTAAGCGATTTTGCTGTTTCTTCTCGTGAATAACGTAAATCATCCGCTAATAATAAATAACCCGTTTTTAAATATTCAAAATACCCAAAAACATCCGGATGTAATTGATTTATATAAGCTGGTGCAAACTCTCCATCTACCGGATTCGCTTTAAAATAAAACGAGCCTTTTTCATCCATTTTCAGCTCCATATATTGATTGTTTGCCGCTTCAATAATGGCTTTTAAATCAGATGTATATTGCTTATCATCAGCATTCTTCAGTAGTGATTGGTAAGGTTCAAGTAGCTTGCTATAAAAATTTTCCAACTCTTCTACAGAAATAACGTATTGGATATAAACCTCATACGATTCATCAAAAGTTAAATTGTTATATGTTTTTATCGACTCTATAGCCCTTTTAGGAGTCATTAAAAAATATAAAACGTATTCATCTACATTTTGTGCACTATCACTATCAATTGATGACGAATGCAAATTATTTGCTATATAAAAATCTAACATTGTATCTGCTGTTTGAATAAATTCAAATGCTTGCAGTTCATCTTTCGAAACTTTTAATTCTCTTCTAATATCCTCTTTTCGACTATTATATTTTTTCGTTATATAGTCGACTGCATCGTTCTCTTCAGCCTCTTTTAAAGGAATATTTTGCAGGGCTTCCGTTTGGGTATTTTCTTGCTGTTTCATTGTATAGAGCGTCACTAAAAAACCAACTAGTAATACGCTTGCAATACTCGCTAGCCACACTGCTGGCTTTTGCCATTTCGGGGAGGACTTCTTTTGAGTGGTAATCGTTTGCTTTGTGAGTGCTTCTTCTTCTTCAATTTGCTTGAAAACATCAGCAGGATTTAATTTTTGTTCCATTCGGTCGTATGATTTTTTTAATAATGCCATACGTTTGTCAAATTGTTTGTCATCCATTTTCAACACTCCCATCCTGTGTCAAAGAGACTTTGAGCTTTTCCTTTGCGCGTAAAATTCGCACTTTGACCGCCGACAATGAAATACCAAGTACCTCTGCAATTTCCTCATACTTCAACTCATGAAAGTAAAACAAGACAAGTGGATAGCGATATTTTTCATCCAATGCTTGAATGTTATTGTGCAATAATCGATCTTCTTCAAAATTTAATACGTGCTTTTCAGCCGAGGGACTATGATGTTGGGGCTGTGCATTTAACAGCTCCTCCTTTGCCTGCTCCCGTTGCTCCCTGCGATAATAATCACGCGTAGCGTTGAGCGTGACTTTATAAAGCCATGTAGTAAAACGATCCTGCTTAAATTGATGTAAAAAGCGGTACAGCTTAACAAATACTTCTTGTGCAACATCCGCCAAATCACTACTATGTACGCCACATTGAAAGGCAAATTTTTCTACTGTTCGCTGATGGATGCGAATTAGTTCAATATAGGCTTCTTTATCACCATGTTGTGCTCGTTCGATTAATTCGGACTCATTCACTCGTTATCCCTCCTTTTATATGTAACGACCTATTCTTCCTAATTGTTACATTTTAACTGATTTGGTTATAGCGCATAGTTTTGCGCTGATAAATCCAATAGAATCGGTCTTTTGCGCTGTTAAGATTACACTGTGGCACGAAAGCTTTTATTCCCATTTAGAAGTAGCTAGAAAAAAAGTATCTATAATCAATTTTCAGAAATTTGACTTGTGTTATGTCGTTTTTACGGTAAAATATAACTTTAGTATAAGGAGGCTTTATTTTTCGTGTCATCTAGAGATCAATTCACATCAAAAATTGGTTTTATTTTAGCTGCTGCCGGAAGTGCCATTGGATTAGGAGCTATTTGGAAATTCCCATATATGGCGGGAACGAACGGTGGAAGTGTATTTATTTTATTATTTATTTTATGTACATTTTTCATCGGCTTACCGGTGTTAATTGCAGAATTTATGATTGGCCGTCGTGGGCAAAAAGATGCTGTTACGTCGTTCAAAGAGCAAGCGCCAGGAAAACCATGGTTTTTAATAGGATGGGGCGGCATGATTATTGCTGGTTTAATACTGTCCTTCTATAGTGTAGTTGGCGGTTGGATTTTAAGTTATTTAGGGCGTTCATTGACTTTCCAATTATCAAGTAATGGTAGTGAAGGGAATTACGCTGATTTATTTAGCAAAATCATCTCTAGTCCATTTGAAGCTATTCTTGTACAAGGATTATTTTTACTTTTAACAATTGCCATTGTGTCGGGAGGCATTAAAGGTGGGATTGAAAAGGCTAGTACGTGGATGATGCCACTATTATTCATTTTCTTCATTGTGTTAGTTATCCGTTCCTTAACACTTGATGGTGCAATGGAAGGCGTAAAATTTATGTTTGTACCTGACTGGTCTTACTTAAATGCTGAAACATTTTTAAAAGCACTTGGACAAGCATTCTTTTCTCTAAGTGTTGGTATTGCCGTTATGATTACGTACGCTTCATATCTCCCGAAAACCGAAAAGATTGGTAATTCAGCCATCAATGTAGCCTCTATGAATATTATTATTTCGCTACTTGCAGGTTTAGTTATTTTCCCAGCCGTGTTCGCACTAGGCTATACACCTGACCAAGGTCCAGGGCTTGTTTTTATTATTTTACCTGCCGTTTTTGAACAATTACCACTCGGTGGTCTATTCCTAACAATTTTCTTTATTCTTTTACTGTTTGCTACGGTGACTTCTTCCATTTCTATGTTAGAAATTGTAGTAGCTATCGCCATCGGAGACAAGCCAGAAAAGCGTAAAAAAATTGCATGGATTGGCGGTATTATTATTTTCGTCTTTGGTATTCCGAGTGCCTTATCTTTCGGAATTCTATCGGACGTAAAAATATTAGATCGCTCAATTTTTGATTTTGTAGACTTTATTACAAATAGTGTCGGCATGCCAATTGGTGCATTACTGATTTCTATTTTTGCAGGCTATTACTATACAAAAGATATTTCCCGAAAAGAGCTTGCTTCCTCAAGTCTTATGTTTAACATTTGGTACTTGTTGATTCGCTACGTATCACCAATTGCGATTTTCCTTATTTTCATTCAAGGGATTTTACCATTGTTTTAATAAGAAAATGAGGTTGTCTAAGGTATTTAAGACAACCTCACTTTTATAAGGAAAGAGATCTTGTGGCATATATGCTCGCCCCATACGCTCTTTCCAATAAAAAAACATTATATGTCGTTTAAATAATGCATTTTGCTTCAAACTTAATGGCAATTAGTTTGTATGAAATGGCAACACAATCTTCAATTGGAATCCATTGCTCAAACGAGTGCTCGTAAGTTTCTTGAATGACCTTTGCAAGTGCTGATGGGTCATCAATACCTTGTAATGCTGCAACAACATCTGCTGTTTCTGTATCATAATTCTCAGCACCGATGTGGAAAGGATCCCACTCCGCTAGCAGATGTACAGCTGCTCGATTCATTTTTATATTTTCCAAAATACTCACCTATTATCCTTTAATCTTAATAGGTATGATACCATAGTAAAAAAAAAAGAAAAGAGTGATTTGCTTGTCTATTTTCGATCAAACTTTAAAACGTCGCTATACGAACTCAGTAAAATGGGACGCAATGGAGAAAATTTATGGCCTAAACGATACTACAGAAATATTACCAATGTGGATAGCAGACATGGACTTTGCTCCACCATTAGCTGTTTCAAAGGCACTACAAAAACATGCTGAAGGTGCAATCTTCGGCTATGGCTTTGTAAGTGAGGAAGTAAAACAGTCGATCGTAGACTGGCAATATAAACGTTATAATTGGCACATTGAAAAAGATTCTATTTCTTTTAGCCACGGCGTCGTGTCAGCATTAGCAAATATTCTAACAGCAATGACAAATTTAGGAGATAAGGTACTTATTTCAACACCTGTCTATCCTCCATTTTTTAATATCCCAAAAAGTAATGGTCGTGAAGTGATAACTTGTCCGTTAGTAGAACAAGACGGGACATTTGTCTATGATTTTGAGGCATTCGAACAAGCACTTGCTCAAGACATTAAAGCTTACATATTGTGTAACCCTCATAATCCAGGTGGTTATGTATGGGACGAAGCCACACTAAAAGAGATTATTCGTCTTTGTGCAAAGTATGACGTTCTGATTATTTCAGATGAAATCCACGCAGATTTAATGTTAGATGGTGCCAAGCATACACCCCTTGCAAAAATTGCAGGTGATGAAATCGATCGTGTAATTACGTGTATGGCACCGACAAAAACATTTAACCTTGCAGGTATCCAAGTCTCATATATCATTGTTACTGATAAGAAAAAACGCCTTCAATTAGAGGCTGTCAATATGGCGAGTGGACAAGGCTCCTTAAACAGCTTTGCTCCTATTGCACTGCAAGCAGCTTACACTGAAAGTTTACCGTGGCTAGAAGAATTACTTCTTTATATTTCTAATAACATGGATTATGTCATTACTGAGTTAACGCAATTGCCTGGCATACACATTGCTAAGCCCCAAGGCACATACTTACTGTGGATTGATTGTCGTCAATTAGGAATGGATGAAAAAGAGTTAATGAAGCAATTGCTTGAAGTTGGAAAACTTGCATTAGAGCCTGGTTCAAAATATGGCGAAGAAGGCCGTGGCTTCCTACGTATGAACGTAGCCTGTTCATTTGATACTGTAAAAGATGCAGTTGCTCGCTTTAAGCTAGCATTGTCACTATAATTACTTTTAATCTAAAAGGCATCAAGAGTTTGCTCTTGATGCCTTTGTCATTTAAGTGTCAGGCACTCAAACAATTCTGAATTTTTCACCCCCCAAAAAAACCACGTAGTCTCCTGCGGGAACAGCACACAGTGTAAGGCGAAGTGGTTTTTTGCGCTATATGAATGCATGGGTGATTTATGTATTAATCTATATATAAAAAGACTATAGACAAACCGAAATTTTTTCCAGTTTGCCTATAGTCTGAGACATGCTTATGCAGAGTGCCTTTACTTACACATTTTGTTGATTGTTTGTGCTATTTCGTTCAGCTAAAATACGTGTTTCGATTTCCTTAGATTTTAATTCCTGCTTTTTAGAGATTTTACGGAAAATCATAAATACACCTATACATAAAATAAGCATGATTAAAAATTCAAAAGCTGCTGGAATATAAGCTGTTTTATCTTCAGGGAAATATAAAAATTGATACATTAAATGTTCCATATTTTCTACACGTCCTTACAATTATTATTCAAAAACTGTAATTGACTCAATTTTAACATCTTCAAGCGGTTTATCGCGGTTATCTTTTGCTACATCAGCAATTTTATCAACGATGTCCATACCCTCTACAACATGACCGAATACAGAGTGTTTATGGTCTAACCATGGTGTTCCACCGTTTTGTGCATATGCTTCAATAATTTCTTCTGGGAAACCAGCACCTTGAAGTTGGCGTAGCATATCACTTGGAAGGTGCTTCATTTGTACGATAAAGAATTGAGAACCGTTTGTGTTTGGACCAGCGTTAGCCATTGAAAGTGCACCACGTAGGTTGAATAATTCATCAGAAAACTCATCTTCAAATGAGTTACCCCAAATTGACTCACCGCCCATACCAGTACCAGTTGGGTCACCGCCTTGAATCATGAAATCTTGAATAACACGGTGGAAAATGATTCCATCGTAATAACCTGATTTTGCATGCCCTAAGAAATTTTCAACTGTTTTTGGTGCTTGTTTTGGAAATAATTTAATTTTTAGCGCACCTAAAGTTGTTTTCATTTCTACTAGTACTTCGCCTTCTTGTACTTCTGTTGTTAATTGTGGAAACATTGGAGTCTCTCCTTTAAATGTAAAATTTCAGTTTCAATGAAATGATCATCCTAGATCATTCCTGACCTCATATTAGTCTAACATACTTCCTAGCCGTTTTCTCCACCTAAGTATTGACGAATTTTGTAATTTTACAATCGTTCAGCCAATTATATTTTTGAAAACGAAGAAACTTCTGTTTGATACCTATGGTAGTATAACCCAAAATGATGATGGAAGAAACGGGCTATCTTTGCTAATTCTTTTTATTGTTTCGTATTGTGTAAATAGGTCTCAACGAGTATTTGGAATACATCCAAAATATGCTATTCTGTTGAAAGACTTATTTTCAAAGTTGGAGGCATTTATGAAAAAAGTTTTTGGTTTTATTATTATTACTCTATGTTTACCTACCATTTGGTGGATTAGTACGAATATACGAACAGAGTTAAAAACTGCCCAAGCCCATGAACAACAAATTGAGGAAACGATTAATGTACCTGAAGTACAGGTTCAGCTTCCCGTCACATTAATAGATCAAGATGATCAAGCCTTTAGTGAAGAATATGTCGAATGGAGACAGCCTTTAACACTGCAAGAAATTCCGCAAATTGCCCAGGAAATTTTTATTGCTAGTGAGGATGCCGACTTTTATGATCATATCGGTTTCGATCTTAGTGCCATTATTCGTGCTGTTGTCGCTAACTCTAATGCCAATGCTACTTCGCAAGGAGGCAGTACCATTACCCAACAGCTTGTTCGAATGCGCTATTTATCTGACGAAAAAACGTACGAACGAAAATTGACGGAATTATTTTATGCCTACGAGCTTGAAAAAAAATACGATAAAGATGCTATTTTAACTATGTATTTAAATGAATCTTATTTTAGCAATCAAGTATATGGTATAGGAAGTGCAGCGACCTATTATTTTCAAAAACCTATTCAAGATTTAACGATTGCTGAAATAGCTTTTATTTCTGCTATTCCAAACAATCCATCGCTTTATAATCCATTAAAAAATTTCGATGAAACAAAGGCAAGACAGGAACGGCTACTCGACACACTAGCAGCGAGTGGTGCTATTACAAAAGAAGATGCAGCTTCTTATAAAGCAGCACCAGTAATATTAAATGTAAAAAATAAGATGCAAAGCTATCCTATGTATAGCACTTACGTACTGCAAGAGCTACGCTGGCTTGTAGCCGAGAAAGAAGGCTACAGGGATCGACTTCAAAATACGCAAAGTGAAGAAGAAAAAAAATCGATTCAAGCACAACTAGACAATCGTCTCAATACTTTGTTCCAGAATGGTTTAACCATTTATACGGCTCTTGATCCAACTAAACAGAATCATGATGAAGATCAAATGACGGCTATATTAGGAAGTGGCCAATTGCAAGCAGCAGGAGCTGTAATTAATAACACCTCTCGTGAAATCGTCAGTCTATATGCCGGTAAAAATTACGAGAAATTTGATTATCATCGAGCTTTTCAAGGACCAAGACAGCCAGGTTCAGCATTTAAGCCACTTGCTGTCTATGCACCTTTTTTTGAAACGACAACAAACACGCCAGATTCCATCGTGAACGGTGGTAGTTATTGTGTCGGTTCTTTTTGCCCTCAAAACTATGGGGGGTATAAATATGGGGAAGTGACTATTCGAACAGCTTTCCGTAATAGTTATAATACTTCTGCTCTTCGCCTTTTTAATGCTGTTGGAGTCGAAACGGCATTTAGTTACCTTGATCGCTTCCATTTCCGCTCCATCGTTGCAAAGGATCATACGTATGCCGCATCATTAGGTGGATTAACATATGGTGTCACGGCTCTGGAGTTAGCAGATGCCTACACAAGCTTTATTGACGGCTCATATGTCCTTGCCCATAGTATTCGTAAGGTGACAGCAAATGATGGCACTGTACTATATAGCTGGGATACGGAACGTGATCAAATATGGTCACCCAAAACGGTAAAATATATGCGAGAGATACTAACAGAAGTTGTAACAAATGGTACAGGACAAGGTGTTTATAATAATAGTAACTATGTTGGTGCTAAAACAGGCACGACAAATGATTACCGCGATTATTGGCTAGCCGGTTTAAATGATCAGTATACAGCTGCCGTCTGGCTTGGCTATGATAAACCTCAACCAATGGAAAAACTAGAAGCGTATAAAATTCATCACAAGCTATTTAATGTTTTACTAGAGTAAAGTTTCCTAGCAAATAACGACTTCTTATAGCGTAAAAACCCACTTCGCTTTCAACGGGCACTTCGTAAGCCGCAACCATCGCTTTCGCGCGATTTGTTGTGGCTTACTTTGCATGTATTCCCGTAAGAGGTTACGTGGGTTTTTACTTGGCTATTAAAATATATCACTGGTAGAATTCAGAATTGTTTGAGTGACTGGCACTTTCTTTATTTCGCAAAAGGTAGACTTGCCAGTACACCGTTATACAATTTTAAAATCACATAAACTAATAACGAAAATAATATTGTCCACATGAAAAGTTCAAATATTAGTAATCCAATCGTGCCACCCATAGACATAAAAAGGCTCATTTTATAAATAAGATAAATGAAATAGACAAAAATCGTTAATACGAATATACCTGCTAATGCATAAATGGATTGAATAGCAAAGACAGAACACATAGCTCCAATAAATAGAATGACATAGCCTCCACGTGCTTGGCTTACTGCTGCCCCTTCATTATCTTTTGAAAAAAACAACATACCTAGTTCATGAATTGTTTCTCCAACTAATTTAAGTGCAGAAATTGCCATAAAAAAAATAACAGCAAATACCACAAGCAATAATAGCCGTAATTCAAAATCCGATAAAAATTCACGCATTCCTGAATAAACACCGATTGCTTGAAATAATTGTAATGCTTCGCCTACTGCATACATGCCGAACGTTAAACTAAACAATAAAATTGTAATTAATGGTAAATAACCATATATGTAAGGGTTCCTCATAAAAAATTTTTTCCTCTGTTTTTTTTGATAACTTCCTATTTATAATATAGCTAAAATTCTCCTGCTATCCAAGTTAAATCCTGTTAGTCCATATGCATTCCCTACGAAAGTACGTTATAATTATTACACTTACCTGCATAAAGGAGGATTTTTTTGTTACAAGTACTCTATATTTTCATCCCGATGCTTGCTGCAATATTTGTGCCTTTTATATATAAAAGCGTTAAAAATATTCACACAGGCTGGTTTGTTCTTGCAGTACCTGCAACACTCGCAGTTATTTATGCTACTTATATAGCGAGAGTTGCCCAAGGAGAAGTGTTTTATGATGGAATACCTTGGATTCCATCGCTCGATATTTCTGTCGTATCATATTTGGATGGACTTAGCTTACTATTTTCGTTACTCATTACAGGAATTGGCTCGCTCGTTGTGCTTTACTCCATTTTTTACTTAGATAAACATAAAGAAAAACTACATAATTTTTATGTTTACTTATTATTATTTATGACCGCAATGCTCGGTGTTGTACAATCTGACCATTTAATTACTTTGTACTTCTTCTGGGAGTTAACGTCGATTTCATCATTCCTACTTATTGGTTATTGGTACACACGTGATGCTTCTCGCTTCGGTGCACTAAAATCCATGATGATTACAGTCTTCGGCGGCTTAATGATGTTAGGAGGATTTATCCTTCTTTATTTAATGGGTGGAACATATTCAATTCGTGAACTTATTGCAATGGCACCAAACTTAGTGCAACATCCATTGTTCACATGGGCACTCGTTTTATTACTCCTAGGCGCATTTACAAAATCTGCACAATTCCCATTCTACATTTGGTTACCTGATGCAATGGAAGCACCGACACCAGTCAGCGCATATTTACACTCTGCAACAATGGTAAAAGCAGGAATTTACTTAGTTGCTCGCTTTACACCAATTTTTGCAGCTTCTGAGCTATGGGTATGGCTTGTTACAGGAGTAGGTCTGTTAACGCTATTCTGGGGTTCGTTTTTTGCAGTAAAGCAAACCGATTTAAAAGGAATTCTAGCGTTTTCTACTGTCAGTCAGCTTGGATTAATTATGTCCTTACTAGGCGCTGGGGCAGTTGCATTTCATGTAAACGGTGCAGCTGATTCAGTATTTAAATATGCGGCCTTTGCAGCCATTTTCCACCTTATTAACCACGCAACATTTAAAGGTAGCTTATTTATGATAGCAGGGATTATCGATCATGAAACAGGTACTCGTGATATCCGTAAACTTGGGGGATTAATGAGCATTATGCCTCTTAGCTTTACAGTGGCGGCAATTGGCAGCTTCTCGATGGCAGGATTACCTCCATTTAATGGTTTCCTAAGTAAGGAAATGTTCTTAACTGCTATGTTAGCACTTCAAAATTTTGAATTTTTTGGTTTTGATACATGGGGCGTTCTTTTCCCTATCGTTGCTTGGGTAGCGAGTATTTTTACGTTTATTTATAGTTTCTACTTTGTATTTAGAACATTTACAGGAAAATATAAACCAGAGCTTTACGCTCATAAACCACATGAGGCTCCAATTGGTATGCTAATATCACCGATGATTTTAGCATCATTAGTAGTCATTATTTTCTTCATCCCTAATATAATTGGGGATACGTTTGTAAAGCCTGCAGTACAAGCCATTCAGCCGTTTTTATATGATGTCCCTAAAGATATCAATATTCACGTGGCTGCCTGGCATGGGGGTCTAACACCAGAATTAATCATGACGATCGGTATTGTCATTATAGGCGTCTTACTATTTGTGGCCTTACCTAAATGGCAAAGCATCTATAACCTATTCCCACGCGCTTTTACGCTTAATAATGCATATGACAAAACAATGCTTGGTTTAGACGTCGGATTAAATCGTGTATCGCGTCTTTATATGACTGGTTCTATGCGCCACTATCTACTGTACATGTTTAGTGCTATTGCTGTTATTTCAATTGGGACCTTATTTGTCAAAGATGCCTTTTCATTATCCTTTGAAGGTGCGGCCCCAATTCGATCTTACCAATTAATTTTAATTGTCGTGTTAATTATTGGCACAACGATTACTATTTTTGCGAAGTCACGTCTTACAGCAATCATTGGACTTGGCTCTGTCGGATACACTGTTGCATTATTTTTCGTTATTTATAATGCACCTGATTTAGCATTAACACAGTTAGTTATTGAAACGATTTCTGTCGCATTATTTTTATTGGCGTTTTATCATCTTCCGAAGCTCGGCAAACGTGAGGAACGCATGCGCTTTCAGTTGAATCGTGCGGTTATTTCAATCGCAGTTGGTGTGATGGTGACGCTTATAGCCTTATCGGCACATTCTCAAAAGCTTGTCCCGACTATCTCAAAATATTACGAAGAAACCGTCTATTCATTAGCGGGTGGCGGGAACATTGTAAATGTTATTTTAGTAGACTATCGTGGCTTCGATACATTATTTGAAATTACAGTGTTAGGTATTGCTGGAATGGCAATTTTAGCAATGATCAAGCTGCGTATGAATAGAAAGGAGAAATCGCATGAAAACAAATGATGTGATAATACAATTTACAGCTAAAATTGTATTCTTCATTATTTTCTTCTTCTCCATTCATATTTTTTTAGCTGGTCATTATACACCAGGTGGAGGCTTTGTTGGAGGACTTTTAACATCCAGTGCCATCGTGCTCTTAGTACTTGCCTTTGATTTAAACACTGTACGCAACGTTTTACCGATCAACTATACGTATTTAACTGCAACGGGCTTATTA
Organism: Lysinibacillus sp. NPDC097868; assembly: GCF_044761135.1. Lineage (NCBI taxonomy): Bacteria > Bacillati > Bacillota > Bacilli > Caryophanales > Bacillaceae > Lysinibacillus > Lysinibacillus sp. NPDC097868. Next base: position 400,143 of record NZ_JBIWBS010000002.1, on the reverse strand, counting down.
TTGGCACTTGCAACAGCAGCATTCCCTATGTTTTTGGGGAAACCATTTTTCACACATTTCTTTGATTATTTCGAACTACCGCTTCTAGGTAAGCAATCCTTACACACTGCAATGCTTTTTGACAGCGGTGTTTACTTGGTTGTTGTTGGCGTTACGATGACCATTATTCAAACGATTGGAGAGGATGAATAATGGAAATAATTATGGCGTTTGTCATTGGCTTTTTGTTTATGGCAGCGGTTTATTTAATATTATCGAAAAGCTTATTACGCATTATTATCGGTACTGGGCTTCTAAGCCACGGTGCACATTTACTCATTTTAACAATGGGTGGACTTACAGGGGAGGCTCCTCCTGTTTTAAAAGAAGGTGCCAAAACGTTTGCTGATCCTTTACCACAAGCTTTAATTTTAACAGCTATCGTTATTAGCTTTGGGGTAACGGCTTTCTTCCTTGTACTTGCATATCGCTCATATCAGGAGCTAGAGACAGATGATATTAGCTTAATGAGAGGAAGTGATGAGGATGAATAACTTCCTTTTACTACCAATCATCATTCCGTTTTTCTTCGGCATGATATTAATGTTTGGGCAAAAAAATTTAAAATATCAACGTACGTTTGCTTTATTAGGCATTCTACTTGCTTTCATATCAGCCGTTTCACTCTTATTGAAAGTAAAAAATGATGGTCTGCAGAAAGTTACATTCGGAGATTGGCCTGTACCCTATGGTATAACAATGGTTTCTGATATGATGTCTGCACTGTTAGTAACAACGACATTACTCATTGCATTCTTCGTTGTTTGGTATGGCTTTGGTTCTATTACAAAGGAACGTGAACGCTTTTTCTATTACCCTGGTATTATGTTTATTTTAACAGGTGTGAATGGCGCATTTACGACAGGGGATATTTTTAACTTATTCGTATTCTTTGAAGTATTATTAATGGCGTCATATTTACTCATTGTACTAGGTGGAGAAAAAGGACAACTTAAAGGCTCCATTAAATATATTTTAATTAATGTCATATCTTCGGCATTGTTTGTTATTACCGTAGCTTTCCTTTACTCAGTTGTAGGCACATTAAATATGGCAGACATTGCAGTGAAAATTAGCGAGATTAATCAGCCAGGTATCATAACCGTTATTGCTGTATTGTTTTTAATGGTATTTGGATTAAAAGCGGCGATATTCCCGCTTTACTTCTGGCTTCCAACTTCTTATGCAGCTGCACCGATTCCTGTGTTAACACTATTTGGTGCACTTCTAACAAAAGTTGGCGTTTACGCGATTACACGCACATACACATTATTTTTCGTACATGATTTATCGTATACACATCATTTGCTGATGATACTAGCAATTGGAACGATTATTGCAGGCTGTATCGGGGCACTTGCCTATTTCGATGTCAAACTCATTATTATCTATAACATTGTTATTGCAGTAGGTGTCATTTTATTTGGTGTATCTCAAATGAATGAAGTGGCGTTAAAGGGTGCGATGTTCTACTTAATCCATGACATGCTTATAAAGGCAGCCCTCTTTATGCTGATTGGTATTGTAATCTACATTACAGGCACATCAGATTTACGTAAAATGGGCGGTCTTATGAAAAAGTACCCTGTGCTAGGCTGGTTTTATTTAATAGCTGCCTTTGGACTAGCAGGGATTCCTCCACTTAGTGGTTTTGTTGGAAAGTTGTTAATAGTTCAAGGGGGCTTTGAGGCTGGTAGCTTGTGGAGTAGTATTTTTATTTTAGCCTCATCTTTACTTGTTCTACTTTCTGTTATTCGTATTTTCCTTTATGCCTTCTGGGGAGAGGAAAAAACGACAACGGGTACTGTCGATAAAAAAGTATACACTACCCTTTTTGTGCCAACTGTCGTATTAGTGCTTATTACAGTAGCATACGGTGTTGGTTCAGAGTGGATTACACCGTTTATGGATGATGCTGCAAAACTATTAAATGACCCATCTATTTATATAGATGCTGTAATGAAGGAGGATTAGAGCTATGGCATTTCAAATTATTTTAAACTTTGCTCTTGCCTTCGTTTGGATGTTTCTTTCATCTAACTATACAGCAACAGGCTTTATAGTAGGCTTCATTCTCGGTATTATATTGCTCGTGATTATGAGACGATTCTTTTTTAAACGGCTCTATGTATTCCGTATATGGGCAATTATTAAACTTACTGTCCTCTTCTTTAAGGAGTTAATATTAGCAAATATTCAAGTACTGAAAGTTGTATTAAAGCCTAAGCTAGATATGCAACCTGCCTTCTTTGCTTACCCTACTGTCCTGAAAGAAGATTGGGAAATTACATTGTTATCGAGTCTCATTACTTTAACACCAGGAACCGTTGTCGTTCATGTATCGGATGATGCAAAAACATTGTATGTCCATGCTATTGATATTAGTGATGTAGACGATGCTATTGCATCCATTCGTGATTCTTTTGAAAAAGCCATTTTGGAGGTGAGTAAATCATGATGACGTTTATTATTGCAGCGATCGTAGTGATTTGCTTATCAATGATAGCCGTGATTTTCCGTATGGTGAAAGGGCCATCCGCGTCCGATCGCGTTGTAGCACTAGATTCCTTAGGGGTGTCACTAATTTCATTAATCGCTTTATTTTCAATTTTAGTGGAAACGAGCTTCTTTTTAGAAATTGTATTATTGTTAGCGATTTTATCGTTCATCGGTACTGTTGCTTTCTCTAAATTCATAGAGAAAGGAGATATCATTAAACGTGACAATTCTCGCTAATACTATAGTTATTCTGTTCATTTCTATCGGGGTACTATTTATCGTCGTAACAGCTATAGGGCTAATTCGATTACCTGATTTGTATACACGTGCACATGCTGCTTCTAAAAGTGCTACACTCGGTGTTATGTGTGTATTGATTGGCGTATTCTTTCACTTTTGGCTTATTGAGGATCATTTTAACCCTCGTATTTTACTCGGTATATTGTTTCTCTTTATTACAGGCCCTGTCGGTGGACATATCATGACCCGTTCGTCCTATATAGCAGGTGTTAAACCTTGGAAGGGAACAGTCCGTGACGAGCTAGCTCCTGAAATTGATAAAATGAAAAAAGAACAAGGTATCAAATAAGAGGCTGAGACAAAAATAAAAAGTGTTAGATTGACTGCAATCAATCTAACACTTTTTTGTTATGCTGTTGATGCTACAGCGGTTGCTTTACGCAGGTTTACTGGCGATTCACTGGCTTTTACTGGCGATTTCTCTAGTTTTACTGGCGATTCTGGGGACTTTTCCGGCGATTCCCCCCTGTTTTATCGGCGATTTAGGGGACTTTCCCGGCGAGTTTTAAATATAGCCTTTTTCCGTTAAAAACGACGTTAACTGCTCTACACATTCCTCAATAGAGTAGCGCTCCGTATCCAAAATAAATTCTGGATGTTCAGGTTCTTCGTATGGCGCACTAATACCTGTAAAATTAGCAATTTCAGCATTGCGCGCTTTTTTATAAAGACCTTTTGGATCGCGTTGTTCACATGTTTCTACGGAGCATCTCACATACACTTCTAAAAATTCTCCCACTTCCACTAGCTTACGAACAACTTGGCGATCTTCTCTATAAGGTGAAATAAATGCCGTGAGCACAATTTGACCGCCTTCCACAAAAAGCTTGGAAACTTCCCCGATACGCCTTATATTTTCCTTACGGCTTACTTCGTCAAAGCCTAAATCATTATTTAAACCATGTCGTACATTATCGCCATCCAGTACGAATGCCTGGTTCCCTCGATCAAATAGGGCCCGGGCAAGGGCATTTGCTACTGATGATTTCCCAGAAGCGGATAGCCCTGTAAACCATAAAATAAAGCTTTGATGTTTGTTTTGAGTGCGACGTTCTTCTTTTGTAATGGATGACTCATGCCATACGATATTGGAACTCATTTTAACACCTCCTCACGCATTCCTTTAATAAGTACATCGACAACCTCTTTACGACTAAATGTACTTGGAGGAACTTCCCCATTCCGAAGCATTTCCCGCACTTTCGTACCGGATAAAATAACATGTGATGCACTATCATGCGGGCATGTTTTTGTTGTAGCCATACCTTCACATTTAGTGCAATAGAAGCTATGTTCGAACTTTAAAGGAACAATACCAAGTTCATCTTCTGTAAATTGTTCAAAGATTTTTTGTGCATCGTATGTTCCATAATAATCACCTACCCCAGCGTGATCACGTCCTACAATAAAATGGGTGCAGCCGTAATTTTTTCGCACAAGTGCATGAAAAATGGCTTCCTTTGGCCCTGCATAACGCATTGCTGCTGGAAAGACGCCTAATTGCACACGATTTTGAGGATAGTAATTTTCTAAAAGAACCTTATAGCTCTCCATACGTATAGCTGCTGATACATCATCCGACTTCGTTTCACCTACTAACGGATTTAAAAATAAGCCATCGATTGTTTCTAATGCCGCCTTTTGGATATATTCATGTGCACGATGAACAGGATTACGTGTTTGGAAGCCCACAATTGTTTGCCATCCCTTTTCCTTAAACAGCTGACGTGTTTCCTTTGGATCGAATGAGTAAGTAGGGAATTTTTGCTCAAGACGCTTTATTAATGTAATTTTCCCTCCAACATATATTGCATGCCGCTCATGGAGCTTTTTCACACCAGGATGCGCTAAATCCTGTGTACCGTAAATGAGTAGTGCCTCTTTTTGTTTATCTGGCTCATATATATCAGTGATATCAATGACACCATAAATTTCATTGCCATATACTAATTTCGCTTCATCCCCTGGCTGTAATGTTGCTGCGGCTTCGGTGTTAACAGGAAGTGTAATAGGAATACTCCACACAATTCCAGAGGCTAATCTTGTATGTTCAACGACAGATTCATAATCACTTTTAGTTAAAAAACCATCGATTGGGCTATATCCACCGATTGCAATTAACTCTAAATCACTTAACGCAATTGCATCCAATTCAATCTCCTTTTTAATATGTACTACCGATTTCTGTGGATTATAGGCTTGCACTAAAGTACCGCCATGTGGTTGTAGCGTCATTTTTATTCCCCCTAAATTAATTTGAATAGTATGTTTTATAGTTAAATGCCTTCACCTGCATCGTAAATTGACCGTTCCTCTTCACGCATTGTTCTCATTAAACTAATTGCACCAAGCGTTCCGATTATGACGCTTCCCATTATTACAATCGCATATAAATCTTTCTTCATAAATAACTGAATGAGACTATAAGAAATCGCTAATGAAAAAATAGGTGAAACAATCCAAATACACATAATTTTTTTGACGATATGTTTATGAAAAATTTGTTTTCCGCTTTTCGCCATTCCTATACCTATGATAGAAGAGGACGTTACTTGAGTTAACGGAACGGGTAATCCAAACAGCGAACTGATTCCGACAAGCAATGCACCTGTACTTGAAATTAGAATGCCCTCAGCTTTCTCAAAACGTACAATTTTTTTCCCATTCGTTTCGAGTACACGTTTTCCTAATAGCATCGCTCCTATAGCAACAAATGCACCCCCAAGCCAAATGCCATTTGAGACAGTTATCATCCCAGCACCAACAAGTGGGCCAACTGCATTAGCAACATTGTTCATACCTGCTGAGAAGGCTTCAAAAAACCCTGCAAGCACGAGTAGCACTGTTAACAACGGATGGTTTGCTAATAATCCCTTTCCTTGAAATTTATTTAGTACCTTACCAAATACAAGTGCAATGACAAATGCTATTAGAGGAACGATTACCCAAAAGGACATAATGACAAGCAATGATTTGACATAGAGCACGCGATAGGCAATTCCTACACCGACTACTGCCCCTACGGTTACTTCACTTGTCGATAATGGAATGCCTAATAGATTGGCAAGAAACAATGAGCTTGTGGCAGAAATTAATATAATCATGACGATTTTCACCGTAATATACTCTTGTGGCATAATTCCTGAGCTTATTGTCTTTACAACTTCCCCACCACCTAGAATCGCGCCTGCAAAAACCCCTACTGCACAAATTAGTAGTGCATGCCAAGCTTTTTTAATTGCCCCCGCTCCGTAGGCTACACCCATTGAAGCGGCTGCTCCACTTGCACCAATATTCATTGCAAAAAATAAACTAATGGCTATTGCAATATATTCCAGCATAATTTAAACGCCCCTATTCATGTAGCCCACATTCAGTTTTAGCAGATCCTTGCCATCTGCCTGCGCGTAGGTCATCCATTGTAAAGGCTGGTTGTGTACAGTGTTCACAGCCAATGCTCGGATAGCCTTGATCGTGTAACGGATTGTAAGTTAAATCATGCTTTGAAACATAACGCCATACATCTTTCCACGACCAATGAATGAGCGGACAAATTTTAATCGACTTAAATTTATCATCACGATTGATAAAATTCGTCTGCTGTCGTGTCGGGGATTGTTCCCTGCGCAAACCTGAAATCCAAGCTGTAGCTCCTGATAATGCCTCATGTAATGGCTTAATTTTTCGAATATCGCAGCACTTATTAGGATTGGACTTCCATAATTCATCTCCATATTGAGCCTTTTGTTCATCAAGTGTAAGCTTAGGTTTCTGCAAAATTATATTGAGCTGTGGATATTTTTGCTTTACGCGTTCAATCGTTTCATATGTTTCTTTAAAATGGACATCTGTGTCTAAAAAAACGATAGTAGCGTTTGGCTTAACCTTTGAGATAAGATCGATTAATACGATTCCCTCTATACCAAAGCTACAGGCATAAACGATGTTATCGCCATATTGTGCATAGCTCCATTGTAAAACCTCTACTGCACCTTTAAAGGATTCATCCACTCCAAAATTAACCGTTGGCTCCTGCCAAGTTGCATACGTTAACATGTAATCCCCCTCGAAACATTTTCGGATATAGCAAAAGGCGTTTTAACAACAGACACAACAATTGCATTGTGCCTTCGTTAAAACGCCTCTAGTTTGACTAGCCAGCTTTTATGGATGATTGTAAACTAGTAATCTTGTACCTCATTTAGCAATCATACTTCTTATTACCAAATATATACTAAATTACACCTAGCAGTCAACTAGGTTTTATAAAAAAACTAAACTTATTTCAGCAGTATCATTTTATCTCCCATTTGAATGTCACGCTCAGCATTTACAAATAATTTTATTCAAATAATTTGTCTTTTGCTACTCACCGTCTGCACAACAGCTAATTATCTGAAAAAAAGAATTTTTTTCATAATTCCTTGTTGACTAATAGGAAATATATGTTTAATGTGGTACTAAGCTAATTAATAACAAAAATGCTGATCAGAGGATCTGAAGGCCATCTACTCAAAATGTGTTTGTACACGTTTTTTGAGAGATGGTCTTTTGTGTTCTTTTGAGAAAAAAGGGGAGATTTTTGATGAAAAAAAGAAAGCATATTTTTCAATCATTTGTACTCTTATCTGGCTTAACTTTAATGTTAACAGGATGTAATAGCACATCCACAGACAACGATACAAGTACGGAAGACACAAAAAAGTCAGTTGAGCTACTAAATGTTTCTTATGATCCAACGCGGGAGCTTTATGATGAATTTAATAAAGACTTTATCGCAAAGTGGAAAGACGAAACAGGTCAAGATGTGAAGATTCATCAATCGCATGGTGGCTCGGGTAAACAAGGGCGAGCGGTCATTGATGGTCAAGAGGCCGATGTTGTGACACTAGCACTCGCCTATGATATTGATGAAATCGCCCAAGCTCGCGATCTGCTAAACAAAGACTGGCAAACTGAATTTGAAAATAATTCTACACCCTACACTTCTACAATTGTTTTTTTAGTACGAAAAGGCAATCCAAAAGCTATAGAAGACTGGAGTGATTTAACAAAAGATGATGTATCAGTCATCACACCAAACCCAAAAACTTCAGGCGGTGCACGTTGGAATTACTTAGCTGCCTGGGGATTTGCTGCAAAGTTGTATAACAATGACGAGAAGCAAATAAAGGATTTCATGAAGGCGTTGTATAGCAATGTAGAGGTACTTGATTCTGGGGCTCGCGGCGCAACGACGACGTTTGTTGAACGAAAAATAGGTGATGTGTTAATTGCTTGGGAAAATGAAGCTTATTTATCACGCAATGAATTAGGGGAAGATGAATTTGAAATCGTTACACCTTCATTGAGTATTTTAGCAGAGCCTCCTGTTGCAATTGTTGACAAAATTGTAGATAAAAAAGGGACGCGCGAAGTGGCAGAAGCATACTTACAACATTTATATAGCGATATTGGGCAAGAAATTGCTGCAAAAAACTACTATCGACCACGCAATGAAGAAATATTAGCAAAATACCAAGATCAATTTCCAAAGCTTGAGCTCATTTCAATTGAAGACTTTGGCGGTTGGGCAGAAGCACAGTCGAAGCATTTTAAAGACGGTGGCACGTTCGATGAAATTTACGTTCCACAATAAGGAGGCATATGATGAGTAGCCTAACATTAAAAAAGAAGCCGGCACGTGTTATTCCCGGCTTCCATCTTTCTCTTGGTTATACAATGCTATACGTTAGTTTGCTTGTGCTCTTGCCTTTAGCAATGATTTTTATTCAGACGATGTCCTTGAGTTGGGCTGAATTCGTGACAATTATAACCGATCCTCGTGCAGTTGCCTCCTATAAGCTCAGTTTCGGCACAGCACTAGCTGCTGGTTTACTTAATGTTGTCTTTGGCACCATTATCGCTTGGGTACTCGTGCGTTACCATTTTCCGTTTAAGCGCATCATTGACGGTCTTGTAGATTTACCATTTGCTTTACCTACAGCAGTAGCAGGAATTGCTTTAACATCTCTTTATGCCCCGAATGGTTGGATCGGTCAATTTTTCGATTTTAAAATCGCTTTTACACCACTTGGTATCATTATTGCACTAACCTTTATTGGACTTCCTTTTGTAGTGCGCACTGTGCAACCTGTTTTACAAAACATTAGTACTGAAGTCGAAGAAGCCTCAGCAAGTCTTGGAGCAACAAGGCTCCAAACAGTCATAAAAATTATTTTCCCTGAACTAGCACCTGCCATTTTAACAGGCTTTTCGTTAGCCTTTGCACGTGCCCTAGGGGAATATGGATCAGTTGTCTTTATTGCTGGGAATATGCCGATGAAGACGGAAATTACACCGTTAATCATTATGACAAAGCTTGAACAATATGACTATGCAGGCGCTACGTCTATTGCTGCCGTCATGCTGATTACATCATTTGTCTTATTGTTCACCATTAATTTAATACAGTGGCTGGCAAATCGTCGCTTTGTACATTAGGAGGTATTTATGGATCAGTCTACGGTAATCGAACCTATTGCTCCTGAATCACACATTGCAACGGCAAAGCCCGCTGCCCTACAGGAGCCTCGCATTGTTCGTTATGTATTAACATTTATTGCGCTTGCTTTTTTAGCATGTTTTATCGTTCTTCCTCTCGTATCAATTTTTATAACAGCCTTTCAAAAAGGAGCAGACGTCTATTTTGACGCAATTACTCATCCAGATGCATTAGCTGCTATAAAACTAACCTTAACAGTAGTGGCAATCGCAGTTCCTTTAAATGCAATCTTCGGCATTATGGCAGCTTGGACACTAACGAAATTTAACTACAAGGGAAAAAATCTATTACTTACAGTGATTGACCTACCTTTTGCTGTGTCACCAGTTATCGCAGGTTTAGTTTTTATATTGCTATTCGGTGCACAAGGTCTGTTTGGGAACTGGCTATTTGCCAATGATATTAAGATCGTTTTTGCTTTGCCGGGCATTGTGCTTGCTACCATTTTTGTCACATTGCCCTTTGTAGCAAGAGAGCTCGTGCCATTAATGCAGGCACAAGGGACATCGGAAGAAGAAGCCTCTATTTCTCTCGGCGCTAATGGCTTTAAAACCTTTTGGTATGTCACATTACCAAATATTAAATGGGGATTATTTTATGGTTTGATTTTATGTAATGCTCGTGCAATTGGCGAATTCGGAGCTGTTTCTGTTGTATCAGGTCATATTCGTGGCATGACGAATACAATGCCGCTTCATATCGAAATTTTATACAATGAATATCAATTTTCAGCAGCCTTTGCTGTTGCGTCATTGATGAGTGTGCTAGCCATTATTACGCTTATTATAAAAGATATTGTTGCTTGGAAATCAAAATCAGTTTAAAGGGGGTATACTTGCTTGAGTATACAAATACAAAATGTATCAAAGAAATTTGGTTCCTTTCAAGCACTACAAGATGTATCCATCGATATCCAATCTGGTGAATTGGTAGCACTGCTCGGTCCTTCTGGCTCTGGCAAAACGTCATTACTACGTGTGATTGCAGGACTAGAAGCCTCCGATGTTGGCGAAATTTTATTTGACGGCCAAATGATTACTAATCGTCATCCAAAGGAACGTAATGTAGGCTTTGTTTTCCAACATTATGCGCTTTTTCGCCATATGACTGTTTTTGATAATGTAGCTTATGGGCTGAAAGTACGGCCACGTAAAACAAGACCATCCAAAGCAGAAATAACCGATAAAGTAATGACATTACTACGACTTGTTAAACTAGAAAATTTCTCGGATCGTTATCCAACTCAGCTATCTGGTGGACAACGTCAACGTGTCGCACTCGCTCGCGCTCTCGCTGTCGAACCTAAAGTACTTTTATTAGATGAACCATTCGGTGCACTTGATGCTAAAGTGCGTAAGGAATTACGGCGTTGGTTGCGAAAGCTACATGATGATTTTCAAATAACGAGTATTTTTGTGACGCATGACCAAGAGGAAGCGCTTGATGTGGCTGATCGAATTGTCGTGATGAACAACGGTAAAATTGAGCAAATTGGCAGTCCAGATGAAGTTTACACCCACCCTAAAAGTCCATTTGTCTATGATTTCTTAGGTAATGTCAACCTCTTCAAAGGGCGTTTACATAACGGAAAGCTGACACATGGAGAATTTGCCATTGATGTGCCAGACACGCATGCTCATACGCAGGATGATGCTGTAGGCTACGTTCGACCACACGATATACAAATTGAAAAAACAGCGGTGTCAGGCACTGTTCCTGCTCAAATAAGCCACATACATTTGCTAGGACCAATTGTACAAATTGAACTGCGCCGTCTTGATATTGATGAATTTTTAGAGGCAGAGCTGACAAAAGATCAGTTTACAAATCTTCAACTAAAAGTAGGCGACAATGTATTTGTACGACCAAAACAATTAAAAGTATTTATTCCAGAAGATTTTTCTATTTAAAAAACAAGGCTCACTCAAATTTTATAAAAAGATACAAAGCTATTCACTAACTATTGCTATTCAATTATGTTAAAAATTATCAATTCTTACTTTTGAAAGAATAATAAATTAGCAGAGAGTACTAGTTGTTGGTAGCGAAGGCAGTGACTCCTGCGGGAACGCACGCAACGTAAGACGCAACAAGCCGCGCGTTAGCGTGGGTTGCGGCTTACGGTGTGCCCGCGGAAAGCACCGCCGTAGCGGACAACAACGGCATAGCTAAAAAGTGGTAGATGGTCTGGGATCAGCAATTCTTTCTTTTGGAAGAAATAACTTAGCAGAGAGTACTAGTTGTTGGTAGCGAAGGCAGTGACTCCTGCGGGAACGCACGCAACGTAAGACGCAACAAGCCGCGCGTTAGCGTGGGTTGCGGCTTACGGTGTGCCCGCGGAAAGCACCGCCGTAGCGGACAACAACGGCATAGCTAAAAAGTGGTAGATGGTCTGGGATCAGCAATTCTTTCTTTTGGAAGAAATAAATTAGCAGAGAGTACTAGTTGTTGGTAGCGAAGGCGGTGACTCCTGCGGGAACGCACGCAACGTAAGACGCAACAAGCTGCGCGTTAGCGTGGGTTGCGGCTTACGGTGTGCCCGCGGAAAGCACCGCCGTAGCGTACAACAACGACACAGCATAAAAAGTGTTAGATTGATGGCAGTCAATCTAACACTTTTTCTACATTCCATATATTTTAGTTATGAAATTCTCGTCCATCAAAGACTGCTGTTACATAGCCCGCACGAATAACAAAGTCTCCGAAATGCTCACCCTCTATACGGTCCTTTGCAAAATGCAAAAGAATTGGACGTAACTCCGCTAAAATTTCTTCTTCCCCTATATTTTCACGATAAATTTTATTCAAACGATTACCTGTAAAGCTAGCGCCAAGATACATATTGTACTTTCCTGGACCTTTGCCGATAAAGCCTATTTCGCCCATTGCTGCACGTGAGCAGCCATTTGGACAACCAGACATACGAATAACAATTTCAGTGTCATGTAAACCTGCTTCATCAATAATCGTATCAATTTTCGTAATGAGTGAAGGTAAATAGCGCTCTGCCTCTGCCATTGCTAAACCACAAGTAGGTAACGATACACAAGCAATTGAATTGCGGCGCAGTGCTGAGTAATGCGCGCCATCTGTAAGCTTATACTGCTCAATAAGCGTAGCTATTTGCTTCTTCTTCTGTTGCGATACATTACTAATCATTAAGTTTTGATTTGGTGTTAAACGAAAATCTCCAGTATGCACTTTGGCAATTTCTCGTAAACCAGTTAACAGCTCGTAATCCTCAAAATCTTTAATACGCCCATTTTGAATAAATATTGTGTAATGCCATTTGCCATCAGCACCTTTAATCCATCCAAATTCATCACCAGTACGTTCAAATGTAAATGGACGCTCCTCTTGCAGTTCCCATCCTAAACGACGATGTAATTCTGCTTTAAACCAGTCGAGTCCTCGCGCATCAATGGTATATTTAAAACGTGCATTTTTACGAACTGAACGATTACCATAATCACGCTGAATCGTAATAATTTTCTCCGCCGTTTCAAGCAATTTATCAGGTGTAATAAAACCAATAATACGAGCAAGCTGTGGATATGTTTCATGGTCACCATGTGACATCCCCATACCTCCTCCAACAGCTACGTTAAAGCCTACTAGCTGGTCTTCTTCAATAATCGCGATAAAACCAATATCTTGGGAATAAACATCGACATCATTGCTTGGTGGAATTGCCATCCCAATTTTAAATTTACGCGGTAAATATTGTGCACCGTAAATAGGCTCGATTTCTTCCTCTTGGCTATCTACTACTTTTTCGCCATCAAGCCATAGCTCGTGATAGGCACGTGTTCTTGGCAATAAATGCTCACTTAACTTTGCTGACCAATTGTAAATTTCCTCGTGTAACGCCGATTGGTTCGGATTGACATTACACATCACATTTCGATTCACATCTCCACATGCAGCGAGTGAATCCAACAGTACGTCATTAATTTCTTGCATATATTTTTTAACATTCCATTTTAATATGCCATGTACTTGAAATGCCTGACGTGTCGTTAATTTTAATGAACCATTGCCATATTTTCTAGCCATCTCATCCATCACAAGCCACTGTGCAGGTGTTGCAGCCCCACCAGGTGTTCTTACTCTCACCATAAACTGGTACGCTGGTTCTAGTTTTTGACGTTGCCGTTCATTTCGCAAATCTCTGTCATCCTGTAAGTAACTTCCGTGAAATTTCATTAATCTATTGTCATCCTCAGGAATTCCTGAGCTTAATGGATCGTTCATAGTCCGTTCAAGTGTCCCACGTAAGTAATTACTATCGCTTTTAATACGCTCTACATCACTAGGTGTCCCCGGTTGTGGAGGTAAAATAATTTTTCCAGTCATCTTTTTCGCTCCTTTACTAATAAACGTCACGTTGGTAGCGCTTTTGCTGTTTCAAATCATTGATATAAGCTTTCGCTTCCTCAGGTGTTTTGTTTCCTTGCTGCTCAATAATTTGACGAATTGTTTGATCAACATCAGCTGCCATCGATTTTTCATCGCCACATACGTAAATAATAGCCCCTTGCTCAAGCCATTCATAAAATGCTTGTGCCTTTTCCTCGATTTTATGTTGGACATATATTTTTTTATCTGTATCACGAGAAAAGGCTATATCCATTTGAGCTAATGTTCCTGAAGCAAGCCAACGCTGCCAATCTGTTTGATAAAGGAAATCAGTCACAAAATGCTGATCGCCAAAAATTAACCAAGATTTTCCTGATATACCTAATTCCTCTCGCTCCTCTAAAAATGCACGATACGGCGCAACTCCTGTACCAGCGCCAATCATAATAATCGGTGTGTCCGCTTGTTCAGGCAATCTAAAGTTAGGATTTTTATGAACATAAATCGGCAATGTATCCCCAATCTTGACGTGCCCTGCAACACTTCCGGAGCACACCCCAAAACGCACTCGGTCATTCGTTTCATAGCTTACTTTTCCTATTGTTAAATGGACCTCATCACTATTTGCCAATTGGCTACTCGCGATGGAGTAAAGTCTAGCTGGTATTTTGCGAAGAAGGTCAACAAACTGTTGTGCATCCCAAGTAAATGGAGCAAAATCTTCAGCGATATCTAGTAAATCTCTTCCTCTTGCATAGTCCTTCCAAGCTGTAGAACTTTCACATAGCTTTGCAAATTCCTTATGCACCGTATATGCGCTTATTTTTTGTAAAAGAGGTTTTGATAAAACCGTAATTTCTAACTTTTTTTGAAGCGCATCTTTTAAATGCATTGCTTCATCAAATACAGTTACTTGTGCCTGGGGATTAAACTGTAATGCTGTTATTAATGCATGCACTAATATTTCATCATTTTCTGGAAGAATACCAATGCTATCTCCAGGCTGAAAATGAAAATTTGCTCCTTCAATCGATAACTCGATATGACGCGTTTCTTTATTAGAGCCACGACCATTTAAATTGATATTTTCCAATACTTCAGCATCATACGGATTTTTACGGGAATATGTAGCATCTCCTTCTAATATTTGAATTTGCTCCGTTTTAATCGCTGTATCTGTATGCTGTATCAATGCCTGTTGAACATCCGTAAACCATTTGGCAGCCGGTTCATCGTAATCAACATCACAGTCTGTTCGTGGAACGATACGTGTTGCGCCTAACTTTTCAAATTGCGCGTCAAAATCCTGACCTGTTTTACAGAAAAATTCATATGAGCTATCCCCTAATGCCAATACGGAAAAGTGCAGATGCTCTAGTTTGGGTGCACGTTTACTGTGTAAAAATTCATAAAATTGAATTGCTTGATCGGGTGGTTCCCCTTCACCATGCGTACTTACTACGAGCAATAGATTCGTTATTTTCTTTAAATTATTCGGCTTAAACTTCGCTAAAGATGTAACTGTCACCTCAACATCATTGGCTTTTAATGCAGCTGCATATTTTTCTGCTAAGCCTTGGCTATTTCCTGTTTGTGAACCATATAACAGTGTTACTGTTTTCGTTGTTGGGCTAACTGACAATTTTGCTTCTTCTACTACGTTTGTATCAATGATTGCTAGTGGCGCACTTAAGTAACCATTTAGCCAAATTTTTTGTTCTCTTGTTAAATTAGGTAGAAGCTCATTTAAAAGTTTCACCTGCTCCTCATTAAAAGGACTGTTAATTACTTGCAGTTTCAAACTATGCCACCTCACGTATAATTTAAAATTATCTAAGTCTTATTTTTTCTTTCTTTTCAATTTGTACAACGTAATAATTTTGTACAATTAAAGTAATCGAACCATGGTTAACTGTATTTAAAATTTGTTGGACATTATCTAATGCTAGATTGACATTTTCTTTTCTCTTATCTACCATTACGAAAAACACCCTTCCTCCAAATAATTTAGTTGTACTAATTGAACGATACGTTCTACTAATACTTTCCTTACATTGTCGTCATAGCCCAAGCTATTACATAAAATCATGTTGTTTTCCTCATACCCTTGCAATTGCTTGGCAATACTTTGACGTAAAATGCCAGTAAACAATAAATACGGCACGATAAATACACGATGATTGAATTGTTGCCTTTGCTTTATCCACCCTTCCAAGCTCGGACCCGCTCCGTATAAAAAGCACGTATCGACTGCTACATAACCATATTTTTCACGTAATCGTAACGCAATTTTAGCTAAATCCTCTCTAACTGCTGGATCACTACTGCCACGACCAATGAGTAATACGCTTGCATTGCTAGCATAAAGCTCTGTTTCTAAAATTCGCGTTTGTAGTGTGTCAATTAATAGCTCATGTACTCCAAGTGGCTCTCCGTATGTAAAGCGTACTGTTGAGTATCGCTTTTTTGCCTTTTCAATCTCCTGAGGGATATCGTGCTTCGCATGCTGAGCAGCTAACAAAAGAATTGGCATGATTGCAATGGCTGTAGCCCCTTGGCGTACGCAATTTTCTATACCTTGTGCAATCGTTGGCTGGGCTAGCTCTAAAAAACAAATTTCCTGAATCGGTAAATCAATGTCCTGTTGCACACGTTGTAAAAATGCAACTGCTTGCTCCACACCAGCCTTTACACGACTACCATGTGCCACATATAAAATAGCCTGCATCAAAACACTTCCCTATACTGAAATTTCTTTTAAAGGCATTTCAGGACAAGTCTCCTCAAACCATTGGATTTTTTCCCGTAATGTCACCACTTCACCAATTACAATCATGCTTGGATTTTGAATATTTTCTTGCTGTGCCACATCCACAATATTCCCTAATGTTCCAATGACAGTTTTTTGTTGCTGACATGTTCCCCAATGAATAAGTGCGACAGGCGTTTGCTCGTCACGTCCGTATTTCATTAACTGCTGTTGGATATAAGGTAAATTTCCAACCCCCATATAAATCGCAAGCGTATCTATTCCTTTAGCAAGACTTTCCCATTGAATAGCATCATCTTTTCCCTCTCGCATATGCCCAGTGACCATTGCAAAGCTTGAACTTAAATCCCGATGTGTAACAGGAATACCCGCATAAGCTGGCGCGGCTATACCCGAGGTGATTCCAGGTACGATTTCAAATGGTATATGATGTTTTGCAAGCACTTCTGCTTCCTCAGCACCTCTTCCAAAAACGAATGGGTCACCCCCTTTTAACCTTGTGACAATAAAGCCTTGCTGTGCATAGCTTACGAGGGAATGATTAATATGATCCTGAATCATGGCATGTCGATTTGGTAACTTTCCACAAAATATCAACTTGGCACTTTTTTTCGCATACGCTAATAAGTCCTTATTAATCAGTCTGTCGTATAAGATGACATCAGCCTGTTCAATGCAGCGTAATCCTCTTAGTGTAATCAAATCAATATCGCCCGGACCGGCTCCTACAATGTACACCTTCCCCATGTCATGTCACTCCTTTCTATAGATAAAAAAAGAGACTCATACTATCCATAGGCAAAGCAATGCCTGTGAATAATAAGAGCCTCTAGTTTGCTAGTCAGCTTCCATTTTCAATTCTTAGTAATATAATAAGGATAATAAACAATTTAGTATATTCTGTCAACAGTTGTTTTATTCATTTTAAAAATGCTAGACGTTAAAACAGAGCAATAAAAGTTAACAATACAAAAAAAATATGCGAGGAGCGTGTACTCCTAGCATACTTTTTATTTTTGGGTCAAGCCACAAGCTGAGCTTTTGTTCATTCATAGAAATCAAATTAGTATGGTCTATACCGTGGATATGGTCGTCTACGTGGTCCGTAATATGGACCTGGTGGATATGGACGATAGTTAGGATAATTCGGGTAGTATGGATATTGGTTAAATTGTGACCCAAGAAAACCCCCTAATAACCCTCCAAAAAATGGTGCACCTATTGGCCAAAAGAAGCCACCGCCACCAAAGCCTCCTGGATAACCTCCGAAATTTCGCATAGGCTCCCTCCCTTCTTCTCTATCGTATGAAGGGAGATACATACCCCGCGAGTCCTTTGCCTACTCTATTTTTCTTCACCTAAACGTTGCACAAAGTTTGCTAATGTACGCACCATGACACCCGTACCACCTTTTGGTCCTAAATCATGTGCGGCTACTGTATCCGATGTACCTGCAATATCTAAATGAATCCAAGGTAAATCACCAACAAATTCGCCTACGAAGCCACCACCGAAAATCATATGACCATCGCGACCAGGAGAGTTGTTCAAATCGGCAACATCTGATTTACGAATCCGTTTTTTATCACTTTCTGTTAATGGCATACGCCATACAAATTCATCTGTCTCTTGTGCTGCTTCCATGAAACTAGCATAGAATTCATCATCATTAGAAAGTGCACCCGTTTTATCTAGGCCAAGTGCTGTAATAACACCACCTGTTAAAGTAGCAACATCGATAAGTGCTGTTGCTCCTTGTTGTTTAGCATATGTAGTAGCATCTGCCAAAACTAAACGTCCTTCAGCATCAGTATTTAAAATCTCAACCGTTTTACCGCTATACGTTGTAATTACATCATCAGGTTTAAAGGCTGTATCAGATACCATATTATCAGTAGATCCAATAACTGCAACTACGTTTTTATTAGGGCGTAATTCACCGATAATTCTCATAGCACCAAGCACTGCTGCTGCACCGCCCATATCGCCTTTCATACCAACCATAGAATCTTTAGGTTTTAATGAATAACCACCCGTATCATACGTAACGCCTTTACCAACAAGACCAATTGGATCAGCGAAGTCTTCTGTTGCTTTATATTTTAACGTGATTAAACGAGGTTCCTCATATGAGCCTTGATTGACACTTAAAATACCGCCCATACCTAGTTCCTCAAGTTGTGCTTTATCTAAAATTTCCACTTCAAAATCATAGTCGATTGCAAGGGACTGTGCATAATTTGCTAAGTCTGTTGCAGTTAATAGATTTGGTGGTAGATTAATTAAGCTACGCGCTTCGTTAACTGCATCTGCATAAATGATACCGACTTCAAAGCTAGCCACAACTTCATCTAAATCCTCAGCAGTAGTCACTAAATTTACTGCTTCAATACGTTTATCTACTTCATTTGAAGTTGTTTTATAATGAGGAATAGAATAATAGCCTAGCGTTGTTCCTTCACCCGCTAAAAATGCAACATCATCTACAGTTATTGCTTCTGTTGTAAATGATTCAAGCCAAATTGAATAGTCTTTTACTTTTAATGCTTTAAGCTCTTTACCGACTAACCCAAAGGCAGCACGTAAGTCACCTTCTGTTAAGTTTTTACGCTCATCTAAGCCAACAAATAAAATACGTTTTAAATTGTCATGTTCCTTCACGAATGGCAATTTAGTTATAGATTTTAATTCAGTCGAAACATCACCTGCACTAAGCCAGACATTTAGTGATTCTCCATAAAACGCCGAAAAACTTGCCCAATCTTGCATTTGTTCACGATGTTTTGTAACCCCTACAACTAATACTTCTGTAGAAATCGATTCAAATGTTTTTGCTTCTTTAACAATATGCATAATTATTCCTCCATTCAATATTCTTATTATACCTAACTTTCAAAAAAGCGCGTAATATTTAGCTATTTCTTCTTTTAGAAAATAATGAATGTTATAATAAAAGCAATTATAAGTGAAGGTTGTGATGATTTGGCGATACTTCAAAATACCCCTCTACTCGTCGCCCTCTTTTCTGTTCTCTTTGCACAGTTTGTAAAAATTCCTATACACTTTTTAATGACGAGACAAATAAAGTGGGGCCTATTTACATCCACAGGAGGAATGCCTAGCTCTCACTCTGCTTCTGTTACGGGATTAACAACATCGATAGCGTATGAAACAGGTTTGGATTCACCTGTTTTTGCGATAGCCGCAATGTTTTCGTTCATTGTTATGTATGATGCAAGTGGTGTTCGTTTCCAAGCAGGGCAACACGCAGTTGTATTAAATCAACTTCGCAAAGATTTTCAGACGTTGCTACGTGATATTAAAGATTGGCCACAGATGGATGGGCAAGAAAAAATGGAAGAGTTGAAAACTTTGCTTGGTCATAAGCGTAGCGAGGTGTTCTTCGGAGCATTAACAGGCATCTTTATCGCTATCATCACCTATCAATTCATTCAATAAAAAAAGAGTTGGTTCACATCCTCGAACCAGCTCCTTTTATATATCCATTTTGTCTTTTTAAAGTTAAAACATCCGATATCCACTTTTTCTTAAATAAATCATAACAATTCCTGCTACTATTGCCCCTGCAAAGCCACCGGATAAAATCGAAATATCTACTACTTGTAGTGCTTGCAATTTATCTAACAGCGCTGGAAAGGCTGAACCAGGTTTAAAAATATAATCTAAAAAGCTTACATCATCAACAATAAAGACAACTACAATTGGATATACAACTGCCATTAACCAAGTCATCCGCAGTAACATATTCAATAGAAATCCGATACCAAAAAACATGACGAAAAATAACACAATTGAAATGATTAACTGCACGATTGAAACTGAACCACCCATGTATGTATAACCTCCGTTTTCCTCTCATTAGTTTACATGATTATGAGGGTGCTTTCAATGAACATATCCTTCATTTCGCATGTTCGACATATTTTAGTAAAAAACCAACTTCTAGTAAAAGCAACCTGCTATTATTCACCATATTATTTTTTAAAAAATAGTCGATAGGAGGAGTAACCAAACACGTCGCCTGGATTGATACCATCAATTGCATCTAATTGATGCTGTTCAAATTGATTAGACACCATTTCCTTTAACATAACAGATGTCATTTCATCCTGTGCCAGCTCACTAGGATACAGCCATTTGGCCTCTAATATTTCATTTTCTTGAATAAAGAGCTGTTGTTGTTCATCCTTCATCTTGCAATAAAAAATAGCCATATTATCACTAATTTCACCGCGAATAACACCTGTACGAAAGCCGATTAAGCCCGAAACATAACAATCGATGCCAGTTTCTTCTTTCAATTCTCGAACAACTGCCTCATCAACTGTTTCTCCTGCATTAACAAAACCAGCTGGTAATGACCATCGTCCTTTTAAACCACTATAGGCTTTTTTTACAACGAGCCATTGCCCAATATCATTGACAGTGCAACCCGCAACGCCTAACCAAACTTTGCTACGATCTTTTTTCATATCCATTCACCTCTATGTCCATATTATAGCTTTTTCATTTCTATTCTTAGAAGCAATAATTTATAAAAAAGGGTGCGTAGATGGAAAAAGATGAATTCAAATAACTGTAGATGACTACTATTACCGTTGATTTCCGCTATGGACAGACGCTTTCCGCGGGCACACCGTAATCCACAACCCTCGCTAGCAAGGGAGGTGCCTGCGACTTACGTATTGTGCTGTTCACGCAGGAGTCACCGCCTTCCGCTCCAATCAACTAGTATCGCATTCTAATTGTTTGAGTGCCTTGTTTGAGTGCCTGGCACTTAGTAATCGGCTGACTCTAAATCGTTAAAATTCACTACGCTTTCGGTGGGCACATACGTAAGCCGCAACCCTCGCTTACGCGTGGTTTGTTGCGTCTAACGTTCTGTACTTTCCCGCATGAGGTCGCCGCCCTCCGCTCCATCAACTGGATAGGTAATAAAAAAGACAAAAGGAATCAAGAATAAACTTCTTGATTCCTTTTGTCGACAATTTGAAGAATTAAGAAATAGTAGGTGTTCATTGTTTAAAACTACCCGCTCTTACGCCTCTAACTGCTCAATACTCCAATTAAGTTGTAATATATTTTTTAATTTCGTTACTGATTCTTCTCCAATTGTGCGAACCAATTGCTGTTCAATTTCCGCTTTGTTACGTTCGTTTTGTTCATAGCAAACTTCACCGAAATTCGTCATTCGGATCAATTTGTGTTTTTTACTATGCTCAGCATTGCTAACCTCTACCAAGCCTTTTGCTTCTAAACTTTTAATAAATTTGTGTGTAGCCTGACGGGAAAAATCGACAACTTTCGTTACCTCTGAAATAGTAGGTTGGTTTTTATATATTTTACTTAAAATGTGCCATTCTGAGTTAGATATATGGATTGTATTATATTTATTCCATTTCTCTTCAGCAAGTCGTCGAAGTATTTCATGACGTTCGCTCAACAAATCAATGACATCTCGATTTTGCAATTCGTCCTTCAACTCGTTCACCTTCATTCCATAATTTCGTAATTACTATACAAAAAAACGACCCAGTCGTCAACTAAGTTGACAAAAGTTCTTTTATTGTTTACAATTAATTTAGTCAACCAAGTTGACAATGATGTTTGATGGAGGGATTATACATGTACAATGTTGGCGATGTAGTCATTTATTCATCACATGGACTTTGTTCAGTTGAAGATATTTGTGAACAAACCTTTAGCGACATTACTAAAACTTACTACGTTTTACAACCACTAAACGATTCAAAATTAACAATTCGTACTCCTATCGATAATGCAAAAAAACAGCTTAGAGATATTATTAAAAAAGATGATGCCATTAGAATTTTAAGTTCATTTACGTCTCCCGGTATTGAATGGATTGAACAAAACACACATCGGATGAGATTTCACGTAGAAATTATTAAAACAGGTGATCGGCAAAAACAGGCGAACCTTTTAAATACATTGCTACGCAAAAAATTTGAATATGAGGCAAACGAAAAAAAATTCCCAAATCAAGAAGAAAAATTATTGCACTCTTTACAAGAAACTATATTTTCCGAATTTTCCATTGCACTCGATAAACCTTCAGAAGAAATTTATGAAGATGTATTAGCTAAACTTAGCTAAACATTCCTTAAAGGTACATAAAGAAGCCCACAATTAAGAAGATAATCGAGGCTTCTTTTTTTTCGTACTAATTTACCTCAATTAAAACTACTCTAACAAACATTTTTATTATTCAAAAACCCTAGACTTACCTCAACTTCAGATAGTTAATATGAATATAACAATAATTCCCCCTAATAATTTTCCATATATATACTGAATTATCATTTAAAGTGCTACAATTATTTGTAGAAAAAAAGAAATTAATCATACACTCATATTAAAGTTAGAAAAAGGTGGGGAGTATTCATGGTTGAAGTAAGAAAAGCCTTATCCAGTGAGGGTGAAAAAATAGTAAGTGTAATGACAAATGCAGAAGAATCTGGTTTTATGTTATTTTCTCCTCAAGAAAGAGTAGTGCATCCTGAAAAGTTCGCTAAATTTATTGATGCAACTCATAGTAATGAGAAATCAGGAGTTTTTGTGGCATGTGTAGATGAAAGAATTGTAGGTTATTTAATTGTCCAAAATGAAAAGCCTCAGCGTATAGCACATCGAGCAAATATAGTAATTGGCGTACATAGTGAAAGTCGTGGCCAAGGCATAGGAAAAGCTCTTTTTACGCATGTAATGGCATGGGCACAACAAGTGGGATTGCACCGACTAGATTTAACCGTTATAGCATTAAATGAAGTTGCCGTTCATTTATACACAAAAATGGGATTTGAAATTGAAGGAGTTAAAAGACACTCTTTATATATTAACGATCAATATGTAGATGAGTATTATATGTCTCTATTATTATAAACGGAGCGACTTCCCACTCTTTAAAGACGAATCGTTTATGCATACAACTCAAAAAGGCGGTTAATACATGGAGTATTTTAAATATCTTAGACATTATGTAGGTCATAAACCAATAATATTGCCAGGTTCGGTTGTCATTATATTAAATGATAAAAATGAGTTATTGCTCCAAAAAAATGATGGTACTTGGGGCTTACCAGGGGGCTTAATGGATTTATGAGAAAGTTTTGAAGAAGTAGCCAAAAGAGAAGTTTTCGAAGAAACCGGATTATTAGTCCACAACCTAAAATTACTGAATGTTTTCTCAGGATCAGAATACTCTTTAAAAGTATCAAATGGTGATGATTTATATTCTGTAACAGCTGTTTATTACACAATGGAATTTAATGGCGAAATGCAGATCGACTACAAGGAATCAGAAAGTCTTCAATTTTTTGCTTATACTAATTTACCTATAGACTTAACACAAATATATAGAAGTTTTATTGATCCATATATAGATATTATATTTACATAATTCGCTGATTAACTGATACTCAAAATGACTGATTACTTGCTTTCACTTGAAATCATCAAAAACCTAGATTATTTTAATATTATTGTTGAAGAAACCGACCACTAATTTTACAACTTCGGGATATCCTCGGAAAATACAGCGCTAGATCAATGCTCTTTCCACCTTGTCCTTTTACCAATAGAAGTGCATCACTTCTTTTCAAAATCCATACAAAAAAGCCTCCCCAATTTGTGATGTTGTTGCAACATACAAATTAAAAAGGCTTAGTATCTACATTCCTTTTTTAACAATGCTACTTCAAAAGGTTTAATTAATCACAAACTTCAGGCGTACCTTCACGCTTTGCCGCTTTAAAGCTTGTGCCACAGCCGCAAGATGCGATTGCATTTGGGTTATCGATGGTGAAGCCACCGCCCATAAGCGATTGTTTATAGTCAATTTTTGTTCCCATTAAAATAGGCGCATCTTCGCGGGAAACAAGAATCGTTAAACCATATTGTACATCTTCAAAATCGTCTTCTTTTTTCTCTTTATCAAAATGCATTCCATACGATAGACCACTACATCCGCCACCATTAACAGCTACGCGTAAAAAAGAACCTTGCTCCTCATTATGCTCCATCATTTCATTAATATGAAAAGCTGCTGCCTCAGTCACTTCTATTACTTGTTTTAAACTTGTCATCCCAATCACCTTCCTTCTTACTTATCATATCAATTTTGACTATTGTATGACAAACATTCAGCTTCAAGTAGATTATTAGCAAAAATTCCCGATTTATTCACTTAATTAGTATTTTTTATTCATGTACAAAACATATGAATTGGTATAATAGTTTTAATTACATCTATGAAAGAGGTATCAATTATGGAGATTTCACCATATTACGAAAAGAAAGTACAATGTCTTAATTGTAAAAAAGAATTTCCAACATTAAAAGTACGCTCTAAATTCATAAAAGTAGATCATACCGAAACTGATTTTCATCCGATTTATGCGGACGATGTCAATGCTCTTTACTACAACGTATTCGTTTGCGAGCATTGTGGCTTCTCCTTTACTGAAGACTTTTCAAAATATTTTGCGCCTGGCGTACAGGATGTTATTCAGACGCAAATTACAGAAAAATGGGTACATCATGATTTCAAAGGCGAACGTACTATATTCCAAGCGATTCAAGCTTATAAATTAGCGTTTTTATGCGGCACTATTAAAAAGGAAAAATTCGTTGCTACAGCTGGCCTTACTTTACGTCTTGCATGGCTATATCGTGCATTAAAAAATGAAGGGCAAGAGCAACGATTTATGAAAATGTCACGTGATCTTTATATGGAATCTTATTCAAATGAGGATTACAGCTCAACTCAAATGTCAGATGTTCGCATTATGTATATGATTGCCGAATTATCTCGTCGTATCGGTGATGTTGAAAATGCGACACGCTTCTTTTCTAAAGTTATTGAGAAACAAAGCAGTGGTGGCGAAGCAAAAATTATCGATATGGCAAAGGAGCAATGGACTCTTATTCGCGAAGAAAAAGAAAAAGCTCGACATGTGTAAACAAAAAAGTTCTAGCCTGAATTATTCAGCTAGAACTTTTTATACGAAATGATTAGAAAACTTGCTCTACTTCAATGATACCTGGTACTTCTTCTAATAAAGCACGTTCGATACCTGCTTTTAGTGTAATCGTAGAACTAGGGCAACTACCGCATGCACCTAATAAACGTAATTTTACAACACCATCTTCTACGTCTACTAATTCACAGTCTCCACCGTCACGTAGTAAGAATGGGCGTAATTTATCTAATACTTCTTGAACTTGGTCGTTAATCGTTGCTTCTGCCATTTGTCTCGACTCCTTTCCTTATAATGATTATAATGTTAGCAACAGAAAAAATCCAATATAGAATCACGGGGGAGAATAAATACTATGGGTCAATCAAAACCAATTATTGAAATTTACGGAACAGCTGTGATTTGTGCTAGCTGTGTCAATGCACCTTCTTCAAAAGATACATATGAATGGTTACAAGCTGCCATTGATCGAAAATATCCAGACCAAGCCTATGATATTCGCTATGTCGATATTGAAGGTCCAATTGAGAATGATCGTGACCAGGACTATGCTACACGTATTCAAGAAGATGAATTTTTCTATCCACTTGTCCTAATTAATGATGAAGTAGTAGGAGAAGGCTATGTCCAATTAAAACCTGTCTTCACTGCACTTGAAAACCTTGGCTTTACACCTGACGAAACCGTTTAAAGAAAATAGGAAAGGGATTGTTCATAAGTTCTTTGAGCAATCCCTTTTTTATTATATATTAATGCTCAACGTCAAAAGAGCAACTTATTAATCGTTTTGATATTTATACATCCACAGTAATCCAGATTTCATTAAACGCGCAATACGACCTGTAACAGTTGTATCGGCTAGGTATGCGAAGCCTTGTTTTTTACCTAATGAACCCATGAAACCTTTTAATTTAATATCTGGCATTTTTTCTGGTAAATGCTCACCTTTCCAACGCATGCGCAATACTTTGACGATATGCTCTGCCTGTTCTTCCGCTAATTGTGCACTTGGAGAAAAGTCTGAAGAAGCACAATCACCTACAACATATACATGCTCATCATCCAAAACATTAAAGTATTGTGTAACAATTGGACGACCTTGGCGATCCTTTTCTACATCCATATCGCGGACGATTTTAACAGGCTGTACCCCTGCAGTCCAAACTATGGCATCTAACGGAATTTCTTCTTCATGATTAAATATTTTACCAGGTTCTACTTTAGTAATATTAGAGTTTGCTATTACATCTACATTATGTTTAGTAAACCATGCTTTCACATATTTACTAAGCTTCTCAGGGAAGTCTTTCAAAATACGTGAACCTCGGTCAAATAATTTTACTTTTAAATCAGCACGGCTTTCACGTAGTTCACTCGCTAACTCAATACCACTTAAACCAGCACCCACAATACCGACAGTAGAGCCTGCTGGTAAACCACATAACGCTTGGAATGTTGCACGTGATTTTGCCATCGTCTGAATGCTGTATGTGTACTCTTCTGCACCTGGCACACCATGATATTTATCTTCACAGCCTAGACCAATTACTAAATCATCATATTCAATACGTTGCCCATCTTCTAGAATGACTACTTTTTCTGCACGGTTAATGTCAACGGCCTCACCATATACAGCCGTTAAACGCTCGTGCTCTGGGAAGCTTACACGAATTTCTTTATCTGTCGATGTCCCTGCTGCTAATGCATAAAATTCTGTTTTTAAACTATGGAAAGGTGCTCTATCTACTAAAACGATTTCCGTGTCTAACGGTAAGTTGTTTGGTAAAAGTCGAAGCATGACACGCATATTGCCGTAGCCGCCACCTAAAAGTACTAATTTCCCCATAATAGTCTCCTTTAATATATCTAATAATAATTGTTCACAAAGTATCCACAATTGAGTATAACCGATTGTGAGAAGTTTCACAATATCAATATGCATTTTTTGTGAAAGATTTCACAATATCGATTACTTCTTTGCGTTTTTTAACAACAATTCATACAAGAACGATTACAGCTCGAGCTTATTATCTCTAGTTTTTGTGTAGCATGCTCGAAAAGTACCACTTTAAATTTGTGACATTCTCGGTAACTCATAACATGATTCATTTCGATTATGAACGCCTACGAAATCATGTGCATAGTTTAGCATTTTCCCCCACTTGAAAATGTGTTGGCTTTTGTTGAATCAAGTTAAAACATTGACGAACGTTTCAAAAGCTAGTAGCATAACAATGGTGAGGTGAACATATGAATCCAATGGTTGAATTTTGTGTAAGTAATTTAGCAAATGGCTCACAGAAAACTTATGAAATACTCGAACGCGATCCAAATATCGACGTTTTGGAATATGGCTGCCTCAGCTATTGTACGAAGTGTTCTGAATCCTTTTATGCGATAGTAAATGGTGATTTAGTTGAAGCCGCTTCTCCTGATGAGCTCACAGAAGCTATATATCAATTTATCGAAGAAAATCCATTATGGTAATATAATTGTTTATATAACATACATGTCGAGTCCTATAAAATAAAGTTACACATATGAAAAGGATGTTATACCATTAATCGGTATAACATCCTTTGTTTTTTTATAAAGTCCATCACAGTTAGTGTTTTTAAACGAGCGTTTCTACTAAATAAGTAGGTTGCAGTTCTTTTTCAAGCACGGCACTTGTTGGCGTTACGCCTGTGTTAACATGAATTGTATCACAGCCGAAACGAATACCACACATAATGTCTGTATCGTAGTTATCACCAATCATCACCATCTCATCTTTTGTAAAACGATGCTCTCTTGCAATGATGTCGAGCATTGCAGGCGATGGCTTACCGATGTATATCGGCTCGACACCTGCAACATCCCCTACTAAACGCGCAAATGAACCATTCCCAGGTAAAAATCCATATTCTGTTGGAAACTTAATATCTTGATTTGTTGCGATAAATGTCGCACCATTTTGCACTGCAATCGTTGCCTTTGCTAATGCCATATAATCCAAAGTTCGATCTATTCCCATAACAAATACATCTGGCTCGTTGTCTACAGGTTCAATTCCTTCATTTTTTAACGCCAATCTAATACCATCTGAGCCCATCATCGCTACTTTCTTGCCTGAAAAATTCAGAGCTACATACTTTGCCGTAACTAAGGCACTAGAATAAATATGATGAAGTGGTGCTTCTACTCCAATAGCTCTTAAAGATTCTTGTAATTGCTCTCGCGTTTTAGAAGAATTGTTTGTCACGTAAAAGGGTTCAACCCCCTGTTGCTGTAATCTCTGTATAAAAGCTACCGCGGAAGAAATACCTTCCTTACCGCGGTAGACAGTGCCATCTAAATCAAAGCAATAAGCCTTATAAGTTTTCATTGATGATCCTCAGGTAAAAATGCTGATACGGGACCTAACTCATTTGTTAAGTAGCTATTCACAGCTGGTGCAAACTGCTTTAAAGCAGGTAAGCTTGCCGTTAAAACATCCAAAACTTCAGTAATATCTACAGATGCAAATTCACGAACAAGCATTTTACGTAAGCCTACAACAGCCTTTAATGATGCTTCAATGTCAGTTGATACAACTTTTTCATCGATTAAAATATCAATTATGTCCTCATAGCTACCTGGATCACGCATAATAAAGCCGTCAATCATCAAGTTACCTACATCCATCATTGATTCCATCACGTTATGACCGATACGCTCGATTGCTAATTTCGTAATATCACTTTGAAGCCAGTTATCCTCTGCCTCAAAAATAGCTAATAGTTTATCTAAGTACTGTAAGTTTGTTGTGATTTTATTTCGATCTACAAAATACACAAGGAAAGCCCCCATTCAAATCTTTTAAAGTTGATACTCTTTTCTCTTCTATAGTACCATATCTATAGGACTGGAAGGAGATTAAAAGATGGAACGTTTTTTCTTATATGATGATGTAGAAGATACAAAAACACGCTTTGTAAGTTTCGCAGGGCAAAAACTTCGTTACGATTTAGCCATTTTACAATCTGGACGCTTCTTTGGAAAGGTACTTGTAATGGATATCCAATTTGGCCGTTTCGCCATTATAGGACCAGACGATGTCGAAGAACCTGGCTACCTTGAACACGTGTACAACCGTTCTGAAGAAGACACGATTGAATTACGTGACTACTTACGTGAATTACTTAATTGACACCCGTATGAAGATTTAAATACAAAAAAAATTCCGCTGATCATTTCCTTGGGGCAATCCGTAAGTCGTACAAACTGACATTAACTCCCCCGCTGGAATAGAGCGGAATTTTTTTTGTCAAAATCTCATCGACAAACAGATTTCGCTAATTGAATTACCATCTTGGACAATCCATACATCATTATTTATTTAAGGTTGATGGGTTGTCTTTATTATGTGGTTTGTCTTTATTTTCGTTATCGTTTTGTTTTTTCGCTTGTTTGTTTTGCCCAATAACAGCTAAATCATCAACACTAATATCAAATCCATATCCGTATTCTTCACGGTCTAATTGTTTTTTCTTTTGTTTATCGTTCGCCAAAATTTTCACCTCCAATTTATAAATTATCCTTTTTTATGTGATTTATACTTAATACATTAAAAGCTAAAATTGTGCATCTTCTATTATCCAGTCTACTGCACTTATTAAGTCGGGGAATATTGCATCTGCAAGCGGATCGCGTTTACCTAGAAAAACGCCCTTTGTGCCGGCTCTTTTCCCTGCAATTATGTCTGTATCTGTATCCCCCACCATATAGGATTTGGATAAATCGACATTATATTTTTCGGCAAGATCCACAATTAACTTACTTTTGGGCTTACGACAGTCACACCCAGCTTTTGGTTTATGAGGACAATACACTACTTCATGAATTGTAGCACCTTGTTTCTTCAATTCATTCGCCATATGAACGTGAATTTTTTTAAGTTGACCTTCCTTCATAAACCCTAATCCAACACCTCCTTGATTTGTTACAACAAAGACAAAATCAAAGAAATCGTTCAATTTTTTTATCGCTTCCGGTACGCCAGGTAAGAAAAAAAGTTGCTGAGGTTTGTTAACAAATTTAACTCTGTTGGTCAATACTTCGTTAATAACGCCATCCCTGTCCAAAAATACTGCTCTTTTTATATAAATCACACCTTTATTAATAATCATTTACGCCTTCGTTAAAAGATATTGTTTCCCATTGCGAGTAAAGCTATGAACACAGACTTTGACTGAAGTTAATTTCATTTTACAGTTCGTAAGAACAAATAGAAAAGTGTTAGACTGACTGCAATCAATCTAACACCTTCCTATTCACTTCGGCGGACGGTTATGTTACCACCAACTAGAAATCTCTTCTCCCATTTGTAATGGAAAACTTACGACATCTATATTACTCACACCATACTTGGATGTAATTTGTTCTACTACCACCATTGAAAACAAGGCGATATGACCAATCTACTTTTGAACTAACGTTAATATATTTTGTTCCTGCTAAAACAACAGAATTAGAACCTACTGTACTCCAATTGCCGTTAGGAGGTTTATGTTGGAATTTATAATTACCAAAACTATTTTCAGCATTAAACCCTAATGTCATATTAGTTTTAATAGCTTTACAATAATCAGTAGTTCTAGTTTGTCCCGAACTAATACTAAAATTCCCCAAGGAAACTGTTGCATTATTAGATTGAATAGCTGCAGGGACATCATTACTAAATCCAATTGCAATAATACTAACAAATGCGAAAGAAAATAAAGCTTTCACCATCTTTTTCATGGAAAAAATCTCCCTTCGTATTTTTTTCGATTCTATATTATCACAAACTATTAATTCTGTAAATTCTGAATATTAATAATTCTAAATTATTTGATTTATATAAAAATTAACAATCACATATATAACATAAAGACTAAGATAATAGCTAATATGATTCGGTAAATTGCAAATGGGGTTAATTTAATGCGCGAAATAATTTTTAAAAAGAAGCGAATGGATATAAGAGAAAAAGCAAACGAGCTAATAAAACCCGCAGTGTAAAACCCTAAATAATCAAAAGATAAGTATTCCCAATTTTTAACGATTGATACACTACTTGCGCCTATCATAATTGGTACAGCCATGATAAAGGTAAAATCAGCTGCTACTTTATGATTCATTCCAAGTAAAACGCCACCTGAAATCGTCGCTCCTGAACGTGAAAATCCAGGCCAAAGTGATAAACATTGTATAATTCCAATCATAAATGCTTGTTTATAAGTAATTTGATCCAAAGAGACAACTTTCGATTTTTCAGGACCTAATTTATCAGCAAACATCATAAGAACTGCACCAATAATTAGAGCCACTATGACCGTCTCTATTTTAAATAATTTGTCAATATAATCCTTGAAAGTTAAACCCAATACAGTTGCAGGTAATAATGCAATTACAACATGCAACAAGTTTAAATGAGACGTAATATTTTTATTAAACCCTAACAGACTTAAAATACGTTTCCAAAAAACAAGAAAAACAGCTAAAATTGAGCCTAATTGAATTACAATTTTAAATGTAATTGCAGCTTTATCTCCTAAAAGTATATTTGTTTGTAGCCACATGTCATCTACAATAATTAAGTGACCAGTTGATGAAACAGGTGCAAACTCTGTCATTCCTTCAATAAAACCTAAGATAATCGCTTTAATTAGATCAAAAAGTTCCATAGATGTTCCTCTCCCTCTTCAAAAATTATTACAATGGTAGTTATTTCATTATACATAATAATAATGGCACTCTAAATTAGATGAATGTCTTAAATATTTCAAAACACCTATAAATAAAAAAACCTGATGCAAATTTCACATCAGGTAATATTATAGCTATTCTGCTATTTGTTCATTGTCATTTAGTTTTGTCACTTCAGTTGCTTCATTTACTACAACGTCGGGCTGTAAAATAACTTTACCGCCTTTACGTAAAACAAAATAAGCACAGCCAAAATTACAATACTCATATAAGTAATCTTGTAGCGTACTAATTTTCGTATCAAAGGTAGATTTTTGATTTTTATCATCAAAAAAACCTTTTAGACGTAGCTGATTATAGCCCCAGTCGCCTACAATATAATCATATTTGACTAAAATATCAGAGTACCGCTCCTTAAATGCTTCTTCCTGAAAAGCTTCACGATAATCTTCAACAATTTCATATTCATATCCTTCTATAATTATCAAAGTGACACCACCTTTCTCGTCAATCTTTTCACATTATACTTCAGCTTGTAGTTGTCGCTCCTTCGTTGCAGCATTCACTTGCTCATCGGCATGATAACTACTGCGTACAAGTGGTCCTGCTTCACAATGCTTGAAGCCTTTTTCCATTGCAATTTTGCGAAGTTTGCCAAATTCAATAGGTGAATAATATTTTTTTACAGATAAATGTTTTTTTGTTGGTTGTAAATATTGACCAATTGTCATAATATCCACGTTATTTGCACGTAAATCGTCCATTACCTCCAAAATTTCTTCATGCGTTTCTCCTAAGCCAATCATTAATGATGACTTTGTTGGAATGTCTGGTTGCATCTCTTTTGCCAAACGAAGAAAATCTAATGAACGTTCATATTTCGCACGTGCACGTACTCTTGGTGTCAAACGGCGTACTGTTTCAATATTATGATTTAAAATATCTGGTTTAGAGTCCATTAAAAGTTGAAGATTTTCCTTCAAACCACCAAGGTCAGAAGGTAATACTTCTACAGACGTGAAAGGACTTTTACGGCGAATAGCGCGCACTGTTTCAGCTAAAACTTCTGCACCGCCATCCTTTAAATCATCACGTGCTACCATTGTAATTACAACGTGCTTTAAATTCATAATGGCTACTGAGTCTGCAACACGTTCTGGTTCCGCAAGATCTAACTCATTTGGCAAACCAGTTTTTACTGCGCAGAAACGACAAGCACGTGTACAAACTGATCCTAAAATCATCATAGTTGCTGTACGGCGTTCACCCCAGCATTCATGAATATTTGGACAGCGCGCTTCTTCACATACTGTATGAAGATTTTTTTCACGCATAAGCTTTTTAAGACCTTTATATTCATCGTTCGTGTTTAGTTTAATTTTAAGCCAATCTGGTTTTCTTACATGTTCTTCTTTTTCATGGCTAGTAGGTTTACAGGATGTCATACAA
This sequence comes from Lysinibacillus sp. NPDC097868, assembly GCF_044761135.1. Classification (NCBI taxonomy): domain Bacteria; kingdom Bacillati; phylum Bacillota; class Bacilli; order Caryophanales; family Bacillaceae; genus Lysinibacillus; species Lysinibacillus sp. NPDC097868. Next base: position 366,452 of record NZ_JBIWBS010000002.1, on the reverse strand, counting down.
ATTCGCCCCTATCAAAGTTATCTTTTGTTGAATATTATCTACCATCACTGTTGTCAATGTATCATATTACACGAACGGCAACAACTAACATTTACTCTCAACTTAAACTTTTCTATTGGTACGGAACTGGTACTTCTATAGATGGTTGTACTGCATCTCCACCATTTGTATAAATGTTTGGTACTGGTCCTCTCGTTAACCCCATCGCTACCGGAATGTCCTGAGATACCGTCGTTGATTTACTAGCAAATGGAACTATTATTTGGACATTAACTTCTATATGAATACCTACTTCTACATAGGCACTATTAATGCCAAATTCCCTTATATCTGATGTAACATTACTATGAACATTACCTATTACATGAAAACGAATTGGTATTTTCGGACCCAAATTACCGAGTAAAGGAAGATCAGCCGCCTGTGCAAGTGGGACGAAAAAAACAATCCCATCACCTTCTTGAATTTTATTCATATCATATTCGACATTATCTAAATCTGGTAGATGGGCCAATTCTCCATGCTCAGCCTGCTCTAAATACATTTTTACAAGTTCGAGTGTTTCTGCACGTACTCTATTGATAATTTCTGTATTAAATTTTGTTGTTACAGAGGTGCCAGATGGTACATCTTCGATTATATCATTAACGTCTAATACGTTAGAAGTACGTGAGTTAATGGCTTTACTGACAACATACGACGCTATTTTATTCGTCTGAACTTCGGCATATTCCAAATATGTGGGTTTAAGACGTTCATTTAAAAAATACAGAAAAAATACTATACAAATGATACTCACAACAATTAATAAGGTTAAACGATTGAGCTGCATTCCTCTTTTATGATTCGTTCGCAATTTCATCCTTTTTCGAGGGAAAAACAAAAAAATCTCCTCCTGTTCTACAACTTATGAACAGGAGGAGCAAATTATACGACTCTCGATGGTACTACATAATCGGTTTCAATACTATCAATTGTTACAGTTGGATAGTCCACTAAATTAATTTCATATGTCGCTGTGAGTAATTCATTTTGTTCTTCAAAAATTCGAATCCACGGCAAGGATGAATCCAAATTATTTTGTTTAGAAACAATTCCTCGACGACCGTCTGATAATTTTAAAATCAGTCCATTCGGATAATGTACAACTGATTTTTTCAATGCATTGACAATGCGCGCATCGTAAAGTGTACCTGAGCCAGCTTCTACAATGGCAAGCCCTTGTGAAGGAAGCATCTTTTCACGATATACGCGATTCGTAGTCACCGCATCGAATACATCAGCTACACCGATAATTTTAGCGAATGGATGAATTTCAAAATCAACTAAACCACGTGGATAGCCACTTCCATCAATGCGTTCATGATGTTGAAAAGCACAATGTGCAACCAGTAAGGAAATGGAATGTAAATTACGTAATAAATCAAATCCAAAACGCGTGTGCATTTTCATCATTTCAAATTCCTCATGCGTTAAGCGACCCGGTTTTTTGAGTATCTCTTTCGGCACCATAAGCTTTCCAACATCATGCAATAAGGCACCAATACCAATTAAACGAAGATCTTCGGCTGAATGTCCCAATTCTTTAGCAATAGCAATCGAATATAGGGTTACATGAAAAGAATGCTGATACAAATATTCATCGAATAAATAAGCATCTGTTAAAACCGTTAAAATTTCATTATTACCTGTAACAGCTGAGAGTAGTTCATCGACAATCGTGACAATCGCTTTCGATTGCTGATCAAGTATATAAGAGGCATTAACCGTACTTAAACCATTTATTGATTGAAAAGAATCTTTTATGGTCGAAATGGTTTTGTTTCGGACATCAGTAGGAACCGTCTCCTTCACTTCAATGCCTTCAGAAAGTTTGTCGTCTATATATAAATAATGAGTATTCAACTGTTGAAGTCTTTCAATAATACGTTCATTAATGACAACGTCTTTCTTTAAAAGTGGATGACCTGCCTCATTCCAAATGGTTCTTCCTAATACCATACCTTCTTTTAATACATCGATTGAAATTAATCGCATGACTTCTTCCCCAATCCATTCTTAAAGCTTTGTTTATCTATCGCTTAAAGAAACTTTGCCCATAATCTAACATAATGTTTCGTAAAAAATCAGGTAAAATATATTTTTTCTTTGCATATTTAAAGCTTGGATAAAAATAACCGAACGTAAACAAATCAAGTGTCACTAATTTATAAGTACGATCATTATCTGCAATCTTACCATTTATGAGCAATTGACGATCCTCATTCATAGCAAAGCCATATGTCAGCATCTTACCAAAAATAACGCCCCTAAAACCTAACCCTTTAAGTTCCATATTGGGCCATTCTTCATTTTTCGATTGCTGAAAAATTTCTTTCATTTCCGAAACTGACAATTCAATTGTACATAAATTAATAGGATGTGGAAAAATTTTATGCAAATCAAGCGCTGTTACCGTTCCTTTTGGAAGGCCGTCTAAAAAAATCCCTGCATTAAATAACGCACAGTCCGCACCACTTCTTTCTATTATTGCTTGCGCAAATAGATGTGATAATTGTGAGTAGTGGAACCATTCTTTATTGTACGTCTTTTTGGTTGAAAATACAGGCTTGTCTAATAAGCTTTTACCTTCTTCTTCTAAAGATAGCAGAAACTCTTTTTCATTTTCAACAATTGGCAAGTCCTTATTATGAATTAAAGTATCCTTTTTTTCAACAATTTCCCTCGTTTTTTTATCGTATTCTAGCACGAGGTGTCCCGTATATTGACCAAATTTTCCTCCACCTGTAAGCAAGACACCATTGATAAACTTGCCATTTGGCAGGGTATGATGGGTATGTGAACCAAAAATGACATCGATTCCTGGACATTCCTCCGCTAATAGTTCATCTTCAGTAATTCCTAAATGTGACAGACAAACAACAATATCAACTTCTTTACGAAGTTGGTGAGTTAAACGAATAAGTGAGCTTCGAGCATCATCTATTTGCCAGTTCAATTCCTTATAATAGATTTCGAACATTGCTGTCGCAGCAATAACTGCAATTTTTGTACCGTATTTCGTTGTTAATATAACGTAAGGCTTCAACCACGTTGGATTTTCCCCTTTGGATGCATTAACATTTCCCACTACGACTTCAAATAGCGCGTCATCGTATAAATGAAAGAGCTCTTCATGCGACAATGTAATGCCTTCATTATTGCCTATTGTTACAACATCATAACCGGCGTTGTTTAATAATTGGACATTGCCCTTGCCAATTGTGGCATCTGTATAAATATTCGACCTATCTAAATGATCCCCAACATCCACTAAAAAGCTCGTTTCACCTAAAGCCTCATACTGAGCACGTTGCGTAGTCACATAGTTTTGCATTCGTGGCCAATACTTAAAATGACTATGCAAATCATTTGTGTGAAAAATATGAATTTTTTCCAGCATTCAAGCCACCTCTTCTTTACAATAAGCCCTCTATAATGGAACGAATTCCTAATAATAATAAAATAATTCGTAGTGCTAGGACAAGTGTATCGGATTTAATTTTTTTATTAAGCGCTGCTCCTAGTTTAGCCCCGATATAAGCTCCAGGAATAACAGGAATCGTATAAAGCCATGGTACATGTCCTAAATAAATATGACTCGCGGAGTTCACAATCGAAGTTAGGAATACCATAAACATCGAAGTTGCCACTGCAACATGTGGCGGAAATAAAAACAAAATAATCATTGCAGGCACAATCATTGAGCCGCCACCAATTCCAAATAATCCTGAGGCAAAGCCAACTGCAAAGCAGAATAATAACGCAAACCAAATAGGATATCCGTAGACATACGTTTGTCCTGCTTCATCGATAAACTGATGTTGCGTACCATTTTTCACAAACCATTGTACAGGTTTCAATTTATCGCGTACAAGTAAAATTATCGATATAACAATTAATAATATCCCAAAATATAAGTTAAATGAGGGTAAATCCAATCCTTTATTTACCCATGCACCTAATATCGTCCCTGGAATACTCCCTAAAAAGAATATAAACCCACTTTTATAATCCACTGTTTTGGATTTCATATAGCTTAAAGTGGACGCTAGCCCAGTGAAAATCATCATTACAACCGATAGCCCTACTACTTTTTGCGGTGTAATATCTGAGAGCATTCCGAGGTTTAATCCAACAAATAAAGTTGCAGGTACTAAAATAATCCCTCCACCGAGCCCTACAAGTGAACCAATGAGCCCCGAGGCTAGTGCAATCACTACTAAAAGAATAAACTCCATTATACTTCTCCCTCAAACATATTTAATTGTTTTGGTGCTAAACCAACATCTCGAATAGCTAACATCTCCTGAAGTTCTTTCGCATTTTTTGCAGCATGTTGACCAGAGTTATTATTAAATAAAACAAATAGCTCCTGCACATTAGGCTCTATGCTTAGAAGATGCTGTCCGAGTTGTTGTAGTTCTTCTTTATTGTAATCATATAAAAAACGAACTTTGCGCCAGTTTTCCGAATTGCCCGTATTACGCCAACCATGAATATTACGTCCATGAATACGGACGAGTGCATTATTTGCCGTTACTGCAGGATAAAAAGGAACAGAACCAATACCTGCTTGCGGTTCATCGCAAATTGTATGAATAAATTGATGTTCCTTTAAAAAATCCATTGTTTGCTTAACAACCTTCTCTGCATACCATGTCTGATTCCGAAACTCAATCGCCACATCGAACTCTTTTAATTGTTGCCTAATATACAGTAAGTATTGTACATTTTTTGACTGACAATCAAACCATGGCGGAAATTGTGCCAATATTATTGCTAACTTCCCGTGACGTTTAAATTCATTAGCACATTCGATAAAAGCATTGAACATATCATTTTTGGATTCAAAGGGAATTTCCCCCCGCAAATGTCCAGTCATTCCCTGGTAAGCCTTTATTACAAAACGAAATGAATCTGGTGTTAGCTCACACCATTTTCGAACATTATCAACTGACGGAATGGCATAAAAAGATGTATCTAATTCTACCGTTAAAAAATGACCTGCGTAATCGAATAATTTGTCCTTTGAGGCAGTCACACTACTATATAACGAAGGATGATCGCCCCAACCTGTTAATCCAACTCGAATCAAGTGACTCCCTCCTTATGTACATAATGATAGCACACACTTTCTAAGTGCAAATACTTACAAAAATAAAAAGCGACTAAAGCTAAAATAGCTCTAGTCGCATGTACATCAACAAAAAATCAGCCGATAGAACCTTCCATCTCAAACTTGATGAGACGGTTCATTTCTACTGCGTATTCCATTGGTAATTCTTTCGTAAATGGTTCGATAAAGCCCATTACGATCATTTCTGTTGCCTCTTCTTCAGAAATACCACGAGACATTAAGTAGAATAATTGCTCTTCTGATACTTTAGAAACTTTCGCTTCATGCTCTAAAGAAACATTATCATTTAAAATTTCGTTGTATGGAATTGTATCCGAAGTAGATTGGTTATCCATGATTAACGTATCACATTCAATGTTGGCACGTGCACCACTTGCTTTAGGACCGAAACGTACTTGACCCATATATGTTACTTTACCACCTTGTTTAGCAATCGATTTAGAAACGATTGTAGAAGATGTATTAGGTGCCATATGAATCATTTTTGCTCCAGCATGTTGGTGTTGCCCTTTACCAGCTAATGCAATTGATAATGTCATACCACGAGCGCCTTCACCTTTTAGGATACAAGCTGGGTATTTCATCGTTAATTTAGAACCGATATTACCATCGATCCATTCCATCGTACCGTTTGCTTCAACAACTGTACGCTTTGTTACTAAATTGTAAACGTTGTTCGCCCAGTTTTGAATCGTTGTATAACGGCAATAAGCATTTTTTTCAACGATAATCTCTACAACTGCTGAGTGTAAAGAGTTAGTTGTATAAACAGGAGCTGTACATCCTTCAACATAGTGTACATGTGCACCCTCATCCACAATAATTAGCGTACGTTCGAATTGACCCATATTTTCAGAGTTAATACGGAAGTAAGCTTGTAAAGGTGTTTCAACTTTTACACCTGGTGGCACATAAATAAATGAACCACCTGACCAAACTGCTGAATTTAGTGCAGCAAATTTGTTGTCAGTGTATGGAATTACTTTACCCCAATATTTTTTGAAAATATCTTCATTTTCACGTAATGCAGAATCAGTATCTTTAAACACAATACCAAGATCTTCAAGCTCTTGTTTCATATTGTGGTATACTACCTCAGATTCGTACTGAGCTGATACACCTGCAAGATACTTTTGCTCTGCTTCAGGAATACCTAATTTATCAAATGTTGCTTTAATTTCTTCAGGTACTTCATCCCAAGATTTTTGCGTAGCTTCAGATGGTTTTACGTAGTACGTAATTTCATCGAAGTTTAAATCGCCAAGGTCGCCACCCCATTGTGGCATTGGTTTTGTATAGAAAGTTTCAAGCGCTTTTAAGCGGTATTCAAGCATCCACTCAGGCTCTTGCTTCATATTTGAAATTTCACGGACGATTTCTTCAGTTAAACCACGTTTTGAACGGAAAATTGATACGTCCTTGTCATGGAATCCGTATTTGTAATCGCCAATATCCGGCATTTTTTTAGCCATTATTTCTCCTCCGTTCACGAATTATTATTCTTTTACGCCTTTTTCCATTGCTTTCCAAGCCAATGTCGCACATTTAATTCGTGCAGGGAATTGAGAAACACCTTGCAGTGCCTCAACATCCTCAAGGTCGTATTTATCGCTATATTCTTCACCCATCATCATTTTTGAGAAAATTTCAGCAAGCTCTAAAGCTTCTTCTACTTTTTTCCCTTTGACAATTTGTGTCATCATTGAAGCAGAAGACATCGAAATAGAACAGCCTTCACCATCAAATTTTGCATCTTCTACAACACCATCATTCACTTTAAGCGTTAAGTGAATGCGGTCGCCACAAGTCGGATTGTTCATATCAATTGTTACAGCATCTGTATCTAAAGATCCTTTATTTCGAGGATTTTTATAATGATCCATGATAACTGAACGGTATAGTTGATCTAAATTATTAAAAGACATCGCCAAAATACTCCTTCGCAGAACGCAACCCGGCAACTAAGCGGTCAATATCTTCCTCCGTGTTATACAGATAAAAGCTTGCACGCGCTGTCGCTACTTGTTGGAGACATTTCATTAGTGGCTGAGCGCAATGATGTCCTGCACGAACAGCGATACCGTTCATGTCTAGAACTGTTGCAACATCATGCGGATGTACATCATCTAAGTTAAACGTAACAAGACCACAACGTTTCATTGGATCGCGCGGACCAAAAATTTTAAGTCCCTCAATTGTTTCAAGTTGATCCATTGCATAGCCTACAAGCTTATGCTCATGCTGTGCAATATTCTCTAACCCTACTTCAGTTAAGAAATCGATAGCAGCACCTAAACCGATTGCACCTGCAATGATAGGCGTACCACCTTCAAATTTCCACGGTAATTCCTTCCACGTTGAATCATGTAGTCCAACAAAATCGATCATTTCGCCACCAAATTCAATTGGCTCCATCTTTTCAAGGTGCTCTTTTTTACCATATAGTACACCTATTCCAGTCGGACCGCACATTTTATGACCTGAAAAACCTAAGAAATCTACATCTAAATCTTGCACATCAATCTTCATATGCGGTGCAGCTTGCGCACCATCAGCTACCATTACAGCACCATTTGCATGTGCAATTTTTGCAATTTCTTTAATCGGATTAATTGTACCGAGAACATTTGATGCCATTGATACTGACACGATTTTCGTTTTCGGTGTTATCGTTGCTCGAACTTTTTCAAGATCAATTGTGCCATCTGCCTCAAGGTCAATGTACTTTAATGTTGCATTTTTTTCTTTTGCAAGCTGTTGCCAAGGAATAATGTTGGAGTGATGCTCCATATGCGTAATGACAATTTCATCACCTTGCTCAACATTTGCACGACCATAACTAGATGCTACTGTATTTAACGCAGTCGTTGTACCACGAGTAAAAATAATTTCTTCTGTTGATTTCGCATTAATGAAATTGCGCACCTTTTCACGAGCACCCTCGTATTTGTCAGTCGCACGATTTCCCAATGTATGCACACCTCGGTGAACATTCGAGTTATCAAATTCATAATAATGCTTAATTGCTTCAATTACTTGAGTAGGCTTTTGAGATGTTGCTGCGCTATCAAGGTAAACAAGTGGATGACCATTTACTTGTTGATTTAATATTGGGAAATAGCTTTTAATGTCTTTATTGATCATTAGCGAACTTTCCTTTCGATAACCTCCGTCAGTTGCTTTTGAACGCCTTCTATAGGTAATTGCTTAACAACTGGCGCAAGGAATCCATGGATAACAAGGCGCTCTGCTTCTGCTTTCGAGATACCACGACTCATTAAGTAATAAAGTTGTAGTGGATCTACTCGTCCTACAGATGCTGCGTGTCCTGCTGTTACATCATCTTCGTCAATTAAAAGAATTGGGTTAGCATCGCCACGTGCTTTTTCAGAAAGCATTAACACACGTGATTCTTGTTGTGCATCTGCTTTTGTAGCACCGTGCTCAATATAGCCAATACCGTTGAAAATTGACTGTGCTGCATCTTTCATCACACCGTGTTTTAAGATGTGACCATTTGAGTTTTTACCCCAGTGACGAACTTCTGTTGTAAAGTTTAGTTTTTGCTCTCCGCGACCAACAACAACTGTTTTTGTATCAGCATGTGAACCGTCACCGACAAGGTGTGTAATGTTTTCAGAAATTGTATCTGAATCATTCATTAGACCAAGAGCCCAGTCAACTTTTGCATCACGCGCTAAACGAGCACGACGATTTACATAAGTAGTATAACCTTTAGCAAGTACATCAACCGCACCGTAAATTACTTGTGCATTATCTTGTACAATTACTTCAGAAATAATGTTAGCTTGAGCTTTTGCTTCTTCAACTGTAGAAATATATGTTTCCACATATGTGACAGCTGCATTTGCTTCAGCTACTACTAATACGTGGTTATAAAGTGAAGCTTCTGCATTATCATTTAAGAATACAACTTGTAAAGGTTGCTCAATAATGACATTTTTCGGTACGTAAACAAATACGCCACCGTTCACAAGTGCTGCGTGAAGTGCTGTTAATTTATGTTCATCAACTTTTACCGCTTCAGTCATGAAGTACTTTTGAACAAGCTCACCGTGATCACGTACAGCTGTTAACATATCTGTAAAAATAACACCTTTGTCAGCAAGCTCCTGTGATGTTTTAATAAACGCTGGTGTATTGTTTCGTTGAATATATAAGTTTTCTTGTGACTCAAGGTCAATTAAGCCTCGTGCCTCTTCTGGAAGTGCATCAAGTGAAGCAAATTCTTCACTGACAACTGTATGAGATGGGAAGTTCATGAAGTCCCATTTTGAAATATTTGTTCTATCTGGTTTTGGCATATCTAAACCAGCTGCTTTGTCTAGTGCTGCCGTACGAAGCTCTGCAAACCAAGTTGGTTCACCATTAGCCTCTGAGAACGAGCGCACGTCCTGTATTGTTACAGGCAAGTTAAGTTCCACTGTCATGCTAGTTCGTCCTCCTTCTTATGCTTCTTGTTCTTCTGTTTCTTCTTCGATACCTAGTTCTTTTTTAATCCAGTCATAACCTTCTGCTTCTAAACGGTGCGCTAATTCTTCGCCACCTGATTTTACAACGCGACCTTGCATCATTACGTGAACATGGTCTGGTGTGATGTAGTTAAGTAGACGTTGGTAGTGAGTGATCATTAAGCATCCGAAACCTTCGCCACGCATTGCATTAATACCTTTAGAAACAACTTTAAGTGCATCGATATCAAGACCAGAGTCAATCTCATCTAAAATAGCGAAAGTTGGCTTAATCATCATTAATTGAAGAATTTCGTTACGTTTTTTCTCACCGCCAGAGAAACCTTCGTTTAAATAGCGTTGTGCCATGTCTTCGTTCATTTCAAGGTATTCCATATTTTTATCTAATTCACGAATGAATTTCATTAGTGAAATTTCGTCGCCCTCTTCACGGCGTGCATTAATAGCTGAACGTAAGAAATCAGCGTTTGTTACACCAGCGATTTCTGATGGGTATTGCATAGCTAGGAACAAGCCAGCTTGTGCACGCTCATCAACTTCCATTTCAAGTACGTTTTCACCATCAAGTTCAACTGTACCAGAAGTAACTTCGTATTTTGGGTGTCCCATAATTGCAGAAGCTAGTGTTGATTTACCAGTTCCGTTTGGTCCCATAATTGCATGGATTTCATTTGTATTAATTGTAAGGTTTACGCCTTTTAAAATCTCTTTCCCGTCGATTTCAACGTGAAGATCTTTAATTACTAAAGTTGACATGAAAATACCTCCATATTGTGTTCTGTGAATGGGCAACCATTCCTTAATTATCATCATTCTAATCTTAACTGAAAATCGTTCTCTATGCAAACCATTTTGACCACTTTCATTTTTCAATGATAAAATCTTGAATTATAAAGACTTTTTAAGCATTTTCAGATTTTTTAGAATCGAAACTGCTAATGAGAATAGACAAAGTCTATTTTCAATGAAATATCCCTAAATGAGAATGGATTTCATCTAGCTACATAGTGGAAACCCCGCATAAAGCGTTAATTGTAGCGGTTTTGTGACAAAAATGCACAAACAACCATATCTATACTATATCCTATTTCATTAGAATGGAATCACTATAAGAAAATAAAATTATAGAGTACTAGTACTATTAATTACTATCGTTTTAAAAAAACTATTTTATAATCCCTTCAAAATTTATACACTTTTTACTGTATGTTAAAAATTCACTTTGCTTTCAGCGGAAGTCATCGCAAAATTTTACATGTACATTTAAAAGAGGCTAGGGACAAAAGCGAAAAAGCGTTAGATTGATTGCAGTCAATCTAACACTTTTTCTTTAAAATATGTATGAAGGCTAAATATTGCTATAGTGCCTGGCACTTAGCATAAACATAGTATCAGTTCCTCAATCGCGACCATCTACTTCGCTTTCCTCGGTCACAGTGTAAGCCGCAAAAGTCAACATGGATTTTTTACTTGGTATTCATAACATACATGTGGAAATTGTATTAGTGCCTGGCCTCCACGGTCCTGGCACCATTTCGAACTGCGTATTCTCTGGAAAATTAGTATCTACATATTTATTGCCGATAAACTTTCATTCACAAGAGTGGGCAACTTCTTTTTCATTTTTAGAAATCGCGGAAAGATCTAATCTTCCATCTTCGGCTTGCAACTTTGTATTGCTCGTATGCTGATCATTAAATGTTAAACCTTCTAACATTGTGATTATCAGTAAAATTAGCAGCCAACTAATTCAATCTCCCCTGACATCGATTATCCAAGATTCAGCTGCCAAATTACTAACAGAATTTGCGTAAAACCGCCTCTTTCGGATTCATTTTTAACAGATATTGGTCATCTACATTAAATGGTTTAAAATGCATTTGAGTTGATTGTAATCTTTTATGCGTTTTTTAGCACCATGATATTTTTTCAGTCTTTTTATATCTTAAATATTATATAATTAAAATATAATTAATCGGATTTTTCGATTAGATAGAGGTGAATATCCAGTGGAGTTACGTCAATTACGTTATTTTGTGGAGGTTGCAGAGCGTGAGCATATTTCTGAAGCTGCTGAACACCTTCATGTTGCCCAATCAGCAATAAGTCGTCAAATTGCTAATTTAGAAGACGAATTAGGTACACCACTTTTTGAACGTGTCGGCAGAAATGTAAAATTAACACCGATAGGAAAAACTTTTCTTGAACATACAATCACCGCTTTAAAAGCAATAGATTTTGCAGCCAAGCAGGTTGAGGAATATTTAGATCCCGCAAAAGGAACTATTAAAATCGGTTTTCCTACGAGCTTAGCAAGTTATGTACTGCCAACCGTTATTTCAGCTTTTAAGCGTGAATACCCAGATTTGCAATTCCAATTGCGCCAAGGCTCTTATCGCTTTTTAATTGATGCCGTTAAAAATCGTGAGCTTAACTTAGCATTTTTAGGACCGCTGCCACCAAAGGACGAAGCAATTCAATCAAACATCTTATTCACCGAGAATATTGCAGCCCTATTGCCAGCAAATCATCCTTTAGCAAAACGAGAAAGTATTCAGCTAGCAGATTTACGTAATGATCTTTTTGTTCTTTTTCCAGATGGCTATATATTACATAAAGTTGCGATGGATGCATGCCGTGCTGCTGGCTTCTTACCAAATGTAATATCTGAAGGTGAAGACTTAGATGCATTAAAAGGTTTAGTGGCCGCTGGAATTGGTGTCAGCCTACTACCTGAGAGCTCACTATACGATTCAGCAGCCCGATTCACTATTAAAGTGCCAATTGAATCGCCCACAATACCAAGAACAGTTGGTATAATTTCACCTGTAAATCGAGAAATCGCACCATCTGAAAAAATATTTTTAGACTTCGTAACGAATTTCTTTTCCCGTCTTTCGCAGTTTCAATAACAATGGCAATTTTCACGTCATTGTTGATTATCTAACATCAAAAATACCCAATGGAATCTCAAAATCCATTGGGTATTTCATATTAATTTATTTTACTTTCGCTGTAATGGTTACTTGTCTTTAAATAGCTCTTGTAAAATATAATAGGATTGTTTTAAACGTTCATTGTACTTAGGTTGTTGCCAAGTATCCCAATGATAAGATTCAAGAGCTGGCATAACATTATTGTTTGACTTTGGTAAAGATTGCACTACTTTGCCTTCCCCATCAACAAATACTAGACCTATAAAAATATTATCAACTTTAACTGAAGCGGTTTCACCATTTGCATATAAGTCTCCCATAAATTCACGCTGACTCGGATCTTTTGATTGAATAAGGAGCCATGGAATCCGTAGTTCAATCACATTATCATCAGTCCATGTGTAGTCAACAAGCGAATTATAATCTGATGCTTCGGGATTTGCATTTCCTTGCAGCAATTTACCTGTTTCATAAAAACTAAAGTCGGTTGTCATTTTTTGTTCTGGTAAATACAATTGTTTGTTTAACACATAATATATCGGCGCAAACTTACCGCTATCTTTTATCGCTTCTTTCATGCGTGGGGGAATCATATTTAAACGATGTCCATAGAAATAATCATAGAAATCATAGTATTCATCAATCACAACACGAGAATCGTTATCTTTATTCAACTCGACCATAAAATCTACACCATTTGAAAATTTCATATCTTTAATAGTTGTTGCAGATGTATTCCCCTGTTCTGGCACTACATCCAATAAGATGCGTGGTGAAGCTTTCGATAAATACTCGCTTTTCAACTTCATGTACATATACTTCTCATCGTAATCTACCGCAAAGTCAATTGAGCTAGAAGGCGATGTTTCATAAAGTTGTGTACCTTCATTCCAATCTTCTATTTTTCCATCTACTTTAATTTTATTTCGATCAAAGCTCATTAAGCCAAATTGCTGTTCATTTGTTTGAGCATTAGACCAGAACGGTCGACGATTCGGATCATCGTAATCCATTGTATTCCATGTCCGCTTAAACCACTCATCCTGCCATGTGAAAACAAGACCGCCAAGCAATCCTTCATGCATGATATCTTCATACAAATGTTGCAATGTCTCACCTTGTGCCTTTTCAGACATATGCCCTTGATTCCAGCCGTAGACATTTTCATGTGTCATTCCACGAGATGCCGGAATACCGAATTCTGCAATCAATATAGGCATTGTTTGTGCTTCATGTAATTCTTTTAAATAAGCAGCATAACTATTTTTTTGCCCACGGAAATCTACATAATTTAAATAGTCTTTATCAAAATTAAAGAAGTCCGGGTAATATGGATAGACATGGTACGAAGCAAATTGTCCTGGCTTTTGCATTTCACCCTTCGTAAAAATCACGTTAGGGTTTACTCCTACTAAATCTTCGTCCTCAGATGGTTCAGATGGATGCTCAAGTAAATCCGTTGTTACCCAGTTAGTAAAACTCATCGGGCGCATCCAATTGTATTTGCTCTTCTCATATATTGTAATCGTGTCCATCTGCTCTGCTAGCCAATATTCGAAAGGTGAGGCATTTTTGGTTTCAAAATATGTTCCATTATATTGTCCAATAGTAGCATGCTTATCATTTGTTCCAACGACCATTTTCGGATACCACTCAATCCCAAGCACCCAGCCAATTATATATTGCGAAACATCTACATCGTATAAGCCTGATGCATGCCCTGCGACAGGCTCCACATAAATATTACCGTGAATCACATCAACCATCTGCTTCATTTCATTTTGGAAATCCTTTAAGGTAGTCGTATCATAAGCATCAAGCGATTCCGATAAGCCTTCTTCATTTATCCAAACACCATGTAAAACGTATAATGTTTTATCTGGATTTTCTTCATTGTACTTTGCTAGCGCTCGGTAGAAACCTGGGGGATGTAATGTATATACTCGTATCGTATTCGCATTCATCGTAGCAATTTGATTAAACCAACGATAATACTCTTCTTCAGTGATTGCCGCTTCCCCTGGAAACGCACCTGGTTTCCCCATACCGATATTGACACCTTTAAATGTTATCGGTTCCCATTTTCCATCCTGTAAAACTTCGAATGTTTCACCTTGAATGCGTGCATTATAGTTTAAATCTTTAGGGTGACTCGCTTCTTTAACTTCCTTGTTGTCAAACGTCTCAAATATTTTGTGCATAACAGGTATATAGATAGACCAATAAAATGAACTATCAGCAAACTTCTCAGCATATTTATAAACAGTAGGTAACCCCTTGAATTTATAAAGGGTAGGTACACGTGCCATATCATTGAAATCCCCCGCAAAATAATAGCTCGTTGTATAACGTTTATCCTGTGATACAATCGCTGCAAATTGTTGCGGAATATTGTTTTCTTCTAATAACTTTGCCCCTTCATCTGTTAAGTCCCATTTATAATTAGCAAGTGCATCCTCTGCATATTTCGGCGTAATGATATCAAACCAGTATTCATATTTCGCACTACTAGAGGTATCAAAAAACTGCTTGCCCTCCTCAGTAAATTGCAGTTGAATCCCTTCCGTGTTTACGTGCTTGTCCATCTCTAATACTACTAGTTTTTCTGTAATTTCATTAAATAATAGAAAGCCTCCACCTTTATAAGGCCAATCGTCACCATATTCATCCACTACCCATTGTGGGATTTCCGTGTTTTTATGATAATCCAACTCATTAAAATAACGTCCAATCCATCCAGACCATGAAATGCCTAGATAATCTTGAAGCTCTTTTCGGACGGCTTCCGATGTCGGAGAAGCAAATGTATTATACTCGGCTATTAGCATACTCTTTTTATGACTCGCTAGACGAGATACAATCACTTGCCATTCTTCCATTTCTAAACCACCGACAATTTTTTCTGAGCGTTGTCCAAGCCGTTTTTGCTCTTCTAAATCATCTTTATATACCCCATACGTATCTGCTAAATAGATCACATCATAGTTACTGTAGTCTGTTGGGAATTTCTTTTCCTTTACGCTTTTCAGTTTGTCATCTGGATAAGTACCAAAGTAACTTTTAGTTATGTCATAAGGCTGATTGTCCATTGTATATTTATAATGATTTAAAAACCAATTTACTCCGATATGTTCACGATATGTTTCATTCGGAACTGTTTTATCTAAAATAGCTACGTTTAGCGGGGTTTTATCGTCCAAGTACCAAATTATAATTGGAGTACTAATAAGAATGAATGCCACGATAATTCCTATATATATTCGCTTCATACACTTTTCTCCTTTTCAGCAATCCCGACACGCTTCATATTTCCCCATTCACTCTTCTTACGTAAGAAACGAATTAATCCTTCACAACGCCATAGGAGCGTGAGTGGACGATACCAAAAAATTTCTGTAAGCGCTAAAAGAACCATACGTATTAAGTCTCTCTTTCTTGGATACGTATTCATGCTCCAGGCCTCGAATAATACCGAAGCCACAGAAAAAATCACACCATATATAACAAAAAGCAATAATAACAAAATCGCCATCTCATAATAAATTTGCCCTAAGAAAAACGCGATTACGATGTATATATAACCACCTAGTTCTACAATAGGTCCTAAACATTCAACAAGCCAAAAATATGGAAATGAGACTAATCCAATCAAACCGTACCGTGGGTTTAATGTCATTTTTTTATGTTTCCAAAGGCTTTCAAACATTCCTTGGTGCCAACGTCTTCGCTGATTTCGCAATACCCCTAATGTGTGTGGTGCTTCTGTCCAACATACTGGATCTGGTACAAACTCTATTCGTTTATTTGCTTTTTTCTCTTTAATGAGTCGATGGATATTTACAACAAGCTCCATGTCCTCTCCAATAATATTTGTTGCATAGCCCCCTGCTTCAACCGCCCATTTTTTTGAAAATACACTAAAGGCTCCAGAAATAATTAATACAAGATTAAACTTACTTAGAGCGATTCGTCCCATTAAAAAGGCTCGTAAATATTCAATCACCTGCATAATGACCAAGTAATTATTTGGTAACTGCAAGTCGTAAATTGAGCCAAGTTGCATTTTTGCCCCATTGGCAATACGAATATTTCCCCCAGCCGCAACCACCTCACCGTCAGATAAAACAATAGGTTTCATCACGCGAAGTAATGCTTTCTCATCTAAAATTGAATCCCCATCAATGGAACAAAAATACGGATATTGGGATACATTAATGCCAACATTTAATGCATCCGCCTTCCCACCATTCACTTTATCAACTAATATACAATTCATATAAATTTCAGATTCATAGATTTGTAGCACTTGCTTAGTCTGAATATTGGTTTGTACAATTTTATTCACTGGCTTCATTTGAAAATGCTGAATGACCGTTTCAAGTGTGTTATCTGTTGAGCCATCATTAATAATAATAATTTCTGTTTGCGGATAACGTAAATTAAGCAAAGAATAGACGGTATCTACTACACCTATTTCTTCATTATAAGCTGGGACAAGTAAGGATACTGGCTTCGAATAAAATGCGTCGATATGCGCATCGTCGTATTCTGAAGGGTCCAAGCGGTACCGTTTTCGCAAATCAAACATAGCTATGGCAAACATAGTGCAATAAGAAACAATAACAAATAGCATATAAAATACTATTACGCCGCCAAAGATCAACATGGAGTAATGTAAAAAATTCATCTGCTTCCCTGCTTTCTTGTTATTAAATCTTGTGCCATTTCTACTGCATATTGATCTTGAGAATCGGAAATAAACTCCTTCAATTTCTCAATTCCTTCACGGTCTTCAGCAATTGTCTTTGCCGCTTGGGACCGAACCCACCAATTGTCGTCCTGAAGAAGCTGTTTTAAATACGGATAAGTATAGGACAGTGGTACATACTTAAATATCTTTCCTACCATTAATCGTACTTCCCATAAATCTGATGTTACGAATGGTATATACGGATCGATGTCTTCTATCACACCAATTTCAAAAAGACCCTTCAGTGCTCGTATTTTAAGCTCGGCATTATCATTCGTTAATAATTCCTCTAATTTATCAATATATTTCATATTTTTTTTGGCAGCAGCTGTATCGATAACAGCAAATTGAATACTAGCAGGCCAACTGGTAAAGTCATCAAAAAATCGCATAAAAATATCTTCCTCTAATAAAACAAATAACCTTCTATATTCACTTTCCGAATATTTTGCATTGGGAACCTTTAATTTTTGAATAAATAATTCTGGCTGAAACAAGGAATATATTTTAAGCAATTGAAAAAACTCTTCCTTAGAATAATCCTTTTTTTCCAAATTTTTACAAGCATCAAGTAAATCATCTAGCTGTAATTCTGCAATGCGGTACAAAGCATTCATACGAATACTCCAACGTTTACTCATTAAGTCCTTTTCATAAAACTTTTTCACATATAAATTGGAAAAGTCTTTCATTTTCCGTTTCATTTCTTCGTTTGTAATGTTCTTTAAATAGGATGTGAAAATATCTTCGATTGCCTCTACTTGTGGCTTGCCACGAGGAATTAGCACAACTGAAAAAATTTCATTATTAAATAAATACTCATACCAAAGCTGCGAGTAATCTCTTATATATGCATCTCTAGATTTATTAAAATAAACTTCACTTTGGCGTTGATAAAATATATATAGCATGAAACCACACAGAACAATTAGCAGTAGCGCTATTACTGTTAAAAGAAACGACAGTGATAATTCAATCATAACCAATACCTCGCAAAAGTTCGTTTAATTTTCGCTTCTAATAGACGTAAATTAAACGGCTTAACGATAAATTCATCGACTCCACCCTCATAGGCATTCAATGCGGCAATCTCTGAATTACGTTCAGACATCATGTAAATAATGAATTTTTTTTCATTCGGCATTGACCGTAAACTGTGTAAAATTTCTAAGCCATTGTTGCGTGGTAAAATATCATTCATAATGATTAAATGCAAATGACCCGATTGATAAGATTTAGACTGTAAAAAACTATAACCATCTTCATATGCTGTTACTTCAAACGTAAAATTAGCTATATCCATAGATTTTAAAGTCGTTTCTAGCACCTTTCTAAAAATCGCATTTTGCTCAATAATACTCACTTTTACATGTTCAATTGTTTGTATACGATAATCATCAATGTGTTCTATAAACCAATTTGGTTGATCGTCGTCTGCTAGTAACTCTTTATTTTTCGCCAATAATAGATCGAAATTTATATGATTATTACGTATTTCCGTAATAGAAGCTTTTAATGCAACTTGATTTGATATTTTCTTATCCTTCTTAAGTAAATTAAAGATTCTTTGTAAAAACGCATTTGCTTCTACATCACTGCTTTGTAAAAAAACAATGCCCCAATGCTCTCTATCTTCCAATTGAAAGAGTAAATCCGTCTTCCGAATATTCTCTTTTAAAAATTGGGCAATTTGAGTATTCACATTGCTATGGTCTACTTCTAACGAGGTATTTTTTACACTTTTTAAAAAAATAGTGGTAATCGTCATGTGTGAACGAATAACACTTTCAAGCATAATTTCAAAGTACTTTTTCACATCTTGTTCTTGCATTATTTCATTTGCTTTTGTTAATTTAACTTCATTCATTATTCATACCTCCTTGTAGCAATCATAGAAATGATTCCAAACCTTCAACACCTTGAAAAGTACAGTTATATAATTGTTATTTTTTAAACAAGGCAACCTCACATCATAAGTTCCGCAAGAAAATGAGTCAGACAAGCCCCTCAAAAAACGGCACATACCATTTCTAACAAGCTCGTCCACGAAAAGCAAAATATTGGAGGTAGTCAATTTTATCATTATATAGCTTTTAACAATTGAAGACCACCTTATATAGCAATTTTTTAACAGAGTTGTTGAAGCCATTCTATTATTTTGTTCACCTAGCAGTCATACGCTAGTTTATTCGTCAACCACCTTAATATGGCAAGCCTTCACCTTTTTACTGCCCTATACTAGCAATATTAAACCTTAAAAAATACAGCTAGTTACTCGATATTATGAAGCAAAATAAGCACACAAAAACTTTTGTGTCAAACAACCTCCTCAAAACAGAGCATAGAATGTTCACGAAGTTTACTATATTCTTTTCATTCCATTTTTAGGCTTGATAACATACCTATTTCTCGTTAATTTCCTTTACACGCAACCATCATCATTTACAACAAAAAAGTGTTAGATTGATGGCAGTCAATCTAACACTTTTCGTCTTTTGTCTCTACTAAATTAATTTACATTCTACTCTTCTTCTTCCTCAACCAGGAGATTTTTTCTTCTTCTACGTAAAATCAAATATAGTATAAGCCCAATCACTAATATCAATACAGCAAATTCTGCTATAAGCACAAATGAAATAGAATTCTTCTGCTCTGAGGTAGATTTTTCAATGTCTGCCGCACTACTAGCTGCAACTACAAATTTCCCCTCCTTTGTTTCAATAGCAGAGCTTACCTTTTCATTTGTCCCCTTCAATTGGGCTAAAAAGTCCTTTTGATTTGCTGCTTCATCCATCATTTGGATGATTAATAGCGGTTGCTTATCATCCCAAAAACTTTGGGTAATAAATGTATATTGAGCAATTGTTTCTGGAAGAAATCCTTGCTTTAGTAAATCCTCTACAGATTGTGGGATATTGTTTTTGTTTCCTATGAGCGTTGTGAAATCGGAAGAAGCTCCAGCAAAAATAATTGCACTTCGTTTTAATTCATCTTCCTTAACGTCTCGTTCTTTCCTCAATATTGTTTGAGCCATTTCACCATTCGTCATTAACGACTTATACAACAAGAGCATTTGTGTATCGTTTATTACCGTATTATTCGGAACAATAATCAAAGATTGTTCTTGGAAAGCATTTGGAAAATCTCTCAATGTAAATGTTGGTGTTGTAGCTTCTTTTGTAATAGATAATGTACTACTACCATCAATATAAAGCCAATAACGTTCATTCGTCGTTTCACAAGGATCCTCTAATTGAAAACCAGTTACTTCAAATTGGATATCTGTCATCGATTGTTTATTTAACACATTTGTTTGAATGGGCACATTCACTTCATATAAATCTGAAGAAATTGACTCTAGCTTCTGAAGGTCAACTGCATGCGGTACATCATTAACCCATACTATCAATTCTACTTGTCGTTCATTATTTTTACCTTTTTCAGGTAAGAGAGCTGATTTCTTTAAGACTAATCGCATGTTTGCTTCTTTATCAGCCTCAACCTGTGGTAAAGACACATAATAGTGCGGAGTCATCGTTTCTTGACTCGATAATATTTGATGGTCAAAACCTAGTTGTGAAAAGAGAAGTGTTGAATTAGAAGAATTGTTCACTGTTGGTAACTCATCCACTGTTAACGTACTTCCGGCAAATTGACTATATAATTTAGTATCCGTCAATAATGAAATTCGCTCTTGTAGTGCGTTTGAAGAAGCGGCTGACACAAACAAAATAGGCACACTTTGATTACTTTCCTCATTTTTAAGACTATGAACACTAAGTGAAAGACCATCTTCAAATTGACTATTGGCAGTCCCGAGCATTTTAATCATATAATTTGTACTAAATTCATCTTTTGCTCCTACCACAATAACCGGACCAGCAACACGTGCAACAGCAGATTCTCTTTTAACATCAACGTCATTCTCCCCTTGCTCTGACAAATAAGCAGCAAGTTGATAACTAGCATTCAATGTTTGTTCTGAAGCCTCATCAGGTACTATAAGTGTTGTTCTATATTCTTCATAGCCTACAAACGCTTCAGGATAGTTGCTCAATGTCCATTGTTGTGTACTTTCATTAAATGATGAAATAGACGATAAAATATCGATACGTAACCAATTGCCTTCATTCCCCGGTGCCACACAGACACCTTCTTTCAAAATTCCATAGAAACTTGCTGTTATTTTATGCGTTCCTTTCATTAAGGCACTTTCCGGTAAAGTAACCGTCACAGTTTGCTTCAATAAATCTGAAGTTAATGCAATCGATCTAATTGCGCTATCATCCACTTTTATCGTAAAAGAGGATGGAGCTATTAACAGCTCTGACTGCTGTATTTGAAATGAAACAGTTTGTCCCTTTGCCTCTACATCTTGACTGAGCGTGTAATAGAAATCTCTTGAAGAGGAAGGCCCTTGTAATTCAATTGCCTGAGACAACAATGGTTTTTTTGCTAAGCTGTTTGCCTCAATAGCTATTGTTTGTTTTTCTACTGTGATTGGCGCAGCTAAAGCATGCGTAGCTAAGAACGGCAAACTGATTAAGACTGTAAAAATATAAAGTAAGACTCTCATTATTGTTCTCCTTATTTTGTTTTCTTTGCAAAGCGCTCAGTTTTATACCACTGCACTTCTTGGCCAGTAAAAACTCTTTTTATCTCTAAAAATAGCGACCAAATAACTAATACAATCCACATTTGTGAATATGTAAAATACATTAAAATAACGTAGAAAAAATTTTTACGATTCATTTCTGTTTTTTCAATGCTTAAGGTAATCATCACTTCACCTAAAAATAACAAGAAAGCCAAAACCCATAAAACAATTGCGATATCTCCGACAGTTAGTCCAATATCGTAAAAAAGATTGGTGATAAATAAAATGTTGGACAAAATGACACCGAAGAAAAATAAAAAGTAAGTAAAAAAGAAATAAAACAAATCAAAAATAATACTTTTTCTTTTCAATGTGAAAAATTGGCTTAAAAACTTTAGCACAACATACTGATTTCCCCTTGCCCAGCGTGTTCGTTGTTTCCACCATACTTTCAACGTCTCTGGTTCTTGTTCCCATGTAATAGCCTTAGGGAAAAAGCGGATATGATAGCCTAAATTATAGACACGAATAGTTAATTCAGTATCCTCCGCTAACGCCTTTACATCCCATCCACCTAATTGTTCTAAAATACTACGACGAATGGCAAAATTTGTACCTGGAATTGTTGCAATGTTAAACCACTTCCAACGACCACCTTGTGCCATCCACTGAAAACAAATTGTTTCAATATTAATAAATCGTGTTAACCATGTTTCAGTCGCATTTACCACTCGAAATTTCCCCACTGTAGCTGCAGCTTTAGGGTCATTTACAAGCCCCATAACTAAATACCAAATTGCCATACGTTCTGGCGTATTGTCTGCATCGTAAACAATAACAACTTCCCCAGTAGAATCGGCTAATGCAG
Source organism: Lysinibacillus sp. NPDC097868 (assembly GCF_044761135.1). Classification (NCBI taxonomy): domain Bacteria; kingdom Bacillati; phylum Bacillota; class Bacilli; order Caryophanales; family Bacillaceae; genus Lysinibacillus; species Lysinibacillus sp. NPDC097868. The sequence goes on along the minus strand of NZ_JBIWBS010000002.1, from coordinate 343,629 downwards.
CATTTAATGCAGAAGATTTGCCCTTGCCTTTATAAGGTTCTACTGTTTCAATCACTCGTATAAACGGATATTTTTCTGTAAACTTTCTTGCAATCTCTCCTGTCCTATCCGATGAATTATCGTTAATAACGATTACTTCCAACTTATCTTTCGGATAAAACAATCGGGACATTGCACGTAAAGTTTGTTCAATTACAACTTCTTCATTATGTGCAGGAATAAAGATACTCACTGTTGGAACATCTATCATTTTCTTTGACCATTCATCGATAACCTTTTCATAAGATCGAAAATGCAAATAGCCCCCTTGCATTAAAAACATATGGTATAACAGCATAATCCATATGAGAAACAATGAAATATAAAATAAAATATCAGCCATTACTTTTCCTCTCCTCAAATAATCGCTTACGTAGCGTTATACGTAGTCGCAAAGTATTCATAAAAAATACAATAACAAATAACGATACTATGATTACTAACAGCCATAAAACTACTTCAAATGGCCGCTCATCAAACATTTTTTTTAAGCGATCCAGTTTGGTAAAAGAAAGCTGTATCTTTTGCTCTCCGTTTGCTGATTGCATTATTGAAACCTTAGACGTCTGTACAAACTGTTCTGTTTTTCTAAAATCAAGCCATTCTAGCTGTACTTGTTTGTTTAAGAGTTCAACAAGCTCTTGTACATGATGAGCCCCTAAGTAACTAGGATATTGAATTCCAATAGTTGAACCTGGCGCATTATTGACTTTACGAATCGACTGCTGTGCGGAATACAGCGGATATAAATTCACATCATTTATTGCTGCTATTGTGTAGGGATAAATTTTTTGTGAATCTCTTTCGGTTATATAAAAATGATTTTCTTGTTGTCGCAATACTCCACTAAAAAATGCACTATCATCTAGAATTAACGTAGGGTAAATTTTTCGTAATACTAAATAATCTACACTTTTTTCAATGTTAGCTTGTGAAGAAGATAAAATAAAAGCTACCCCCTCCTGCTGTAGTTGTTGTAAATATTTCAGCAATGCCTTATTGTCCTGTAAATAATAAATTGCACCATCTTCCTCATATAGAGGGCTAATCTGTAAGTTGATAGGAACATTAAATTGCTTTAACTGTTCAACTACTTTCTTTAACTTCAAAACATCCGTTTCCACATTAATGTCTGTTAACACAATAAATGCAGGATGTATGGTTGGAGTCGATAGTTTCAATAGCTCACCAAATATTGAAGGCCAGTCATATACTAAAGGGGGTGATTGAATCACTTTCCCTATATAAGACCAATTGCTGTTTTTTTCTTTCATAATAAAAGGGAAGTCTTCATTAAATGAAGATGCCATTTGTATAACTTCAGCATCGTTAGGTGGGGTCATGACCGTCCATTCAATCGGACTCTGCAATTCATGTTCCCCGATTTTTCGAAGCTCGACTTTTTTTCCCTTTTGCCAATGTGCGAATGAGGAAATCTGCTCAATATTCTCCCCTATAGCAACAGCGGGTCCATGGAAATTGTTCATAGCCTGTAATGCTTGGAAAGGTATATGCATCTTATAGGAATTTAAAATGACAATTCGTTTATAACCATCCAACGTATCCTCTTTAATATTTTCCACCGATATGACATCTACATCTGTATAAGCATTTAGCATTTCACGTAGAATTTGCACATCTTCATCTACTTGTTGATTGCTAGTAACATAAATAAGTGCAATGTCTTTATCATCGGCACTTGCTTGATAATGCTGAGGCATACTAACCAAATAAAAAAGAACAATGAAGACGAGCAAGCCAAATCTAAAGCGCACTTGTTTTCATCTCTCTTTCCATTTCTGCTAATAAATCATCAAAACTTTGATCCATCTTTGGCGTGTAAGTAAAATAACTTGTTTTGTAGCTTAGTGTCACCCATCGCTTATTTAATAATTGATGGTTTTTTAAAGCTTGATCCAACTTTTCGTAAATAATATCGATGTATTGATCTGATGTATCGATTAATAAAATGGCAAGATAATTTTCACGATACCGAAATTTTTTATCTGTTTGTCTAACAGATTGTTGTATTTTTTCCGCTAGTTGCTTCCATAAAAACTGTGCTTCTTTGAAACCATATAGCTTTTTAAATTTTTCATAGTTTTCAAGCTTTAGCATAATAAAAACAAAAGAATGTTGATGACGATCCGCTCTTCGCATTTCTTCATTAACAATTACACGCATACGGGATTCATTATCAAAACCAGTTTCAACATCAATTGCTACAAAGTTTTTGACATCCTGCTGTAAGTTTTTCATATATTTTTCTTGTGCTAACAATAATTCATGAATCTTTCCTGCACATAATACTAGGAGTAGTAATACAACACCATATGCCAAAAATTGTTGCATTGAAAATGCATTACTTAACAATGCTACAGAACCAGTCATACCGATATAAAGTAATGTTGATCCACTGATAAAAATAAATAAAAGACTACTTATTAGCCCAGTAACCGTACCTCTCCAAAGTGTGATGATTACGATAAGTACTAAAAAGATATATAATAATAAGCTTTCCATATCTTGATGTAGTAAAAAATAAGCAGGTAATTGTAGAAGCAAAATAAGTAAAATTCCATAAAGAAATATGGCTTTATTCCATTTTATTGCTGTTCGCATCGACGACCTCTCTTTCCGCTAGAAGTGGTAATAAATTATCAAATATATGTGTCGCATTTGTTTGCACGTCTACATACCCCGTATTTGCATTCGCCTTGAGCGATTCCATTTTACGGAAAAATTCTTCAGCCATCCTATCGTTATGGATTTCCAACATATAACGAGTAGCCATCGCGTACACAGCAGGTGATTCGAATGTTACAGTTGGTTCACCAGTACTAGCATCATAGCGACCGTACAATTTATGATCTCTACTATATAAAGACAGCAACCAATTGGTAAAATGCTTCGTTTCCAAACCTACAGTTGCACTATGGTAAGCAGTATACAATTGATCTATCATATGTAACTCTGTATCATACTCATAGTTTTTGGATACGACATCATAATATTTTGGAAAAAAACCTGCTTGAGCTTTTGGAGCTTTTGATAAAATAGATAATTGATGCTCTAGTTGCGCTTTAGATAAAACATGATATTGTCGCATCTTTAAAAGGGCAGAAGGCATAATGTAACTTAATGTAATAGTGTTAGCCTTTTTATGTGTATGAACATCAACAAAATCTACAAACGTATCTTCTTGCATTCCATACTTTACAATGTTTTTGCCAATGGACTTCCCTAACGTAATATAACGTTCATCATTCCATTTCTCACCAGCATCAAAGAGCGCTCGCATAATTCTAAAATCATCAATCAGTGCGTTGACAGTAGCTTGTTTTTTATCGTCAATTCGCCAGACAATAAATTTCTTCTCTAAAAAATAATTATCAATCACTTCAAGCTGCTCATCAAAGCGAGCTTGATCATCTTTTTCTAGTAAATAGGTCAACCATAATCCGACTGATTCAGATAAAAACACATCTTTTTGTTGCGTTAAATCAGTACGTAATAAGTTATCTTCTGTCATTAGTTCCTCAATAACAAACTTCTCTGTTGATGAAATGGGTTTTTTGGTTATTTTCTCTTTCCCTTGTGAGCAGCTCATTAAAACAAACAACAGGCAAAATATGACTAAAATACCACCCTTAAAAAATTTCGTTATAGGATTTCACCTCCATCAGGACTAAATACCAAATTTTTTCAGTATTATTGGCGAATAATATTATATCAGTAATCATATTAAATGAATCTAAACAAATTCTAAACAATTTAGAAAAAATAGAAGAACTTAATTATTGGATTTCAAACCATTATTTATCTTTCCCCCCAAAAAAAATAGTACAAACCATTTTCATGGCTTGTACTATAGTGTTAGAAAAATCTATTTAACTGGTACTACTGAGCCTTTCCATTCCTTCACGATGAAGTCTTGGATTTCTTTAGATTTTAACACTTCTAATAATTTTTTAATTTCTGGTTTATTTTCGTCTCCAGCACGTACCGCAATAATATTCACATATGGAGATTCTTTATCTTCTAGCTCAATTGCATCTTCAATAGGGTTTAGGCCGTTATCAATTGCATAGTTAGAGTTGATAAGAACCGCATCGCCTTCTTCGTTTTCAAACATTTGAACAAGTAATTCTGGTGCAGTATTTGCATCGAATTTAAAGTCTTTCGGATTATCAACAATATCTTTAATTTCTGCTGCTGTTTTGTCGATACCATCTTTTAATTTAATTAAGCCTTTTGCTTCTAACAATGACAGCATACGGCCATGGTCTGAAACTGAGTTCGATAATAAGATTGTTGCACCTTTAGGTAGGTCTTCAAGCGATTTATATTTTTTAGAGTAAATACCGATTGGCTCGATATGTACGCCTCCAGCATTTACGAAATCATAGCCATTATCTTTAATTTGTTGCTCTAAATAAGGGATATGTTGGAAATAGTTCGCTTCAATTTCACCAGAATCTAAATCTTGGTTAGGTAGTACGTAATCTTGGTACGTTTCAATTTCTAAATCAATACCTTCTTTAGCTAAAATCGGTTTTGCTTGTTCCAAAATAACTGCGTGAGGTGTGTTAGAAGCACCTATTTTTAATGTTACTTTTTCTTCAGTTTTTGCACTGTCGTCTGCCTTGTCTCCAGATGTTGAACCTGCTTCGTCTTTGTTACCAGCACCACAAGCTGCTAAAGCTAGTACAAGTACTGACAAAAATAATCCTGCTAATAACTTCTTCATTTGTATACACTCCCTTTATTTGTTCAAACAATATGTTAGCGGTAAAAACCGGGTTAACCTTTTTAACGTTTGTCTGTTTTCGTTGTAATCATATCGCCAATCCATTGGATGATAAATACGACTACTAAGATCAAAATAGTTGCCATTAATGTCACATCTTGGCGATTACGTTGGAAGCCATCTAAAAAGGCTAAGTTTCCTAGGCCGCCAGCACCAATAATTCCAGCCATTGCCGTATACCCAACGAGTGCTACAGCCGTTACGGTAATTCCAGAAATAAGTGCTGGTAATGATTCTGGAATTAGTACTTTCCAAATAATCGTAGACGTTTTAGCACCCATTGAGCGGGCTGCTTCAATAACGCCTTTATCAATTTCACGTAATGCTATTAATACCATTCGTGCATAGAATGGTGCAGCACCGATAATAAGTGCTGGTAAGGCTGCATTTGCTCCTCGGATTGTCCCAAGTAAAAACTTTGTAAATGGGATTAGTAAAATAATTAACACGATAAATGGTATCGAACGAAATATATTAACGACCGATCCTGTTAAAAAGTTAACGATTTTATTAGCCCATAATTGGTGTGGACTCGTTAAAAAGAGGATAATGCCAATGGCTAAACCAAGTATAAATGTTACGACTGTTGAAAGAGTGGTCATATAAAGTGTTTCATATGTGGCTGTCCACATTTTTTCCCAGTCGACATTCGGAAAGAGACTAGTTAGCATTTGCAATCACCTCCGTTTGTACTTCAACTGTATTTAAATAACTTAAAGCAGCTGCTACGTTTGTCTCTGTGCCATCAATTTGTACAATAAGTGTACCGTATGCACCATTTTTAGTTTGTGAGATATTGCCATGGACAATACTTATTTCCACATCAAACTGTTTTACTAAATGCGATATAACAGGCTGCTCTGTTTTTTCACCAACAAAGACAAGCTTAACAAGGTGTCCCGTTGGATAATTTACTCTAAGCTGTGCAACTGTCTCCTGGGTTTCCTTCGTATCGGTAATTTGAGAAACGAATTTTTTAGTAATGGCCGCTTGTGGTGCTTGGAACACTTGTAATACTTCACCACGCTCTACAATTTCTCCAGCCTCCATTACCGCTACCCGATGACAGATTTTGCGGATTACATGCATTTCATGGGTAATTAATACAATTGTTAAGCCTAATCGTTCGTTAATGTCGACAAGCAGATCAAGAATTGCATCTGTTGTTTCTGGATCGAGTGCCGATGTAGCTTCATCACATAACAACACTTCAGGATTATTGGCAAGTGCTCGTGCTATGCCAACACGTTGCTTTTGACCACCTGATAGCTGTGATGGATACGCCTTGTCACGTCCTTCTAATCCAACAAGTTTTATAAGTTCTTTCACACGTGCGTCTCGCTCACTCTTAGCTATACCTGCAATTTCAAGTGGAAAAGCGATATTTTCAGCAACTGTTCTTGACCAAAGTAAGTTAAAATGTTGGAAAATCATACTTACCTTTTGTCTAGCATCACGCAACTTTTGGCCCTTAATAGATGAAAATTCTTGATTGTTCACCTTCACCGTACCTGTTGTCGGCTTTTCTAAACCGTTTAATAAACGAATCATCGTACTTTTACCAGCGCCACTATAGCCGATAATGCCAAAAATCTCACCTTTGTTAATCGTAAGATTGACATCTTTAACAGCAGTTAATTCGCCATTTGCGGTTTTGTATTTCTTCGTAATATTTTGAAGCTGTATCATAGCGAATACTCCTTTTCTCATATAGAAAACCCCTTCACTCACAGACAAGTAGAAGGGGTCACGTACTTTATACGCTAAACCGTTCTCTCATCTTTCAAAGAAAAATCTTTGAGTGATTTGGCACCTTTTCACATATGTGATGGTTGCCGGGCTTCATAGGGCACTTCCCTCCGCCGCTCTTTATAAGAGTTCGATATATTTAATAGTTTTTAATATAGTTGTTACTTTACCATGCTAGCAAAGTTCAGTCAATTGGTTTTTTTAACAATTCGTATAAAAACGGTACGGATTGAAATGCATAAACCTTCTCTATAACTTTTCCTCCATCGCTAACGAGTAAACAAGGTACACTTTCGATTTGAAAATCATAAGCTATTTGCTCTAAAAAATTTATATTTGCCTTACCTAATTTTAACTGTGGCAGTAACTGTTCTATGATATCCATCATTTTAGATGCAACTGCACATGTTCCACACATCGGTGTATATAAATAAAAGGCCGTTTTTTCACCAGATTTTACAGCCGTTTCCCACTGCTCTTTTGACCATTCTTCCATTTTTCACGCAACCTTACAAAATATATTCATTATGGATGGAAAAATGCGCGCGTAATAAAATCATCGCAAGCACTTTCCTCGGTGTAGTTTCTACTTCTTTATAAGTAGGCATTGTCCGCAAATGCTCCGCCTCAGGATAATGTCTGTCCATTAATGCTCGTAGTTTATCTCCTGATGCATCTGCATCAAAAAATGTATATAGCTCACAGCCCTCATATGGGTCGAGTAATTCTTCTAATTGATGCACACCAATTGTACCATTTGTACAAAGTATTGTAACATCTTCACTCAAAATAGGTTCTATTTGAAGCTTATCCGAACGGCCTTCCACGATTAAACATTTCCCTTCGAACATCACGCCACCCCCATTTAGACAGTTATCTACTACAATAATTCATCGCAATTTCCTGATTGATTTAACACGATGCATAGATCTACTTGTTAACAATCATTTCCACATGTCTCTTCGCAATTTGGACAACATTTTGGTGAGTCACTATACTATCGTTTACTTGCAGAGTTTAGCTTTGTACACATCAAATTAACAACTAATAACTCGTGTTATATAATAAAAAACGCCGGTGTGTATGCCGACGTTTTTCTATTATAGGCTTGTTTATTCTGCAATCATTTCTTCGTATTGTTCTGCAGTCATAAGGCTTTCAATCTCTGAAGCATCAGCAGGTTCTACAACGATCATCCATGCTTTTTCGTATGGTGATTCGTTTACGAATTCAGGGCTATCTTCTAAATCTGCATTTACTTCAACTACAGTACCTGAAATTGGTGCGTATAATTCAGAAACAGTTTTTACTGATTCTACGCTTCCAAATGGATCATCTGTTTTAATTTCGTCGCCAACTTGTGGAAGCTCAACGAAAACGATATCTCCTAATTCAGATTGTGCGAAATGTGAAATACCGATACGTACTTTACCATCTTCTAATTTTACCCATTCGTGTTCTTCAGAGTAACGTAAGTCTTTAGGTGTGCTCATGCCAAAAACCCCTCCATAAATATGTAATATATTCACTTTCAGTGTGCCATACTTCTTTCATAAAAACAAGGATTAAAGCTGTTATTTCCACGCTTGTTCAAAATCTGATTCCTTAAAACCTAACGTTACTTTTTTTCCATCAGTAACAATCGGTCGCTTAATTAGCATACCGTCCGAAGCAAGTAGTGTGAGCTGTTCATCTTCCGGCATTTCCGCCAGTTTATCCTTCAACCCAAGTTCACGATATTTCATGCCAGATGTATTGAAAAACTTCTTCAGTGGCTGTCCGCTAGCTTGCCAATAACTCTTTATTTGCTCTTTCGTAGGTGGTTGTTCAACAATGTGTACCTCTTCGTATGAAACGCCATTGTCGTTTAACCACTTCTGCGCTTTTTTACAAGTTGTACATTTAGGGTAATGGATAAATTGAATCATATTTATAGGCTCCTCTGCTATCATTTCCTGTAGTATACCATCATAACTAGTATGAGCCAAAATGAAACATTTATTGGCTAGTTACGCAAGATAAATTAGTAATGTCGAATGCGGCTACCGCCATTAATTTTCGCTACGGGTGGACGGTCTGACCAGCACAGAAATTGTTTGTGTGCCTGGCACCTCGCATCTGGCACTTAGCAAAGATTCCTAGCATCATATCGGCTTCTATTTCGCAAAAAATCCACTGCGCTTTCCGCTGGCACAGTGTAAGCCGTAACCCTTGCTAGCGCGCGGTCTGTTACGTCTTACATTAATATCTACTAGCAAAATTCAGAATTGTTTGAGTGCCTGGCACCCATATGATAAAAGACAACAAGAATGATTTTCTCGTTGTCTTTTGTCGATATTCTGATCCTAGCTACCCTATAGCAAGTAGCTAGGTCAAAGATTATATTATACGATGAATTTTTCTGCTTCGATTAGTTTAACTGAAGCTTCACGCTTTTTAGCAATTAGGTTATAAGGATTGTTACGAGTCAGTTTACGTAATGCTGACAATGTCATACGTGCAGTATCTCCATCTGCTGAAGCAAGAATTGTATCCTTTGCCTCTTTCTCAATTTCTGCAAATGCTTCTTGGCAGAAGATTTGTGTGTAAAGTAGTTTTTGATGTGATTTTTCTGCACCTTCACGCGCAATTGCCTTTTCTGTACGTAAAACAGCAGACTCCATAGCGAATAATTGGTTGGCGATATTGGCAATGTTCACTAATACCTCTTGTTCTTGGTCAAGCTTCGCTCCATAGCGTTGCGCTGCCATACCAGCTGCTAACACAGCAATTTTCTTAGCATTTTTCACAAGGTATTTTTCTTGTGCTAGTGGCTCTGTGCCTACATCTTCAGGCATTAGCATAAGAAGTTCTTGTTGTAAGTTTTGTGCGACCTGTAATAATGGCAATTCGCCTTTTAATGCTTTTTTCATAAATGTACCTGGTACAATCATGCGGTTAATTTCATTTGTACCTTCGAAAATACGGTTAATTCGGGAATCGCGATAAATACGCTCCACTTCATACTCTGCCATAAAGCCATAACCACCATGTAATTGCACCGCTTCATCTGCAATATAATCCAATGTTTCCGAACCAAACACTTTTGCAATCGAACATTCAATTGCATATTCAGCAATTGCATTTGCAATAACTTTACCTTGTTTTTGTTCTTCAGGGCTTAGTTGGCTTAAACGATCTTCAAATAAACCGACCGTACGATAATTTAATGACTCAGACGCATATAATTGAGACGCCATTGTCGATAGTTTTTCTTTCGTTAAGTTGAAATCTGAAAGCTTCGTTTTAAATTGTTGACGTTGGTTTGTATATTGAATAGCTAGCTCTAAAGCACGTTTTGAGCCACCGATTGTTCCTACACCTAATTTATAACGACCGATATTTAAAATGTTAAACGCAATTACGTGTCCACGACCTACTTCACCTAGTAGATTTTCTACCGGGACTTCTGCATCCTCAAGCACTAATGTACGAGTTGAAGAAGATTTGATACCCATTTTCTTTTCTTCTGGACCTACAGAAACACCATTATAGGCACGTTCCACGATGAATGCTGAAAATTTATCGCCATCGATTTTTGCGTACACAACAAAGACATCGGCAAAACCAGCGTTAGTAATCCATTGTTTTTCACCGTTTAATACATAATGAGTACCAGCAGCATTTAGCTTTGCAGTCGTTTTGGCACCTAAAGCATCCGAACCTGACCCCGGCTCTGTTAATGCGTAAGCTGCAATTAATTCACCAGAAGCAAGCTTCGGTAAATACTTTTGCTTTTGATCTTCGTTCCCGAATAACACGATAGGCAATGAACCAATCCCTACATGTGCACCATGTGTAATCGAGAAGCCTCCAGCTACTGACATTTTTTCAGCGATTAATGCAGAAGATACTTTATCTAAACCAAGACCTTCGTATTCTTCTGGTACATCTGCAGCTAATAAACCAAGTTCACCAGCACTTTTCAGTAGACGTACTGAATGCTCGAACTCATGATGCTCTAAGTTTTCAACTACAGGTAATACCTCATTAGCAACATACTCTTCAGTTGTTTTGGCAATCATTTTATGCTCATCTGTAAAATCTTCTGGTGTAAATACGCGATCCAATGCCACGTCCTCAATGATAAATCCGCCGCCTTTAATGATATCTGTTGTTTTTTCTGTCATGTTAAATTCCTCCTTATTTTTAGGTGCCAGGCACTCACACAATTCACAATTCTCAAATAATTTCACATAACTTATAAAATCTCAAATACTCCAGCAGCGCCCATACCACCGCCGATACACATCGTAACAACACCATATTTTTTACCTTGTCGTTTCAGCTCATGAATTAGCTTCAACGTTAAAATCGCACCTGTTGCGCCAAGTGGATGTCCTAAAGCAATTGCTCCACCATTCACGTTGACTTTCTCTTGGTCGATGCCTAAATGACGAACAACCTGTAATGACTGTGAGGCAAATGCTTCGTTAATTTCCCACAAATCAATATCTTGAATTGATAAACCTGCAATTTCAAGTGCTTTGGGAACTGCTACGATTGGACCGATACCCATTACTTCAGGTGGAACTCCGCCAACCGCAAAGCCTAAAAACTTAGCCATCGGTGTCATTCCTTGCTTTTCGGCTTCCTCACGATCCATTACTAGAACTGCAGCAGCGCCATCAGAAGTTTGAGAAGCGTTACCTGCTGTAACACTTCCTTTTACATGGAATGCAGGACGAAGTTTAGCTAAACCTTCAACTGATGTGCCTGGACGAACGCCCTCATCAACACTGAAGGTAAATTTTTTTACCTGTAGTTTATTATTGTTATCCACATAATGTTGTTCCACCTCAATCGGAACAATCTCATCATTGAATTTACCTTCTTTAATTGCTTTTTCTGCAAGCATATGTGATCGTACAGCAAATGCATCTTGATCTTCACGACTAACATTGTACTGACGTGCTACTTCCTCTGCTGTATGCCCCATCCCCATATAGTATTGTGGTGCAGTTTCAGCTAATGTTGGATTTAAGCGTGGTGTATTTCCTACCATTGGCACCATACTCATCGATTCAACACCGCCAGCAAGAATGGCCTTTGAATGACCAAGCATAATACGTTCAGCTGCATATGCTATTGCCTGTAAACCCGATGAACAAAATCGATTAATTGTCAGTGCAGGTGTAGTATCTGGCAGCCCTGCAAGCGCTCCAATACTACGAGCTACATTCATCCCTTGCTCTGCTTCTGGCATTGCGCAGCCTAAAATTAAGTCATCGACAGGACCTTCATAGCCCGCTCTCTTTAATGTTTCTTTGACAACTGCTGCCCCAAAATCATCCGGTCTTACTGTTGCTAATGAACCTTTTTTCGCTTTTCCAATAGGAGTTCGTGCTCCTGCTACAATAACGGCTTCACGCATCGTCTAAATCCCCCTTTGTTTCATGTGCAAACATTTTAGTCTAGTTAGTTACGAAGTGGTTTTCCTTTTAATAACATGTGTTGCATTCTTTGTTGAGATAGCGGGTCTGCCACTAAGCTTAGGAATGCTTCACGCTCTAAGTTTAATAGGTATTGCTCATCTACTAATGTGCCATATGGAACTTTTCCACCTGCAATTACATACGCTAACTTCTTAGCAATTTTTAAATCATGTTCACTAATGAAACCTGATTCAAACATGCCTTGAGCACCGATTAGTAACGTACCGTAGCCCGATGCACCGACAACAGGTACCTTTGTTGGCACTGGTGGTTGGTAACCTGCATCATAAAGTGCCAAAGCAGCTTGCTTTGCATCATAAATTTGGTGATCTGCATTGACTGAAATACCATCTGCAAAATCTAGGAAGTTATTATCGCGCGCTTCCTCACCTGAAGTTGAAACTTTAGCCATCGCAATTGTTTCGAATACTTTATTAGCAATATTTTGATAGTCTACCTCAACGCCATTTGGTAAACCTTTCAAGAACTTTTGGTAAAGCGCTTTATTACCGCCACCACCTGGAATTAAACCAACACCGACTTCTACTAAGCCCATATAAGTTTCCATCGTCGCTTGGATATGTGCAGCAGGTAAGCATACTTCTGCACCCCCACCTAGCGTCATCGAAAACGGTGCTGCCACAACAGGTTTGTTAGAATATTTTATTTTTTGCATAGCATCTTGGAATGCTTTAATGACAAAGTCTAGTTCAAAAATGTTATCATCCTGTGCTTCTACTAAAATCATTCCTAAGTTAGCACCAACACAGAAGTTTTTACCTTGGTTTCCGATTACCAAGCCTTTATAATTTGCTTCCACTTCATCTATTGCGTAGTTAATCATTTGAATAATATCTAAACCGATAGCATTTGATTGGGAATGGAACTCAAGTAGTGCAATTCCGTCACCTAAATCTATTAAGCTAGCACCTGTATTAGACTTAATAACGCCATGTTTCTTTTTATAGCGTTTTAAGTTAATTTCTTTTTCATTAACAGGGACTTTTACGTATTGCGACCCATTATAATACGCTACGTCACCTTCAAGCTCTGAATAGAATGTAGTAAAGCCCTTCTCTAGCATATCTTTGACAAATACAGGGATCTCGCGACCTTCCGCTTCCATTTTGGCAACGGATTCTGCAACACCGATGGCATCCCATATTTCAAATGGTCCTTGTTGCCAGCCGAAGCCCCATTTCATTGCATTATCTATTGCCACAATATCATCAGCAATTTCACCATGTAGCTGTGCAGAGTAAATTAATGTAGGTGCAAAAATCCCCCATAACAGCTCACCTGTACGATCTTTAGCATATGTTAATGCCTTAACTTTATTAGCTAACCCTCGCGTTTGTTTCGCCATTTCAATTGAAGGTGTTTGTAATTTTTTTGCAGGGCTATATGCTAATGTGTTTGGATCAATTTCTAAAATTTCCTTTCCTTGCTTCAGGAAGAATCCTTGCCCAGACTTAGCACCTAGCCAGCCGTTTGTAACCATTTTTTGCAAAAACTCCGGTACTGCAAATACTTGCTGTTCATCTCCTGACGTTTGGTCATATACGTTTTTTGCCACATGGATAAAAGTATCTAAGCCAACGACATCTAACGTACGGAAAGTAGCAGATTTTGGACGACCGATAAGTGGACCTGTCACTGAATCTACTTCGCCAACAGAATAGCCGCCTTTCATCATTTCCAGTAAAGTAACGAGCAGGCCATATGTGCCTATGCGATTGGCAATAAAGTTCGGTGTATCTTTTGCTAGTACGACCCCTTTGCCAAGAATGTCCTCACCAAATTTTTTCATAAAGTCTACAACTTCCGGTGCAGTTGTCGTTGCAGGAATTACTTCAAGTAATTTTAAATAGCGCGGCGGATTGAAGAAATGCGTCCCTAAAAAATGTTTTTGGAAATCTTCTGAACGCCCTTCCACCATTGCATTAATACTAATGCCTGATGTATTAGAACTAATAATTGTACCTGCTGTACGTACAGCATCAATTTTTTCATATAAACTTTGTTTAATTGCTAGATTTTCAACAACAACTTCAATTACCCAATCTACATCTTTTAGTTTGTCTAAATCGTCTTCAAAGTTCCCCACCGTTAGTAGCGATAAATTTTTCTTAGAAGTAAGTGGTGCTGGCTTTTGCTTTACTAACTTTTGAAGAGCACTATTCACAAAGCGATTTCTTACAGCTGGATGCTCTAAAGTTAAACCCTTTGCTTCCTCCTCTTTCGTTAGTTCTTTCGGTGCAATGTCTAATAATAATGTTGGAATACCGATGTTTGCTAAATGTGCTGCAATTCCAGAACCCATTACTCCAGAACCTAGAACAGCCGCTTTTTTAATGTTATAAGTCACAAGCAATTCCCCCTTATTCTCCCATTGAATGAATAGCCATTCATTTTTTGGCCAAAAAAAATCAAAATTTCGCTTTGGCATTTTTTGCTTAGATTTTGACATTCACGTTGACCTTTTACAATGTATGCTAGCTAGTCGCAATCACTTACATTGTCGCAGATTTTTAGCTAAAAGATTTTAACTGATGTCATTTCATAATCTGTGACAAGCGCCAGAGACTTATCTTCAGTCAGTTGATATGCAACTCAAATCAGCACGAGAAAAGTCTTCCACTGAATGAAAATAAAACTACTTTTTCTGTTTTTAGTGTAGATTATTTTGTCTAAATTAGCAATCTTTTTTCTTCATTTATTTTTACAATATACAACTTTTTTTGTTTTTTACGAGCGAAAATAGGACAATAAGTAGAGTCTACATATCCCAAACAGATAACTTTCAGGATGAAGAGAAAATGTGTAAAATGGTTAGCAAGGAGAGTGAAATACTAATGAAAACAATAACTACTGCAGAACAATTTAATGAGCTTATCTCTGGTGAGCAAAAAGTACTTGTGAAATTTTATGCTGGATGGTGTCCTGATTGCACACGCATGAATATGTTTATCGATCCAATTATTGAAGAGTACAACCAATTTGATTGGTACGAGCTTAACCGCGACGAACTTCCTGAAATCGCAGATAAATACGATGTAATGGGTATTCCAAGCTTATTAATTTTCCAAAACGGTGAAAAATTAGCACACTTACATAGTGCTAACGCTAAAACACCTCAGCAAGTTACTGAGTTTTTAGCAGCTCAACAATAAATCTAGGAAAAAAAGTAATGTTGCTGGGACATAACTCTTAAATTTACAAAATGGGCAATGGTTTTCGTAAATTGTTGCCATAGATAGTACTGGTTGATAGTAGCGAAGGCGGTGACTCCAGTGGAAACAGGACAAAATGTAAGACGCAACAAACCACGCGATAGCGAGGTATGCGGCCTTGCGGTGTGTCCGCGGAAAGCGTCAGCCGTAGCGAACATCAACTGTCTCAGCAAAAAAGTGTTAGATTGTTTGCAAACAATCTAACACTTTTTCTCTTTTGTCCCAGCCTATTCATAATATAAAGAAGGATTCCACGTAATTATGTGTGAAAGCGCATAAGACTTACATTTAAACAGTTCTTTTTCGAAGGGAGATTTTTATGAAACAGTATTTGCCGATACAAGGAATATCACAATACGAAGCATTCATTGCAACTAAATATCGTAATTCTGCCTGTGGGCCAACAACAATCCATGTCATTCTGCACTACTATAGTCCGACAGCTCCATCGGTTAACGAACTTTATGAACTACTCGGCGGCACAAAGATTGGCTTGTTTAAATGGCGTTTAATTCATAACCTTCGGAAACTGTTACCGACATGGGAAATACGCAACTGTACGTTAAAAGAGGCGCTGCAGGAGATAGATGCAGGACGTCCCGTTGCAATGCGCTTTGACCGTTATTTTAGCTTGCAATGGTTTAATAAAAAATCTACCTTTGTCTATCATTGGGTACCACTCATTGGCTATGAGGTGCAAGACGGTGAGCTATTGTTAATTTTCCATGATAATGGTGGCAAAAATCGTGCCAGCCAAATCCGTACTGCTCTATTTCAAAGTAATGAAAAAGTGTTAAGCTTCGTTAAAATAGCACCTAAATAAGGGAATACAATGAACGTGCCTGCTTTGCAATAAGTGTAAAGCCACGTTCTTCTATCGCTTTAAATGTCTGTTGCTCATAGTTTGGCACTACTAATTGAGCAATATCTGCTTCTATCGGTACATTCGTTTGAATTGTTGCTAGTTCGTGTGATAACTTCAGCATGTCAAGATTGTCTTTGATTTTCGTACGTTGACCAGGCTTTAATTCCTCTAAGGAAGAAATAACATTGTCGATAGAGCCGTACATTTGAATAAGGTTCAGCGCCTGTTTTGGACCAATCCCTTTAACGCCCGGATAGCCATCACTTGTATCACCCATAAAAGCCTTTACTTGTGCAAATTGAATCGGTTCTATCCCATATTCTTCTTTAAAACGAGAATGTGTATAAAGATCATACTCTGTATAACCTTTTTTCGTAAATGCTATTTGCGTTGTAGGCGTCAACAGTTGCAATAAATCCTTATCCCCACTAATAACCGTAATATCGGCTTCATCTTGCCATTTGGTAATCATTGAGCCGATTAAATCATCCGCCTCCATACCGACAACGCCGAAATTTTGCCACCCAATATGTTGAGATAAGTTTTTAGCCATATCAAATTGAGGAAGCATTTCCTCTGGCGGTGCTGGGCGATTTGCCTTATAGCCATCATATAATTCATTGCGGAATGTTTGTGAACCCATATCCCAGCAAATAGCTAAATGTGTTGGTTGCATAATAGATTGTGCCGTCAACACATGGCGGACAAACCCTTGCGCACCATTAGAAGGTGTGCCATCCTCTAAGCGAATAAAATGCCCCATTGCAGCTGAGGCAAAAAAGGAACGAAATAACAATGCCATACCATCTACAATAAGCAATTTTGGTTTTGTAGTCATGATGAAAAATCCTCTCTAATCTATTATTCTAGCGTTTAGACATTATCTAAAGAATAATAAGCATTTTTCTATTATAGCAAACTATCGCATTAATTTAAGTGTATTTAAGTGTCAGGCACTCAAACAATTTAGATGTGTCCACGGAAAGCGCCCGTCCGTAGCGGAAATCAACGTCAATATTCTTCTTTATGCAAATAACAGACTATGGGGTAACCCCATAGTCTGCTTTTTCTTTTCTTGATATACGATTGTGGTGATCCAATTGAATGCCAGTTAGCCATTGTAAAAATGCTGTAACGCCCGTTTTTACTGTTTCTATACGAAGTTCATTTTGTTTTGGATCAGCGTAAATAAAATCAATATGACGTACGCCCTCATTTTCGCCAATAAGCTTTAAAATATCAAATAATTCATAGGCTGTTAACCCACCAGGTGTGGCCGCAGGTACATCAGGTGCAAATGTAATATCCAGTGCATCTAAATCAACAGACACATAAATTCTGTCTACTTCATGCATAAGCTGACGCAGCATTTCACGGATAGTCAACTGTATACCGTCGCGTCGCATCTGCTTTAACGTAATCATATGCATTCCTTGCTCACGTGCATAATAAATCATTTCAGGCGAATTAAAAAAGCCATGCAAGCCGACATTATAAATATGCTTTCCCTCTACAACGCCTGATGCAATAAGTTGATGAATTGGCGAATTCATTGCTAATCCAATTTCTTCTTGATTTCTTGCATCTAAATGTGTATCAAGCTGAATAATGCCAATGCGATCTTTCGGAAAAGCATTTTTAATCCCTCTTAATGAACAAGCAGTAATCGCATGATCTCCACCAATAAGGCATGTGAAGCTTTTTTGATAGGCAATACTTAAGTTTTCCGCCGCCGCCTCTATTGCCGATTCCGAAAGCATTCGATTTTTCGAATCTATCGCTACGTCACCAATATCAACAATTGCTAATGAACGTAAATCAACTTGTTCGTCTAAATTATAAGATTGAAAACTGGACCATGCCTTACGAAAAGCATTAGGATACTGAGCTTTTTGTGATGGATCACTTGCATATGATAGTAATGCTCCATACACAATAATATCCACATCGTTTGCATGTGGATTTTGTTTTTGCTTAATCCACTGATGCATACCTGAGCCATTTTCTTGTTTCCATTGCCATTCAGGTTGAATAAACATCTTAACCTACCACCTTCACGCCTTTTTTCCAAACTTTTTTCACATGATTCACACCAAATATATAATGTAGCTTTTGATGATTATGAACATCCCATAGAACTAAATCAGCTTGCTTTCCTACTTCGATGGAGCCAACACGATCTTCAATTTGCAATGCACAAGCAGCATTATACGTAGCAGCACATAAGCTTTCTGCTGGTGTCATTTTCATTGTGATACATGCTAGGTTCATTACAAGAGGAAGCGAAATTGTTGGAGAGGATCCAGGATTACAATCAGTCGAAATGGCTACAGGCACACCTGCGTCAATTATGTCTCTAGCACGTGCAGGTTTTTCTCCTAAATACAATGCGGTCGCTGGTAATAAACATGCAATAACACCCGATTTAGCAAGCTCCTCTATACCTTCATCCGAAACTTTTAATAAATGCTCGGCAGAGATGGCCCCTACTTTTGCCGCAATATGTGCACCTTTATTTTCTTCAATTTCATCAGCATGTATTTTAGGGATGAGCCCTTGTGCCTTGCCAGCCAATAATATACGTTCGGATTGCTCCGGTGTAAAGACATCGACCTCACAAAATACATCAATAAATTTTGCCAGGTTTTCTTGAACAACTGCAGGAATCATTTCATCAATAACTAAATCAACAAACTGCTCTGGGTTCTCTCGATATTCTTCTGGTACTGCATGTGCTCCCATAAAGGTTGGTACGATGTCCATTGGGTGCTTTTTTTGCAAGCGCTGCATGACACGTAGTTGCTTTAGCTCATTTTCTAAATCTAATCCGTAGCCACTTTTACTTTCTAATGTTGTGACTCCATGCTGTAAAAATAAATCCAAGCGTCTCGTCGTTTGATTGAAAATATGTTCTTCTGTCAATGTGCGCATTTTTCGAGTTGTTGCATGAATGCCTCCCCCAGCATTCATAATGTCCATATAGCTCGCACCTTCTAAACGCATCTCAAATTCATGCTCGCGGCTTCCACCAAAAACAACATGTGTATGAGGATCAATCAATCCCGGTGTCACAATTTTTCCTGTTGCATCTACAATCTCCGCTTCCTCTGCACGGGGTAAATATTTAAGTATCATGTCACGAGTCGTACCAAGATCTTGAATAGTACCATCTTCAATCCAGACGCTTCCACCTTCAATAATCCCAAGCTCTCGCATTTCTTCACGTACACGAGGTCCCTTCTTGTCACTTGCAACTGTCACTAATTGAGAAATATTTTGAATCCAAATTGGCCTTTGTTGCTTTTCCATCATCCCTAACTCCCCTTTGTTATGTAGAAAGCTAATTCTTTCCTTCTGCTTGTTCTATATAGGGTAAACACCCTTAAATACTAATTTAACACTAAGTAACTTACATCTTCGTCACGCTCAAGTAATTTCCCTCTTATTCTCTTAAAAATTCTACAAAAGCAGAACCTCCATATAAGTAAAAGACGAATTCTAACAACCAAAATAAAAAGCAATAACACTCTATTCAGAAATGTTATTGCTTACATTACATAGCCTAGCTACCTCGTGCATGGAATAGCTCTGGAAATTATAATCCTTCTGTAATTCTTGATAATATTGCAAAAGCTCCTCGAGCATCGCCAAATTTTTATCAATATGTTTTCCAAAGTTATGCGGATGCCACCACAAATGATAAAAAGCCCCTTCCTTTGCAGCAGCAAGCATTCCTTCTTTAATTCGTTTTACCTTGAGGTGCTCAAATGCGCGCAACAAGCTACTATATGGTCTTAAAAATGCACTTGCTCGAACATTAATAAATGCATCCCCTTGCATCTCTTCCAGTCGTACCATATGATTGCCAGTTACATTAACATAGCTATCCAGCCATTTCATTACACCAAATGATAATCGATTTTTTTTAGTGAACTTTTTAGGATTGTATAAATCATGTAGTTCATTTCCTCTATAGCAAACAAATCCTACTTGCTGACAAATAGCTAAATAATTGTCATTCACTTGATTACGCGGAAAAACAATGGACTTCATCGGTTCAATATACCCGTCACATATCATGTTCATTGCTTGTAAATCCGCAAGAAAGTCCGTTTCTGTTTGTCCACTTTCTAAACAATAAAAATGGGAAAATGTATGACTACCAATTTCCTGATGGGGTGTTTGAATAATTTCTTCGATTAATGATTTACCAAAGTGTAAAAGATCTTCTTGCTCATTTTCCCCTACTTTCGCAAGCTGGGAATGTGCTGCATACCGCATTTGTTTATATTTCACTGGAATGCCTCGCAAGTAATGAGCCATCTCACCTTTAGATTCTGCAAATAATAATCCAACAGTAGCCCATGTCGCATGGATTTCATATTGCTTAAACAGCATCAGAATTTTAGGTAATGCCTGACGAACACCATATAAATTTTTATTATATTGCCCATGCCGAAATACATCATGGACACCCCAATTTAACTCAAAGTCCAGTGAAATCACTAAACCACCATGTTTTGCATTGATTGCTATTTTCTCCACTTTTGCACGCCCAATAACAACGCACTAATTTTCGATTGTGCGATGTAGCCTGAATATACGTTAACAACTTGTCCACCGAAGCTCAATTTAAATTGACGAATCGTTTCGACATCTGTTAGCTCGCCCATATCGTATAGTACAAATCCCTGCTGCTTTAAATACATTAAATTGTGCCATAACAAGAAACGATTCGCATAACGTAATGGACGCTTTAAATGGGCAGGCAATGATAAAGCATCACTTGTCGCTACATAATAGGACATCGCTTTTTGTGCATGTACAATATCCAATCGATAACACAATGTTTGTCCACACATACTACGTACTTCTGACAAAAACAAAGCGTTTTTTTGATTTAAAAGCATAATGGATTCCATCTGCGATTTAGTAATTTGTTCAATTTTTTTCCTTTTTGCAAAATCATTATAAAACTGTTGAAAAGCTCGTAAGTTCTCTTCAGAAGGCTCTTTATATAAAAATACTTGATAGGGCTCTTCCTGTGCGCGACGTAGCAGTTTTCGATTGTTTTTCGAAAGTGCTGTATACATCGAGCACTCATGATCAGTTAATAGAATATGAACCGCTTCACGTTTAACAAGCTTACGGCTCGGAACAAGTGAATGTGTGTGACAAACTAACTTCATTGACTTTCTAGTATTTGCTAGCTTTTCTGCAAAGTAAATATGCTGCATCGCGATATTCCATCGCTTACTTCTAATGGATAGAATGAACATCGCCCCCACTCTCTGTGTAATTTTCTACATGATTGCGCTCATAACGAGCACATTTAAAATGCTTCATTCGAGAAATACGTTTATAGCCTAATTGCTGCAATCGTTTTCGCTTACGCCATTGCCAAATGCTTGCTGTCATCCAAAGTGTTTCGTTTGGCTTTATTTTTTGAATAAATGCAGTAACAACACCTATCTCTTTATAGAAATCATAGCTCAAAAAGTAGGTTTGTTTAGGCAACGATTCAACGATTTGCAATGCATCCACACGTAAGTTTTTCGTATGTAATGCAAATGCAGGCTTCGTCGTCTGTGCAAAGGAATCTTTATAAATGGTATACCCCTTATAAAATAATGAAATAATCTTTTCCTGATCGAGTGACATTGCCTCTTGAATCGGCATTTCCTCAAACAACTCCCCTACTGGTTGTTGTGGAACGACTCGATCAGATGGGGATAACTCATACAAGTCCACTTGCTTAAAACGAACAAACTTTTCAACGAATTGTTGTCCATATTCTAGCCAATCTTTCACTTTTCCATACTTTACTAAATAGCGCATTTCACCAAGAGTATGACGTTTCCATCCAACGAAACGCTGACTACTTTTTAGCATTTCCATTAAACGTTCCTTCAGTACAATCCAACCAAGCAATACCTTTGCACGTTTTGTCTTACTACTTGCAACAATACGTCTCGTAAAATCGATGCCAGAGCGCCAATCAAATTTATAAGCCTCATAACCAATACTCATATCAAACATACGATAATTTTCTGAAAAAGTGCGCTTTATCGTAGTTTGATTAAGTAAACGACCAATCCCAAAAATATTGAAGTTCGGCTCATGTCCGAGTGCGTAAGTGACATAGCGTCCTCGACAGCAAATACCATAGTTAAAGGCTAGCCATTGATCTTCAAAAACAAGTGCGTCTACTTCTACTTGCATCGCTTCCCCTTTAAGGTGGAAAATGCGTTCAAAAAATTCCTTTTTCTTTCCTTTTGTAAAACCACTCGTATCCATCTTCTTTGCCCCACGTCGATCAAATAATCTAAACATTTGCCAAAGATTTTCTTGTTCAGGTGTTTTTGTACGTAAAGCTCCTAAGTTACGCAGCTTTTTTTCTCTTCTATCTATACCATGCATTTTTCTACGGTTATTGAAATGGCTATTGAAGTCGACGTCTTGAAAGGCAAGATATGGTGTTACTACTCGAAAAATATGTGGCGGTAATTGCCTTTCAACGAAATATTGCTCAATTGCTTTCGAGGACTCTTTACTTTCAAGTAATCCATGAAATGAAAATAGTACATGACGATGCTTTTTCATAAGCTCATCAAATACAAATGTTATAGCAGGTAATTGCCATTTTTTTCTTGCGATAACACCCGAATAATTCGCGATATTTTCACCTGTAAAGGCATATAGACGAACACCCCAAAGCATTCGTACCGTAAATGGCAAAAATGCAATAATATCCTCATCCTTTTGCACAGCATATAACTCGATACGCTCTTTTCTTCCAATAGTAATCCACCAGTTATAAAACCATGCATATTCAATAAACGGATTATCATTGTGTTCATTCGCTAATATCTCATCCCAAATCCCCTTATAATACACAAGTTCATCTTCTGTTCTAATGCGAATTAATTGCAATTTAATCACCCTTTTTTTCAAACTTTGAAATTGCCTGTTCATAGATTGATAATGTTTTTTGATACATAGGAATAAACGTAAAATCACGTAAAAAACGTCGTTCACTTACATCGCCCATTTTTTCGCATAGCGTTTCATCCGTTAAAAGCTGTCTAAGCCTTTTTTTCAGTAGGCCTGGATCGTCACGAGCGATTAAAAATCCATTTTCTTTATCAGTCACTAACTCATTGACTCCACCAACATTCGTGGCAATGATAGGAAGTCCTGCTCTCATCGCTTCAATAATTGAAATGGGTAAACCCTCCCAGTCTGATAACAGTGCAAAAATATGACTCTGAGCAAGCCATTTTGTGACATCTAATTGATTGCCTAAAAACGTAACTCGCTCTGAAAAACCTTTGTCTTTAACATAACTTTCTAATTGGGGACGCAAAGATCCATCACCAATAAATTGAAGGTGCCAAGGTATATCCGATAACTCCATCAAAGCCTCCAACAGTAAATCCTGCCTTTTTGGCACCTCAAAGCGAGCAACCATAACAATTTGCGGATGCTCATTTTTCACTCTATTTGGTGCTATTTGCGTTGCTAATTGTTCAATGCCATTATGAACCGTCTGCATTTTATGAGCAGGTGCAATGCCTCTTGTTAATGCCAACTTACGATCATAATCAGAAACGGTGATGATTTTAGTTGTTAGTGGCTGGACCGTTTTTTCAAGTTGGCGATACATCAGTTGCTTTTTTTGTGGCACCCCTTCTGTAAAACTCCAGCTATGTGCGGTAAAAATCGTCGGGATGCGCAAAAGGCCACCGACAATACGTCCAATTGCCCCTGCCTTAGAAGAGTGTGTAGCAATGACATCAGGCTGTATTTTTTTAAAAGTAGCTCGT
The DNA here is from genome assembly GCF_044761135.1 of Lysinibacillus sp. NPDC097868. Taxonomy (NCBI): domain Bacteria; kingdom Bacillati; phylum Bacillota; class Bacilli; order Caryophanales; family Bacillaceae; genus Lysinibacillus; species Lysinibacillus sp. NPDC097868. Next base: position 319,633 of record NZ_JBIWBS010000002.1, on the reverse strand, counting down.
AATTGCCAAAGTGCTTGGATATCTTTTGTTAGATGAATTGCCCGCTGCATGGCAGGGATACTGATTACATCAATTTGCTCATCTTGTAAACGCCATAATGAAGCATCATAATAACCTGTAACAATCGTAACTTTATGGGCATCTTGCTTTAACTTTATAGCAAGTGCCTCCACATGTTTTTGAGCGCCTCCTACTTTATCCATACGTGTTATTAGTTGAACAATCTTCAGCATCCTTCACCTCTTGCTCTTTTAGTAAGCTCCTGTTCTAGCTAGAACGACGAAAAAGGTTTTCATAACAATTTTTAAATCCATCCAAAACGTTATGTTTTCCACATAATGAATGTCATAGGAGACTTTTTGACCATGCGAAATATTAGATCGTCCGTTAATTTGTGCAAGCCCTGTTAAACCTGGTTTTACTTCCAAACGGCGTGCCTGTAATGCACTGTAACTATTCGTAATTGTCGGTACTTCGGGCCTTGGTCCAACAATACTCATTTCTCCCTTTAATACGTTTAAAAGCTGCGGAATTTCATCGATGCTTAACTTACGTAGTATTGCTCCTATCTTTGTAATGCGCGTATCTTGGTCAGTTTTGAAATAGTAATCATCTGGAATACCTTCTGTACATATAGCAGGCATGTTGACAGGTGTTGCCTGAATAGCCATTGTTCTTAATTTCCAAATGATAAAACGTTGATGTTCGTAACCAGTTCGAATTTGTTTGAAAAAAATGGGGCGTCCTGTAGTAACGAATAATAGGAGGAGTACACCTAACATAAGAGGAATTGTAATAATTATTAAAATAAATGCCCCAATTATATCAAAAATCCGTTTACCATACTGACCGTAAAATGTGATTGTCTCAGCTGTCTGTACGTGCAATACATCATCCTTTACATTTTTTTAGTGCTTAACTTTATATATTCATTTCGCCCATTTATAGAACTATTTCAGACAAAGCAAATACTCTGTAAATATGACAAAAGGAATTACACCAGAAAAACTTTTGGCATAATTCCTTTAATAATCAAGCGATTAAGTTAATTACTGACAATCAGACGCCTGCTCAATTTGAAGGTGACATTCGATTTGAACATTTCCCTTTAATGCTTTACTAATCATACACGTTTGTTCTGCTTTTTGAGCTAACCGATTAATAAGATTCTCTTCACGTTCAGGTAGATGCGGTACTTTTACATTTGGTTTATGGACAATTCTCTCATATGTAAAAACACCCTCCGTTACATCTACAAACCCTTCTGACTCCATCGACAATGCCTCTACTGGTATTTTGGCGTTTTCCAGTAATGCTGCAAATGTAATTAAATAACAAGTTGCTGAAGCACCTAATAACATTTCATCTGGATTTGTTCCTATTCCTGGTCCATTCATTTCCCGAGGAATAGATACGATTGTATTCAAATTAGTTGACGTTAAGTTCCCTGTACCATTTCTTCCTTGCGACCATGATAAATTCATACCAAACTTGTGCTGCATTTAAAATGCTCCTCTTAATTTTATTTTCCATTACTTGGAATTAATATTTTAAATTATAATAAACTGTCGAAAATGCCCATCCAGCCATATGAATTAGTAAAAGGATTCCTAAAGCCTGAGCGGTAGATAACTGAACACCAGCTATCAGCAATAGAAATAGAACATAAATGGAGATAACCGTTATTTTCCACCCATTCGCTAGTGAGCTTACTGTAATTTTTTCATATCTTTCATCGAGCCCATTTTTACGTGCTGCCATCCTACGTCCCCACCAAAGTCCAAAAAGACCTCCTGAAATGCCAAGCACTATACCAAGAAATCCTAACATTTGTTCCAAACTCATATTCAATCACTACCTTTCTCAAAAATAAATACTTCTTCAATACTTAGTTGAAATGATTTTGCGATTTTATACGCAAGCTCTAAAGATGGATTGTAACGACCATTCTCTATAGAAATAATTGTCTGCCTTGAAACTCCTAGTTTCTCGGATAGCTGTTCTTGTGTCCAACCAAATGATGCTCTTAGTTCTTTAATACGTTGTTCCATTTTTCACCACCCCGATGTAAAGCAACTTTTACGTAAAGTGTACTTTACTATTTTTTATTTGTAAAGCATACTTTACATTTTTTCTCGAATTTTCGGAAAATAACACAATAACTTCCTCGCTTTGTATAACAACAACCATCGAAAAACAGGGAGACTTATTTTATGGTAAAATAGAAAAAACAATTATTTAGGAGATTTAGTAATGACTTTAACAAAACAACAAGCACTACAAGCACTTAATAAAAACAAATTTATCGGTTTTACGATTTCAACAGGAAATATTATTATGAAAAAGATTAATAAAACCGACTATAATATTTTCGTATATGAAGAAGGTAATGATAAACCAATGCATTATGTAGGTTCCATTATGAATGTAATGGTGACAATGAGTGATAAAGCTTCAAATAAGGATTTTATTATCGTTGAGCAACTTCCTGAGGAAAATAAAACTGAAACTCCTGTTAATGTGGCTAATGAACAAAATTCTGTTAAAAAGGCTGTTATAAAAACGACTAGCTTGGAAGAACAAAGCCGTGCAATCGCAGGCTATGAAGAACTCTATGAAATAACTGAGAGCGGACGCATTATTACAGTGCGCGAAAATCGTGCATTAGCTCGTTGCAATGATGAATATGGTTTTCATATTGTCCGTTTAACAAAAGATGGCACAGCATCAAACCATAATGTATTCGAACTATGGAAGCAGGCATTCCCCGAGCTTGAACAAACAAACTTTAAAGGTGCCTTAAAAGCGAAATATGGCACAGGCTGTAAGCTAATTGACAAGCCAGGCATTCACTTTTAACAAGAGCATATACAGCTCCGATACAAGCAAGTAAAAAATCCTCAGCGCCTATAAAAAGACGCTAAGGATTTTTTGTTATATTAGGAAGGAAAGTAGTGCTAGGTGCCAGCTATGTTCTGATTGCTGTCCTTGCTTTAAAAAAAATTTCACCCATTTCTTTTCTTGACGATGTACTTTTTTCCACTTTAACAGTTGATTTACCCATACACGTTCTACCCTTCGAAAACCTAATGCATTCAACGTCCTACGTTTTCGCCACTCAAACCAATTAGCCGATGTACAAATTGCACGCCCTTCTCGTTGCACTTCATTTACAATAATTTGGAGTTTAGGTAGTGCATAATTTTTTATATATGTAGTATTTGGTGGCAATTCCTGCATAAACCCATCCGCTTCCTCGTGGATAAATTTATCATGGCGCAAAAATGAAATCCCCTGTTTCTGTCCATAGAGCTTATAGCCTTTGAAATAATGAGCAAGGAGCTCAGTTCGCTGATCGTGGTCAAGCACCGATTGAATAGATATTTCCTGAAAGTTAGGTTTATTGTCGCACATTTTTTCATCTAAATAATAAATATTAAATACATGTCCATTAAAAACCTTGCATTTTAGCATCGAAAACCACTCATTCATATTGGCTTTTGTGAACAAGTATCTTAATTCTCCTAATGTATTACGTTTCCACTCTACAATCCTGCGATTTGTTTTCACCATGGCTAACATCGATTCTTGCAGCACCATTACATTACGAAGCGCTCGCTCCCTCATCCCTGTAGTACTCATAATAAATTTTCTTGTAAAATCTAAATGTGTATACCAGTCAAACTTATAAGGCTCATACCCAATACCAAAATCATATAGATGATAGTTCATACTATGTGCCTTGAGCATATTTTCCTTCTCAATTAAACGTCCAGGTCCAAACATATTGAAATCAGGTTCATGCCCCATAGCATGACAAAAATTTCTCCCTCTACAACAAATATCTAAAGTAAAGCCAATCCAAATATTTTCAAATTGCAAACTGTGAACTTTTAAACATAATGCTCCATTTTGCTGCTTTGCAAGCTGTTCAAAAAATGCCTTTGATCGTTCGTCCGTAAATCCACTCGTATCCATTTTTTTTTGCCATCTTCTTTCAAACAATCGAAACATGTTATTTAAACTTCCAGCATGTGCTTTTTGATAAGTTATTTTCCCAAGTTCCTTCAACCGCTTTTCTCGACGATTAATACTCTTAAATCTTCGCTTATGCTTCGCAAAAAAATCGGGTAATTCAATTGACTTAAAGTCTATATAAGGTGTGACAACACGAAAAACCGAATAGGGCAATTGATATGCTAGCGTATATTTTTCTAATATTTGAGATGTATCCTTACTTTCGAGTAAGCCATGTAATACGAAGATAACTCTTGAAAATTTATTTGTAAGTTCCTTTAATAAATAATGCACAGCCTGCTCTTTCCATCTTTTTTCGGCAATTACCTCCATATAAGAAGCAAGTCCTTGTCCTAAAAAGCTAAATTGGTGAATGCCACCAAATCTACTCGTACGAACTAACGGGAAAAACGCTATAGCTTCTCCATTATGCTCAACAATGTAAATTTCCACATTCACATCGTGCCCTACTACCATCCACCACGTCGAAATCCATTCATATTCTATAAATGGATTATCGTTTTTTTCACGTTCAAGTATTTCAGACCAAGTATCCTTATATGTCTCTAGCTCGTTAATCGTTGTCACGAGTCTATACTCTAGCACGTGTGTAGTCACTCCTTTTTCACTTTCAATAACAAAGCATTGCTTTCCATATAAAACCTAGTTATTGTTTTTAGCATTTCATTGTGCTGTCCTATTTCTTCACTCAGTAGCCACTATATTCAAAAACGAACAAAATTAGAACAATTGCACTTACCAATAGTCTGATTCTATTAGTAAAAATGCATTCTACTTGTACACTTCTCAAGTTTTTAACCAGACAAAAAAACCTCCATATCGAAAGAATAAGAAGGTTTTTTGTATCGTACAAATTAAGCTTCAATAAGAGCTGCTATTTCTTGTTTACTACTTTTCGCCATATGCGACGTTGCGATATAGCTCATCGTCATTCCTGGTCCAAGTGTAGCACCCGGTCCTGGATATGTTTCGCCCATTATCGAAGCGGAGCAATTACCAGACGCATACAATCCTTCAATTGGCGTTCCGTCCTTCTTTACAACCCTAGCATGTTCGTCTATAACGAGGCCCCCTTTCGTGCCAATATCACCTGGATATAACCGTAATGCATAATAAGGTGCATCCTTCAATTCAGCTAAATTTGGGTTTTTTAATGTAGGATCACCGTAATAGTTATCGTAAGCACTTTCCCCACGATTGTAATCATCATCGTGTCCATTACGTGCAAATGTATTAAAACGCGCGACCGTTTCAACTAAATTTTCTGATGGCACACCCATTTGACTTGCCAATTCCTCTATTGTTTTCCCACTTTTCACAATGTCATTGTCAAACCAGCTTTTTGGGAAAGCTTGTCCAGGGAACAAACCTGTAAATATATATCGACTCTTTGCAGTTGCATCAATAAGAATCCAAGAAGGTATTCCAGTATTCGTTTTTTTATGGTGTGCAAACATATTATCTACAAACTCATGATAAGGGGCAGCTTCATTTAAAAAACGATTGCCTAAATTGTCTACCACCATCATATTTGGTACGCCACGGTCTGCCACTAAGAAAAATGGATGTCCTTCTGGATCTAATACTGAAGGCGCCCCCCATACTTTATCCATTAAATCTAACGTTCCCCCAATTTTAACACTTGGTGCAATACAATCACCTGTTTGTCCTTCTGGAGTCGATGTCCATTTTGCATTGGTTGGGGAAGGCAAATATTTCTCTCGGTACGCTTGATTGTGTGAAAAGCCTCCAGATGAAAGCACTACACCTTGTTTGGCTTCAATCTGCATTTCTTGTCCATCCCGTTCTACGATTAAACCAATCACGCGATTATTTTTTACGATAAAATCTTTAAATGCCGTCGAAACCCATAACTCCCCATTCGCTTCTGCAAGTGACATACGTAAGCGTGCAATTAAAGATTGCCCTAACGCTACAGGCTCACTACCTGTTATTTTAGACTTCACTAAGCGCATCCCTAATTTTAATGCTGTTGTTTTTCCTTTCATTGTACGCCTTATCATATTTACCTTATGGAATTCATAGCTATTCATCGTGAAGCCTTTAGTCGACATAGTAGACCGGCGCATCGTATCAGCTAAAGTTCCCATCTTTTGCAAATCAAAAATAAGTGGCTCAATTGAGCGCCCTTGTGATAGGCCACCTGGTTTTTCAGGATAATAATCCGAATAGCCTGTAGCATATTGGAATCGCATGTGATTAGTATGATGGTTTAAAAACATTAACATTTCAGGTCCTTGCGTTATATAAGCCTCTTTTAATGCGGTTGGCACACGATCACCAATAGTTGAATCTAAGTACAAACGTGCTAGTTCATGCGTGTCAGGAACACCTGCACCTTTAATGACATGATTATTTGGAATCCATAGTGCTCCACCCGATAGGGCAGATGCTCCACCGTAACGATCAGTTTTTTCAATGACTAATGATTTCATCCCTTGCAACTTTGCTGTTAGTCCTGCTGTCAAACCTGCAGCGCCTGATCCTACTACTACTACATCATAACTCGCATCCCATTTCATACTTACATTCCTCACCTTCATTAGTAGTTGACTAAATCAATGAATCTAGTATTCCTATTCAAAAGTATAGAATTAAAGTAATATTCAGTCAATTGAATGTACCCTCTTTTTTCCAAATGATACTTTACGTATATAGTGACACTTCATTATCTTCTCTTTCCGATAAAAATCCATATAACAAGCACTGCACTATACAGTAAAGGCATATAAAATAAGCTTCCAGCATCTACCCCATTTTTCACAGCAATGCCGATAAATGCCCAAATAATAACTATTGGAAACAAAAAATCTACTTCAACATAGCGAATATAAATAGCAAGACATGTGGCAACAAAGAGCAACAAATTTGCCCACCATACATCAGATATATCAAAGCCATCCCACTGATAGTACGTCAGAACATAACTAATATTCGCCATTAAGGCAACACTAATCCAGCCCAAGTAAATCAAAAAAGGTAATCTCCCTGCAAAACGGGTATCCCCTTTCGGATAACTTCTATAAATAAAAATTAAACTGACTAGAAGTCCAATTATCATGACGATCGATAACGAAAAGTATTCATAATGCCAACATAAAAGCCAAGCAATATTATACAGACAAGTTGACGTAACAAGACTTATTATGGCAGTCTCTTGATCAGCTTTCTTACGGAATAAATGAATAACAAGCCATATTCCTAATACTATATAAATAACAAGCCATATAGAAAAAACATAGCCAGCTGGCATAAACAGCACCTGTAGTTGGTTAGATACTTCTCCTGTTGTTTTGCCATTAATACCTATTGTACTTGCTATTACATTAACAATAATCATTAATAAAAAGCTCAAAAGTGCAGCCCATTTCATAGCAATCCCCCCTTATAATCATAATTAAGCTACTATATAACTTATCAATTAATAAATATAACTACCCTATTTTAAAAAAATGAAATCTTTTTAGGAAAGCTTAGTATTCTACTTCATTTCTTTTGTACGTGCTGTTTCAATTTGTGTGTATAGTTTTTATTGTTTATACGCAAACATGGTCATTTAATATAACTGTGCTCCATCATATAACCCTTTACGTTGCATATATTTTGTAAAACGGACTTCAGATTATTATAGGGCGGAGGAATTTCGCAGTTGAGTGCAATGATACTTGGTGGATTTCTTTTTTTTAGCGTTAGCATAGGTGGAACAATCGCTTGGGTTTTCTCTAAACTGTTTCAACATACAACCCAAGGTTTATCATTATTATGTGGTGGTTTTTTAGTAGGATTGCTCGTACTTGACATCATTCCATCATCTTTTCAAATGTACAAGTCTTTTAGCATACTATTAGGCATACTTATTGGCTATTTAATATTTCAATTACTTAGTAGTTTATTTCACCCTACAAATCATCAAAACCCCTCCGTTTCTTTGCTTGCAATTGCAATGGTCATCCATACAATTCCTATTAGTCTTACCATCGGAAACTTACTTGGTAATTCCGCCCTTAGTATTACAATGACAGCATCAATCATTCTTCATCATCTTCCGGAGGGGTTTGCACTTACAACAGCATCTCTTTCCCAAAGCGGAAGGTTATGGAAACTATTCATTTATTTCATCGGATTTTCGATGTTCTTTGTATTTTTCATTTTTATAGGTCAATATTGCAATTTAACAATTAAAGCACAAGGAATGTTAATGGGCCTATCAATAGGATTAATCGGCACAGCTAGTATTTCAGAATTTATATTGCACCATGTACGAACAGTATCCTTCAAATCCTTTATGACATATATTTTATTGGGCTATTTTTTAAGCTATATGTTTCATGCATTTGTAGGCTAAGCACATATGTTGTTTGAATTTTTAGAATCGTTTGGGTGACTGGCACTTAGAAAAAATGTAAAAATCCACTTCGCCTAACAAAGCACTGCGAAGTGGATTTTTGCATTTTAAAATTTAGCTTAGTCTACAGGATGTATTACTCTTCACTCACTGTCATCAGCGTAAGTGATAAAATTTTAGAAAACTGCGCACGCGTCAGATTGCCTTTTGGATTAAACTTGCCACTTGTACCTTCAATAATTCCTAATTGCTGTAATAAACCAATAGATTCTACAGCTTCCTTACGCATTTGGTCCTTATCCGTAAAGGTATTATTTTTGTTAGCCTTTGCGATATCGAATTCCATTGCTTCTAAGTAACTCGCCGTAATATGAGCCATCTCTTCACGTGTAGCTGGTTTGTTTGGCTCAAAATAATTACCATCGAAAATTTCGAGTAACCCGTACTCTTGTAAAATCGCTACTTCCTTAGCTCCCCAGAAACCTTGCATATCTTTGTAAGAAGCAGGTCCTTCATAATCTTCATTTACATCTAATCCTGAAGCACGGAAAATCATCGCAGCTAATTGACCACGTGTTACTTGCCCATTCGGATTGAATGTTGTATCAGTAGTACCAGTTACAATGCCAGCCTGATAAAGCAATTGGATATAGCTTTCAGCCCAATGGCCAATCGCATCGGTAAAATACCCACCTGGTTTTAAATCAAGGTCAGCACGGTTAAATACTGTAATTAAATCATTCATATCTGCAGTACTTGCTGCTTCCCATTTCCCTGCTGTATAAACTTCAGCCGTGAAGCCATTGCCAGATTGTGTAATGCGCATTTGAATTGCATCACCAAACATCTTTTTAAACTCTTCAAAGTTTTCTTGTAATGCCTTCTCACCTTCTGGGAATAAGTTTGTCCCATCTGAGTAGGATGCCATTATTGCTTTAAGAGACATTTTTATAGTAATGCTATTTTTAGTTGTAACTAAAGTTAAATCATCATTTTCAAAACCTAGCTTAGAAAGTAAAAACATTTTGTAAACATCTTGATAGGACATCGATTGCACTTGATTTGTCGATGCAACGACTTGTTTATTGTGGATAATGTTGGCAACATCCACTTTTTCTTGTGCATATGCTTGTATGCCAAAACCTCCTGTAAAACATGCAATACTTAAGGCTCCAGCTAAAATTGTTTTCTTCATTCCTCTTACCCCTTTCAATTCATAATCTCAGTGTACTAAAACACCTATTAACAAATCTATAATTATATGTAAATTATAGAAAATTATAAAATAGACCTATTTTTGTAAATTAATTTACTCCGACTAAATCTTTATACTTCTAAGACTAAATACTTGAAGAGAATAGTTAAAAAATACAAAAATACCTACTAAATCCAAATGATTAATAATGATACATTTGCACCAAAAGGTATATTTCCCTAAAGTCTCCTGTTAATAATTATTAGGACTAACGGTTATTTTCATCCTCAACAAGCACATATTTGAAGCGTAAGTATTTCAATAGAAATCGGACATATTTTTATATCATTATAATAATTGAGTTTATAATTTGATTTTCGTTCAACGAAAGAAGTAGTATGGAATTGTAATAAGAAAGATATACTACAACGAAACTATTATACTAACGTAACAATATCAGAGGAGGAATTCAGATGAATTATCAAAACATTACTGTAGCAGGAAGTGGCGTATTAGGTAGTCAGATTGCTTATCAGTCTGCTTTTAAAGGATTTAACGTTACTGTGTACGATATTAATGACGATGCTTTAAAAAATGCGCAGGATCGCATTACAAAGTTAAAACCATTATACCAACATGATTTGGGTGCGACACAGGAAGAAGTAGATGCTGCTTATGCGCGTCTTTCATTTAAAAGCGACTTAGCAGAGGCTGTAGCAAATGCAGATCTTGTTATCGAAGCTATTCCTGAGGTTGTAAAAATCAAAACAGAATTTTACACAAACCTAGGTAAAGTTGCCCCAGCAAAAACAATTTTCGCAACAAACTCATCTACTTTATTACCAAGCCAATTTGCTGAAGCCACTGGTCGCCCTGAGAAATTTTTAGCATTACATTTTGCTAATACAATTTGGGTAAACAATACAGCTGAAATTATGAAACATCCAGGTACAGATATGAAAGTGTTTGATGAAGTTGTTGAATTTGCTCGTGCTATCGGAATGGTGCCACTTACATTATATAAAGAACAACCAGGCTATATTTTAAACTCTCTACTAGTACCATTGTTAGATGCAGCTGAAATGCTATTAGTAAAAGAAGTATCTGATCCTGAAACAATCGACAAAACTTGGATGATTGGGACAGGTGCTCCTCTTGGACCATTCGCTATTTTAGACGTTGTAGGTATCAATACCGCTCATAACATTGTAGAGGCAAAAGCTGCTGCAACTGGTGATGAAAACATGAAAAAGCTATCTAACTTGTTAAAAACAGAGTATATCGACAAAGGCAAATTAGGACGAGCAACAGGAGAAGGCTTCTACAAATATCCAAACCCAAGCTTCTCAAAACCTGATTTCCTTAAAGGATAAGTGCCTGCCACTCAAACAATTCACTACAATTCACTACGCTGGTCATGCATTTGATGACTAGCATAATAAAAATCCACTGCGTCCCCAGAAAGCGCAGTGGATTTTTACGATTTTACGAGCTAGTATTATGCAGGAGCTAAGTGTGAAACTAAGTGCCAGGCACTCAAACAATTTTTTATCTAAATAACACTGCCAGAAGGATTAGCTTAGTAAAAATCTACGGAGACTCCTGCGGGAATGCACGTAACGTAAGACGCAACAAACCGCGCGATAGCGAGGGTTGCGGCTTACGTCGTGCCCGCGGAAAGCGTAGTGGATTTTTACGATTTCAGGAGCTAAGTGTCAGGCACCCAAACAATTCTATCTTTTACTCATTTAATACCTCTCCTTGCGAATTTACTACTTTAACCTGAAATTCATTTATCGGAGTTACTTCATTTCTCTCTTGTGAACGTAAAATTCCATATATGATTTCTTCCATTTCTAATGCTACCTTTTGTGCATTTTTCTCCGAACCAATGATAGAAGTTTGTACAGTGATAAATGTGTCATGATCCGTCGTTACATTTTTAAATACATCAAATTCTTTAAGACCTTCTACAATAGCTTTTAAAAAATAGGATAATTCTTTATCTATTAGTTTTTTTTCATCATTTTCCTTTGTAAATTCCCACCTTTCAAAAATAACTGTATAGTCCTTAAATGGGGAAGTTTCCATAACACTTTTGGCAATCGGCTCCATATCTTTTTTTACAAAATTAAAATAATCTTCATCCGCCACAACTTGTAACACTAATTCTTTCTTTGTCGTCGTTTTCACATCAACTCCAACATATATTTCATGCAGTTTTTCTTTCAATTTAGCAATACTTGACTCTTCTTTAGTAACGAAAGATTGCTGCGCATCTTTATTTTCAGAACTATCATCCTCAAAAAGTCTAGCGACTAGGCTAGATATAACTATTGCCAAAGTAAGTGTTCCTACAAGAATCCATTTCCTTTTGAACATGTTATCCCTCCTACTTAAGAAGGTATGTCATCGAAGACATAAAAAATGCCCTAACCGAAAGTCTCTTTTATTACCACTAGTAAGATCCAAAAAAAATTCTTTTAATAAGCACTTGAGAAACATTTTTAATCATATTACCTTTACTTAGGAAGGGGGATGAGATGATGAAAATAACTATTGAAGAATTAGCAGAATCAAGAATTGCCTTTTTTAGAAACGTCGGTGAATATGGTGAAAAGCAAAACAAAGAGCTAATGGAATCCTTTAAGCAATGGGCACAGGTAAATGGGGTATTTGATGATTCACCAATTTTAGCTATACCACAAGATAATCCTAAAGTTACACCTAAAGAAGAATGTCGTTATGATGTTTGCGTCATTATTCAAGACGATTATCATGTGGCAAAGCCTGCTCAGGTTGGTACATTCATGGGAGGGAAATATGCAGTTTTCCTGCTAGACCATACGAAAGAGGCAGTCAGCGAATTTTGGGGAAATATTTTTTCTGAAATCGCAAAACATAATCTATCCATTAGACAACAACCAATCATTGAAAGATATACCTGGCAAATGATTGAAAATCATCTATGTGAAATATTAGTTCCTATTCAGTAACGAAACTTGGTATTTCCATCTTCCATTTAACATAACAAGAGTTGGTAGTGAAGGCGATGACTACTGCGGAAAAGCATGTAGCGTAAAACGTAACAAACCGTATGGTAGTGGGGGATGCCTGTTCAAAAAGCAACGCATACAGCAAAAAAGTGTTAGATTGACAACAGCCAATCTAACACTTTTCAGACTATGATTGAATCACACGTTTTGTACAATTTTACCATCATTCATTTTAATAACCTGATTTGTATATGACAGCATTTCTTCGTCATGTGTAACCATTAAAGTTGTAATGTTTAATGTTTTTGTCAGATCTCTAATTAACTCCATAACGTCCTTAGATCTTTTGGAATCTAAACTTGCTGTAGGTTCATCTGCAAAAAGAACTTTCGGTTTATGAATAATTGCTCGCGCAATGGCAACTCGTTGCTTCTCTCCACCTGATAATGACGAAGGATATGCATTTTTCCTATGATCCATCCCGACTAATTTTAGAAGTCGCTCAACCTCTCTTTGCTGCTCGTGTTTCTTCATTGCTGATTCAGACACTTCGAGCATAAGTATAAGCTGTTCTTCTACTGTTAAAAAAGGAACTAAGTGTGCAAATTGAAAAACAAAGCCGAATTTACTTGCACGTACTTGTCGCACTTGCTCTTTAGTCAAAGCTGTCAGGTTTTTCCCTTCAAAAATAATTTGGCCATCAGATGTAGGTTGCAACCCTGCAGCAATCGTTAGAAGTGTACTTTTACCAGAGCCAGAAGCACCTACTAACGCCGTTACCTCTCCTTCTTTAAGCGTCAGATTAATACCTTTTAATATTTCTTCTTGCACTTCACCATTCGTAAAAGTTTTTCTAACATTCTCCATTGTAAATAGCGTCATATTAAACCTCTCCTTGTTGTATCGCTTGTAATGGTTGAATTTTTTTAATTTGGATACCTGAAATCGTTGCACCAATAAATCCAATAATGATGAATACAATCGACAATTGTGTTGTCGTTGCCAAACTTAAACTAAATGGCATTCCTTGTGGTGCAAATTGATTGAAAATTTGACTTAGCGCAATAGATAGCGCAAGTGAAATAATAGTAATAACGACCATTTGCGTCCAAATCATTTTAAATAGCTTACTCGTTTTTAAACCGATTGCTTTTAAAATACCGTACAAACCAATCTTTTGAACATTCATCATGTAGAAAAAGATTGCAAACAGCATGCCACTAATCACAACTAAAAACCAAACAATCATATTAAGAGACATTTGTTCTGCGCTATAACTAGGAATTGTATTTAAAAAATCATTTTTTGAAAATGCTTGTAATCCCGTATAGGCTTGAGCAGCATCCCCATCTGGAGCGAAAACTAATTGCATTTCTTCGACACGATAAATTTCTTTGTAATCCTCCATGCTAATATAAGCTACAGGAGCATGACTATATTTCTTTTGCTCAACAAAGCCCTTTACAATAAACTTGCCACTAAATTGATTATTTGTTACTGTATCTCCTACCTGTATACCTTTATCCTTTAATGAGCTATCTAAAATAATTTCCTCATGTTTCACATTTTCAAATAGTGATGAATCGGTAGCAGTTACAAAGGCTACGCTTTGCTGCTTGCCTGCCTCATCATTTATAAAGCCCATTTGAATTGAGAAGGCTACAGCATCCTTTTGTTTGTTTAACATTTCATTTTGGGTACTGCTATCTATTTTTGACAGATTGTACGTTTCATCTGCATCCTCATTCATATAAAACTGTCCTGCCGGTAAATCTTTTATTAGCGCTGCATTGTCTTGCGATAGTCCGTTTGCTAAACCTGAAATAATAAAGGTTAATAAACTCACCAGAAAAACAATGGACCCTAAAATCAAAAATCGTACTTTATTTTTCTTCATTTCTTTTATAGCTAGGTTCATCTTAAAACCCCTCCTATTTCTTTTCACATTCTTAGAATATAGAGCCTAAATGAACAGAGCATGAACTGAAAATGAACGGAAGATGAACAAAGCATTACATTTGAATCCATGCTGAAGTTATTAATTATTTTTATAAAAGTTTTGCAGGCGTGCGAACGATTGCCAGCACTATTTTATTTGGCATTTCACCCTACCTGCTTTCAACGAAAAAACCTTCTACTCATAAACGGGAGTAGAAGGTTTAAACCATAGTATTGAAATTCGAGCACAATAGGTTAACAGCTTTTATGGACATTCATCAATAGCTATAGCAATTTAAATTAAAGCTAATAGTTGTTTCGCAAAAGTTTTAAAATCGTCAAGATGCTGCTTAACCATTTCCACCTGTTGTAAATATTTTTAATAATCCCTACCATGTCAAAAGTAGTTTACAACTAAACTACCTTCCTCTTACTAAAGTAATTTACACATAACATATTGCCTATCAATAAACTACTTTATTATACTATTTAATGATAAACCTTCACCATATTACCCTATTGGAGGGTGGTAAAATATAGGACAAATTGTTCTTTGGTAATTATTTTCGCTATGCTATTCTTTATAGTAGAAAAATTGAATAGGCAAACCTAAAGAAATTTAGGGACGCAAAGCTATAGGGACTAAGGTTTATAACTATGTCAGCCAGTTGCCGAAGAGTACATACTACTTTTTGTTTAGTAAGGTCATAAAAAAAACAAATTGCTGAAAAAATGTTTTTTTAATATAGCTTCTAAAAGATAAATTTTTATCTTTTAGTTTTTCAGTGTCCATAAACAAATGGGTATATTTGTATGTTTTTTATTGTATCCTTATTTGAAATAAAACTACTCTTTATGAGTAGTTTTTTTATGTACTCCGTTGGAAGAAATTCAAAACTTCATAAGGAGGAAATATATATGAAAGTTGTAAAGATTGTAACAGTATCTGCTCTAGCTTTAAATTTAGTCGGCGGTCCATTGAATGTTTTGGCAAGTGAAAATCCGAATGGAAACATTGTCAAAACTTCAGCTGTAGCGAGTACTAAACATACGATAGCTTCGGTGAAAAAGTTTGATTTGTATGGAACAGATATTTTAAAGGAATACGATGACGTATTTAAGATGGCTAACACTAACATTAAATCGATTACTAACAACGGTGGAAAATATGCAAGTTCTACTATTGATAAAGCAATTGATGGCGATATGAATACCCATTGGGAAACAGGGACACCAAATAGTGCGTCGTTCACAAATGAAGTCGTTATACAGTTCAATGACGTAGCTACGTTAAATAGAATTGTTTACGCTGCACGTCAATCAACTACAAAAGGTAAAGGTTTTGCACAGCAGTTTGAAATTTATAGCTCAACATCCGATTCGGGCAATGATTTTACACTCGTTTCATCAGGTGAATATAAAGGTTCTACTGGTGATATCGTCGAAATCCAGTTTGACCCAACAGAATTTAAACGTGTAAAATTTGTTTTCACTAAAGCAAATCAAGATTGGGCAAGTGCATCAGAGTTTCAGTTTTATAAAGAAGATGCACTCTCTGACAAAATGGCAACCCTATTTACTGATGACACAATGAGCGCTGTTAATGACAAGTTCCACTCGATGGATGCACTCAATCAATTAGATGCTGAAGCACAAGGACACCCCTTCTATGCTCAATTTAAAGAAGATATCGACAATGCAAAAGTGCTCCTAAGCAACGAAGCAATCGAAGCTACAACAGCAGTAACTTCATCATTCAGCCATTACGCAAATGAAGCATATTCTAAGTTATTTAGAATGGACTACAAAAATATTAAAAGTATTCGCAATAACGGCGGGCACTGGGCAAGCGCAGTTATCGAAAATGCCATCGATGGTAATGTCAATACATATTGGGAAACAAATAGTAGCAACACAGCTACATTCTCAAATGAAGTAGAAGTCGAATTTATCGAGCCTGTCACATTAAATCGTATTATTTACGGGGCAAGACCCTCTGACCTTAAAGGCTTTGCTGAGGAATTTGAAATTTATGCTTCACAAACATCGAAAGGCGATACGTATGAGCTTGTTGCAACAGGTAAACACAATATAGTTGCTGGATTAGTCGAAGCGAAGTTTGAACCAACTACATTTAAACGAGTAAAATTTAATTTTAAAAAGTCTGATCGAAATTGGGCAACTTTATCAGAATTAGCATTTTATAAAGAAGATACAATCAACGATAAAATGGCAAAGTTATTTACTGATGGAACGATGGATACAGTTTCACCAGAATTTAATAGCCTTGAACAAATTAACGCATTAGAAGAAGAAGCAAAAACACATCCACTGTACGATACTTATAAAGAAAACATTGAGTTAGCAAAAAAAATCATTAAAGGTGAAGTCGTTACAGAAGGAAGAATCATCGTAGCTGAACAACACGGGAACATGGTAAAGCATGCCAATGAGAATTTAAAATTCGGGTTCGGCAATAATTTACAACCAACTGGTCTTGCTGCACAACCTGGTGATGAAATCATCGTTTACGTCGACGCAGCAGCAAATGGTCCTCTACCACACTTATCATTCACGCAACAAGAAGGTGCTTGGAACAGTTGGAGAAGAGACGTCAGCTTAAAAGTTGGTAAAAACGTCATTACCGTTCCTGCAATTTCTAAAACTTCAGCTTATAACAAGGCTGTAACACCAGGCGGCACAATCTATATTGATAATCCATATACAGCACAAGAGCAAGGAAAAGCACCTACATTACGTTTTGAAGGTGTTGATAGAATTCCTTTTGCTACGAAATCTACCAATGTGGAGGAGTTCAAACAATTTTTAATCGACTATAAGAACAAAATCGATGAAGACATGGCGAAACATCCAAAAGTCGAAGATCGCGAAGTACTTGATATCGTTGAAGTTGTAAGTGACCATTTATTCTGGACAGGTACTGCAACAGGTGCTTATAAAACGTATATTGAAAATGGCTATAGCCCATTACAAACTATTGAATCGTACAATCGTTTAATGGACGAATTATTTAAATATAACGGTTTAGATGGCCATAATGAAAAAAATGACCCGAAATTAATTCGAGAAAATGTACGACTTGCACAGCCCTATGCATACATGTATGCAGCTGGCGATCATATCGGCACATTAGATGATGTTGTGTCTGATATTCTAGTTCCTATCGAAGAAAAGGGCGGTTCATGGGGCGTAATCCACGAAATCGGTCACCGCATGGATATTGGCGTAAGAACTTACGGTGAAGTTACAAACAATATGCTTCCGCAGCATATGTCAGCATTTTACGGCAAAATTGATGGACGTATTCCTTATGAAGCGAATGTCTATAAAAACGTCCTAAAAGAAAACACGAAAGATTATAACGACCAAGGTCTGTTTGAAAAACTAGCTGTATATTGGCAACTTGAAATGTATAGTCCAGGATATTGGGGTAAATTAAACTCTTTATATCGCGAACGTAATGTGACACTAACAGATGGTGATCGATCTAAACAACAATATTTAGTCGAATTCTCTTCTGAAGCACTTAGATTAGATTTAAGTGAGCATTTTGCTCGCCATGGTTTTGTTGTAACTGACGAAACGAAAGCAAAAACAAGTAAATATCCAAAACCAGATAAAAAAATATGGTATTTAAATAATAGTGCAGTCGACTATAAAGGTAATGGTTTAAAAGGTAAAGAAGTAAACGTAACATTCGCCTCAAACCAAGCTGCCAAAACAAACACATTATATTTATCAATCGATAAAGCGTACCAAGATGATTTCTTAGGCTATGAAATTTATAGAGATGATGAATTAATCGGCTTTACTAGTACTGCACAATTTATCGATAAAAATATAGATACAACTAAAAATTATACGTACAAAGTTGTTGGTTATGACAAAAAATTAACTACGCTGAAACCAGTCGAAATAAAAGCATTCACACCTACGTTATCAGTAGAAGAACATGTAACAATCAAACTACATCAAGCATTTAATCCAATGGATTATGTCAAAGCAATTTCTTATAGCGGCCAAGATATTACGAAAACAATTAGCATTAAATCAAATACTGTAGATGTTACGAAAAAAGGAAGCTATGAAGTTGTTTATGAAGTAAACGATGAAGGCATTAAAGAAACAAAAACAATGAACGTTAACGTAACAAGTGACATGCAGTATATTTCTGATATGACAGCTAAATCTGCAAAAGTAGGTTGGGGCTCATTACAAAAAGATAAATCAATTGCTGGTGGCACAATTACATTACTACGCCAAGGTGTTGATGCAACGTATGCAAAAGGACTTGGTGCACACGCAAACTCTGAAGTCGTGTATGACATTGAAGGAAAAGGCTTTGATTTCTTCGAAAGTTATATCGGCATCGATCAAGCAGCAAAAGGCCAAAAATCTTCTGCTACTTTTGAAGTATGGGTCGATGGTGAACAGAAATTTGCAAGTGATGTATTTAGAGCCAATACAGATCATGGCTATGTAAAAGTTCCTGTTACAGGTGCAAAAGAAGTGAAGTTAATTACAACGGATGCCAATGATAGCGGTAATTCCTCTGACCATACTATTTGGGCTGATGCGAAATTTGGCAAAGACTCAAGTCTACCTACTTTAACACTTTCTGAAGACTTGACATTAGTGAAGTTAAATAGCGAATTTGATCTTCTAAAAGATGTAACAGCATCTGATATTGAAGACGGCGATTTAAGTAAACAAATCAAAGTAACTACAAATGGCTTCAATACAAATAAAACAGGTACTTACCAAATCGAATATACAGTAACTGATAGTGATAACAATGTTGCAACAGCAACAAGGAATGTTTATGTCTATAGCGATGAGAAATTCGCGTCAGACATCGGCTGGAAATCTGCTCAAACAGCGTATAGTACTGTCAACAAAGACAAATCGTCTTCAGGTGGTTCAATAAAAGTACTAAAAAATGGAGAAGTTAAGGAATTTGCCAAAGGGATAGGCACACACGCAAACTCTGAAATCGTCTATGATTTAAC
The DNA here is from genome assembly GCF_044761135.1 of Lysinibacillus sp. NPDC097868. Classification (NCBI taxonomy): domain Bacteria; kingdom Bacillati; phylum Bacillota; class Bacilli; order Caryophanales; family Bacillaceae; genus Lysinibacillus; species Lysinibacillus sp. NPDC097868. Next base: position 300,070 of record NZ_JBIWBS010000002.1, on the reverse strand, counting down.
AGATAAAAACTACGATTACTTTGAAACACTCGTTGGTATTGATCGCAATATCGCTGAAAATGGAAATTCTAGCGTGACATTTAAAGTGTTAGCTGACGGTCAAGAAGTATATAACAGTGGTGTCATGAAATATCAAACAGAAGCAAAACTAGTGAGAGTACCGCTTCAAGGTGTGCAAGAGTTAAAACTTATTGCAAATGATTCAGGCAATGGTAATGCATCAGATCATGCGAACTTTGCTGATGCTAAGTTCTATTTATCGAACGGTATGCCAGAACTAACAATTCCTAAATCAGTTGCAACAAAAGTAGGAACGCCTATTAACACCGACGAAAGCTATTTAGCAACGGATGCTGAAGATGGTGATTTAACATCCCAAGTAAAAGTAACTGGCTTAGAGCAAGTGAACTTTAATCGAGCTGGTCACTACGAAATTACGTACACAGTAATCGATAGTGATGGCAATGAAGTAACAAAAAAACGTACTATTTCAGTGGTGAATATGGAAGATTACCATTATCTAACTGATTTTGAATGGCAATCTACACAAAACAGCTATACAGCACCAGTAAAAGATATCTCCATTAGTCACAAGGCAATACGCTTAACAGGAGACGATGGTCGTGAGATAACATACGAACGAGGCATTGGTGCACATTCAAACTCAACAATCATTTATGATTTAACAGATAAAAACGCAGATTTCTTCACTGCATTCGTTGGTGTAGACCGTCAAATGTACGGTACGATAGGCTCAGTAACATTCCAAGTGTTTGTTGATGGAGAAAAGCAATTCGATAGTGGCTTAATGCAATCTCGTGATCCTCAAAAGTACATTGAAGTGAGCATTACTGGCGCAAAAGAGCTTAAACTTGTCGTAACAGACGGTGGCAACGGAAACGGCTCTGACCATGCGTCATGGGGAGATACGAAATTACATTTTGCAAATGCGGATCGCGTATTCACGGAAGATTTAACACTAGCACTTGAAGATGCTAAAACAGTTAATGTAGAAAACTACACAGCTGACACAATCCAAGCTTTACAAGCGAGCATGGCAAAAGCAGAAGAACTTCTTGCTAATACACAAGCTTCGCAAGCCCAAATCGATCAAGCTTTAGAGGAGCTATTACAAGCAAAAGCTGCTTTAGTAGCAATTGATTTCGATCAAATTATACCAATTGCAGACAACCAGCTTAAAGTAGCTATCCAGCAAACACTAGGACTGTCAGGAGAAATCACTTTAAGTGATATGATTACACTGACAAGTCTCCATGCACCAAATGCACATATTACAAGTCTAGAAGGCTTACAATATGCTAAAAATTTAACATCACTTGATATTTCGGCTAATAGTATTACTGATTTCTCGCCATTGAAAAATCTAAATAAATTAGAAAACATCACTGCGCACCCACAAATCGTTGAAGTATCTAGCTTAACAGGTCCTGAACTAACAGTGGAAAATCTAGTAAAAGGATTAGATGGTAACTATCTTAACCCTTACCAAATAGCGCTAAGAAATACGAAAACAATGAAAGAGATTTCAGTAGATGTGGACCAACTTGCACCGAACGCAGACCACTTTACAATCGATCTTTCTCAAGAAGAACAAGGCATGTACATGTTAGTCATTGCGTATAAGCTAAACGAAGACACACTTATACAATTAACTTATTTTGTGAAGAACTAGTCATGTGGCTGTCATAAAAACTCCTCCCCTTTTAAATACAACACCTACGGATTTTCCGTGGGTGTTTTTGATTGTAGAAGTAATTTCCTACTTGGTGTGGGAACTGGTTTAATTAAAAACTTTACGATACCCAACTGATTAGAGGACGCTGCCAAGTAAATCCTGTAACTTGTATGTTAGAACTTTAGGTGATTCTAAGTAGTGATAGACAGAAGCATTTAATCTATTTATATGTCCATTATTAATATTTTCAAAAATATATAGTATATGTAAAAAAACACCAATCAATAATAGATTGATGTTTTTTATATTGTTTGCTCTTATATTTAGTTAAGATGTACCCTATACTTTTTATCAATATTTAATTTTTCTTGCAACTGATTACATGCTTTTGCATTTTGAAAATAATACTCTTCTTTAGTCATATAATTTATAAATATTTGATTGTAGGATTCATCTATTCTACACAGCAACGGTCTAGTTTCATAAATTGAGCACCCATTATTTTCTAACAGATTACATTTACCATTTACATTAAAATCTTTTAAAAATTCTATTCCTTCGATAGATAAACAACAAGCTCCACAAGATGTGCACGGAAAGACGCTCATAATTCTAACACCTCATCGCTTAACATAAATGCTTCAAAATCATCTAGTCTTTCATATTTAAATTTTATATTTAAACCATCCACTAAAGAAATAATAGCTTTTTCTGTTAAACGATCATCTATAATTGCTAAATCTACTAGTTGCTTCAATTTAACAAAGGTTTCTTCATATTCTTTATAATAGGATATTAGTAAAGCTTCTTCTTCTTTAACTTGTTGAATAATAATTTCGGATAAAGCCTCGGCTTGTATACGTGCTTCTTTGGATAATTTCAAATCCTCACGAGCATTGATAAATACTTTATATAGTTGTTTTATGCCAATTAATGCCACTGTACCTGCTATAGCAGCTCCGATTGGTCCAAATAAAGCGGCTCCTGCTGCAGTCATAATAATACCTGAAAAACAACTTACAGCATTACTACCAAGACCTTCAACATACGCTTCAGTCGTAATTTTTTTTGTTAGAAATTTATAAGTTAGTTCAGTCATATTCACTGCCGAACTAGCAAGAGAAGTGACCACATTTCCTGTCATTACAGCGTTATTTTTACCTAAATACTTTAAACCATAAGATACACCACTTACAACAGCTCCACGCGCTGCGCTATTTGCAGCTCCTTTCCCTGTTTCTTTAACACAAAATTCACCTTTAAATAGACCTTGAGCTGTATTGATAGTGCCACCTACGAAAGCCCCTGCTAATGCACCACTCAACATCGCATTTTTAACTCCTGAAATGAACTCTGCTCGGTTCATTTGAGAGGCAAAAGCTTCTGGATTTTCAGCAGCATGTGTTGCTTCATCATGAGTTGTTCCGCCACTTTTAATTCCGTCATACTCTAATTGACCTTTCAAATGCTTTTGTGCATCACGATAATCTTCAGCATAAATACCTTGTTTATCAATCCGACTTTCCATCAATTCACTAACACGATTCTTATGTTCCATATTAACTAAACGGTCCATGCCTTCATACTTCTTATTTTTAATATAGCTTGCTAAAGCTACTGGATTATTGCCAGATTTCGCCTGAACCTCTCGTAATACATCTCCGCTTTTATTACGAATGAAAATATCCGCTTCATGATGTGGCATGCCTAATTGATCAGTCGTCACAGCTCGTAACATACTTCCTGCTTTCGCCGCATTTACATTAAATTTAGTAGATTCAATAATTTCAAACATGCGTCCTTGCGTCTTGTCACTCGCACAATTTATATATTGTTTAGCTACTTTAACCAGTTGTTCATTCCCTGCGACTGTCTCTATTAATGCGTTTCCTTGTCTTTCAACTGTTTCACTGACTACTTGTCCTGCAATAAAATCAATATCTGATTGACGTAATACAACCATTTTAGTAGCCCTTAATAGCAGAAATTTTTCGTTTTTCAGCTGTAATTACAGACTGTAGGTTTGGCGTTAATTGACCGTTTTCATCTAAAATTGTGGTATTCAAAATATCACGCATAATAATTGCTAATTTATAATTGTTGTGAATAATTTTTTGTTCTTCAGTAGAATAGCAACTGAAATCTTTTCCTTTTTGTTGAATAACAGCTTTCATCTTATCTATATTCTCCAGGAAAAATTTATTAGTACTATCTGCTAAGCTATGCATGTTCTTTGTTGTTGTTTTAATTTGTGCCATTACATTTGCTGCAGAATATAATTTCTCAACTTCTGCATTTACTTCAGCTTTTTTCGCATACATTTCTTCTAATTTTTTCTCTGTGGAAGATGCAAAAATGAGACTTCCAATGGCTAACGCAGGAGCTAAAGCAATGCCTCCTAAAACCATTGTTCCACCAGCAATACCCAGTCCACCAGCACTTAGTGCTCCGCCACCTAAAAACGCTAACGTAGCATTTTGAGCTGCTATACCGCTTAATGAAGCGATTGCTGTACCTGTCGATGCAGCAGCAAATGTAGTCGTAGCACCAACTGCGCCCATAGCTGCTAATCCACCACCTGCCAATGAGGCAATACCAGCTGTCATTACCTGTCCTGCTTTCAGAACTTGTTTTTCAATGTTAATTACAAATTCATTAATGTCACTATTTGAAACAAAATTATCAGTAACTGCTTCACCTTTGAAATTCACATTTTTAATTTGCTTAAAAGTATCTACAAAACACTTCATTGAACCATCCAGAATATCTAATTTCAAAAGACCATAATTCTCAAAAGCATCATTTGTTTCATCACGACCTGCTTCAAAATTTTTATACGCTCTTTTATATTGTGATTCTAAAGATTGCGCTAACTCTTTTGTTTCTTGCATATTTTGATAAGAATCATATCCTTTTTTCCCCGCTACTGCAGCAGAGGCCGCCGCTGCTCCTGCTACGATTAATGGTATTAATGGTAATGGCATGTAAATTACCCACTTTCTAATATTTTATAATTCATTTATACCACAATCGGTTGGACATATAATGACCTTTTAACCCCTTTTTTATATTTTTTATAACCTTTTATACTTAAACATAAGAAGTAGCATAATAAAATGTTTAACACATAAGCAGATTCATATTGTGGACAGATGTAAAAGTAGAGATGCTATATTTTTTACTCCTATTAACAGATTTACTCTAATTGAACAAAAAAACCCCAAATAGTCACACTAGTAAAGTGTCCCTACTCGAGGTTGGTTCATATTCTTGATTAACCATTGTTTACTCAATGAACACTAATATGAGCTTCCAAATCTAACTCGCTCATTTTAAAATACGTGGTAAATCGATTGGACAAAGCTTGTGTGATGGCTTCACCTTGTTCTTCATCTAATGGTTTTGCATAAACCATGACAATGCCAATATTTTCGTTGCCCTCCTGTAATGGATTGAGCACTACATCTTCTTTCAAAATTAAGGCATTGCTCATCGCAACAAAATTTAACACAGTATTTTGCAACATTTTTCTTTCTCTTGGATTTAACCCCACAGCATCAATTATTTCTACCGTAACATAATTCCTACTCTGCACCTCCATAAAATGTTGTGAAAATTCTTTTATATATTTTACTATTTTTATTTCCTACTGAAAATTATTTAATAAGATGTGAATGGCTAAAGTGGAATGTTAGATTTAACAAATCGGTAGTAGCGAGGGTACAGCTTACGTTGTGTTGAGCGGAAAGGGTCCGCACGCAATGTAAATCAACTGCATTAGCTAAAAAAGACGAACAGCACCTAAAGCTGTTCGTCTTTTTGTATTCTTTAGATTTTAAAGTGACCAACAATTGTATGTAAGTCCATTGCTTGATTGCTCAAATTTTGCGACGGCGCTTATTTCTTGTAAAGATGAAAGTTGTTGCTGAGAAGCTGCTAGTGAACCTTCCAAAGCTATGTATTTATTGAGATCACTGGTGGCATAGAGCTGACTCCTTTTTTCAATAAAATGGATATAATTAGTCATTATAGACTATATTTATTTTTTTATCTATATAGTATTTACTACCATTAATAATTTATTTAAAATAAAAGTATCCCGATTAATTCAAAAAACAGTAAGTATTTTAATAATTATTACTACTGTCGTATGATACAATAATCACAAAATTATTAATTAGCTTATAAAAAATGGATATATAACAAAATAGGAGGAGATATTCAATTGAGTACTGATTTTTTAGAAGATAAACTGCGTGAAACATTTTCACATTTGCAATCAATAGAAGGAGTAAAATCGGTTGATAGCATTCTAGAGCGTTTAAACGACGATAAAATTTTCCCCGAAATTACTACATTAATATATAATTCAAAATTCGAATTAGTTTATTTATACGAGGAGCAACAAGTAGTATTGAAAACTATTAAAGAAGGAATAACGCTCGATAAAAAGTTTATGAACGAAATACATTTGATTCATCAATATAAAGACATGATTGAGTGTATCCTAACAGGAATTATCGCAACTGATAAAATTAAAAACTACTCGCTTAACCTGCTTTCACTAAAATATAGTGAATTAATTCAAAGTATTTAACGGACAACAAAGAACCGATGAACGGGAAATCGCTCATCGGTTTTTTGTTGCAGTCATTGGGTTAGGGAATGGATTATTTTATAAAGTCACCTTGAATTGGTTCTTTATCTTCTGTAAAACGGATGCGTATAGATTTACAATTCATATAGTCTTGTGAGTCCATCACTTGAAAATGTATATGTGGCTCTGAGGAATTTCCTGAATTTCCGCAAAGTGCTATCACATCTCCTTGCTTAACAGTATCCCCTTCTTGTACAAGGCTAGCGTTATTTTTTAAATGGGCCACCATGCTATATTCATGATTTCTATGCTTGATAATGATTAGATTTCCTGCTGGTTCTAATTCATTCATTTCGCCTGGAACATTATCGGTTAGATGATCAATTACCTTGACTACTTCACCATCTGCTGGTGCAATCACTTCTTTATTAAAAGCGAAGTAGTTTTCATTAAGTATTGCAGAATTTTTAAATGTTGCTCCGTTCTTCATAATAACTAAATCATAAGCATACCTTTGTGTTTCGTAAGCATAATGGTAATTGACAAATTCATTTACCCCTCCCCAAAATACATACCACTCATCATTAACAGGCATAATATATGTATTTTGCGTATAATTTTTATCACTTTCCGGAAAGATCAAAAAAGGTTTTAATAATAACCAATGTATCATATTGTTTGAATCTATCATCACGTTTATAGCTTTTTCTTGCTGATCATCTAACCAAATATATTGATTTACGTTGTTTATTGTAATTTCACTGATTAATTCATAGTTTTTAACATTCGAGTTAAAAGACTTCGCTAGCTCATTAAATTGCTCAATAGAAACCATTTTTTTAAATTCTTCATTACATTGCTTATAAATCTCTTCAAATCTCTCTTGTAAAAAAAGCATTCCGAAATTTTGAGGTGTTACTTGTTTAATTGAACTACTTCGCATATGAAACATCCCCTTTACAAAATCTTACTATTATAATTATACGATTGTTTCTGTAATAAGTTTCAAGTTGAGTCACTTATAACAGTTACTTAAAAAATGTATGTAGAGGTTGATAGTTTACGAAAAAAACTCCTTTACGTTGTACAAAACAGTAAAGGAGTTAGATATATGGCAAGATAAACAAAAGTAGCTTCAAAATAAATGAGTGAGTAGTTGTCACTTCCATTTCTTTTGATGGTCATAAAATAAAGTCTCTCTAACCGTCTAGTTCAGTTGATTGGAGCGGAGGGCGACGACTCCTGTGGGAACAGCACAAAACGTAAGACGAAACAGGCGGCGCAACAGCGACGGTTGTGATTTACGGTGTGCCCGCTGAAAGCGCCCGCCCGCAGCGGAAATCATTAGTAGGCGTTATCATTTTGACGTATCCATTCATATTGAATATCAGGTAAATTCTCTTCATTTTCATGACCTCTACCGATAACCTTAAATCCATGCTTTTCATAGAAACGTTGTGCCTTTTCGTTTACTTCAAATGTGTATAATGTTAATCTCCCACTTGATTGGACTTTCGCTTTATTTAATAATGTTTGGCCTATACCGCGCCCCTGGTAATCGTTACGAATATACAGTTGGCTTATTTCACTATCATTATAGGCAATCATGCCAACAACAGTTTCCTCTATAAACGCTAAATCTATTTGAAACTGTTCAGGTAATATATGATTTAAAAAATAAATGTGATTTTCAACGCTATGCATTTCTTTCTGACCAATTGCCTGTTCCTTACTATCTCGCCACATTGCAACTGTTTGCTCAGAAAATTCAGGGCTGTATGGCATGATGCTGATTTTATGTTGCATTAAAGTCCTCCCCCTTTATGAGTAATGTCTAACTGTGGCAGTAAAAAAAAACTTGAAATACAAGGGTCGATGGTAGTCTCACTAGGTCAATTTGGCGACTTTTAACATCTAACATATTTGCGTTTAAAGCCAATTCTTCCTTTATCCATTTCCTTTTGAATACTTTCATAGGCGTGAAGGAAGCTACTTTTTTTATTGTCCTTTTTAAGTTCTACTGGACCAACCGTTTTGGCAGTTGCAAGTGCCATGTCGTGCAGTGGTAAATACGAAACGCCTACCGTGTTTAGGAAGTTATTCATAGCAGATTTTGTTCGTTCAGGCGAATTATGAATTGTGTTTTTCACAGTTTCAAGCATCGTAGCAATCTTGTCTTCGGAAAATTCAACATCTTTTCGATTTCCTAAAAGCCAGCAGTAGCAACTCCAGCCCGCAGACATTCTCAGCTCTTCCCCACTAGCAATCCATTTATCAGCAACTTGTTGTGCAATATCCGCTTCCGCTAAAGTAACAGCTACCACATAATCAGACAACATATAAAAATATGCCGTATCCATCCAACGATCAAAATCAGATTCCGCCATTGCTTTTGGATCGGCAATAATGCCAGCAAAATACATTGCATCATAGTTCCCGGAAGCATAAAGCTCTTCCGCTAAAGGTTGATTAATCTTTATTTTCTTCGCTATAAGCTTCATTGCACCTGTTGCCACTCCAAAAAGCGGCTCATGTGCACCATTAGACATGTATATTTTTTTAGTCCGTTCCTTCCCTAGCGCTTCAAGCTCCTGCATTACTATTTCAAAATTCATTATTTGCACTCCCTTCGTTTTAGCATTTTAATATTTTTGCAATCTCGAATATATCACCATTATCCTATATCAAAGTATCATTTGTCAGCTAAGCTATTTTTTAATGTTTGCATGTTAATAAGTGACTTTTTTCACCTTTTATTTCCTAATACCCACCAGAAATTCTCCTATAATCATTTTTTTTGCTTTTTTATCAACTTTCTATTAATATCACTTAGTTACCATTATTCAGTAAAGCTTAATTAAAATTAAATACGTACGGTTTCTTTTTATTAAATTGGGCAATATACACATTATAACTACAATCAAAATAAAAGAAGTTTCTATGCGAAAGGTAATTTTATTAAAAGCTAACACATCATGATTTAATTCATCAGGAGGTTACATATGCAATACATTATTTCAATTTTAGGTATTCTCATTGTGTTATTTTTGGCTTGGTTGGCAAGTTCCAATCGAAAAGAGATAAAATTTAAACCAATTATCACAATGATTATTATTCAAATTCTATTGTCATTGTTATTATTAAATACAGAATTTGGATTAATCATAATCAAGGGCATAGCTACTGTTTTTAACAAGTTGCTCGAATATGCAGGAGAAGGTGTTTCCTTTGTCTTTGGCGGCTTGGCGAACGAAGGAGAAGCTCCATTCTTTTTAACAGTGTTGCTACCAATTATATTTATTTCTGCATTAATTGGAATCCTACAGCATTTAAAAATCCTACCATTCATTATGAAGGGAATTGGATGGGTATTAAGTAAAGTAAACGGAATGGGAAAACTTGAATCTTATAATGCTGTTGCTTCATTGATGGTCGGTCAATCAGAGGTTTTCATTACATTAAAAAAACAGCTCGGCCTACTTTCAAAACAACGTTTATATACTCTATGTGCGTCGGCAATGTCGACTGTATCTATGTCCATCGTTGGTGCTTATATGACGATGCTCGAACCAAAATATATTGTTACGGCATTAGTTTTAAATTTATTTGGCGGTTTTATTATCGCTACAATTATGAATCCGTACCAAATTGACCCTAACGAGGATATATTAGAAATCGAGCATGAAAAGCAATCCTTTTTTGAAATGCTCGGCGAGTATATTCTTGATGGTTTTAAAGTTGCCATTATCGTCGGTGCTATGTTAATTGGGTTCATCGCATTGATGGCTGGATTCAATAGTGTGTTTGAGCTATTATTCGGCATTTCGTTCCAAAGTATTCTAGGTTATATCTTTGCACCAGTTGCCTTCATCATGGGGATTCCTTTCTCAGAAGCAGTTAGTGCTGGATCAATTATGGCGACTAAACTGGTAACGAATGAATTTGTGGCGATGTTGGATTTATCTGGGGGCGATCATCACTTTAGTGAACGTACAATGGGTATTCTTTCTGTCTTCCTCGTTTCCTTTGCCAACTTCTCATCAATTGGTATCATTGTCGGGGCTGTAAAAAGTCTAAATGAAAAGCAAGGGAATGTAGTCGCACGCTTTGGATTAAAATTATTATTTGGTGCTACACTTGTAAGCGTTCTATCAGGTATCATTGTTAGCTTAATTTTATAAAAAAGAAAAAGGAAGCGGCGTGCACCACTTCCTCAGCGCGTCGACAAAAGGCATTAAGAAGTCATTCTTAATGCCTTTTGTCTTTTTTATCATCGGTGCCAGGCACTCAAACAATTTTACTAGTTGATTGGAATGGAGGGCGGCGACTCCTGCGGGAACGCACAGCACGTAAGACGCAACTAACCGCGCGTTAGCGAGGGTTGCGGCTTACGCTGTGCCCGCGGAAAGCGTCCGCCCGTAACGGAAATCAACGGCAGAAGTCTTTTATATTTATTTTGACTAAACCTTTTTATCCCATGACCACAAATTTTTTATTAAAAGTAGACTGTTTTCATTGCCTATTAAGTTGATTGGAGTGGAGGGCGGCGACTCCTGCGGGAACGCACGGCACGTAAGACGCAACAAACCGCGCGTTAGCGAGGGTTGCGGCTTACGCTGTGCCCGCGGAAAGCGTCCGCCCGTAACGGAAATCAACGGCAGTATTTTTATTTTAATTTAATATCCATTTACAAAGTTCGAGATTGTTTCGATTTCGTCTTCTGTCAGTTCTCTTTGTACGTGTTTTTCATATTCCTTAATAATGTTTTTCTGGTCTCCGCCGAAACGCGCTGTAAAGTTGGCGATTGTTCGAAGTTTCGCTACTTCTTGATTAAACTCTTCTTTAGAAATTGGCTGTTGATGTGAAGGGATATATGTATCCGCATCAAATTGCTCTAATTCATCCAACAAGCGCAGCGTTTCCTGAATTGTATAATTTTCTTTTACAGCGTAAAGATTAGGATAAATACAGTCAGCAAGGAAAAGAATCTTTTCTTCTTTAATATAGACAACTACTGAATCAGAAGCATGGTCCCCTCCAACATGTTGAATGATACAAGTTACCCCACCTAAGTCCATTTCTACTCGTCTTTCAAACGTCACATCTGGTAAAACAATCTTAATATCTCGGTGAGCTTTGAATTCTTCTTTAATGGCTCTAGCGCAAAATTCAATTTCAATTCCCTCTTTTACTCGCTCATCGATTGCTTCATCAGACCATGAGAACGGAATTAATTTCTCCATTTCTTTTTTTGTTGCGATGGAAGCGATGGAAACAATATTACGTAGTGCTGATAGGCCAAAAATATGATCCCAATGCCAATGTGTTAGAACTACTATTTCAGCATTAGGGACCCCCATTTTTAAAAGTTCTTCCTGAAAATATTGTACATGATCTTCCGAGTTACCTGCATCGATCATTAATGTCTTGTTATCGCCTACTACCATTCCTAGAATGGGACGATCAGTTTCTGATATTGGCGTGATATACCAAAAACGTTCACCTATTTTGTTAATTGAGTGCATAATAAATTATCTCCTTTCATTTATCATAGTTTAATTCAAAAAGTAATAATTTACTCTTTAGAAGTTTTTTTTGTGAAATAAGAAGCAATTGCCTGGCGCTTTATCCTACTTGGGTGGATAATATGGGGACTTAAATGATATAAAAGGTTTGGAACTAAAAAGTAAAGGGAAAATAGTGCTTAAATTTAAACTACGAGATGGTACTGACGAAAATATTAACCTTAGAGTTACTTCATTTACAATTATTCAAGTTTCAATACGATGTCGATGTGAAAGTTTCTGCACTAGTCACCAATTAAAAAGATGGAGTGAAATTATATTTTCATTCCATCTTTTATTACTTTATAAATGATGAATTAGGTTGTCGAGGTTTTAAATTGCATTTTATACCTTTTTATTTATATAATTACCATATTTAGTATTTAAATTAACCACTATTTTCCACTTAACGTAGGTTTAATTTCAAATACAATGATTTTTGAAGGAGTGATTGTATGTTGAAAAATATTAATAATTATACTTCAAAAGGAGAATTTACTTCCGTTATACTGGCTTCACTCATGGGATTTTCTCAAGTCATTTTTATTGAAAATGCCATTTCCGGCTTTATTATTTTATTAGCAATTACTATTTATTCTTATAAATTGGGCATCATTTCACTTTTATCTTCTATTGTTGGCACACTAATCGGAAAAATAGGAGGTGCGCAAGAAAATAGTGTTAGGTCCGGTCTATTTGGATATAATTCTGTCTTAGCAGGTTTGTCCATTTCATTATTTTTAACTGGAACTTCTAGATGGGGCATCGCTCTATTAGGAGCAATGATTGCAGCGATCTTTACCGCAACAATGATGCATTTTTTGAAAAATATAGACTTGCCAATCCTTACTTTTCCTTTTATCATCCTAACATGGTTTATCCTTTTAGCTTCTTACAAACTAAACGTATTCCACTTAAGTGAATCTTTAGTACCCCAAAGTTTATCGTACTGGCAACTCAATATTGCAGGTGAGTTAAATTGGACTGTAGGTTTTTTGAATAATATTGAGCAGATCTTTTTTTTGAATCATCCTTTATCAGGTGTACTTCTTTATAGCGCTATATTTTGGGCTAGTTGGAAACTTGGTTTAAATGCTGTGATAGGGAGTGTCGTCGCTTTAGTCTTATCATATGGACTTGGAGGAGAACACGCTTTAATAATAGGCGGTCTTTACGGCTACAATGCGATATTAACATGTATGGCAGTCTCTACTGTATTTAGTACCAAATCTAATCGTTTTAGAATTATTTCAGGCATTCTAGCGACATGTGTAACCATACCGCTTACTGCTAGTTTTAGTACTTGGCTTTTACCATATGGCCTCCCTGTTCTAACGATGCCATTTGTCCTTAGTACTTGGCTTTTCTTAGGTGCTAGAAAGGTAATTCCTAATTTGTAAATAAATGAATTCTTAAGGTGAAGAATTTAAATTGTTTCAAGATTTCCTAAGTACGTGATAACTACCAATAAAAAACATCTTACATAAATACTGGTCGTTTTGCGTACTTTGTATTTCTATTACCCTTTGACTCATCCTCTCCATCACAACCCCAATAAATTCATTCACAACTCACCAGTAATAATAGCTATAAAAAAATTATATACTAGGAAATAAATCAAACTACTATCTGTGAAAACGCTAAATAATTCTCTTTAAGTTAAAATAATTCTCTTTTAAACTATTTTTATGTTGACAATCGTATTTTAAATTTATATACTGTTCCAAATTAAACCATCAAAAGGTAAATTAATCTAACTTAACTGGTACGTACATCACAATAAGTTTACAGCACATAAAAGTTAATCCATTATTCCTACTGTCGTTAAACTTCTTGGATTGCTGGTTGTAGCATTCATCATTATAAGGTTTGTTACTGTCGATCATGTAATAGCTCAAACTTTATTAATTCAAGCTACAATGCCTGCTCTAACATTGTCATCTATTTTATTTAGTAAATATAATGCGAACGATAAATTAGGTGCAATTATAACAGTAATTTCAACAATTTTTTCTTTATTGTCAATACCATTGCTTCTTTTAATTTTTGTTAAATTAAATTACTTTTAGGAGGAATTATATGATAAAGGTTGATTTACTAATAAGAAATGCAAATATTATCACTTTAGATGCTCAAAGTACACGTGCTAATGTTTTAGCTTCTTATAGGGGAAGAATTGTAGGAATTTGGTCTAAAGCTGATTTTAATAAAGCAGAGGATTCGTTAGCTCTCGAAATACATTCTAAAGAACTCGATTTAAATGGTGCAACGTTAATCCCTGGTTTCATCGATACTCATAACCATCTATTTGTATATGCGTTAAATAAGGCACAAGTTGATTGTTCATCTCCGCGAAATAAAAGTATTTCAGATATCATCTACAATTTAGAGGCGTTTCATCAGAAACAAAATGACAGTAGTTGGATTTTAGGCTTTGGCTATGATGATACAATGCTTACCGAGAACCGACACCCTACTAAAGAAGACTTAGATAAAGTAAGTACAGATCGACCTATTATTGTCCTCCATATTTCAAATCATATTGCTGTTGTCAACTCCAAAGTACTGGAACTAGCGAAAATAGATGCTTCTGTGAAAGACCCAGAAGGAGGGCATTTTGGACGAGATGCATCGAATAATTTAAATGGGGTTTTATATGAACATGCAGCAATGAGCTTTGTTTACGATTATATCCCAGCCCCTTTAAAAGAAGAATTTATAGAATTAATTCGCGTCGCTGCTCAAGATTATGTTGCGCAAGGGATTACTACTAATACTGATGCAGCGGTAGGGCATTCAGAATACGATATTCATATAGATGTAATAAGAGTACATCCCATGAGAATGCGATTAATGTTTATGTATAATGTGTTATTGGAAGGTGGCTTTTTTGAAAATTATGATGCAAATCAACTAAATCAGAAAATATTAGAAGACTCTAATGGCATGGCTAAATTAGATAGTGTGAAGCTATTTCAAGACGGCTCGATTCAGGGGCTTACTGGAGCATTACGTCAACCCTATTATAATGATTCAAATTTATATGGGGACCTTATTTTTCCACAACAAACTTTGAACGATTACGTATTAAATTTCCATAATCGTGGCTTTAGAATTGCCACACACGGGAATGGAGATCGTGCAATCGGTTCTATCCTTGAAGCCTATCAACATGCACTTGAAACTTATCCAAGGAGTGACCACCGTCATCGAATTGAACATGTGCAAACTGCTACACCAGAAGATTTGAAATTAATGAAAGACTACAATATTGCTGCTTCATTTTTTATTAATCATGTTTATTACTGGGGCGACCGCCATAAAAACATCTTTTTAGGGCCTGAAAGAGCAGAAAGGATGAATCCTTTGAAAGAAGCAGATGACTTAGGTTTGTTGTATACATTACATTCGGATTGTCCAGTTACTCCGATTTCCCCGCTCTTCTCAATATGGGCAGCGGTTAATCGTGTGACGAGTGGAGGACATGTACTAGGAGAAGAACAAAAAATTGATGTTGAAACCGCATTAAAATCAATGACAATTTACGGAGCTCAATTGAACTTCGACGAACAAGATTTAGGTAGTATTGAAATAGGAAAATTCGCTGATTTTGCAATTTTAGATAAGGATCCAACAGCAGTTGATCCTATGACCATTAAGGATATCAACATTTTATCTACGATAATTAATGGCGAAATTGTATTTGAAAATAAAGAGTTAGCTTTATCAAAGTTAAAATAATTACTATTTCCCCAATAGTAACTATTTATATATGTTAGACAAACTACTGACGATCCCCACCTGTCAGTAGTTTTCCGAATATTACAAAAATTAAGCCTCTATCCTGTTCCTGTGAACAAACTTTAGTAAAGCTTTGCTTTCCGTTTAAGAAGCTACCCTATCCTCAGGAACGGCTTCGACTAATTTTTATTTTAATATCAGAATATTTAGACTTATTATTTCAGACTTATTTTAGAGTCCTAATATCCTCTCTTTCCGATTCATCTTTAAGTGGAAATACCTATAAAAAAATTAAAATACCAAACAATAATTCTCTTTTAAATCATTTTTTTCTACTTAAACACTATTATTATGTTGACAACTATATTTTAAATTTATATACTATTCCAAAATAAACCATGGAATTGTAGATGAATTTAATTCAACTGGTCCGTACGTCATGATAAGTTAAATTTATTTACTATTTAGAAAGGAGTTATTCTATGTCCGCAAAAACATTTTTTAATGTCTTTATTGGTCTTGTTTTACCTGTTGTTAGTGTAATTGCTGGGTTAATTTATTTTCGTTACTCCGAACATTTTATTTTAGGTTTTCCAATTCTTTATTTTTGGATGTTCTTATGGTTCATACTGACATCTATTTGTATTTCTTGTTCTTGGTTTTTCTTCGATAAAAAAAATTATGATTAATAAATGACAAGGTGGGATGGATAATGGCAGTTACAATTTTCATAGGTGTTCTTATTTTTTCTCTAATTCTAGCAGTTCTCTCAAAAGGAAAATCGAAAAAAGACAATGTAGCAGATTATTTAGTTGGTGGCAGGTCTTTTAACGGATTTATCTTATTCTTTCTTGCTATCGGCGAAGTTTATAGTATTGGAACAATTATTGGGTTTCCTGGAGGCATATATGCAAAAGGGGCAAGCTATGGAATATGGTTTCTAGGATACATACTTCTAGCATATCCAGTTGGTTACTTCCTTTCGCCTCTTATTTGGCGGGCTGGTAAACACTACAATGCAATGACCGCTCCTGATTTGTTCAAAAGCCACTTTTCTAGCAGACCTTTAGAGTTACTAGTGGCATGTACGTGTTTACTTTTCCTCATTCCTTGGGGACAGTTACAGTTTGAAGGGCTAATAGTAGCTTTAAATGCTTTAGGCTTCGATTTCCCACCTATTATTGCTGTATTCATTGCTGGTACAATTGCATACGTTTATGTTGCAATTTCTGGCGTTAAAGCACCTGCTGTTATATCGATTTTAAAAGACATTCTTCTATTCGCAGCCATCATTATCGTAGGTTGGGCAGCATTTTCAAAACTCGATGGTGTAAATAATCTATTTACTACTGCAAAGGAACACGGTGCTTCAGTGTCATTTGGTTCAACAGAACAAGTCACGTTTTCAATAACGACAATTATTTTCCAAGCAGTAGCTTTCTATTGTTTCCCATTTATTATAAATGTATTGTTCACTAGTAAATCAGAAGGGACAATTAAACGCGCCCAAAGATTTATGCCACTGTATATGCTTATGTATCCATTCTTAATTGCTGCGGCATATTTTGCTTTAGTTGCTTTACCGAACATTGATAATCCTAACCATGCATTTATCGCAACATCAATTGAATTATTACCGTCATGGGTAGTTGGATTAGTAGCTGCTGGTGCCGCACTATCAGGATTGTTAGTACTAGCCGTTATATCTTTAGTAGTCGGTGGTATTTTTACTCGTAACATTGTGACAAGTATTCCAGAAAATAAACAACGCAAATGGTCACAAGTCGTTGTTATTGTTTATTTATTAATTTCAATGTTGTTAACTGTATCACTTCCAAGTCTAATGCTAAATCTAATCAACACAGCTTATTTTGGCTTTGGTCAAATATTACCTGGTATTCTTTCAATTATTTTTTGGAAAAGAGCTACAGCTATAGGAGTGGGTGCAGGTATTCTAACTGGTACGGCAATCGCCTTATCCTTCCAATTTGCAGGTATCAGTATTTTTTCAATCAATACCGGACTTATTGCATTATGTTTTAACTTCCCTGTCTTGATTATCGTGAGTCTACTGACATCTAAAAATAAACAGCTGCTAACACCTATAGTATCTGTGCGCATGGAAAAATAGTTTAATAATGATTGTTTTAGGAAGTGCATGAAATGGAGTATTCTGTTGTCTTTGAATCAATTCTATTAATAGGTTTTATGATTTTAATTGGTGTATTCCTTGCTCGCGTTACGCCTATTAATGAGAGTACTCGGAAAACCTATACGCTTATTATCGTGAATGTAGCAATGCCCTGTATTATTCTGTCGAGCATATTTAAGGTAGATATTAGTCCTACGATTCTTAAAAATATCGGAATGGTATTTGGACTATCAATTATTATTTGTCTAATTGGCATTTTAATAGGATGGCTATTGATCACTATTTTTGATAAGGAAAGTTCGATTAAACCAGAAGTTGCCCTTCTCTCTGGCCTTGGCAATACAGGTTTTATCGGGATACCATTATGTGCTGCGATTTTAGGCCCTAAAGGTGCTTTATATGCTGCCATTTTTGATGCAGGTGTGGACTTGGTCATATGGACTGTTGGCGTTATGTTGCTACAAAAATCGATAAAATTTTCATTTAGCACGTTGAAATCGATGATTAATATACCAACTATTGCAATTGTATGTGGCTTATTCTTTGCTTTTGTTAATTATCGTCCTCCCGTCATTTTTATTACGTTAACAAATCAATTAGCTGCACTTGCATCGCCACTTGCCATGTTTTATATCGGAATACTAATCATGTCTGTAAACAAAGCTCAATTTACAGCACTTAAAAGTAAATCGATCATTCCTACATTGGTTAAACTCCTTGGTTTGCCGGTTGTTGTGTTCATCATCATAAGTTTTATTACTGTCGACCAAGTCATTGCACAAACGTTATTAATTCAAGCAACAATGCCTGCTCTGACATTATCATCTATTTTATTTAGTAAATATAATGCGAATGATAAATTAGGCGCTATTGTTACAGTTATTTCCACAATATTTTCATTATTATCGATACCGTTACTTCTATTAATATTGGTTAAATTAAATTACTTTTAGGAGGTCAATAAAATGTTAAAAGTTGATTTACTTATAAAAAATGCAAATATTATTACTTTAGATGCTCATAGTACACGTGCTAATGTTGTAGCTTCTTTTGAGGGAAGAATCGTAGGAATATGGTCTCAAGATGAATTTAATCAAATTAAAGATTCTTTAGTTTTTAAACAAGACATGAATGAAGTAGATTTAAATGGCGCAACGGTAATCCCTGGTTTCATCGATACACATAACCATCTATTAATATATGCGCTAAACAAGTCTCAAGTAGATTGTTCCCCTGCAAATAATAAAAGTATTACCGATATCATTTATAAGTTAACGGAGTTCCATAATGAACGAGCTGACAGCAGTTGGATTTTAGGCTTTGGCTATGATGATACAATGCTATTAGAAAATAGACACCCTACAAAAGAAGACTTAGACAAAGTAAGTACGGATCGCCCTATATTTATCCGCCATATTTCAAATCATCTTGCAGTTGCAAACTCAAAAGCACTGGAAATCGCAGAGTTGGATGCTTCTATTCAAGACCCAGATGGAGGTCATTTTGGTCGAGATGAATTCAATAATTTAAATGGTGTTTTATATGAGCCAGCTGCTATGGACTTAGTTTTTAATAGTATACCTACTCCATCAAACGAAGAAGTAATTGAGTTAATTCGAATAGCTTCACAAGATTATTTAGCACAAGGAATCACAACGAATACGGATGCAGGGGTTGGATTAACCTTAGGTCCAATAGAATACGATATCCATATTGAAGCTTTGAAAGAAAAAGCACATCCAATGAGAATGCGATTAATGATTATGAATGATTTGTTATTGGAAGGTGGCATTTTTGAAAAGTATAATGCTTCTCAGCTTAATGAGAAAATTTTAGAGGATTCTAACGGCAGGGCCAAATTAGATAGCGCAAAACTATTCCAAGATGGCTCGATTCAGGGGCTTACAGGCGCATTACGTCAACCCTATTATAATGACCCGAATTTATACGGGGACCTAATTTTTCCACAACATATTTTGAACAATTACGTATTAGATTTCCATAATCGAGGCTTTAGAATAGCAACACACGGCAATGGAGACCGTTCCATAGGCTCTATCCTTGAAGCTTATCAATATGCACTTGATATTTCTCCAAGCAGTGATCATCGTCATCGAATTGAACATGTGCAAACTGCTACACCTGAAGATTTGAAATTTATGAAAGACTACAATATCGCTGCTTCATTCTTCATTAATCATGTTTATTACTGGGGCGATCGTCATAAAAATATCTTTTTAGGGCCTGAAAGAGCAGAGAGAATGAACCCACTCAAAGAAGCTGATGATTTAGGCTTGTTGTATACATTGCATTCTGATTGTCCTATTACGCCTATTTCTCCACTCTTTTCAATATGGGCCGCAGTTAATCGCATGACGAGAGACGGGCATGTACTAGGTGAAGGACAAAAATTAGATGTTGAAAGTGCATTAAAATCTATGACGATTTACGGTGCCAAATTGAATTTCGACGAACAGGATTTAGGTAGTATTGAAATAGGGAAATTAGCTGATTTTGCAATTTTAGATAAAGACCCTACAGCCGTTGATCCCATAACAATTAAAGACATCAATATTTTAGCTACGATTATTAACGGTGAATTTGTATTTGAAAGTAAAGAATTAGCTTTTTCAAAGTGAAAATAATTACTATTCCCCAATAGTAACTATTTATATATTATTAAAAAACTACTGACTCCCCATTTGTCAGTAGTTTTCTGTTGCCAAACAAAAGTATCTGTTATGAGCCTGTAAACTTACTTTATTAAAACGTTGATTTCCGTTCACGAGGATTCCTTACCGCATGCAAGAGTGACGCGCCTTCCACTCCAATCAATGAGTAACGCCTACTTATTTAAGTTCATTATCCATTTTTACTGCTTTTTTAAACGTTGAGATTTGAAATGAAAAGCATACATACCTGGATTATAATCAGCAATACAGTATTCAATGAGATCGCCATTAATATCATAAACAAAGCGATTCAGATGGAGTGAATTACTGTTTTCTTTAATATTAAGCAATTTACAATCCTCTTTAGAAATAGGCTTACTCGTAATCACCTCATCCGCATCATGCAATTGTATATTCATTTCGTCCTCTAACAAGTCATATAACGTACCACTTTTAATATCCAGTTTAGAAAGCTTTTCACCAATTTCTATTGGATAGTATTGTGTCTCAATGGCTATTGGCATATCATCTGCATAGCGTACGCGTTTAATCAAATATGCTTCAGCTAAATTGATCGCTTCTTTTACTTCATCAGAAACCGTAATAATCCCATGTTTAATTAACTTCGTCCCCGGCTTCATCCCCATATTCTCAATACTTTTAGTCGTACTAATTAAATTACCCAACCAGTAATGAACGGGTTTTCTAGTAATATATGTACCTTTGCCATGTCTTTTCTCCACAATACCATCTATTACTAATTGTGAAATGGCTTCCCTTACTGTACTTCTACTAACACTGTATTCTTCCATTAATTCACGTTCACTTGGTATTTTACTTGTATAAATACCTTGATTAATTTTCTTTTCGATCATTTTTCTTAACTGGATATGGAGAGGTATTGGATTATTTGAGTTAATCATTAGTACACTCCTTTCGATAGTAAGTTTGTATAGGGTTAATTAGTTTGATATACATACCATACATAAATTAATCCTAAAAGTAACTGCATACCCATAATTATCATTACTTCTATTATATATAGACCTATAAGACCTCGTCCACATCAGTGCGTTTTATCTTAATATATTACGCTAATATTGCCGTATAAACTCGTCACTCAACATAGGAGGACACCGTAGTTATATATATTTTATATAAATCACTTAGTAAAAATATATTATCCATATTAAAATCTGGTCTTTATAATGAAAGTATCACTACTAAAAGGAGGCACTTGAATGGAGTTTAATAAACTTGGCAATAGTGGATTATCTGTGAGCAAGATCGCATACGGCAACTGGATAAATCATGGGGGCAAAGTAGACGAAGACACTGCAAATGAGTGTGTGAAAGCTGCACTAGATGTTGGCATAACAACATTCGATACTGCGGATGTATATTCAGATACGAAAGCTGAAGAAATACTCGGTCGTTCTTTAAAAGGTATTCGACGCGAGAGCATTGAACTTTGCACAAAGGTCTGCCATCCAACTGGAAACGGGCCAAATGATAGAGGTTTATCACGAAAACACATTTTTGAAAATTGTAATGCCTCTTTACGTAGGTTGCAGACTGATTATATTGATGTCTATTATGCACACCGATTTGACCCAACTACTCCCCTTGAAGAGACAATGTTAGCCTTCGCAGATCTTGTCAGACAAGGTAAAGTTCTATATATCGGGGTAAGTGAGTGGACATCAGAACAAATTACCCGTGGTGCAGCACTTGCACGGGAATTGAATATCCCTCTTATCGCAAGCCAACCCCAATATTCAATGCTGTGGAGAGTTATCGAAAATGACGTAATCCCAACCTGTCAACGTGAAGGTCTAGGACAAGTAGTATGGTCGCCTTTAGCACAAGGAGTTCTCACAGGAAAATATTTACCTCAACAACCCGTACCAACACAATCCCGTGCTAACTCTTCAGCAGGTAAACCATTTTTCAATAAACTTGCACAACGTTGGATGAACGACAATGTTCTTACTGCTATCCAACATCTTAAACCTATCGCACAACAGATTGATCTTTCCCTTGCTCAGCTCTCAGTAGCTTGGGTGCTGCAAAATCAAAATGTTTCCTCAGCAATTATCGGGGCATCGAGTCCAGAACAGGTAAGAGAGAATACCGTAGCTGCTAGTGTCAAATTAGAGCCTGAAATAATGCAGCAAATTGATAAAGTACTGGAAGGTCTCATTGAGTACGATCCAAGTAAAACAGGTTGAGTTTATGCATGATAAAGCTTTAACTAAATAGCAATCCTTCTTACCCATCCTAAGTGGATGGGCTTTTATTTTTGGTGGTCAAGATGGACAAGTGAATATACTTCTCGAACAACTGTTAAGAAATGTTCTGCTACTGCAGATGTTTCATCTTTTCTCCAGCAAACATAAAGGTTTACTTTTGGTGTAGTTTGTTGGATTTTTTTATAGATAACACCAGGACGTTTATAGCTTTCTACCGACGAAGGAACAACAGAAACGCCCATTCCTGTTGCAACTAAATTAACAATCGTATGCATTTGAATAGCTTCTTGAACAACATTTAAATTTACGCCATGCTCCCAAAAGAAGCTAATAATTAAATCATAAAAATTTGAACCCATTTGACGAGGAAACAAAATAAATGGTTCACCAATTAACAATTCGACTGGAATTTCAGACAATTTGGCGAAAGGATGGTCTTGATGTAAAGCTACTCTTAAAGATTCTTCAGAACAAACTTCAGAAGATAGTATTTCGTTGTTCTGTTTAGACCGAATAAATCCAATATGAATTTGTTTTTCATAGAGTGCCTTTATTTGCTGCTCCGTTGTCATTTCACGCAATATAAGATGGATTTTAGGAAAGCGTTCTCGAAATATATTAAGAACTTCTATAACGATTTCTGTGGAATCGACAAATCCGATTATTAAGTTCCCTATTTTACCTTCAGCAGCAAGTTGTGTTTCCTCTATTGTTCTTTCTAACTGCAACAGCGTTTGTTGAGAACCTGCTAAAAAAATCTTTCCAGCATCCGTCAGTTCAACCATTCTTTTTGTCCGATGAAAAAGTTGCACGCCCAATTCTTCTTCCAATTTACGAATTTCTTGGCTTAAAGGAGGTTGTGCCATTCTGAGACGTTCTGCTGCACGACTAAAGTTCAATTCTTCTGCAACCATTATAAAATAGCGAATTTTCCTAATATCTATTTTTATGCACCCCTTCTGAAAATCCTATAAGCAACTATTTACATCATTTTAGCATAATCTCCCATTTTAATAATTAGGAAAAAGAACTACCTTCGTTTTTGCCTAAATAAAAATAAGTATATCCTTGCCATGTCGGCAAAAATACACTTATTTTTTCATGAAAAGTAAAATTCGCATACGCTTAACAAAGTGTAAATGGCTTTTCAACTGTCAAACTGCTTCTATAAAAGTTGTAACTTTGACCTTTGCGCTTTCGTACTAAATAATTGCGTTCCATTAAATAATGCACAAAGGTAATTACTTGAATAAAAGCAGCTCCTCGAAGCTCTACAGGCTTATGTGCATACACCTGATTCGTTATTTCCTGTGCGGTCGCCCCTTCTTCAGGTATTGCATTTAAAATTTGCTGACATTTGTCTGTATAATGTGCCATTAACCGTGATACGCGCTCATTAAAGTCTTCAATCTGTGTCCCATGAGCAGGCAATGCATCTTGAATTTTCAATTGACCTAAGCTTTCAAATGTCGCCAAATATAAGGCAAGAGGATTTTGCATGTGTGTAGAAGGCATGACAATCGGGTTAATAATTTCTAATAAATGATCACCTAAAAATAACACGCCTGCCTCTTTTTCATAAAAGCAATAATGATCTGACGAGTGCCCTGGTGTCCAAATTGGCTGCAAATTAAATGTTTCACTCTCAATCATTTGATGCTCTGAAAAAATAACATCTACATGTACTTGAAATGGTTCATAACGATTAAATACTGCTGAAGCAGCTTTATCTTGCACCATCCCATAATCAGCCAGAAAAGATAAACTTCCATCTTCGGTAATTCCTTTTTCAAAACGTTCCCGTCTGCTTGTTAACTCCTCATAACTTCGTTGAGACATCCAAATAGTTGCCTCATACTCATCTTGGAGCCATTTTGCCAAGCCAAAATGATCAATATGCAAATGTGTGATGAGCACACGATTAACTCGGCGTTGACCAATGACCTGCCGCCATATTTCTTTTGACTCAGCATTATCATCACCTGTATCAATAATTATAATACCAGAAGGCTCTTCAATTACAAAGCAGTTAACACTACGTAAATCATAAGGAATCGGCAATGTAACAACTTGCCAATTTAAAAGTTTTTGATTTTGCATTTTTACACCTCTACTTAATTATTCTATTATTCTGTCTTTTTATGTTAAGATAATAGCACTTCTTATGGAAAGGATCCAACTTATGGTACAACAAATCGATTTATTTATTTATAATGCCGTTATTTTAACACAATCAACGTCTGTACCAATCGCTACAAGTATGGCCATTCTTAACGGGAAAATCATTGCTTTATTTGAGCATAATGATTCTTCACCCTATCAAGCTAAAATAAGTATTGATGCACAGCAAAAAGTAATTTTGCCTGGTTTCATCGATGCACATTGTCACTTACAAGCGATGGTTAGCGAGCCGTTTAATATACATATACCAACATCATACCAAACGAAAGAGGCATTTTCGGCTTATCTTCTTGAGCAAATTTCACGTATTCCTAACGGTAATTGGGTTCGTATTAATGGCTATCATCCTTTTCATTTCCCCCATATAGAACCTTTATCTATGGCAATGCTGGATGAGCTTTCTACCAAACACCCAATCCGTGTACGCTATGTAACGCGGCATACATCCGTGTTAAACAGTAAGAGCTGGGACTATTTTAAACAAGCTTTAGAAAATCATTCTAATAACGGCATCCATATTGAGCTTGATTCACTTGGACAGCCTACAGGTATCATTCATGGAGCCGACGCTTTACTAAATGAATTTGTTTTACCGAAATTACCTGAAGAACAGTGGTTAGCGGGCATAGAAGCATTACAATCAAAGCTTCTATCTTTAGGCATTACTACAGTTTGTGATGCATCTCCAACTACATCAGCATCTCAGCTTGCAATATGGAAAAAAGCTGCTCAACATTTTTGGAAAATTCCAGTTCATTGGATGACCGGTAGCCCCCACTTTGAGGACCTAGCAAAGAATCTACAACCTATACCAATATTTAAACGGAATGCCTTAAAAATTGTGTTGGAGACAATGCCAGAAATTTATCCTACAAAGGATGCCGTTGTACAAATGATGAAACAAGCATTTCTCGCAAATAGCCCAGTTGCCATTCATGTTGTAAATCCCGAGATGGTTTGGCATGCTATTGATTCTTTACAAACGGCACGTCAGCAACTCCCTGAAGTAAAAGGAGTTTGTCGCATTGAACACTTAAGTTTATGTCCCGAAGCTTTTTTCGATATGGTACATGAACTCCAAATACAAGTTGTCACAAATCCTCCGTTTATCGATATTCATGGAGATCGGTACTTACAGCACGTAGACGAAAATGAGCACAGTTGGCTCTATCCAGTGAATTCTTTACTACAACGCGGCATAACAGTCGCAGCTGGTTCAGATGCACCCGTTGCTCCTATCTCCCCTTGGCTTGGTATGCATGCTGCATGTACAAGGCAAAGTAAGGATGGCTTACAAGTAAATATACGAGAGGCTGTTTCAAGACTAGATGCGCTTAACCTTTATACGACTCATGCCGCTTTAGTTATCGGTGAGCAACACCAAATAGGGCAACTTGCACCAGGCTTTGACGCTAATTTTATTATTGTCGAACACCATCCTATTAACTGCACCGTGGCTCAGCTCCAAAACATGCAAGTATTAGAGACATGGATTGCTGGTGAGCGACTTTATCATTCTTCATAACAAATATTGTAATTCGAGCAACATATATATATAATAAGTACTTAATTGCTATAATCGCAATTTTCTAAAAACGGAAAGGTGTGAAAACTATGGATAATACTAAAACCGTCCACCGATTAAGCACTGTGGATAATGCCATCTCATTACTCACATTATTTTTAAAATACCAATCAATCGGGCTAGTTGACATTGAGCGCGAGCTACAAATTAGTAAAACAGCGGCTTTTCGTTTAGCAGTTACCTTAACTGACCGTGGTATGCTATTAAAAAATTCCGAAAATAAAACGTATCAGCCAGGGCCAATTATTTTCCAAATCGTCAATCGCTTTCATTCGCCAGATATTGTCTCTATTGCCCAGCCATACATGGTGGAACTTGCAGCTACAACAAAGGAGTCTGTTTACTTATCTATACGATCAGGTAATAAACACCTCTTTTTATCCGGTGTTGAAAGTGAACATGCCTTAAAAGTAACCGCTCCACTAGGAGAAGAATATGAATTATATTACGGCGCTATCGGTAAATTACATATGGCCTACATGTCGCCTAAAGATTTACAAACATATTTTAATCGTACAACCTATATCCAACATACAGAAACAATGCTAGATATTGAACTTCTAAAGCAACAGCTCTCCACCATCAAGCAAGATGGCTATGCTTGGAGCCTTGGAGAACGGGCAGATGGTATGATTGGTGTCGCTGCACCTATTTGGGGGAATAGTGAAGAGCCTGTAGCTGCTCTAACCATCCTTCTCCCTCTTGCCCGATATCATGAGGACATTAAAGAACAAATGGAAAAAATCGTGCAAGAATATACAGCAAAAATTACACAAGACTTTCTTGAAAAGCAACACTAGCCATTTGACATGATTTGTTGCTTATAACTTTCCTTTACAAGGGTTTGTTCAAATGCAAGCCCTTGCTCTAACGATCGATCCATACCACTAGAAATTAACCGTTTAATTTGCTGCGCTGTCTTAGGATACGTCGTTATACGCTTCATAAAACTTAATACTTCATCAAATAAGTGCTCTTCTTCAAAAATGTTTGTGACAATTTGACGAGCCTTCGCTTCCTCAGCTGATAAATAATAACCTTTCATCGCAAAATCTATCGCCCAACCATGACGCATTAATCGGGGCAGGCTTTGTGTTCCCCCAGCTGCCGGTAGCATCCCTAGTGCACATTCAGGCAATGATATTTTTGTTTTAGGTGCTGCAAAACGAAAGTCGCAAATCATCGCCATCTCAATTCCAGAGCCAACAGCAAAGCCATGTAAAATAGCGGCAATCGGCTTCGAACATCGACGGAATTCATCCCAAATGTCATGCTGAATCCGAATTTTTCGTTTTTCAATGACGGAAGGTATTGTACCAAATTCTTTTAAATCTGCACCAGCACAAAATCCTTTGCCATTTCCTCGTAAAATAACGCCATCGATTGTAGGGTCAGCCTGTACAGCTAAAATATGTTCATACAGTGCATCACGCATCGCCACACTAACAGCATTTAATTTTTCAGGGTGATTCAAAGTAATAATGGCTATATTTTCATCTCTCTCTAATAAAACGATTGATTCCATGTAATCTCCTCCTACTCACCAATAAAATGCGGCTTGCGTTTCTCTAAAAATGCCTGTACACCTTCCATACGATCACGTGAAGTTTGTAATAATAAATAGACATCTAACTCTAAACGTAAGCCTTGCTCAAATGGTAACTCGCTTCCTCGATATAAGCATTCCTTCGTATATTGTAATGATAAAGTAGAGAGCTCGCTTAGTCGCAATCCTTCTGTACAAGCCGTTTCCCATAACTCATCCCGTGTTACTTGTATTGTAGCTAAGCCTAGCGCCATCGCTTCCTCCGCAGTTACAGTAGACTGACCAAGCAAGACATTCATTGCAGCACCTTTACCTATTAACCTTGGCAATCGCTGTGTAATGCCCCCCGCTGGCACTAATCCGTAAGCTAATTCAGGTACCGCAAATTGCACATCCTCCGCAATTATTCGAATATCTGCAATACAAGCAAAGCTAAATGCTAATGATGTACATTGCCCATGAATTGCCATAATAATCGGATATGGTAGCTTTGCCCATAATTCAAGTACTTCTGTTGCAAGGTAAACTGTCTGATATTGTTGTGGAACATCTTCTTCTAAAATCGCAGGGAAACTACTACCAATTGAAAACTCATTTGCACTCGAACCGACAACAACTACCTTAATATCCGTTGCATCACGCAAATAAACAGCCACATCTCGTAACTCTTGAATAAAGGGTGCATGCCATTCATTTTGTGTTGCACGATCTACTAGCTGTATGTAGGCAACGCCTTGCTGTTGCGCTATATTGATAAATTGATAAGTCATAGTGAATCCCTCTTTTCTTTAGAATAATATGTCTTGTAATAAGCTGTATGCTCACCAAAATAAGGGGCTCTTCCTTTCTCTTCTTGCCACGAATTTGGTGTTTCTTCTATTATAATGTCATCACATTTATGCATTGTTTTGACATTTAATGCATCAGATGTTGGCTCATAAGAAACCCAAGCTACCATCGTCGCTACTTCATATTGCGAAACGTCAATCATATAGGCTGCATGCGTTGTTGTTTGTTCATACAAGGCAAGAGCAATCGAAAAGGCGCCCATAACACCTGCTAGCATGTCACTTATAGAAAATGGAGGTAGCGTAGGAGTTCCTGTATGATCTAATGTTTGTGCTACTATTCCACTCATTGACTCTAGTGTGGACCCATAGCCTACATAATCTCGATAAGGTCCTGTTTGACCAAATGCGGATAACGATGCATGAATAATTGACGCATTGTGTAGCTGTAGTACATCATCTGTCAAACCAAAATTCCCCATTACGCGCGGGCTAAAATTATTAACGACAATGTGGCTGTCTTCAATGAGACTTAACAGAATCTCTTTATCTTCCTGTACATTCAAATCTAAAACGACTGATTTTTTATCGCGATTTAGCTCTTCAAAAAATGGCGTTGACCCCGACTTTCCACGAATGCCATCTGGTCGATGTGGCGCTTCTATTTTAAGTACTGTAGCTCCTAAATCTGCGAATAAGCGTGTACAATACGGACCAGCCCACATCGCTGTCAAATCAACAATTTGCAACTCCTTAAAACTGGTAAAAGAAAAGGGCTGGTTTGCTGCCAGCCCTTTTGACATGATCCATGGGGAACGGATGATGCGTTGTTGTTCAATAAAACCTCGACTTTTATGTTGGGGACATTGTATTACTTCCTGATGCGATTGGACACTAGCAAATGGCAATCTAAACGTTTGCCCAAGTGTCATTAGCTCTTGCCGTAATTGACTTGAACTCCACTTACTTAGTGATGCCTCGATATCACGTTTTTGCAACCTTCTTTGAAATTGCGTCGTACAAGTTGGCAAATCTAATTGTGCCCAACGTGTTAAAAATGCCCACTGTTCATCACTTGGAGCACCAATGAACAGATGACCATCCACAGCAGGGGTTAGCATCATCGGTACAATCTCTTGTTCTTCTTTTGTAAACAGTCGACCATGTAGGGCACTCGCTAAAATTGAGGCTACATGCACCACTACTGTGGATTCGCGCCGCCCTTCAAGTAACTGACAAACTGTAAGAAAAGCAATATGAGCTGCCACTAATAATGAGGCGGGGAAACCTCCAATGGCAATAGAAGGGGATGTTTCTTGCTCATTTTCTTTAAGCCAGCCTGCTTTTACTTGGAGTTCACGCTCATCACCTGTTTGAAAAGAATGAAAGTTAATGAATACTGTGACTGCTTTTGGAAAACACGCTGATCTCCACATACTGTCGTCCGTTAGTACAATATCCCATTCACTAGCTGTTTGTACCGATGATGTAAGCACCTTCTGTGAATCACAAAAGAAGGGTTGCTTCAAACTTACTTTTTCTACGTATGCTCCTTGCTGCCGTAATAATTCAGCAGCAAAACTCGTAGCAAGTGTTGTCGAAAGTTCTAGTATTCTACAGCCCTTAAGTGTTTGCTGCTTCATAAAACGACCTCCTATCTTAGTCCGCTGTTGGTAATGCGACCGGTTTTTTTACCTGCATATTTTTATTACAGCACTGTACAGAACCTTCACCGGATTTAATGCACATTACTTCACTTCCGCATTCCAAACATTCAAATCGTTTTCCTAATTGATTCGCCATCGTACATCACTCCTTACTTTTTCTCACTAATCTTCTGCCCACAGCAAGTTAGCTGTCCTTCGCCGATTTTCATAATAATGAATTCACTTTGACATTTTGGGCATGTGAATTTCGTACCGATTTTAATGGTCATTTAGTCTCCCTCGCTTTAGCTAAGCATTTTATTGCCGATAATATTTTTTTCTAGCAAGCTATTATATTCCTCATCCGAAAGTTGTAATAACTCCTTAAACACATATTCATTATCCTGACCAAGTAATGGTGCGGGTGCTTTATGTAAAACACGTTCATTGTTCCATTTAATTGGCCATGAAGGATATAAATGTGTCCCTACATACTCCCTTGTTACCTCTTGATACATATTTTTCAAAAATGGATCATGCTCCATTTCATGCACTTCCAACACAGGACCTGCTGGCACACCCACTTTTTGTAGCCGTGACGCAATTGCGTGATGTGTCTCCTGCTGTGTCCACTTCGAAATAATGGCATCTAACTCATCATGGGCAGCAAAGCGCCCTGCCGCCGTCTTCAAACGCTCATCGTTTAGGAGCGATTGTGCATTCATTTCTAGGCATAAGCTTTGCCATTCTTCATCCGAAGTGATGGAAATCGCAACCCAACTATCTTTACCTTGTGTACGGTATACACCTTGAGGGGCAATCCCTGGCTGACGATTACCTACACGGCTCCAATTTTCACCATTTAATACAAAGTCCGCAATAGGTGCGCCCATATAATTCACGCAACCTTCGTTTTGCGCAAGCTCAATTTCCTGTCCTTCACCAGTAAAATCACGATGCTCTAGTGCAATTAGTAAGGCTGCTGCCGCATGAAAACCTGCTAATACATCAGCAACGCCAAGTACAGTCATCGGTTTACCATCCTGATAGCCATTCAATTGTGCAATACCTGACAGCATTTCAAATGTATAGGCAAATCCAGGTTGATCACGATATGGTCCTGTTTTCCCGTAGGCTGGCATCGATAGCATAATCACATCTTTCTTATACTGAGATAGCACGTCATAAGTTAATTGAAAGTTTTCCATCACACGTGGTGTAAAGTTTTCAATAACAATATCGCATTTCTCCATAATTTTTTTAAAGTACGCTTTTCCCTCTTCATCATTTAAATTAAGCGTCGCACCTCGTTTATTATGATTTGCAGCGTTAAATTGTGGTCCAAACTCCCACCAATCTTCCTTTGGGGATGTTAACATAAAGCGGAAGCCATCCGGTGATTGAATGGATTCCAACTTAATAATTTCCGCACCAAGTGCACCGAGATAAGACGTACACATTGGGCCTGACCACCACATCGACAAATCTAAAATTCGTACTCCCTTTAATGGTTGATGCATATGATTCACCCTTTCTAGATTTGTGTACTTTTATCATAGAATGCTTTTAATGTTTTTTCGTTATGCTCACCTAGCAAAGGTGCGCTTGTACGAATCGACCAAGGTGTTTTCGACATTCGGAAAGGTGCGCCTGGTTGCTTCATGATGCCAAGCTCTGGATGATTGACCTCGACGAAAAATTCACGTTCTACATACTGCTCTAAAGAAAGTAAGTCTTCAAAAGTCGGAACGAGCGTTACAGGTACACGCCATTCATTGCCTAAAGCAAGCACTTCTTCAGTCGTATGCTTCATTAAAAACGCATCAAGGCGCTCTTGGAAAATGTCCTTATGAATTAAGCGTTGCGGTAACGTTGTAAAACGCTCATCTTCTACCCAATCATACGCCTCAATCATAAAGCAGAATCCTTGCCAATGTTGCCCTGTTAGAACACTTATGCCGACATGCCCATCCTTACATTGTTCAATACCTGGTAGCATGACATAACGTCCCTCATACTTAAAAACACTTGTCGGATAAGAGTTTTGAACAGTTGGATAGGAACGCTGTAATAAGCCCATTTCCGCAATGGATATATCTAAATGCGCACCTATTCCCGATACACGTGCCTCTCGACATGCCGCTAGCGCCGAGGATGCTGCAAACGTACCTGTAATGTACTCTAAAATACGTAATTGTCCTGCTGCACGTACTGGCTCTCGCTCTGGCTCACCAACAGAGGATAAGAAACCGCTCATTGCCTGCGTAATAATCTCCGTTGCCTTATAATGTGCAAACTCCCCCTGTTGCCCAAAGTTTGAAATCGATACCATCACAAGCTTAGGATTAATTGCCTTTAACGTTTCATAATCTAAGCCAAGCCGCTTCATCACCCCTGGTGCAAAGTTTTCAACAAGTAAATCCATATCCTTCACTAACTGCTTGATAATAAGAATACTTTGTTTGGATTTTAAATCGAGTGTAATACTTTGTTTATTATTATTTAAATAAGCAAATAAACCACTCGCATTTAAATTTTCCTCTTTATTTTTAAAAGGACCAGCCACTCTTGATGGATCACCCGTTTCAGGACGTTCAACTTTAATGACTTCCGCTCCATAATCGGCCAATATTTTTGTACAATAGGGTCCTGCAATATGCCAGGACAAATCAAGTACCTTCAGATGAGTTAACGCTGAATTCGTCATCTACTCCCCCCTTACATACTAGATACTTTTGAAGGTTCTTCTGGCTTTATGGACAACCATTCACCTAGATTACGCAGATGCACTTCTGACGTACCAAATTCTAGTTGTTGCCCTTTAAAGCGACGATAACAAAACTGTAGTGGATAGTCATAATCAATTCCCATCCCACCGTGTAGTTGATGTGCACCTGTCACTACTTTTTGTCCTTCTTGACTAAGCCAAGCTTTTGCAATGGCTGCTTCTGTTGTCGCATCTTTGCCTTCTACTAATCTTGAAAAGGCATGAAAGGCTGCTAGACGACCGCCTTCAACAATTGTTAACATATCCGACATTCGATGTTGAACAGCTTGGAACGAACCAATTGGCACATTAAATTGATGACGCTCCTTGACATAATCGGATGTAATATCAACTGCTCGACTGAGTACGCCAGTCATTTCAATAGATTTTAATGCTGTTGCAAACGTTAGCATGTCACTAGCAACTTGGAACCCTTCTCCAACTTTCCCTAAGATTTGCTCAGCACTTACTTCCACATGATTGAACTGCACTTCACATAAACCGTCTGCACTAATCGTTGGAATGTCTTTTACTTCAATTCCTTTTGTAGCCGTATCAATAAGGAAAACTGTCAACCCTTCCTCTGTACCAACAGCACCCTGATCTGTACGTGCTACGACAAATAACTTTTCAACTGACTGTGCAAAAGGAACAAATAACTTTGTACCATTTATCACATATTTATCTCCAGCAAAAACCGCTTCTAGCGACAGATGCTCCAATTTGTTATGCGCATGTGACTCAGCAATGGCATAGCTTACTTTCTGTTCTCCATTTGTAAATGCTGGTAGCCAACTTTCTTTTTGTATCTCTGTACCATGCGTGAGTACTGGCATTACACCACTCACGATCGTTGATAAGAAAGGTCCTTGGAATAAGCCCCAACCCGCTTCCTCCATGACAATCGCTAAATCTAAAAAGTCTCCACCAAAACCACCATATTGCTCTGGCACAACAAGACCGACAAAGCCTAGCTCCATCAGTTCGTTATAAAGCTTTTCTGAATAATGATGTGGATTTTTTTCAAAGGCGCGTAATTCCTCTAGCCCACACTTCTCTTTAAAAAACTTCCGAGCTGTTTGCTTAAACTCCTTTTGAATATCATTTAAATGAAAATCCATTACGAACCCTCCTCATATTTTTTTAAATTTAATAAGCGATACGTCTTCATATACCTGATCGTCCACGACTACTTCTACAGGCATACCGATTGCCATTTCATCTGGAGCAGCATCCAGCATATTGCCGACAATTCTTGCCCCATTTTCTAATTCGACTAACACAACTTCATAGGGTGTTTGAAACCCAGGGTGTACCGAACGGTGATACACAACATAAGAATAGATTTTTCCTTTTGTAGGTGCCTCAACCCATTCCAATTCGAAACTGTGACAGTTATAACAAACAGGACGCGGGGGATGTAACACCGTACCGCACTTGCAACATTGTTGAAAATGCAATTTCTTTGTTTCCTGAAGCTTGTGCCAAAACATTTCCGTATCTTCATTCATATTTGGCTTTGGTGTGCCAATACCCGTATATTGCACCATATTGTTTTACCCCTTCCTTAAAATGAGCCCACTTGTTGGTACACCTAAACCACCTGTAACAAGCACATTTTCCACGTTATCAATTTGTGTTGTGGATGTTCCACGAATTTGCCGCACACCTTCTGTAATTAAATTCATTCCATGTAAATAACCTTCCGACATTAAGCCACCCGCTGTGTTAATCGGTAACTCACCATGACGATTAATTCTCGTGCCACCTTCACAATACGCAACCCCCTCACCTCGACTTACAAAGCCAAGTGCTTCTAGTTGCATCGGAATTAATGGACTAAATGCATCGTAAAACTGAGCCACATCAATGTCCTGCGGTGTAATGCCAGCTTGTTGGAATAATTTTTTACCGTACGCTTCTACTTCATGTAAAAACGTAATTTCATCGCGGTAATAACTCGTCATTACTTCTCCATTTGTAGACATCCCTTGGCTAGCTCCAGCTATAATTGCTGGCTTTTGTTTTAATGCTTTAGCACGCTCTCGGGTTGTTACAATGACTGCTATTGCACCGTCAGTACTTAGACAACAATCATGTCGACGCAATGGCTCGACATTGATAGGTGATGCCAAGTATTCCTCCATCGTCATTTTGCGATTATAAAAGATTGCATTCGGATTGCGATTTGCATTTTCGCGATTTACTAAAGGTGCCCACGCTAGCTGTCCATCCTTTATGCCATATTCATAAATATAACGGTTGGCAAACATCGCTACCCATGACACAGGTGTTAATAAGCCATACGGATGATACATGCCCATGTGCAAATCTCCACTTACACGTGTTGGCTCAAAATCGCCATAACGCATCGGACCAGATGCATCACGAATGGAACGCACACAAACTACGTAGTTCGCCATACCAGATGCGACAGCAGCTGCTGCACTTGCCACCGTTCCACAACTCGCACCACCACCATACGGAATTTGGTTGAAGTAACTTAAGTTTGGAATCCCAAGTGCCCGTACAATATCAATTTGCGTAGCACTATCCATCGTATAATTGACCATGCCATCGATTTCGTTAATAGCTAAACCTGCATCTTCTGCAGCAGCTAGAATCGCTTCAAGTGCCATTCGTAATTCCGTTCTTCCGCAATTTTGACTAAATTCCGTTTGTCCAATTCCTACAATTGCTGCTTTCCCTTGAATCGTTTCCACACCTTTACCCCCTTGGTAATGCTAAGACGCCTTCTCCTAATGCGTGATAGCCTAGATTGTTTTTACCGACAAACTCAATCTCTACTAGACATTCATCGTTATCCTTATATTTCTTTTTCACATGCCCACTAAAGACGAGCGTGTCATTTGGATAGTTGGGTACTGCTAATTTCAACGCAATTTTTTTCAAGGTACTTTCTGGTCCTGCCCAATCAGTTAAGTATTTACCGACAAGTCCGTTCGTCGTTAAAATATTCATAAACACATCATCTGCGCCAGCTGCCTTTGCTGCCAAATGATCGTGATGGACGTTTTCATAATCATGCGTTGCTGCAATCGCACCGCCCACAACGAGTGCTGCTGTTACCTCCCTAGAAGTAGTAGGCAGTTCCGTTCCGACTTCAATAGAATTCCAAGTTATGCTTGCATATGTCGTCGCTTCCATTCCCATTCCTCCTATTCTTGCACTTGCGCTTGATACGATAAGATTGTAAATGACTGCTTACAAACAACCTCATTGTGCTGGTTTAAAAATGTATATAAAAATGTCGAGAAGTAACCTGGACCACGTGCCGTTTGCTTCAAAGGTGAAATTTCTTTCACGGACAGCGTGTAACTAATGTCATCCCCTATTTTCATTGGCACAAAATATTCTTGTACTTGTGCGGTAGCAACAATCGAAGAATAGCCATGCTCCTTTAGCAAATCTACTAAATGTTCCATCGAATTTTTTTCGCGCTCTACTTTTGGCCAAAGTGGATTCATCGTAAAAACTTGCACCTGTGTTGGTGGTGCGATAATTTCTCCGTAACGTGATGCCTTTGCATAAGCGTCATCACGATACAATGGATTGGCATCTTCCATCACTTCGCAATAATGGCGAATCATCGGACGGCATACTTCATCAGTGCCTTTTGTCACCTCTGATTCAATGCCGACTAGCGATTGTAGCATTTCTGTTGTTAATGACATGTCTTCGTTCCCTCCTTTGTATTAAGCACGGCGTAAGCCTAAACCAAAGCGTGCCACTAAATCACGTTGTACATCGTTGGCACCGCCACCAAATAAGAACACGAGGCGTTTCTTTGCATAATGTTCTGCATCGCCGTTCGCTATTGCCCATTCAGAGCCGTCTCGCACTTGCCCAAATAGCCCCATAATATGCATGCAAGAATCAAAGACACGCTGATTGATTTCAGCTGCAAACACTTTATTCATCGAAGGTCTAAATGGCGCTGCTTGTTCATTGTCATGTCCCCACGCAGCACGGTAATTGAGTAAACGCAATACTTCTAAATTCATCTTCATTTGTGCAAAATGCTCTTTTACCCATGGACGATCAATGACACGTTCACCATCAATCACTGCTTCTTGAGCAAATGCTAATGTTTCTTCCACCATACGCTCCATACGCGCATATGTAGAAAGCATTAAACGTTCAAGGGAAAGTTGTGAAGTAATGTATTGCCAGCCTTTATTTTCTT
This sequence comes from Lysinibacillus sp. NPDC097868, assembly GCF_044761135.1. NCBI lineage: Bacteria > Bacillati > Bacillota > Bacilli > Caryophanales > Bacillaceae > Lysinibacillus > Lysinibacillus sp. NPDC097868. Next base: position 262,676 of record NZ_JBIWBS010000002.1, on the reverse strand, counting down.
CACCAACAAGCGCCGAAGCAGGTACCCGCACATTCTCATAGTAGGTAACATTCGTTTCTTCTCCCATTAGAGCCATTGGGGTTACAGAAAATCCTGGATCTGTCGTTGGCACTAAAAAAATCGAAATGCCCTTATGCTTTGACACTGTTGTATCTGTTCGCGCTGCAAGCCAAATATAATCAGCAATATGTGCGTTTGTCGTGAAAATCTTTTGACCGTTGATGACATACTCATCACCATCACGAACTGCTGTTGTTTCTAATGCAGCTAGGTCAGTACCTGCTTGTGGTTCTGAATAGCCAATCGCTATCTCCACTTCACCTTTTAATATTTTTGGTAGAAAATAATTTTTTTGTTCCTCAGTTCCTAATTTCATTAATGTTGGACCGACTGTTTCTAGCGTAATGAACGGAATATTGACACCTGTGCGATCTATTTCCTCGATGAAAATATATTGCTCAAGCGGTGTAAGACCTTGCCCACCATACTCCTTTGGCCACCCAACACCGAGCCAACCATCATCACCAAGCTTTTTAATGTACGCCTTCCAGATAGGCCCCCCTTCTGGTGTTACTTTCAACTCCTCGATTAACTCCTCTGTTATTTGCTCCGCTAAGTACTCTCGAATGGTCTTACGTAACAACTCTTGTTTTGCTGTTAATTCAAATTTCATCTACTCCATCACCTTTCTATTTTTATTCCACTAAGTTAGTAGTATATTGATCACGTAAATCACGCTTTAATATCTTTCCTGATGATGTACGTGGTAATTCCGTTGCAAATTCTATTATTCTAGGACATTTAAAACTAGCGAGTCGCTCTCGACAATATGCCGTAATATCCGCAATAGCAGGTGGTGCAAGTTCATTATTTGGAATAACGACCGCTAAAATCTCTTCGCCCCATTCCACACTAGGTATACCAATCACTGCTGCATCAGAAATTTCCGGATGAGCCATAAGCACATTTTCAATTTCCTGCGGTGCAATATTTTCACCACCACGAATAATCATGTCTGAGTTGCGCCCTTTTAAAAATAAATAGCCATCCTCATCTAAGTAACCCATATCTTTTGTGTTGATCCAGCCTTTAATCATCGTTTCTTTTGATTCTTCTGGACGATTCCAGTAACCTTTCATCGCCTTTGCGGTTTTAATGTAAACGTTACCAATTTCATTAGGAGATAATTCATTATGACTGTCATCAAGTATTTTAATGTCTACATTTGGCAATGGCTTTCCTACCGAATGTAAGCGTTGAATCTTGCGTTCAATTTCTTCCGCTGTACCCACAAGCTTATGGTCATCAGGTCCTAATACAGCGACCGTTGATGTCGTTTCTGTCATCCCAAAAGCATTGGCAAAATCAACTGATAAAGGGAACATCTCAATTGCCTGACGAATAATTGGGAATGGCATTGGTGCCGCCCCGTAGGATAAGCTTTGTAAACTTGAAAAATCGGTTTTTTCGAAGCGTGGATGATCAATAATACGCTTTAGCATCGTCGGCACTAAAAATGCGTGTGTCACTTGCTCTTGCTCTAACGTATCTAGCCACGTATCTGCTTCAAACTGGCGAATCAATACAATACGGCGACCACCATAAATACAGTTACAAATACTGGTTGCCCCAGCTACATGGTAATTTGGAACACATGTTAACGATGCACCATTTGGCAAGCCCGTTGCCGCTTCGGTATGCCCCATCACATAATTCGTTAGCTGTGTATAAGTAAGCATGACCCCTTTTGGCAAACTCGTTGTCCCACTCGTATAGAGCAAAATCGCAATATCGTCTTCATCTATGTCGGCAAAGTCAATCATCGGCTCAGTATTCGCAATGTATGTTTCATATAAATCGTAACCATATGCGTCATCGCCTATCACAATCGTCTTTTCAATTTTGCACATCGGATTATTTAAAAATTGTTCTATGGATTGTACATAGCGACCTTCAATTAGTAAAACTTTAATCTCGCTATCTCGTAGCATATACTCCAACTCTTCTGGCTTAGCACGATAGTTAATCGGAACAATTGTTGCACCTAGTTGAAATGCTGCAAAAAAACTTTCTACCACTTCCGGGCTATTTGTTGAAATAACCCCCACTCGATCCCCATGTTTAACACCATCAGCTGCCAATCGACTAGCCAATGCACCTACACGATGGGCAAGTTGCTCATAACTTAATCGCCTATTAAAAAAAGTTAAAATTTCTTGCTCTGGTGCAATACTTGAGGCAATTGACAATAGCAAATATGCGTTCATTTCACCGCTCCTCCTTTATTGAATATTCAGAATATTATAGTCATTTCGATTATGATAATATATAATTTCGAATATAGCAATAATTCTTCAAAATTTTTTATTTAGAACGGAAAATTAAAAATTGTGGGGTGTTTTTATGAAGGTAAAAAAAGACCGTCGTGCACAGCATTCACGTAACTTAATCAAGCAAACGTATATTTCTTTAGTTCAAGAAAGAGGCTCTACCGTTGTTTCGATTACGGATATCGTCGCTCGTTGTAATATTAATCGCTCTACTTTTTACATGCACTTTCACACAAAGGAACACTTACAAAATCAAATTGTCTTGGATTTTATTGAAGATATTTGCGGGATGATGGTACAGCATGCAGAGCCTTCTCCAACTTTCTTTTTTCAATACGGTGTACAACATGCCATTTTTAGCTATGTAGAACAGCACTATGTCGCCTTCCACACATTTTTAACTTTTAGCGATTCTTTTATGAAAAGACTTTCTTCTGAGATCTATAACCAATTTTTAACTATAGTAAAAGACAAGATGCCAGCACCTCAAATTGCTGCCACGTATTATGCCTCCGTCATTACAGGCATGATTTATCATTGGAGTGTTGAAACATATTATCAATATTCCGCACAATTTATAGCGCAAGAAACGACAAAACTTTTTGAGTCAAACATGCTTTGTCAGCAATTAAATAGTTAAAAGTAGAATACTGTCGAAATGTTAGTAAAAATCCATCAAAGCACTAAACATTGTTGTTTATACGACATTTTCATAAAATTTGTGGATTGAAATCCGAAAATTATATCTCTTATAATGAGGCTTAATAAATTCTTGCAGAAGGAGATGCATTGGATTGTAAACGCTTTATTATTATTAAGGGGGATGATTAGAAATGGCAAGTACGGAAAACAAACCACAAGATGCAAAGGTTACACGAGCGCAATGGATTCAATTTTTAGCATTAGTTTTCGGGGCATTTGTAGCAATTGAGGCTATGGCATTTCAGGCACCGGCCATTCCGGTAATTTCGCAACATTTTAAACTTCCAACCTACTTAGCTGGTTTAATTTTACTAACTTTTTATGTTGCTTCCGCTACACTGTATCCCATTGTAGGTCGTCTAGCAGATCAGTATGGTCGAAAAAAGATGTTGCTTATCGGCATGGTGATTTTCACTATTTCTGAAGTTGCCGCTGCAATAGCGCCGGATTTCACAGTCTTCCTAGTTGCGCGGGTATTCCAAGGGGTAGCGGTTGGCTTTATTTTACCAATCGCCATTGCTTATATCGGGGTCATTTTCCCACCCGAAAAACGAGGAATGGCATCGGGCATCTTTTCATCCGTACAAGCTATCGCTGCCATGTCAGGCGCTGCAATTGCAGGCTATTTGATATTACAATATGGCTGGCCCATTATTTATTGGATTAGTGCGGCATTAGCATTTCTTGGCTTAATTGTTGTCTTAATTTTCGTAGAGGAATCGAAGGGAGAAAAGCAATCATCCTTTGATTTCATCGGTCTCATCCTTATCTTTGTTACATCGATAACATTATTGTCCGTGTCAACAATCGGTAAAATGTTTGGCTTCTTTTCACCGTATACAATCATTACGTTATTTGTAGGCTTAGTGGCAATTGTGCTATTGTGGATTTGCGAAAATCGCATGAACAATCCACTAATCGAGCTATCCCTATTGAAAATTAAACTATTTAGTATGGCTGTGGGCATTAACTTGCTCATCGTCGCAACCTTTATGCTATTCATCTATTGCATGAATTTCTTTATCTCCTCACGTCCAGGCGGGGATGCCTCTCAAACAGGATTATTTTACATGTTTTTATACGGGGCATCATCGATAGGGGGCTTAGTCGTAGGTCGCTTATCAGATAAAATCAATGGCCGTTCCATTTTAATTACGATTTTCTTTATCCCAACGATTATAATGTTCATCTTTACTATGCTTGACGCATCAACACCATTTAATATTATTGCGGTATTAGCGATTTGTCTTGGTTTCGTATCCGGTGCCAATACACCAATTTTAATGAAATTTGCCTTAAACGAAGTACCAAAAGAAAAACTAGCGGCAGGTGCAGGACTATTTTCATTCATCCGCGATTTCGGCACACCATTAGGCTCTGTCTCAGGTATTGTACTATTCTCCATTTTTAAAGACGCTGCATTTAAAGAAACGTTACTCGCTTCTGCATCTGAAGCCGGCATTGCAAGCGAACATTCAGCAGCACTAATAGCCGCCGGTCAAACAGGTACTGTCGAAAATGGTGCATTAGCTGAACATCTTACATCTTTAGGGGTATCGTTCGAATCCATGTTTACCGCGGCAAATGCAGCAGGTCTTACGTCCGCTGTCCATACCATCGCCTACATTGCGATGGCACTGTTTGCTACGATTCTGTTCCTATGCTTCTTAATTCCGAAGGCGAAGAAGACACCGGCCACGGCGGTTATTGCGCAGGAAATGGTCGTTGTGGAGGAGACGGTTTCTTAAGGTTTGGAGCGAAGAAAAATGTCCAACGAAGTCTTTTAGTGGACTTTGTTGGACGTTCTTTTACTATTTTAATTACATGAGTTAAAGTTGATTCATTCAATTTTCCTATATTTGTATATAATTGAATTAATCCCAAAGTTACCATTTACCATTAAATATGAATAGTTAATTTGTTATCATCTAAAACATTTTCAGCGTTTACCCATTCTTCTTTCATCGCTAATAAAAAGCTATACAAATGGATTTTAGGATTTGCACCTATATTTAAGTTTTCCAACATATCAATGCTCATATTGATTTCATCAATTGTAGGTTCTTTTTGTAATACATTACTTAATATTTTGATAAGATTAGAATACTTATCGTATTCACTATAATCTAGCTCTTTTAAAGACTCAACTATAGAAGAATTAACCTGATTTATTCTTTGATATGACCAGGGCGTATCAAGAACAGGTAAGTCATTATTTAGAATATCTACCTGACACAACCGAAGTCTAAAAAATTTGTCCAACCAATTTAATTCTTCTACATTTGTATCAATTCGTCTAGGAACTGGACCAATCCACAATAAATAACTTGTCCACAAAGGTACAATATATATTTCTTCATTTGTAAGTTTTCTAACCGAACTTATTAAAGAATTAAGTATTGTTGAAACCTTTGGTACTGATATGTCTGCCGCTGTCAAGGTTCCTAAAATATCTAAACAATGTAATATGACTATTCCATCTTTTTTCTTTAAAGAAAGATACTTTTCTATCCATACAGAGTCGTAGGCTTCTTCTACATATCCTTGTTCATTGTATACATCTACTATGATTGTATCGTAATCAGAATGAACACTTTGTAATGTGTTTCTAAAATCACCGTATATTACATCATAATTAGCATACAACTTATTAAAATCATCAAAACTATCATCTATCTCTAGCCCGACCCCACTTGAATGTGCGCCCCATTTCTCTAATAGTTGCACAAAAGTTCCAGCCCCAAATCCTATTGATAACACTCTATTATTTGGAATTGTAGCTACTGCCCACGCTAAGTAATCCCAATATTTATAAGTTAATTTTTTTCTTACTATTTTAGAATGTTTTAAATTTGTTAATTTCCCACTCTCTCTGTCACACAATACAATATTATCATCAATTATTTCCCACTTTTTGATAAATATCACCTGTTTCTTTGTTCAAGACTAATGTTGGAGAAATATCTTCACAAATCCAATCTTCGATATCCACATTTTCATTCGAGTAGTCTAAAACATTAGGATAGTTTTCACAAAACATATGATGTCTATACCATAATCTCCAAAGAGATGGTTCTTTTAATATAGTTGGTCTGAAAAAACTCAATACATTCGATGCTGTTGAATTTACATTATTCGTTTGAATAGGAAGTGAAATCAATATTTCATCTATTTCAGGCGTAATAACTCCTATAACTGGAACCTTTACTTTTTCTAACAGTCTAAAAATACCACTTCTTATTTTAATTTCAGAACTAATAAATGGTAATTGGATAGGGTACTTATCTTCCCCATATCCAGTCATCCCATCTAAGTAAAGGATTACTACACCGCCATTTTTTAAATGACGTACTATTTTTAATGCTGAATTTGACTTTTCTGCAATTATCATCTCAACATTTTGTCTGCTATATGTTTTTACTACTTCTATTGAAGCACTTTCACTATTATAAGATTCTTCATCAACTACTAATAAAATTTTCTTATCAGGATGTACTTTGATTAATTCATCAGTAATTTTATATTGTACTGGTTTATATGCACCATAATGCATACCAATTATGGCAAAACCCGTCTCAGTATATAGTTGTTGTAGTTTTTCAATACTGAACCCCTCTGTCTTTTTAAAACCTTTATGGAAATTATTATTTATTCTATATTGATCACAAATTGCTATATACTCAGAATATTTGTTAAAGACGTTCAGCGGTGAGTAATTTCCAAAATACCTTAGTTCTTTTATAATATTAGAAAATGCCATTAAATAATCGAATTGTAATTTATTTGATGAACTCATTTATTTTCTTCGCTCCTTTACGTACAAAAAAATTATTTAATATTCTTATTAATATATGTAATGGTATGTCATAGTCTCCCCCACTACTATTACCTCCAACCGTTCCTTCAACAATATCTACCGCTTTTATATTAGAAAGTTTAAAAATTAAATTGATAATCTCCAGTAACTCTTCATTATTAAAACCGTTTGGGACTCTGAAATCGACATAAGGGAAATAAATTGGATCTAAAGAGTCCATATCGATCGATAAATAGCCATCTAAATGTTTATATTTCTCTAATAGTTCAGAAATTTTTTCACATGTTGCTTGTTGTTTAGTGATTTGAATAACTTTGGGATGGTGAACCAACTGACTATCTGTTCTAAATCCCCTTGCGCCAATTTGAATAATGGCTTCAACAAACGGCAGTTGTGCAATATTAAAGAAAACATTTCCATGATCTAATTTTTCTGGATTACCAAATAAATCATTGTGTGCGTCAAGTACCCATATGACAATTTTTTTATCGAATTTAGAGAACGAAGAAATAATATCATATGTATATGAATGATCGCCTCCTATGCATATAAATGGCAATGTTGAATCTAAACAGTAATTAGTTACTTTTTGAATGGAATCCCGCTCATTCTGATTTTCGAAAATTTTAATATCTCCTAAGTCTAATACCTTACCACAATCTATTTTTTGTTGGGTATCTAATTCGAAAAAGTTTAAGGATTTTGATATAGGATACTGATTTAACTGTGTCAGCTTTAGAGAGGCTTCTCTGAACAATCGAGGAAATTGATTAACCTGGGATAAAGGATTACGACTCCCTTGATTAAATGGAATACCAAATAATAATACATCTGGTTCTTCATCTATAAAAATATAGTTGAATATTGGTTTTACTTCTTTCAAAAATGCGCTAACTTTTATGTTGAACGGGATTGTATTTTCAATCTTATAAAATGCATTCTTTTCTATATCTCGTAATACTATTTTTTCATCATCTTTTGATACGATTTCATATGTGATGGTCAATTCTCTTATCCTCCAAATATAAATATCCTATTCTTCTTAAAGTCATTGTAATAAGTAGTAAATAAATAGCAGTCATCATCCATTTAAAGTAAATACTGCTTTCCCATAAAAATAAAAGGCCAATTGATGATAGAATAATCAGTAGTATTGCTATTGACCATAGCAATACTTTCAACTTGAAAGCAGGGTAAATTTTATATACAAATGAACCGTCTGTGATTGATAAAGGTACAAAATTTATAGCAATAACACATAAATAAAAAAGAGAAAAGATGCTTAACATTGTACTTTTCCATGTAATAATGAAAATCAATGAGACTAATAATTGAAAAAGGACACCGTTTAAAGTAAAAAATAGATATTTGGGAATATTAATTTTATTAGGGTATTGAAATTTTCCTTTAACTGATGATAAGGAAATTTCAAAACCTTTAATTTTTCCACCGATTAATAACATTGCAATTGCATGTCCAAACTCATGAATTATTATCATTAAAATAATGTATAATATAAAAGAGAATACATCTGTAAAAAACAAACTATCACCCCATATATTAAGACAGACAGAAAGAGCGGCAACTCCTTCTGTCTATAGCTATTAGCAGCGGATAACACAACGAATTACATTACGATCTGCCTCTAGCTTAATTAATTCTTCAACAGTAAGTGGTTTTGGCTGATTACTTGTTTGTTTTTTCATATGTATCACCTCCTTGAGTTAATAATAAAAAGTTAACTAACAACGGATAACACAACGAATTACATTACGATCTGCCTCTAGTTTAATTAACTCTTCAACAGTAAGCGGTTTTGGCTGATTGTTTGTTTGTTTTTTCATATGTATCACCTCCTTTAAATATCTTAAATTATTCTAGAATTTCACACATCTTCTCAATAATCCCTCTTATCTTTTCCATTTCCTTAGGATTAGGTAACGTTGAATGACTTACAAAATAAATAACTAAACCGTCTACTTGTGACCACCATAACCTAACAAAAGCATTTAGCAAATTTCTATCTATTGATGGGCAATGTTTAATAATGATGTTTTCAATTATCAGAAAGCTGTTACTCGATTTTTTCTTCATTGTTTCTTTTAATTGAGGTATTTTAGAAGACTCAAACCAAAATTCAAACTGTATACGTGCAAACTGTAAATTTTCTAAAGTCCAAGTATCCACAATTCCATCCCAGATGGTGATTAATTTTTCGGTTAAAGTAAATTCTTCAGGAAATTCAAAATTTAAAACTTTCCTTTGATCGGTCATTTCTTCCCAATACTCCGCTAGTTGCAAAAAGATTTCCTCTTTGCTTTTAAAATACGTATATATTAATCCTTTGCTTATATTGGCTCTATTTATAATGTCATCTACGGACGTTGCAGAATATCCCTTTTCAGAAAATTCGTTAAGTGCAGCAGCTAAAATCTTCTTTTTTCTTTCTATCTTTTTATCCTCTGATATTTTAGGCATATGAAACTCCCTTAAGTTATATGTTATATATAAATAAATAAAAACTGACTATTCCGTTTCTATAAAAATATTAACATTGTTCAGAAAAATTAGTCAACATTTTTCCCTTTTTTTTCTTATTTATTTCTTTTTTACCTTTTACAAACATAAAAAGTAGAATGAGAGAAATAGCAAAAATACTACATCCACCTAATAAAAATGCAGTTTGCAAGCCATAATTATCTATTAATATTCCAGAGATAAGAAAAGACAGAGGTTGTAACCCAACTGACCCCATTAATTGTATACTCATTACTTTACCTAGAATCTCCTGGGGACTATGGAGTTGAAGCAAGGTAATAAAAATAACATTAATACTTCCTATTGCTATACCGGCTAAACCTAACAAAACGCTAATTAATATAAAATGATCTGGTCTTACAATGAATGACCACAATAAACTAAAAACGATACCCAATAATGATAGCGAAAATAATAAATTCATTCTTTTACTAAAAAAACCAATTAATACTGATCCCACAATGGAACCCAACCCTAAAACCGACAGTAAATACCCCAACTCCGTAGTGCCTAAATTTAATTCTTTATCAATCAAAATGGGAAGCCCTATTTGTTGCGGACCTGCAACACCCAAGTTTAATACCGCGGTAAACAATAATAATAATATCAAAATAGGTGTACTAAAAATAACCTTGTAACCTTTAATGCCTTTATCGGGCTGTGGCTGTTTTTCTACTTGTTCAAAGTTTTCGGTTTCATGATCTAACAGTCTAAATTTGCAAAAGTAGATTAATATTACTGATAAAAACATCATGACACTAATTATTACGTAGTAGAATTTTAGTTGTATAAAACCTAACAATATACCAGCAATTGCTGGCCCAATAAAAATTGTTAGTTGGTTAATTAGTTGAATAGCAGCATTAGCCTTTGGTAGATTGTTTTGATTAATAATTTTAGGAATGATGGAGAAAGTTGACGGTAAAATCACTGCACTAATTCCACCAAACACACCTGCATATATCATTAATACTTTTAATGACAGAAGATCCATCTGTTCAATTATTCCCATTGATCCCATCAATATTGTTAGTCCTATAAATCCAAATAACATAATAGTCCTCTCATTATATTTATCTGTTAAAATTCCCGCTAAAGGAAGTATGATTAATCTAGGTATCACCATAACCGTTAATACACTAGCTAACATAACTGTTGAATTCGTTATTTCAAGCAACTTGTTTATTTGACCAAGCATATAAAACTGGTTCGTTAAATAAAGAAAAAGAGCTGCAACACCAAAGAAAACAAATGATTTATTTATGCTGAAAAATGCCTTTGACTTTTTTACCCTTTCCAAGAATACTCGTATCATTTAATATCCTCCTCTTATTAAAACTGACTGGTTAGTTTTTTAAATTCAAAAAAATAATTGCCTTTTTTCAAGAGCAATTCTTAATTCCAATCATACTATATCATTTTTATTTTTTCTAATTATTTTTAATTAACTATCTATTTTTATATTGCAGCCCCCCCACATTTAATGAAAATCCCTCTTTTTTCGGATTGTTGTTTAGCATGGTATGATTTTTTTACTTTCATTATTCTTAAATTAGATTTTAAGTGAAAAATCTATTAGAGAAAAAGTGTTAGCTTGATGGCGATTAAGCTAACACTTTTTTGCTTATACGTTGATGACCGCTACGGCAGTGCTTTCCGCGGGCACAAACGTAAGCCGCAACCCTTGCTAACGCGCGGTTTGCCCATGTCTTACGTTGCGTGCGTTCCCGCAGGAGTCACCGCCTACGCTACAATCAACTAGCGTTCTCTTCTAATTTATTATGATTGCTAAGAACATTCTAAATCAGACAGCCGCTTCAAGTTCCTCAAGAAGTGCAAAAACAAAAGAATATAATTGTGCTAACACTTCGTCAAGTGACTGCTGCTCACTAAATCCATCCAGCGCATCTAACGCAAGATTTACTTCCCAAAGACCGTCTTCCCCAGAAAATGCCGCACTATACGTCATCTTCTCATTTTGCAAATGTGCTTTAAAATACGAATGCAAAAACTCACTGTACTTCTTTTGCAATCGTAGTCCAAACAAAGCACTATACACACCAAACGCCCCATCAAATTCAAGCGCAAACGAATCCACGCGAATTACATCAAAACGTTCAGACGTCACATACATAAATTCATTTGCATGCTCTTTTAAATATTGAACAGGCTTTGTCAGAAACGAAGTTGTTTCTTCTGCTACTAACTCTTCAGTTTCCTTATTGCAACGTTCAATCACGTCAAATTGCAAGGAAATCGTTTCTACCGTTGCACTCTCATTTAACAATGCGTGCTTTTGAGCATACGACTTTTCTACGTCGATTAATTTAATATTGGCTTGCTCGTTTATTAATGATTCTATTTGGGTTTTTAACACCTATTATCCAGCTCCATTCGATTGCGTTAAATATTAGTATAGCTTAGGATGGATGGTAATTTGAAGAAATGTATTACTATCTTTGTATTAAAGTGTTTTTTTAAACTGCTATTTATAAAAAATCCCTCCATAGTAACAGTAATGTTCTTTCATTTTACCGTCTACTATAGGGGGATATAAATATCAGTTATTTATCAAGATACCAGTTTTCACCATTTTCAAAGAAAATTTTATCTTGTGCTTCTCTACCTACTGTTTCTTTAATTAATTGAATATCATCGTAGGAAAATCGCTCTTTTGCTCGAGTTGAAGGTAAATCACTGCCGAACATAAGGCTGCTCGGATTTTCGCTAAATAATATTGTTATTAATTCACGTATTTCATCACGCTCATATCCCACTCGACCAAAGCCTGTTAAGCGAATTGGAATATTAGCATTAACAATTTTTTTCAACTTATCAACTGAACACTTATGCATCCCAAGATGATCAATGGATACTTTTGGTAATGTAAACATTAATTCTTCAATTTCTTTATCAATTGTTTGCAAATTTACATAAAGTTCAGTTTTCCAATTACATAAATTATAAACTCTCTCTGATAGCTCATTAATTTCTTTTGGTAAAGCAGATAGTCCTCTGTAGAGATTAAATCTTATTCCCTTTATTCCGATATCATTTAATTTTAAAATGTCTTCATCTGTTGTATCAAATGGAAGCTGAGTAATACCCACAAAATTATTACCTAATTCTGAAATTGCCTCTTCAAAATAATGCTGATGATACCCTTGAAATGAGCCTGATACAATGGCGCCACCAGTTAACTCAATCGACATTTCCTTAAGTTCCTGTAAATAATCATCAACTGTATAAAAGTCAGGGACAAATCCTTGATTTTCTACAAGAGGATACTTCGGATCAATAATATGAAAATGAGTGTCAAATATTTTTTGCATAACTACCCCCCTACAGAATAAACATTAAAATCAAAGTTGCGACAACAGCAAACCCTAACCCTAATGGTGTTGCTTTATAAAGCAAATCATTATAGAACTTCTTAGACTCCTCTTCGCTTAAACCACTGTTACCAAGGATTAAACTCCCACCCGTAGAAAATGGCGCTAACGCTGACGATTGGGCACCGATAATAATAGCAACTGCAATTAACGAAGCGCTGTAACCTGTTGAATCTATTATACCAGCAATCATAGGGAACATAAGCGGTGCCACAACACCCAACGTACTACTAAAGATCGACATTACACCCGCAATGAGTGCTACCGCAATAGGAACAATAAAAGTCGGCATATTATTAATCATAGAAGCTAACAAATCGATTGTTCCTGCTTCAACTGCAACATCAATTAACATTCCAACCCCTGAAACAAGCCATAACGTACTCCAAGGTATTCTTGCCATTACTTCTTTAGGTTTGTCCCCAGCTAATTTTAATATATACGCAGCGATTGCAAATACAATTGCTAAAAAAGTAATGTCTGTACGTGCGTTAATAAACTGAATAATTTCATTCTCAGGCATGAAATTAGAGAGCATCGGTACTCCTAGTACAATGACCATAAGAAGAATAATTAAAGCAATATTTACTTTTTGTTTTTTTGTAAAAACTTCTGGTTTTTCTATATTCAACACAGTGTTTTGACTATTTTTTCTATCAAAAAACATCAGAATCAACATGATAAATATCGGATAGATAAATGATACAACAAAAATATCTCTTGTCAGAATATCAGCCTGTTCAGCCACACCTGTTTTGCTTAACAAAGAGTTAAAGAGAACCCCATGCGCACTATACATGAAATTGGCACCAGAAAGGGAACCTAATGAAACGGCGAATGAAGCATTTAATTTATTCATCCCTGAAGATTTACATAATGCCATTGCAATGGCACCCATAACTGCTACAGAAGTAAAGAAACCTGCGCCCATTCCTGAAACTAACGCTGTAATAAAATACAAAATTAAAGGCAACCATTTTGTTTGCTTTTGAAATCTATAAAGTAATAATTGAGCTATTTTCTCTAAAGTACCATTGACCACTGCAAAATTAAAAAAGAGCGCCAATGTGAAAATAACTAAAAATAATTTTGTTGGGAATGTTGCCAATAAATCATTAATAGACATCCCCAACACAAAACAACCAATTAAATAAGCGAATGCTAAAGCTACTAAACCAGTATTTATATCAAGTTTTTCACCCATATAGATAGCAATAATTATTGCCAAGATGATTAAAATGGAATAAAACATAATTTCCTCCTGCTTCATTTATCTGTCATTTATATAGTGTGTACTTTCCTGCATATGAAGCGCTTCCAAAAATATTTATTTTTTCTTAGTCTAAACTTAATAATGATTTGTATTTATACATGTCTCCACGATAGGAAGAAGCACCTGTTAAAACACAGCCATTTTTTACTTTTAAGTCCACACTTCTATATAAAATTGGGGCACCTTCAGAAATGCCAAGAATTTCGGAAATCTCTTGATTAGCAAGAACTGCTTCTATTTCAATTTCCCCTTCAGTAAGCGCCATCTTAAATTTATTTAAAAATAAATGTGAAAAAGAATAATTCACATATTCCTCATCAGTAATTTGTTCACCGTACTTTTTTAAAAGATAGCGGTTATCAATAACAATTGGGATACCCTCTGAAAGACGTAGGCGTTTAACTTGATAAACTTCCTCTCCAGGCTGTACCCCCAATTTTTCTTCTAATCCTACTGGACAAGGAACAGATCCCCGATATAGCAACTCCACAGTAAAGTTTTCTAGGTACCATCCTCGAAAAAAAGTATCTAATTTAGCAATATCGGTCTTCAATTTTTCTTTTCGAACAATAAAGGTCCCTTTTCCTTGGATACGTTTTAAAAGACCTTCCTCTACAAGCACTTGAACCGCCTGACGAATCGTCATTCTAGAGACATCAAACATCTTTATTAGTTCATCATCGCTTGCAAACTTTTCATTTCCCTCTTTATACATTTCATCTACTTTTATTCTTAACCTATCTGCAATCTGAACATACTTTGGTATCAGAGAATTATAATTACTCATGCTCACCCTCCTATGAATTAAATTATATTACACCCCATATCATCTATACATCTAGATGACTTGTTTTACATTTTACAGAACCAAAAGTTAAGAATCAACATAATTTTTTGAATTTTTTATTTGTATTTAAGGGGGTTTTTGGAGATAAATACAAAAATAGTGGTAATACACCTAAGGAGATAACAATCTAAATAGAAGACTCAAACAAAACCCAAATTGTATCCGTGCAATTTGTTCAGATTTTACTTTTGATTTATACGCTTTATATTTGTTGAATTAACTTAAGCCATCTATATTTAGATGGCTTAAGTTCTGTACTATATTTTAATGCATTATTATTTTGTTAAATTTAACGCTCTATACAAGATTGCAACGAATTGAGCTCTTGTAATAGAATCTTGAGGATTAAATTTCCCATTATCCCCTTGCACGATATCTAATTTTTCTAAACCAGCAACGTATCGATAACTCCAATGATTTTTAGATAAGTCTTCAAAATTACTTTCATCACCTAGTTCAAAATCAAAAGCAATTACAATAATTTTTGCCAATTGTGCGCGAGTTAAAAATTCATCAGGTTTAAATTGACCATTTGTGCCATCGACAATACCTGCTTGTTGAAGCAATAGAATTTCCTTATAGTAAGGATGATTTGGTAATACATCACTAAATGAAGCATTTTCACGTATTGGTTTTAAATCCAAGGCACGGTTAATCATAATAGCAATATGTTTTCTTAAAATCGGCTCATTTGGACGGAATGTTCCATCTGGATAACCGTTAATAATACCTAAAGCGGCTATTTCTTCAATCATTTCTTTCGACCAATGTGTTGAAACATCTGAAAAATAATTATAGGTAGTCGGCTTTTCTTCTTCTTTGGACTCAACAATTTCTTTACTATTTTCAATCCATTTTGCATACAAGGTCGTTGATACAGTTATAACATCTTTTTCGAAATCCCATTTAACTTTAAATTCAGGGTCTTTATACCACCCTTCAAATAGATAACCTTCTCTCTTGGGATTTTCAGGTTTTATTATATTTTTATTTTTTTCTAAGCTTTTAATACCAATGGCACTTCCACCATTTGTATTAAAAATAATCTTATATTTAATTGGCTCTAATTTAATAGGTGTTGTTGACGTAGCATCGGTATTATTATATATAGGAACATTGTTAATCTCATTCACCGTAACCGTAATACTTTCTTCATCTGTTAGCCTTCCGTCACTTACACGCACAATAAACGTATAGCTACCTGGCCCCTGTGCTTCCGTGGGTGTCCAAGTAAATACGCCTGTCGTCGCATTGATGCTCGCCCCTGTTGGTGCACCTACTAAACTGTAAGTTAATGTATCTCCATCTGCATCCGTTGCTGAAGCTTTGAATGTCAATTGACTCTCCTCATTGACTGTTTTATTACCAATTGTTTGTAACACTGGGGCGCTATTTACTTTACTCACCGTAACTGTAATGCTTTCTTCATCTGTTAATAATCCGTCACTTACACGGACGATAAATGTATAGCTGCCTGGACCCTGTGCTTTCGTTGGTGTCCAAGTAAATACGCCTGTCGTGGTATTTATGCTTGCTCCTGTTGGTGCATTGACTAAGCTATAAGTTAGTATATTTCCATCTGCATCCGTTGCTGAAGCAGTAAATTTCAGCTGACTATTCTCATTCACTGTTTTATTACCGATTGCTTGTAACACTGGGGCGCTATTTACTTCATTCACCGTAACCGTAATGCTTTCTTCATCTGTTAACATTCCATCACTTACACGTACAGTAAATGTATAGCTGCCTGGCCCCTGGGCTTCCGTTGGTGTCCAGGCGAATACACCTGTCAGGGCATTTATGCTCGCTCCTGTTGGTGCACCAACCAAGCTATAGGTTAACGTATTGGCTGGTAAATCAGCGTCTGTTGCTATTGCCGTGAATGTCAACTGACTGCCCTCATCAACTGTTTTATTACCGATTGCTTGTAACACTGGAGCGCTATTTACTTCATTCACAGTAACCGTAATGCTTTCTTCATCTGTTAACATTCCGTCACTTACACGCACGGTAAATGTATAGATACCTGGACCCTGGGCCTCTGTTGGTGTCCAAGTGAATACGCCTGTCATGGCATTTATAGTTGCTCCTGTTGGTGCGCCAACTAAACTGTATGTTAATATCGCTGAATCTGAATCTGTTGCTGTCACCGTAAATGTCAACAGGTTACCCTCATTAACTCTCTTATCACCAATTGCTTGCAACACTGGGGCGCTATTTACTTCATTCACCGTAACCGTAATGCTTTCTGCAGCTAGTAACATTCCGTCACTTACACGCACTGAAAATATATAGATGCCTGGCCCCTGTGCTTCCGTTAGTGTCCAGGTGAATACACCTGTCAGGGCATTTATGCTCGCTCCTGTTGGTGCACCAACCAAGCTATAGGTTAACGTATTGGCTGGTAAATCAGCGTCTGTTGCTATTGCCGTGAATGTCAACTGACTACCCTCATCAACTGTTTGATAACCAATTGCTTGTAACATTGGAGCACTATTTACTTCATTCACCGTAACTGTAATACTTTCTTCAGCTAGTAACATTCCGTCACTCACACGCACGGTAAATGCATAGATGCCTGGCCCCTGGGCCTCTGTTGGTGTCCAAGTAAATACGCCTGTCGTAGCATTTATGCTCGCTCCTGTTGGTGCATTGATTAAGCTATAAGTTAGTATATCTGCATCTGCATCTGTTGCTGATGCAGTGAATGTCAGCTGACTGCCCTCATTAACTGTTTTATTACCAATTCCCGTCATTGTTGGCGCAGTATTTCCATTGTCAATTACTGTATTCACTTGGGCAACTGGGAAACTAAAGATGGGGTCGCCTGAAGCTGTACTTACTCCTGTAATACTAGACAAAACGAAACCCAACCCCGATTTAAACGAACCTGCAGCAGAAATATAACCAGCATACAAATCCCCACTGTAGCCACCTACATAAGATGAGGTCCCATCAAATGTCGCTGTTAGTTTCGGCGATAACGTTGTAGAAGCAGCATCTATCTTCTGAGTTCCAAAATTTAAAATGCATATTACCATCATCAATGAAACAGCAAGCAACGCCATTTTTTTAACCACTATCAACATCCTCTCCTTTTAATTCTATCTTTCTATTCTGACGAGCAATATTCTTTCTCAAACTAGAAGCCTATCTTCTGATATCAGAGGAATCTCACCTTACCTCCTTTAACTTGATCTTCAGTTCACTTTTTATAAGTATGTATTCTATAGTAATAAGTACATACCCTTTAAAAGTACTATAGATAAAAACATGGTGATACTGACGAATGTTAATCATTAGAGCATTAACATTCAAAAAATAACCTCTTAGCGATATTTATATGCTAGAGATTATTGATAGAGTGCAGGGTTACATAAAACATGAAGGGGTTTTCAAAGCATAAAAAAATGCAGAGAGGTTTTAAACCCATCCTGCATTTCATATTATCGAAATATATTTTTCCTATGCCATCTAAAATACTGCTTATTCTCTTCATATCTTAAAACCTTCATCTTTTGATGAATGTTATACATTCCATAATTCGCTGCTGGAATTCGTTCTGAGATGTGAATTAAGCCTGTTCCATCAAATGTAATATAACCTTGATCGTATAATGCATCATGATTACAGCAAAGCAATACACCATTATACGGATCTAGGCGTTCTTCATTCGAACTTTCGCGCCAAGGCTTAGAGTGGCTTGCGCGTAGAAGCGCCGGTAGCTCAATACCACAAAGTGCGCATTGATGATTCCATAAAGGGATTAAAGCCGCTTTAAATTTCTCTTGGCCAATACGAATTTTACGTTTCGCTTCCGCTTCTGTTTCGGTAATCACTGGAATAAGCGTATTTCGTTCTGTACGTACTACCGTGCCAATCGCAAATTCTAGCTGTTCATCATCCACTTGATAAATATTCATATCACTAATAATATCTAATAGCTTGATCGCAAGTTCTTCATTACATGGATATAAATAGCCTTGGTTTCCATCCCCATCTTGCTGGAAAGCTGAGTATTTAACAGGCAATAACACTTTCAACTCATTAAAGTAATCTTTAATCATTAATGGTTGTTCTAATTCATGGTATTGCAGCTTCACGAGAAAACCTTGCTCTTCCCACTGGTCATATGTTGTTAGAGAAGCAGGCTTTTTGCCTTCCTCACAATCAGACAGCGCAATGCTAATCGCAACGATTTTTCCTTTTACGTAATGAAAAATACGATCTCCTGAGCTAACTTCCTCCATACGTCGCCATGAGTGCGGAGTGTTTCCGCCTTTATCTTTTTGTGGTGACCAAATGATTTCTGCTTCTTTTTCTTCTTGATAGGTGTGCCCTTGCATGACGATATAGTGGTTCATTATGTTCTCCTCTTCTATTCATTACTTCTATTATAGCTAAAGTCTTCAAAGTATTTATGTATATATAATTGTTTTAATACATAAACTCGTTTTTTAAGTACGTATTCGTTCATTACAAATAATAAAAGCCATAGTAGCTCCTTTCAATTGAGCAACCTATGGCTTCAATATTTATAAATAGTCATCTTTTACTTAATTCGTTTTCTATCCACTCAGAAATTAACATCAAAACATCTTCACCTGCATATTTCACATAGGTATTCCAACCTATTAATGTAATTTCTCTTCCGATTTCTACCCCAGCAATACTTCTCGTTGTAGATACGAACCCTTCAACTTTATTTTTAATTTTCCCATCTATTTTTGTTGTTTGACGTAACAATACCTTTTTAGGTTGTACATCAAAGAAATTAAAAATCTCCATTGTAGTTTTCTTTCCATTTAAAAATAAAGTATGAAAATTCCCATACTTAATTATTTCCCCTAGCAATTCTATGTCACCAGTACTTACTAAATCCTTTTGTTGATAATTATTTAATTTTCCCCATATGTCTTTTGTAGCCCATTGGCTTAAATCTAGGTGACAAGCTGTTCCTTCATAATAATCGTATCCAGTGGAATTCTTAATAAATGTTGAAATTCGATTAAACCAATCTTTATAAACCACATTTCTCTCAAAGTATCTTTCGCAATAATCTAGTATCTGTTCTCCATGTTCTGCTTTAATATCAGCATAACTATGTAATCCTAAACTATCCAGAGTATGAAACCTATTTTTCCCATTAACCAAATCAAATTCTTTATAACTCGGATTTAAGCTAATAGTAGCAATCTCTGCAGTTCTAAACCTCCCAAATGCAATTACAGGCGTACTTCTAGGGACAATTGTGCAATTTTCTGGTGCACTCTGTTGTAGTCTACTTAATATTTTTTCATCAAGTGTATGCATAGTTTTCACCTTATTCTTTTCTATAAAATACCCTTTATTTCATTATCAATCAGAAAATAATTGTACTGGATAAAATATTTACATTGGTAAAAAATACAATATTTCCTATAATTATAGTATAAGCATTTTAAAACATAAAGAGTACAATCAACATTCATTGAAAGTAGTTTGATGATCTTCATAAGTAGAAACTAAACTAATATGATCATTTACTGTTAACACTTCAGTGCTTTACTCCGCAAGGATCTATTCATTTGTACCACAAAAAAAACTGCACCTCCAATGATTAAGTTTGTGTCTAACAATTGGGGTGCAGTTCAATTTTGGAGTTTCCCGAATCATTCCTAATTCAAACTATCCAACATTTCAACAATATATTGTGAAGTCTCCATCATCTGCTGTTTATTTGTAATAGAAGACTCACCGTCACCCTTTTGATGACCATAATCTCCAAAACCTCCATGATTGCCACCGTTTATTTCGATAAAACGTGCGTCACTCGGCATAATGTTTTTAGCATCTTTTACTTTGTTTAAGTCTGCAACTTTATCATTGCTTCCCCATAGTGATAAGACTTTTATTGGTTGACTACTTAGATTTGTTTTTGATTGGGGATAAGATGCTAATAGTACCAAGCCTTTTATTTTATCATTTTTCAGTGCATAATCTGCTGCCATGACACCCCCTAAAGAATGTCCTCCAATCACCCAAGTATCAATTTCTTTATGATTACTTATTATATTGTCTGCTTTATTCGGTGAAAAAATGGCTAAGTTAAAGCTCATGTTAGCAATACTAACTGTATAACCTTTTGCTGCTATCTCTTTAGCTAAAGGTGCATATGCTGAAGCTTCTACCTTTGCTCCTGGATAGAAAATAAATCCGATATTTTTAGCGTTCGATACTGGTTCAAATAAAATATCTCCATTTTCTTCGACTTTAACGACTTCGTCAGATTTTAAACTATCCAAAGCTAACGAGCTGGCCTTATAGTATGAACTTACATAAATAAAAAATCCCGCAACAAGTAGTATTAACAAAGCAAAAATTCCAGTGAAAATTTTAAACTTTAAAGATTTCTTTTGTTTCATCGTATATCCTCCTATCCTATTTATTATATTCAGCTTTGCAAAAATGTTTTAATTGTGTCCTCAGTATCCACTTCACCCATTAATACTAGCCTTTAAAATCTTAAACATTTCCTCTTTATGCTCGCTTGCTTTTTGTTTGGTCCATTTTTTATCATCTAGATTGACTAATTCGCTCATAATTTTTAATTTCAAACTTTGGTCAATGACTTTTCGGAACGTGCTGATTTTGCCCTCTGGCGATACATTGGAAAATTTCGAGTTTCCTGATACCGTTATTAAGGCTAGGTTGCCAAACCCATGGAGGTCATCTGATTCCCAAGGTTCACTTTCCACTGGATGTTGTGGATAGAAGTGTTCAATGGAACTTCTAAATTGAAATTGCCAATCGTCGCGCATTGGTTGGATAAGCTCTTTATTTAAGTAAGAATAACCATCTTTGTATAATAGATAATCAAGGTAAGTAAATACGATTCGTTCAAAGCCAAATCCACTACTATCCTCAAATTCTGATTTCTTAATTTTTGTTGTGCAGTAGTCTTCGAGAATTTTAATCATGTTACATGATTCATCTGCTAATAACTTTGTTAAAACTACTGAAATCCAATGCATCGTCTTAGGGGATGTATACGTTATACGTAAGCAGGATTGCAGCGTTCTTATTTGTTTATTGCTCTGACTATCGTCATCCCCAAAAGTGCCTACATATTTGGGTTTAGCTCCCCTCTGATCATTATATTTCTCCAAACGTAGTAATGACCATCTTCCCTCTTCTTTATAGTTTTTAGCATATTCTCGTTTCAATATATATTTATCAAACAGCACTCGACATTTTAACATATGGTATAAGAAGTGCTTTGCTTTTTCTGCATCAGCCCACGCCCAAGATAAATTATTTAAAAAGTGTTTATCATCAAGTGTTGCATCTTCTTCTGCTAACTTAGCGATAACGGCATTTACTTGCAGTAAAAAATTAGGAAATGAAACAGTTGATTCAAAACGTTCTGTCTCCACCTCTTCCTTACTTACTGCAGTATGACGAAGTTTACCTTCTTTTAAAATATCAATTAGTGGAACTGCTGTATTGTCATCTTCAGCAGTCGGAACGTACATTTTAATAGAATCAAAATCGTTTATATTATCCTTAAGGCTCGTCCAATCGTTTGTAAAAAGTGCATTTCTAACAGTAGGGTCAAAATTCATTTGGATATACGAATCCATATCAGCGCACTTATCCCAAATCAATGCTGCCGTTTTTTTATCGTGTTTTGTATCTAAAACTTCTAAAAACTTTGCTTTTGCTATTTCATGGAGCTCAAGTTGCTCTCCTCGAGTATTCATAATTTCAAAGTAATGATTTAAATCGATATCTTGTGGAACTTGTACACGAACAAGAAAAACCTTTTCAAGTTTTTTATTCAACTCAATTTTGTCTATTTTTTTCGTTTTAAAATAGTTATCAATAACTTGATATCCGTTCAAAATTTCACTAGCAGATAACTCCTCCATTAATCCATCATGATCGCCTTTATTTAACATGGTAAGTGTACGGTTTGACTTATCTCGCGCCTCAAATATTAACGCATCCTGCGCAAATTTTGTGCCAAGATAATTTTCTAATAGAAATAATGTTGTCAGTCGTTGTTGTCCATCTATTACCTCATAAACATTTATATCCGTTTGATTCACAATAAGATTGCCAAGAAAATAGTTTTTGCTAGGATCGTTAATTGAACCTAAAATATCTTCTATAAGTTGTTCAATTTGCATTTCTCCCCAAGCATAGTTACGTTGATAAATCGGCACTTTGTAACTGCAATTAGCAAAAATGCTTGATACCGGGATGACTTTTAAATTTTTATCCACTGCCTACCACCTATTCCATTCACAAAGTAACGTGTACACCGCTTTATACTTTTCTATATTTTTATTATCAAAAGCTGGTTGCTCTAAAACAATCAACTTTAATTCCTCTGGATGATTCATTTCACTAATTTTTGAAAACAGCTCCAAACCATTGTTTAAACGTTCATGTTTTCCTCTTGCATATTTATTAATTGTTTGCAGACGCACAGACTCCATCGTCAGTCTTAATGAAAAGCACCATGAATATAGTTGCTGCATTTCACCTTTAGATAGGTTTTCCAAGCCAAACCGATCTGCAAAAAATAACAACGCACATTCATATAGCTGTTTAATGTATACATTGCCCGAACCCTTATCTGGAACTTGTTCATTGGTATGAACTTTCTTAATTAATTTTTGTATTTCCTCAAGTTGCTTTCTGTAGTGCAGCGTATAATTAAAAAATCGATTTCCAGCTATCAGCGGTTGTGTTAATTGAAATTGATTTAAAGCTCTAGTTGCTAGTAGTTCACTACTGCCATTTGCATTAAACTGATCTACAAAAAGGTTACTTGCTTTATGATAGATTGCATAATTAAACACATTCGAGCTTTTTATTCCTTTAAAGACATCGATTTTATTTGAAGAATAATCCACACCATTCTTTCCTTTATACCATTGTGTCAAAGGGTAAAGATAATTTTTAAATAAGTCATTCAAATGATTTTGGTTTAAATTTTCCCACTTGTTAATAATATTGACCTTTTGTTGTTCATCCGCATCTTCCATCTCACGTAAATGATACGACTTCAATAAATCATGTGGATCTAACTCTTTCCCCCGCGAGTTTTGTGAATCAAAAAATTGAAAAGCCTCTTGCTCACTGTTTGTAACAATTTGCACTGCACTACATTGTGATAGTAAATACCTTTTGTAATCGCTTAGCTCATCTGCAGAAAATTCACTAAGCCGCTTCGATAAAATTTTATAATTTGTGACGATTACATCATTCGATAGTTGACTATATTTTTCTTGTAATAGCCCTTGCGCTTCATCGCCTAAGCAGTAAAGAAGAATCGAAAGGGTTGTCAATCGCTGCTGGCCATCAACAATATTATATTTTTCATTTTCTTTATGTAAAATAACAGAACCAATTCTGTATTCTTTTATACCTTCTTGATAAGCTTGATATGTATCGAAAAAAAGCGTATTTGTGGACTGCACACTCCAACTATACGGACGTTGATATGATGGTAAAGCTAATTTCATACCAAGTAAGTCTTGCATCCACGTTATTTTCAACTCTTCTTGCAGTAGAGCCATCTTCAATCCCCCCGATAAAGTTACACATTATTTCAATGATAGCACCCACATGTCGTTTGGACTAGGAGGTGCAACTTATTTCGTAAATAAAAAAGACCACCTCTAATGAGATGGCTACATCATTCTAGATATTAAACTAAGGTTTACATTTTATAGATTAATTAATAGGGGAATAGGATATTTAATTCCCAATACTTTATCCCTAAATCTTATATCTTTTTAATTTCCAAGAATAAGCCCAAGTCCGAGGATGCCTTGGATACCCCTCTTGCGTCAAATCCTCCATATGATACATTTCCTTGTCTTTAATTAAAGAAAAAATTTCTTGAATCCTATTGTCGTAACCAAATATGTCACCTTTTCCCCAAGCAATAATTATAAACTGAGCCTCTTTGTTAGCCATTTCAATTATCATATTATTATTATACTTTCCGTCAGTATCTATCCCTTTAACAAAATCCAAACTTTGTACTGAAATATATTCATCCACTTTTTCTTGATATATCTCACATACTACATAAAGATTAGTAATAATAATTTTCCCTATGTCCTGTAAAACACCAGCAGAGTTATTTAAAGAAACGTATTTTATAATACGATTTAGAGTGTTGTCGGAAATTTCCTCATTTGCTTTACTTGGATTGATCATCATTAAATGGACCGCTTTGTCGTTATCACCATTCTTCAATTCTATATCTAACCTATATCTCCTATTAGTAGCTATATCATGCTGTACTAATTTAACATTTTTCACATACTCATTCTTATAGTGAAAAATCCTTTTTTTTACTCTTTCCATAATACCCCTCCTCTATATATGAAATATCTATGGAGTAAATATTTCAATGTATTCATTACAAAAATCAACAGATTATTTAATCTGTATGATTTCTGTTAATGAAAAACTTTCAAATATTAAATCTACTAACCCTTAATGCTTTATAATTAAATAAAGATAAATTTTGTTATAATTGCCCATCTTATATATCCGGATTAATTTTTATTATACGCCCTTTTTTTCTTCCTTTACATAATTTTTCTTTGTATTCAGAATAAACAGTATAATTAAATAATAAATAATAAATAATGAATTGAAAACGAATATACTTTTACAAGTCTTTTTGACAACCTCGAAGTAAATGTCAATGATTTAATGGATTGTAGCCGTGTTGAAGTAAAAGTAGAATGTGATTATTGTAAAGATTCTTTAATTAGAAGTGCAGGATGTACTAACTCCTAGCATCCACAGTAATTTTATTAATTTAAGTGTGCTTCTCTGCTTATACCCATAATAAGACAAAAAAGAATCCCATCTATTAAAAGACAAGATTCTTTAAACTCAAACATTTTTTGCTAGTAGTGTATTCCAATAAAATTACATTGAAGAAAAAACACCCTATGTAAGCGAGCAGACTAGTCCAATTTTGAAATGGATAGTTTAAACACTTACATAGAGTGGTCTAAGTACCTCTATATAGTTGGTTGAGGTTATGAAAGATATTTAATGACGTTTTTTGTTTAGACAGCTTTTTATGCTTATGCTTGTAACGCATTAATTGTTTGAGCTACTTGCTCTTCTGTTAAATTGTGACGCACGATGTAGCGATTACGCGCATGCGTTGTACATTCGATTGTACAGCCCCCTAAATGCTTGGATTCATTTTCTTCAGATGCGATGATTTGCTTGTTACATTCAGGGTTTGCACAGTTAATGTAACGTTCACAAGGTTCACCGTCATAGTGATCACGACCGATAATCACATGCTCTACTTGATTGATTGGCACCGTTAAACGCTCATCAAATACGTACATTTGACCGTCCCATAATTGGCCTTTCGCAACAGGGTCTTTTCCGTATGTTGCAACACCGCCATGTAATTGACCGACATCGCCAAAGCCTTCACGTTTCATCCAACCTGAAAACTTCTCACAACGAATCCCACCCGTGCAATATGTTAAAACATTTTTCCCTTCGAATAGCTCGCGGTTTTCACGTACCCATTCCGGTGTATCACGGAAGTTTTCTACATCTGGTCGAATCGCGCCACGAAAATGGCCGACATCGTATTCATACGTGTTACGCACATCTAATACTACTGTATTTTCATCTTGCATTTCAGCAAGGAATTGTTCTGGTGACAGGTAGCGACCTGTTAATTCATGCGGGTTAACGTCTGCTTCTAAGCCTAAGTTTACTAACTCAGGACGTGGGCGTACGTGCATTTTTTTGAATGCATGGCCATCTGCCGCATCAATTTTGAAGACAATGCCTTCAAATAACGAGTCAGCTTGCATGTTTGCCATGTATTGCTCTGTTTGCTCAATCGTACCTGATACCGTACCGTTAATGCCCTCATTGGCTACTAAAATACGACCTTTTAAACCGATTTCTTTACACATTGCTAAATGCGTTTCCGAAAACGCCGCTGGATCTTCAATTTTCGTGTAATGGTAATATAATAAAACTTGATAATTCATTGTTTCCACCTATCATTTCATATATTTGCAGGATATACCTGATAGTCTCTTTTACGACCTATTAATCATAAAGAATAATCATTTAATATGCTATCGGTAATTAGGCTGAAATGAGTATAATTATTATTTTTTAAGAATTTGTGAAGAGGTTAGCGGAGCTTTTTTATAAAGAAGTGTTTTTGCACAATATGGCGCGATTGTTGAATAAAATACTTATTTTTAATAGTACAAAATTTTTTGGATTACCTAAGATGTGAATATTCAACTATAAAATTTCCTAAAATAAAATAAAGCATAAACTTTCCATTTAGGAGATTTATGCTTTTCGTCACAATTTAACATGTGATTTTAAGTATATCTTCGCCAATTTCTTAACGATATACTTGCCAACACAGTAATGCCACCCCTTTCAAGCTACTTGCTTTAAATACCCTATGTATTTAAAGTTGTTATATTGATATCAATTGAATTTA
Source organism: Lysinibacillus sp. NPDC097868 (assembly GCF_044761135.1). Lineage (NCBI taxonomy): Bacteria > Bacillati > Bacillota > Bacilli > Caryophanales > Bacillaceae > Lysinibacillus > Lysinibacillus sp. NPDC097868. The sequence continues at coordinate 235,257 of NZ_JBIWBS010000002.1, read as the reverse complement.
ACTATTACTCTTGGCATTATTTTGATTAATTTTTTTACTTTTGGCATATGTATGATTAAAGATTTACAATAGATAACTAGTCAGTTCATTATGTAGAAAATCAAATAAATAAATGCCTACAATTTTAATCATTTGTAGGCATCGAACAAAATAAAATCCCCTTATGTCAATAAACAGCAAAGAGCTCTTGTGACATATTCTATCTGAACTCGAAGCTAAATGCATGATTCACTTCACAAGAATATTTAACCTTTTTCGATTTCTTCAATAAAGGTCTTTACGGTTAAGTTCTAAAACCTTCTTTATATAATCCCGAATTTCAGTATTTGCAAATTGCTTCCCTACCTTAACTTTGCTATATATGTAATTCTTATTAAGCACTTTCCCTTCTTCAAAAGCTGTAAGTACACATTCACTAATTTGCTGTTTTATTTTACTTAGTTGTTCAGATTTTTCTTTGGATTTATACGCTTTATATCTTGCGCTTATTAATCGGCATTCTTCTGGAAAAAATGACCTTAATGATTCATTACTTTTATATCCAATTTGTTTAGTTACATCACTTAATTTAAGTGGTGGATACTCTTCACTATTAATATACTTATTAAGTGCAATTCTTTTTTCTTCAATGCTAAGTCTTATAAAACTCTTTCTGTTAAATAACTCTTTGTTAATTCTTCTAATTTGATTTTTATTAATACTAAACTCATTTTCCTTAAATAGTATTTTCTCTATAGAAACGTTTACGCAAAAACTTAATATTAATAAAGATTCAAAAGAAATCTTCTTAGTTTTCTTTTTCCATTGAACTATAATTGCTCTATCAAAACCAATATTATTCGCTAAATTGTATATCGAATTATTAGTTGGATTGAAATATTCAGTCAATAAATTACTTACTGCATTTAAAATATAATCACGATTGAGAAACTCTTTCATTTCACTTTTCATAAGTTCTTCAACATTTTTGTATACCCACATCTGCCATTTTGTAGTTTCATCACATGTATTATTATTTATTACAAGATTAGAACCTAACCAATTCTTACATTTCGAACAAAAACCAATTACAGAATTCAAATCTAACTGTTTATTTTCTTTTTTACAGAACGGACAAATTGATTCCAAATAACAATTATGAATTAAACATAGTGTAACTGAATTTAGGGACCATATAAGCTTTTCATAGGCCTTATTTTCATTTTTTTGTTCATATATACAAGCAAAATGATTCCCATCCAGCTCGATATTTCAACCCTATTGCCTCCACCTTATCATTACCTGAGATTTCAAAAAGGACTTTTCTAACTTGATCTGATGATTGTTCAAATACTGGTTTGATGTTGAGAATATTTGTCCCAAACTCCTTTATTAGTTCTTCACGAACTTTTTTTGGTAATATAGTCATTTGTTCAAATTCACTAATACGTTGCTTAAAAATAGCATCAGTCATTTGCTTGTATCTATAATTTGGTTGTCCTAGTTCTTTTAAAAATTGCTTTATACTTTCATATTTAGTCTTCGTATTTATATGTTTCATTATATGATCCTCCGATTATTAGACTGTCAGATATCCGTATTTTCTAAATATTAATTGAGTGATTCGTATCAACAACAATGCGATTAACTCTAAAGAATAACTCTACATTTTCTTTCTTTAAAAAAAGAAAAGGCACCGAATCAAATCGGCGCCTAAAAAGTGTATAGTACTCTTATTAAAAAACTCGAGACTATACTGTGTATTTTAGTTTGGAACACAAAAAGACGCCTAGCAGAGCCGGCGCCTAGTCATAACTAAGTTTATTTAAGCTAATTCTCAAATCTGTATTAAACATTTTTTGCTAAAATAAGGATGCAAAAAGCCTTTGGCCACCGTTGCTATATGAAGTTTGCTTAAAAAAGGACAGACTAGTCCCATTACAAGCAACCCTTCCAAATAGCAAATGTGCTTTCACTTCTTTTGATAACACTACATTAGTTACAGTTTCCATTACTTTTTGCCTCCTTTCATACTCAATAATAATTTTCTATACAAATATTTATTTAATAAAGCAACAAGGATTACATTTCATTAAGAGGTTGTCTCTAGTTTAAACGAGACACCCTCTTATTTCTTCATTGCTTAAAAGATATTATTTTTATACTGTTAAGCTACCATCAACTGTTATAACCGAACCAGCCATGAAACTTGATTTATCGGAAGCTAAAAACAAAACTGCTTCTGCAACCTCTTCAGGTTCTCCATGACGCCCCATTCTAACACGCGACATTTCTTCTGGTACGTATCCTGTTTTTTCTAGAGTTTCCCCTACACTTTTAAATAGTGGTGTAACGATTCCTCCTGGGCAAACAGCATTGATTCGAATACCTTTATTAGCGTATTCAATTGCAGCCCCTTTAGTCATACCTATTACGGCATGTTTACTTGCAGAATAAACAGCAATGCTATGCTCTGGACGAATGCCTGCTGATGAAGCCGTATTGATAATAGATCCTTTACCTTGCTTCTCCATCACTTGGATCACATATTTCATTCCAAGGAAAATCCCCTTTACATTTATGTCCATAATTCTTTCGTATTCTTTTGTTTCCACAGTTGTGAATGGTGCAAATTTTTGAATAATACCCGCATTATTGAAAAAGACATCAATACGATTATAATTATCAATAGTTTGGTTTATATAGTTTTGAACATCTTCCTCGTTCGAGACATCTGCTTTTATAAAAATACCTTCTCCACCTTTGTTTTGAACAAGCTTAAGAGTTTCTTGACCTGTAACTTCGTTGAAATCAACTAGCACCACTTTATACCCATTTTCAGCGAATTTTATACTTGTAGCTCTACCGATTCCACTACCTGCACCTGTTACGACAGCAACTTGATTTTCATTAAACATATATATTTCCTCTTTTCTATGTTATTTTTCAATTTGAACCTGAGTTATTAAAATTTGATTTTTAAGTAGTCGGTGGCCCCCTACATAGGCATTCCTTCTTCATCATTTTTTTATACCCTAGCCAAGAGACGAGCTACTTCTTTCTCTTTTTGCGATTTTGCTTCAACATAGTCATCATAGTTGCCGTCATATACATTGACTCCTGTTGGAGAGAGTTCCAACATTTTGTCAGCCAGCTTATTCAAAAAATAACGGTCATGAGAAATAAAGAACAATGTACCCTCATAATTCTTTAGTGCAGATTCCAACACCCCTTTACTAAATAAATCTAAATGATTTGTTGGCTCGTCTATAATAAGAACATTAGCATTTTGTAACATAAGCTTGGATAACGCAACACGTGCTTTTTCACCACCACTAAGAGCAGAGATTTTCTTAAAAATATCTTCGCCCGTAAACAAGAAATTCCCAAGTACAGTACGAATTTTAGCCTCTTCTATATGAGGGAATGCATTCCACACCTCATCTAATATTGTATTATTGGAATGTAAAGCTGACTGCTCTTGATCGTAATAAGCAATCGTAACTCCATTTCCCCAAGTTATTACGCCACTTTTTGGTTTATAAACATCGAGTAACGTCTTAAGTAATGTTGACTTTCCAACACCATTTGAACCAATTAATGCTACCCTTTCACCTCGTCGTAGCTGGAAACTAATATTCTTTAATAGAGGTTTTTGTTCAGTACCTACTCCGACATAGATATCAATATCTCTAACTTGTAACACCTCTTTATGAGACGCTTTTTCTATTGAAAACGACATCTGTGCACGTTTTAAGTCTTTGATAGGTGTATCAATACGTTCAATTCTCTCAAGCTGCTTTCGTTTGTTTTTTGCACTTTTAGAAGACGTTGCCATGGTAATGTTCCGTTGAATGTAATTTTCCATCTTTGCAATTTGTTCTTGCTGTATTGAATATTTCTTAGCTAGAAGTTCACGGTCTTTCACTTTGTTCTCAACATATTTCGAATAGTTTCCTACATATCGTCGTGCTTCTGTCCGCTCAATTTCATAAATAATGGTTACAAGTGAATCCAAAAAGTAACGATCATGTGAAACAACAAGGATAGTACCAGAATATGAACGTAAATAACCTTCTAACCAAGCTAAAGTAGTAAGATCCAAATGATTTGTTGGCTCATCAAGGATAAGCAAATCAGGCTTTTCCAATAGGATTTTAGCTAAAGCAAGCCTCGTTTTCTGACCTCCACTTAACGTATGAATGAGTGTGTCTCTAGAAAAATCTCCAAAGCCCATTCCATGCAGAACACCACGAATTTTTGCTTCTATTTCATAACCACCGTGCTCCATAAACCATTCTGATTTTGCTGCATAACGCTTCATCATTTTTTCATATTTTACGGGATCAGCTATTAACGCAGGTTCACCCATTGCTCTTTCTAACTCGCGAAGTTCTTTTTCAATTTCAAGAAGATAAGAGAAGACATTTAACATTTCATTCCAAATCGTATTTTCCATTTCTAGTCCACTATTTTGGCGGAAATAGCCAACCTTTGTTTCTTTTGCAATATAAATTTCCCCATTATCGTAAGGGATATCCCCAGCAATCATCTGTAATAAGGTTGATTTTCCAGCGCCATTCACTCCTATAAGACCAACCCGGTCGCCTGCCTCAATTTTCATTGATATATCTGAAAGTATTGGATCACCTAAATAACTTTTACTAATATTGTTTAATTGAAGTAACATTTTTATCACTCTTTCTTTATAAATATTGAGCAGCCTGTTTCATGATTTTCATCAAACAGGAAGCCACAAAAACATATGCATATCAATTTTCCTCCTTTAGAACGCAAAAAAGGCGCCGAATAAACCGGCGCCTAAAGATTGCGTAAACCTTTAATAAGTACAAAATTGTTTAGTAATATCCTACAAATTTTGCTTTAAAACACAAAAAGACGCCGTAACCGGCGCCTAATAAATGCATCTATTTAATCAAAACTCAAAGAGTCAGTCATTTAAAGATATTTTACAAATTCTAAAATAAGAATGCAAAAAGCTTCCGGTAGCTGTTTTCTATATGAAGTTTGCTTAAAAAAGGGCAGACTAATCCCGTTGTAAGCAAATCCCCTAACAATCTATACGACTTTACTTCTTTTTCCATGTTCATAAAAACAGTTTCCATCACTTTTTGCCTCCTTTCTCACTTATAATATTAACTATTATAATACATATTGATTAAAAAACAACCCTTAGTAATGCCCCGTCAACACTAATGACGCTTAGCCCTTTATCTACCATAATTCTAATTAATATAGACACAATACTCTTTGTAATGGATAAACCTTTGTCGGATTTTCTACGACTTTTTTATTCTTGCCTAAATTGTAATATACATTCTTTAATTTTATCAAAGGAGTTATTCAATTAAATGGCCCTTTAATGAAAACGAGCGCTGATCTTAATTACAGAATAGCGCCCTATTGTTGAATAGTAGTAAATGCAAAAATGCATCTGGTTAGTCTACTTGCTCCGCAAACTTCTTCCCGAACTCTTCCATCAAATCAATTATAGGAATGAGTTCTTTCCCTTTTGAGGTTAATGAATACTCTACACGAGGAGGCACCTCTGGAAAAACTTTGCGGTTAATTAAACCATCTGCTTCTAATTCTCGAAGTTGCTTTGTAAGAGAACCTTGTGAAATATCTCCTAAAAAAACTTTGATTTCACTATAACGACGCTCTTTAGACTTTAAATACCAAAGAATAAGATATTTCCAACGTCCAGAAAGTATATTTTGGGTATAGGTAATGCCATGTACATCTCTGTGTTCCTTAAGATACTCTTTGTCACATCCAACCTTAGATATTCTAGCCACCTTTTCACCTTCTTCCTACTATTTAAGTACAAAAAAATGTACTACATCAATTTTTATTGCCTACTTCAAAAAAGTGAGAAATGATTTTATTCTAGTATATGTAACAAGAATACTCAATACGTTTTTAATATCAAAAAGATAGGTCTAAGTTTTGATATGTAATATAAAAATTCTATAGGAGGAACAATAATGAGATTTGGAATTATAGGTGCAGGAACAATCGGGGCAATTATTTCTAAAAAATTAATTGAGAATGGGCATGATGTTAAAATTGCAGATTCACTAGGAATTCAACGTTTAGAAGGGAAAGATCTTGCTGGAATACCTGTGCGTGCAGAGGAAGCAATTACAAATATTGAAGTTCTTATCCTCCCTCTCCCTACAAAAGCAATACCAAGTATTCGGAACATTATCGATCAAGTCGGAGAGGAAGTAATCATTGTAGATACTTCTAATTATTATCCTTTTAGAGACGATAAAATTGAAGAAATCGAGAACGGGATGGTTGAAAGTGTTTGGGTCTCAAATCAATTAGGTAGACCTACCATCAAAGCTTTCAATAACTTACTAGCCTATACTTTAGAAAATAAAGGAACGCTAGAAGGTACTATTGAACGCATTGCTATGGCGATTGCTGGTAATGACGTATCGCAAAAACAAATAATCATGGATGTAGTAAACCAGCTAGGCTTTGATACAGTAGATGGTGGTTCTTTAAGTGATTCGTGGAGACAACAGCCGGGAACTCCTGCATACTGCACAGAACTAACAAAAGAAGAACTAACAAAAGTATTGAAAAAGGCAAATAAAGAAAAAGCCCCATTCCTACGAGATAAGGTAATAGAAATGCTTTCAAATCCTAACCTTAGCCCCCTTTCACATAAAGACATTGTAAATATGAACAGATTTATATATAATTCATAAATCAAAAAGGTGCACTCGTTAGTGCACCTTTTTGGTTGCCCCAAATATCCCTGTCCTTATTTTTAAAACATTTCTTCATTTTACTAAGCGTAACTAAACAATCTGGTCCTTTAAAAGAAAAAGACGCGTTCCTAAATAAAGGCACCCGATTGTTGAGTAAATAATTAGTTTAGCATAACAGTTGAATAAGTTCTTGAACTACCTTAGATATACACCATTATTTATATCAAATGTTGCACCTGTGTAATGCTTTGATATATCTGACAATAGGAAAATAACAGTATTAGCAACATCTTCATTAACAGACTTAATAGTTCGAATATTCCAACAATTAAGTTTAAATAGTAGTATATACGGTTGATTTAAAATATTATTTCACATTACCCTTACATGATAAAGAAATTTGCAGTATCCATGTTAAAAACTTGTGAAAACATGTTTTAGTAATACAAATTAGAACCCTCTCAGCTAACAAAATGATTTATGTACCTTTTTGTCCGTATGAAAATGAGGGCATCAGTCCGGCAAAGTCTCCTGATTCATTATTGTTGTTTTGTAGACATTAATTTAATACCTAATCCTGTAAACACAAGACCAGAATCTTTATTCTTGATTGGTAAAGAGGGACAGCATTGTAAAAACATCTGGGGCGATGTTTACCATCCCGAAGCTAATATATGTAATGAAGTAAAAAATATTACTACTATGAATATGTGATTTACAAAAGGGTTAAAAGGGCCACCTGACCAGAGTGGCCCCAAACCAACAAATCAAGAGGTGTCAAACTAAGAAACTAGCTTAACACTACTATTAATATGATTGGATAACTATATTTGTATAGTTCATAGCCTTTTAAAAAGAAATTATAAAAGCTATAACGGCGAGGTCGTTATAGCCCAAGGAAAAGTATGTAATAGTGACACTTTCATCCTTTCCAACTTGTATTAAATTTTATACATTTCAAATAAAAAAGGATCACTTCAATTAAGAAAGTGATCTAAAGCAACTTAAAGGAAAGAGGTAAAGTAGATGAAAGTAGCAAAAATATATGGAGCAAAAGATATTCGAATAGAAGAAGCAAAATTACCTTCCCTTGAAAAAGGTATGGTTAAGTTGAAAGTTGAATACGCTGGTATTTGTGGTAGTGATATGCATGAGTATTTAGCAGGTACTTATCCTATGCGTACACAACCTGTTTTGGGCCATGAGTTTTCGGGTGTAGTTGTGGAAGTAGGAGATGACGTAACAAATGCGAAAGTCGGAGATCGAGTAGCCGTTGAACCTCTTATTCCTTGTGGAAAATGTGACAATTGTCAACGAGGTTTTATGAATTTATGTACTGAGCGTCAAGGGTATGGATATACAGTTTCAAGTGGATTTGCCCAATTTGCAATCGTAAAACAAGAGAATATTTTCCATTTACCTGAAAATATGAGTTTAGAGCTTGGTGCTCTCGCTGAGCCAACTGCAGTTGCAGTGCATGCAGTCCGTCAAAGTCAATTAAAACTTGGAGATTCTGCTGCAATTTTTGGTGCTGGTCCCATCGGATTATTGTTATTACAAGCTGTCAAAGCAGCAGGAGCTAGTGAGATTTTTGTAGTCGAAGTATCAGATGAACGACGTCAAAAAGCTTTAGAACTAGGAGCAAATTACGTCATTAATCCAATTGATACTGATGCAGTTGCATTTATACGTGAGAAAACAAACGGTGGCGTAAATGTTGCATATGATGCTGCAGGTGTTCAAGCTACATTTACAAGCGGAGTAAGTGCAGTTCGCCCTGGAGGTGAATTTAAAATTGTTAGTGTATGGGAGAAACCAGTAAATTTTGATCCTAATTTGATTGTTAGAACTGAGGCTAAAATCAGTGGATCTTATGCATATGTCCGCTTATTCCCAGAAGTCATTCGTCTACTGGCAAGTGGCAGTATTGATGGTAATGCAGTCATTACAAGTAATATTGCATTGGACGACATTGTTATTAAAGGATTCGAAATGTTAACAAAAGATCGTAGTCAATGTAAAATATTAGTGAATATGAGTCTTTAAGACTGCTTTCTTGAGTTAACACCGAAATAACTGTCTCTATCAAAGCAATACCCGTTACTAAAGTATCAGAACTTTGTTAACGCATCTAAATTCAATAACTGAAAAAGCGGTAACCTAGTAACCTTTTGAAGAAAAAAGCTTTGAACCACAGTGGCTCTAACAACCGGACTATTACGGGATATTGTGGCATATAGAAATTATTCAGACTCATTTTATCCTTATATCAACAAGTGTCATAAGTTAACTTATCTGAATGGTTATGTTTTTCATTAAATTATAAAAATATAAAGACTAATTTAGAAAATGAATTTGTAAAGCCTGCCTGAATGACATATAATACTCGGGCATTAGTGCTGGATATCTTCTTTCTGATACTGTATAACTCCCAGTGTACAGCTGAATTTGAAAACTCATTTGATTTCCTAGCAGTTATCTACCTATTGTTTATAATTATGCTGTTGCGTCTGTGAACGCTGCAGCTTTTTCTATTTTCTAAAGCTATAAACTATAAAACCCAAACTAATAAAGCATATAAATAGTAGTGTTAAGCTAAATTAGTTTAACTTCCTCCAGTTTCGTTACTATAGGGTCACTACTATCCCTAGTGACCCTTATATAGTTTCTTTCCTCAAACTGTTCAGTAACACACTAAACGCAAGCATACGTTTTTTCATTTGGAAAAGAATCCCCTTTTGTTGAAATCAGTTCGTTTTATTGATTATTGAAACACACCATCTCGAACGATTTGTGTATTTACTTTGACGTTTACTTTCAGTTGCGGGTACATTTCATGCCATTTTTCTAAATCAATATTTGATTTCCGAACTTGGGCTTTATAGCGTTCACCAAATCTAAAAATATCGGAATTAATTTCCTGGCTATATTGAATAATTCGATTTATTTCACTTTCTATTTTAGTATTTATTTCTTTTTCGAGATATCCTGATAATTCTAAATCCTTCATACGTAAACCTGAAGGAACTTCTAATAATCGACTTTCAAGTTCGATTATTAAATCAAATTCGGGTACATTTTTATCAACTAATTTGTTTTTTCGCTTCGATTTAATAGAGTCGAGGGCAATTAGTATTTCTTCAGAAGAATCATCAGAGGTTAATTCAAAAGTTGTAGTGGGTAATGCCAACTCAAGTGAGCCTTCTTGTAGATTATCTCGAATCATTTTAATATATATATTATCTTCTGCAGGAAGACTTCCAACCATTTTATCTCCTTTAAAAAAAGCAGTCCCTGAGATCTCAACATATTCTCCTTTCTTTTTTAACATCGGTAGAGAATAATCCCCTAATTTAGAAAGGTTATCGCGATTTGTTTCATGAAGGGTTGATGATAGAATATGATTTTGGTCAATATTATGCTCTATTAATTGAAAAAGATGTTGACCAATGTCTGTGATATTTTTATAGTTATTCTCAATTAATGCGTTTGAATTCCCCTCAACAACAGCTAAGTATATGCCATTACTTATTTCAGGACTCATTTTTAAAGTGTGTATACTATCAGCTACACCAGCATTCGCTAACTCCTCACCGAATAATACAACCCTTAATTGTCCAGTGCCAATTTTTTTTGACGTTTTTAGTTCGATTTTCAAACGGGCGCCTTTACTTGTTCTTTCTGTTGCAGATTGTATTTCTACATTACTTTCTAAATCGGGATTGATTTGTCGGATAGCACCTGTAGCAGTAATCTGATCATCCTCTGCTAAATCATAACCAATTAAGGTCGTTAAACTAGTTCTTTCGAGAATTTGCTGTTCTGTACATCCAACTAAAATCATGATGGTTGTTATGAATAAAAATAATAATTTAAAGGAATTCAACTTTTTCCCACCTGTCGTTTTGTGATTTTTTTCTTTAAAAATGCAATCAAAAATACGAACATTGGAAATACATACACTGAATAAAATGAAATTTGCCCAACTAACTTAGTAATTTCCTCTAATTTAGTTTGTGTTTCAATAAGTAAGGATCCAACAAAAATAAACATTGCAAAAACTAAAATAAATTTTTTCTCGTTTGTCTTAATGATTCGTTTAAAAGCACGATACGCTGACCAAGCAAATATACAGAGGTTTGGTAGGATAATAATTAGCCAAAAACAAACAGTAAAAATTTCAATTCTTTCGAAGAAGGGGAAACGAATAATGCTAAACAGAGACAATGTTGCCCAGACTACTCTCTCAAGTTGCTCTCCACTAAAAAAAGTTAAGGAAACTAGCATAACGAAAAGATAAACTACCATGGTATACAGTAATCCTAGATGTACAAACATTTTCGCCTTCTTCTTTTCTTTGACGAAAGGGTAAAGTACATTTATTACTTCGAAACCCACAATTGTTAAGGTCATGGCGTAAGCTCCTTTTAGTAGACTTATCACATCATTATCAAGGATTGGAAGAAGGTAGTTAATATTAGCAAATTCTAATGGATAAAATAGAACAACCATCATCCATTGGGGTAAAAAGAAACAAAAAAAACAAAGGCCAATGATTAATCGTAGACCACCAGTAAATGCATAAATCACGAGTAATAATATTGTAATGACAATAAAAGATGGACTTAAATCAGGAAATACCCATGTAACAATGACTTCAGTGAAGTTTTTGAGGATAACGGTAAATAATAATGTATAATAACCAACGAAAAATAGATTAATTAAATTACCTAAGTATTTACCAAATAAATCCAAGTGTATTCCGTAAATATCATTCGACTCGTACATTTCAAGTGTCTTAAATAGAACAACCACCAAAATGTGTGCTGCAAGAAAACTAATAATAATAGAGATCCAAGAATCTTGTTTTGCCTCTTCATATATGGCACTTTGGAATCCATAGACTCCTATACCAATTTGAACCTTGCAAATAATAAAAAAGAGAAGAGAAGCGTTAAAATTTTGAGTAGAATTAACTTGTATCATATTGTTCACTCTTTCACTTCTCTTTGCTTTCAATTGTCGTACTGACATATGGAATATCTGAATTATTTACTCTTGCATTTGGTGACTTTCGAATCACGAATGGGTTCGGTAAGCGAATGATACTATCCCCCCAGCTTTTAAATCTAGGCGGATAAAATGGTGACATATAAGGTGCACCTAAACTTGTTTGACGTAATAAATGAATTAGTAGAAAACAAAAAGCAAGGATAATTCCATAATATCCCCAGAATCCAGCTAAAAGAATTATGGGAAATCGAAGTACTCTGATTACATTCCCCATTAAATAATTGGGTGTAGTAAAAGAAGATAGTGCGCATAAAGCGATAATGATAATAAGAATATTACTCGTTATACCTGCTTGTACTGCAGCTGTACCGAGTACAATCCCCCCAACAATTCCAATGGTTTGACCAATTTTAGAAGGCAATCGTGCTCCTGCCTCACGAAGTAATTCAATAATTAATTCTAAAAACAGAGCTTCCAGTATCGGTGGAAATGGCACAATAGCTCGAGATTCACTAAGTGGAACTAAAAGCGGTTGTGGAATCACTTCATAATGGTAAGTCAGAGATGCTACATACATAGGTGTAAAAAAGATAGAAATAAAAAGAGCAGCAAACCTTAGTAATCTAATAAATGTGGCAACTGGCCATCGTAAATTCTTATCTTCTCTGCTATGGAAAAACTCAAAAAATGAATAAGGACAAAGAATCCCCATCGAACTACCATCCACAAGAATGCCTACTTTCCCACTTAATAAACCGTCGCAAAATCGGTCAGGACGTTCTGTCAGTAACATTTGAGGAAAGATAGATAAGGAGCTATCATCTATTAGTTCCGCAAGCACTGCACTGTCAAGTAAGTCTTCAATGTCCAAAGCTTTTATTCTTTGGCGTACGGTATTAACATTTTGTTCTGTTGCAATACCGTCAATATATAGCAAGGTAATATTGGTGTTTGTTTGTTTTCCAAGCTTCGTTTTTTCATTACAAAGATTCGGATTCATAATATAACGTCGAATAAGAGATATATTTGTTGAAATACTTTCATTAAAACCTACTTGAGAACCTATTACCTGTGATTCATTTTCAGGTGTAGATAAAGTGCGTGATTCAATTGTTGGTATTTTAGCTAAAACAATTTGCGAATATCCTTCAATGTGAATTATGACAGCACCTGTCAACATGGTATCAATAGACATATTCAATTGATCAGATATAGTAACTTGTGGTAGTGGTAAGATTTTTTGAATGATAGACGGTGTTTCTTCATTAATGTACTGCAATCTAGGCAGTATTTTTTCATTCAAAACATCTTCTTTTATTAAATTTTCGAGAAATACAACTGTGATGGTATCATTGACATAATGAGTTACTAAATCAGCTGGTGAATGGAGTTTCTTCGTTATTGATTTAATAAATTCTTCAGTAGAAGATGCTATATCACCATTCAGATCTTTTTCAGCAGATGAACTACTTGATATTTCTTTCGTTAATTGATTACTTTTCGTTAGAACATTTTCATTTGATCGACTCGATATACTTCTATCAATGCTCTCATTAGAATTTGTTGTTTTCGGTAATGAAACATATTTTCTTCTTCTAAAAAACAAAAGAACCCCTCCATTTCATTTTTTTCTATTGCATGAGAAGATAGATAAAATAACTACTTTCTTTTTATCTAGATACAATAATTGAAGATTAGTGAAATTATAAACACCATCAAACTCTTTAGTAGATTTATATTCATAATGTCCATAAATTTTAAATTTTAATCTTAATAGATGGAAACTTTTTAATTTAGCAGTGGATTTTAAAGAATTAGAGGTTATATAGATTTCTTCCAAACCTATTTAAATATGGATTTAATTATAGGGTGGAAAAGATATTTGAAGGAGAAGTAATATCTTGTTTTATTAGTGATTTATTTGAAGAGAAATGTAGTTTGTGGATGAATATAACTAAAACTTGCAAAATAAAAGTACAATTCTAAGCTTCGTTTGGTAATCCTTTTTTAAAAGTTGTTATTCCACAATACGGCCCTTTAATGAAAACGAGCGCTGATCCTTATTACAGAATCGCGCCCGATTGTTGAAGATCGTTATTGAACTAATGCACCGTTTGTTTAAGTGTATTTCTTCACAAATCAAAAATACTACCCTATATAGGAGCACTCCGTTTGATAAAAAAGTTGGAAAAAAGGTTAAACCAGTTTATACATAAGTACATCATCTACATATAAATCATCGCTAAATTTAACTTCTTTAATTTTACGTCCTTCTTCAACAAATCCCATACTTTTGTACAATTCGATTGCTCGTAAATTTGTTGATAAAACACCTAAACTAACTTTTTCTATTAAAGGGTTATGTTCTGCCCAGTTTAATAATTCTTTAATTAGCAATTTACCAATGCCGTGATTGCGGTACTCTTTTTTGACCATTGCCGTAAAAGAACCGGTGTGAGATAGCCTTTTAGTACTTTTTGAGCGAAAAACAATCAAGCCAACAATCTTCCCTTTGCTTTCAGCCACAATTAGCATTTCTCTTTCATTTCCCAAGATTTTCTCAATCCAGTTTCTTAGTTGCTCTGATGTTTCTTCATACTCTTCTATTACCGTAATCATAAATTCACTTTCTGAAAGAACTTCCTTTTGAAGTTCTAACACCACTTCTGCATCATTTATGTTTCCTTTTCTTAGGGATACTTGGATATTTCTTTTCGTCATCTTTATTCCCCCCCTATCTTCGTATATCTTGATAATAGTTCTAGAAATTAAAGTAAACTCCTTCTTTTCACTAACCTACCCCGTTAGCTTAAGTACATTATTTCACGAACTTATATCAACATTAACATAAAATCCCATTTTCGTTTTAGAAGTGTTATTCAATTAAATGGCCCTTTAATGAAAACAAACGCTGATCCTTATTACAGAATCGCGCCCGTTTGTTGATGAATGAAAATAGACAAAAAGCGGTGTTTGGGTGAATTTGTGCCACTTTTATGAAACTCTCACGATTACAAAACGTATGTATAGTAACTATTAATCAGACGGAGTGATAAAGATGTTAATAGCTTTTTATAGTACCCTCATTATCTTTTTCATTTTATTCATTTTCACGATTGGTTATTTGTTCCATCTCATAAAACATAATAGGGCAACAGGCGGTAATGTCCTAGCTTTATCTTCTCTATTACTTTTAACTGGAATCATTTTAGGTATATATGGATTCGACTTTTATAAATTGCAAGCTGGAGAAGTACAAATAGCACAGGGTAAATGCTATATTGAGATTAATGATAATGGCAAAAGTATTGCAACGACTTCAGTTGAAATAGATGAAACAGTTTATCAAATAATGAGCGATACATACAAGGGTTTACCAGATGGAACTTAAATTCACTATTTACCAGTTACTAAAAATATTGAAACCCTAGAAATAGAAAATAGAAAATAAATAATTAAAAACCAATTAATTAATAAATAGTGTTGCGATTAAATCTCTTAACAAATTTAACGAAAAAATAAATAAATTAAACAAATGCAAGAAGCAGGAGCGAAAGTGAAAATCGATTTTTAATAAATTCGGATTTTTAGGATGAAGATCGATAAAAACAACGAACGCCACTCCTAGTTTAACAGGAGTGGCGTTTTGCTTTAATATTTAAATTGACTAATGAGTTGTTTTAATTCATCTGCCATATGGGCGAGTGCTTGAGCGGAAGCATTAATTTCTTCCATTGAAGCTAATTGTTCTTCCGTCGATGCGGCCACATCCTCAGACGCAGCTGAATTGCCTTTCGCTGAGAATGCCAAATCTTCCGTGACTGCAGCTACCTCTTGGACACCTGCTGACATTTGTTCCGAGGCGGAAGATACTTCCTCCATTTTAGGTGTAATTTCATTCATACTTGTCATGATTACTTGGAATTTTGTAATGGCTTCATCAGAAATATGCAAACCACTTTGCACATCCTCCGTCACCTTCGCCATAATCTTAACTGATTGCTCTGTTTCTTGCTGAATTCCTCGAATAAGCTCAAAAATTTGCTTTGCCGATTCCTGTGACTGCTCTGCTAGCTTGCGCACTTCATCTGCCACGACTGCAAAGCCTTTTCCATGCTCACCCGCTCTTGCTGCCTCAATAGCTGCATTTAGTGCCAGTAAATTGGTTTGATCTGCAATGCTTGTAATGACATCTAATATGGTCGTAATTTGCTGTGATCGTTCATGTAATGTTTGGATTTTCGCATTAGAATCCGCAACTGATAAATGAATGGATTGCATTTGATTTTTCGTATTTTGAACGGCTTGTCCGCCCTCATCTGCTTGTAATGTTGCATGTTGTGAAAGATCTGTCACAGCAGAGGATATTTCTGCAATATGAAGAATAGCTGTTGAAAGTTCGTGCAGTGACTCAGCATTTTTATTGGCGCTGATCGTTTGAGAATCTGCACTTGTTGCAACATCCTGAATCGAAATGGCTACTTTTTCAGTAGCAATACTTGTCTGATTCGCATTAGCTGTTAGCTCTTCTGCCGACGAAGCAACTTCCTCTGCGTTTTGTTCAATTTTTTGAATAAGTGTCCGTAAACTTTCTTGCATATCATTAAAGGCTTGTCCTAATTGACCAATCTCATCATTTGAAGTAACCGTAACTATCTCTGTCAGATTACCTTCACTAATTGTAACGGCACTATCCTTTAAGGCTTTAATTGGTTTAATAACGGCCTTCATTACAAAATAAAAGACGATGAAACTAATAATAATAGCTGCTACTAATATAAGAATTGTGTGATACAAAATGGATGAAGCTGATTCATCAATTTCCTTAGCAAAAATAGTTCCGGTAATTTTCCAATTCGTTAATTCATTTGTTGTGTAGAATAGTATCCGGTCATCATTGTCAAAGATATAATCATAAGTGCCCGATGAGTTTTCGTACATTTCATCAAGGAAGCTCTCTTTCAGCTCTCCGCCTGCTTCTAACGACGGATGTGAGATCACCAAGTTATTTTCGCCGAAAATAGAGGAGTATCCATTTCTCCCGATTTGAATAGAATCCGCAACTTTTTGAAGATCTGTTAGCTTGATATCGATTGCTAAAACACCAGAGTGATCCTTAATCTGTTTGGCAACTGTGACAACCATATCTCCAGTTCCCGCATCTTTATATGGGTTCGTAATTAAGGTTTCTCCTTTTAAAGCTGTTGCCTCTTTATACCAATCACGATCTAAAGGATTATAGTCCGCATCATTTAATCTAGGCTCCTGTGTAAAATCACCGTCGTTCATACCAATATAAATACTTAAAACATCTGGGTGGAGCTTCGCATATTGCTGAAGCTTCAACAGAATAGATGCATGCGATTGCTTATATTGCAAAGCGTCTATTTCACTACTAAACACGTTAGCGTCACTGATTCTCTCACTAATAGTTTTATCTATAAGCTGATTTAAAAGTTCTACACTTTCATTGGCACTAAATAAAATTTCTTCTTCGATGGAATCTTTTGCAGATAAGTAAGATAAACTCCCTACAGCTATAACTGGGATAAGTAATACAAATGCAAATAGCGTATAAAGTTTGACCTTAAAACTGCTAAATATTTTTTTCATATATCAATCTCCTTTTGATTCAATTCGTGAAAAATTACTAACTATTTTCCACAACCTTTTCCTCTCTTTATCTGTTTAACATTTCTCACTAAACTTTTATCGGACGAAAAATTGTTTTTCAAACAACCTTTATGATTTTCCTACTATTCAGTTTTTAAGGAAAAATAAAAATCTCCTATAATCACCACAATTTTGATGACAATATAAGGAGAATTCGCTTTCAGTCAAAGTAAATAACAAGTCTATTGAATCATAAGCAAATGTTAAATTTTCTTGTGATATTAACTATTAAGGCTGAACTATGATGAAAAGGAAAAAACCTAACATTTACATTTTTGTATTATTTATTTCCTTATACTTTTTATCTGCACTCTCCAACGATAAAGGGAAATCTAATAAAGGTACAGTTCAAATCCCCTTTTTAATTTAGAAATGTTATTCAAATACATGGCCCTTTAATGGAATAACTTATATTTATCTTCGTTCCACATTTTTAGTACAAAAATTAGCATTTGATCTACTTTTGATGACATGCAATCAAAAAATCCAAATTATTTATCTTCAAAATAAAATCCATAAATGTGACCGCACCACAACCACTCGTCAGCCCATAAAAATTGATGCACGTGGTTTAGCTTTATAATAAAGATTATTCAAATTAATACCTAATAGCATTGATAACCAGGCAAAAAGAAAGAGCATGTTTTAAAAAAGATTAATCAAAACATGCTCATTATATATTTTATCGAATCATTCTTTTATAAAA
The DNA here is from genome assembly GCF_044761135.1 of Lysinibacillus sp. NPDC097868. Taxonomy (NCBI): domain Bacteria; kingdom Bacillati; phylum Bacillota; class Bacilli; order Caryophanales; family Bacillaceae; genus Lysinibacillus; species Lysinibacillus sp. NPDC097868. Next base: position 217,140 of record NZ_JBIWBS010000002.1, on the reverse strand, counting down.
AAGTTTGATCATTTCTATAATATTTCCGCCATTAAAAAGCGCTTTAATGGCGGAATAAACCAGTAAATCCCTCAACCAATTCCATGGATTGTGACAACCCCTTAATCCTTTAACTGATAGAAAACCTGTTTAATTTTGCCTCAGTGCCAAGTATGACAGTATTAAGCTCATTCCCTCGGCTATCTTGTCCCCTTCTGAAATAGAGACTGCGTAAAAAATTCTTGCTGTTCACGCGAGCAATCACCTGACTCCGACTTCTCGGCAAATTGCAGTATTGCGCTAAGCAGCTAATCCAATCAGCAATTTCTTGATGTGGAAGTAACTCTTTGTCAATCATCGTATCCACGATATTGACCAACCGCTCATCATCCTCATCACTAAAAATATGTATTCCATTATGTAGCATGTCAGAAATAGCGACAAGAACCTCACGTAGCATTGCAACGCTGCTCTCCTCGCACTGCACCAACTCAACAAAAACATCTGCACCGTGAGACGCGCTGTGAGCCCAGCCTCCTACTGAAAGGTAACCCCGCAGATCCTTCTCCTCATTGTAATAACGGAGCATTACTTGCATTAATTGCTCAATTTCTTCTTGATTTAAAAATGGATTCTGTCTGTGGCGTTGTATAATCAAAGCGATAGGCAAGGCAGAAAACGTCCTTGTAAAAACTGACTGATCCTCCTCGCTGCCAATATTATAGAACAAATGGTTCTCATCAGTCAGAACAGTTAAGAGACTACGTAACTCCTCTTCACTGAACCTATTCTCTTCCTTAATCCACATATAAAACATCGGATAAATCAAGTTATCCCGCAATTCTGGCTGAGAATCGCCAATATATTCAAGTAACAAAGGTAAAAAATCTTGATGCTGCTCACCTTCACCTAACTGATACTCATTTTCCTCAATTCTTTGCAAATCCTCCATAAGTTTCAACCTTATATCGTTCACTTTCCCATCCCCTTTAACATTAATAAAATCTCTTCTATTACAATATCAGGCTCATCATGATGTATATAATGTCCACTACGACTAGCAATTCGGAACTTACTTGACGTTGACAGCCATTGGAATTCTGCTTGTAGACTTTGTTCAATTCCTAATATTTCTTGAGTGGGCCATCCATCTTCATTATTATCGGGTAAACCTCTTGTAATAATTGAGAGAGGGATGTCACTTTGTTTTGAATAATCAACAATTTGCTTATAACTCTGTATTTTATCAATTTTCTCACTATTCAACATAGGATTCTTGAAATATTCCCTATTTCCTGCAAGTAGATTTTCTGGTAGAACCTTTTCATAGGCAAGTTCTTTATATTCCGGTGCAGCGTCAACCAAAACCATACCACAGATGTCCAGCGGATAAAGACTGGTATACAATCTGGCGACCAGTCCACCAAAGGAATGGCCTACTAATATATAAGGCTTCTCCACGTCAAGCGCTTGCACCAATTCGGAGAGCTCCTCAACAAGATCACAGCAAGTTCGCGGGACAGCTATGTCTTGACTCCTGCCAATACCCGCCCTGTCGTAAGACAAGGTTGACGTTTCATCCGATATTCGGTCTTGGACCTTTTTCCATGTTTCATGGCTATCGCCTAACCCTGCAATAAAGATTACGCTGGGTATATTTTTACGATATTTATTGAACAGTATACGCCTATCATAGAAATTGATTATCTTTTTATGTTGTATCCTCATTTTTAATCACCTAATTAAATTATAAGCTTTACATTATTATTTCTACAATATAAAAAAAGGACCGTTTATGTAACTCAGTAATAATTTGCCAAAGTCCTCCGTTAGTTTAAGTGAGAAACTTCACAGTCTTACTCTATATTTCAACAATAATATCCAATTTATCGAAAATGTTCCTCAACAATCTGGCCCTTTAATGCTAACGAGCGCTGATTCTTATTACAGAATCGCGCCCTTTAATTGAATAATAAATAATTAAATCCTTTCTTAATGAGTTTAATCTATCAAATGGTTGATTTTTGATTGTCAATGTCACTTTGATATTCAAGAATATCCCCGGGTTGACAGTCCAAAGCCTTACAAATAGCTTCTAAAGTAGAGAATCGAATCGCTTTTGCCTTTCCATTCTTCAAAATAGAAAGGTTAGCCATTGTGATTCCAACTCTTTCAGATAGTTCTGTTACACTCATTTTTCTTTTCGCTAACATCACATCAATATTGATTATAATCGCCACTGCTTTCACATCAGACCGTTAAATCATTTTCTGATTTTATATCTAAAGCATTTTTTAATAATTTCTGAAGAACCGCAGTGAATACTGCAATAACAACAGAAGTAAAAATAATTGTAAATCCTATAATTGCTATTCCTGGGTGTAAAGCGTTTTGTGACATAAAAAAGATAGTCCCTATCACATATAAGATACTGATAGTAATTGCACAGTATTTTATATACTTTAAAACCTTTACAGACAATTCCGAGAAAGCATTGTTATTTTCAATGCAGTTCAAAAGTCTTAAAGCCTGATACAGAGCAAGGAAAAACGGTATCGTCGTTACATACAAACCGATTAAAACGGGATATTGCAAATAAGCTAACTCTGAAAACATTTCTGCTGTATCATTTGCTAACCAAGGCAACCAAAATATACACAAGACAAGTACCGTAATCCCAATAAGGAAAACAGCTATTTTTAAAAAAATTATCGTCCCTTGTTTCATATAAAAGCACCTCATTTATTTATCGTTAATTTAAGTTTAATACAAAATTTATCGTTTTACAATAAATTATTATCCTTTTGTGATATATTATTGTTTTTAGACAAAAACGAAATGTTCCACATCTCTTATTCAATTTTCAATTAAATTGACCTATTTTGAACACAAGTTAAACAACATTCTTCAACTAAACTGCTCCGTTAGTTAAGTAAGACAAGATAAAACAACAATCGTTACGAACAGAATCATAAAAAATAGACCAACATATTTTTATTCAACAATATGGCCCGATTGCTGAAAAAGGCAAAAACATCTTTAAGAATTGCGTCCGTTTAATTAAATAAACTTAGTATTTGACTTCAAAAAATTAAGTAGATATTATAGATATATTAAATCTACAATAGGAGTAATCATATGAAGTTAACAAAAGCAACTAACTACGCTCTCCACACCATGCTATTTTTAGCTGTTAATCCCCCCAATGAGCATATTGGTGTGGCAAAATTGGCTGAACGCCAAGAAGTTTCAACAACATATTTATCTAAAATACTAACAATGTTAGTAAAGTCCGGTATGATTGAATCTGTCACTGGTGCAAATGGTGGTTATAAATTAAAACCGGGTTGGGAAGAACTTTCATTACTTGATGTTATAAAAGCTATTGAAGGTTTGACGCCTATTTTTGATTATTGTCTCGGTCATAATCCTGATTGCTTAATTCAGAAAGCGATCGAATCAGCGGAGGAAAAGCTTTTAAATGAATTGAATCAAACACGTATAGTTGATTTGGCTAACAAAATGAATGAGAAATCTATGTAAATCATGATTTCTTTTATCCTAATTATAGATATTACAACTCTATAATATACATTATAGAGAAGGAGGAAATAATTGATGAATAAATATGATTGTATTGTAATTGGTGCAGGACCAGCTGGATTAGGTGCAGCTTTAACTTTAGGGAGAGCGCGTAGAAAAGTTGCCATATTTGATAATGGAACAAATCGAAATCGTGTAACGCAAGAGTCACACGGGTTTTTAACAAGAGATGGAATTAAACCACAAGAATTTAAAAATATTGCAATTAAAGAATTAGAATCTTATCCTTCTGTGTCAATTTCAAATGAGACAGTTATGGAGGTAAATAAAGATGTTCAAAATAATTTATTTTTAGTCAATACAACGAACAATAAATCTTATATAACAGAAAAAATACTGTTGGCTACCGGTATTCAAGAAGTATTTCCATTATTACAGATTAGAGAATATTACGGTAAAAGTTTATTCAGTTGTCCATATTGTGATGGCTGGGAGCTTAGAGACAAGCCGTTAGCTATAATTGCAGAAAATGATGACCACATTATTCATATGACTAAATTGGTTTTTAATTGGTCAAAGGATTTAATCGTTTTTACTAATGGTCATCAACTATCCAAGAAAATACGAATTGATTTTGAAAGTAAAAAGATTAAGGTTTATACAGAAGTTATTAAAAACTTACATGGAGATAATGGTTACTTAGAAAGTATTGAATTAAAATCAGGTGAAAATATTCTAAGAAGTGGTGGTTTTGTAGTTCCTAGTTATTATCGCCTAAATAAATTTGCTGAGCAATTACATTGTCTACCTGATGAAAACGGAGGAATTATCACAGACGGTGCTGGACGAACAACAGCAAATGGGGTTTATATTGCAGGTGAAACTGAAAAGGCAGGACCCTCTTCTTTGATGATTGCTGCAGCCGATGGCAATAAGGCTGCTTCAAGCATAAACATGGATATAACAATAGATAGATTTTAAAATGTAAGCTGATGAGTTATAAATGCAAACTCATCAGCTTTTTTATTATAGGTCTAACTTACTCCATTAAATGGCCCGTTTGTTGAATAACTCTATTGTTAATCAACACTAATACACTTTTTAATTTAGAAATCATTTTTCTTTAACAAAAAATCCTCCTAAGATGACCTGCTTTAAAAGTAAACTTCTTAATTTTTTCAATATCGTATCTTTTCATGTATAATGTGATTTTAGTTTAAAAGCAACAACTATAGAAAAAATCACCTTGCCTCTATAAGTCCAATTAGAGGCAAGGTGATTTTTTATATCATCTAATTTGAAAATCAAGCATAAAATTTCCAAACGGAAATTTTATGCTTTACGTCATATTTTAGATCAAAACCATCGAGTGAAAAAATTACTTTATCTGGATGTGGTTTCATAATCACATGTATGAATTTTTTAAGTATAACCTTGCCCAAAATAAAATTAAGTATACCCTTGCCAAAATGGCAAAAATATACTTAAAATTACATTTAACAGTATTTGTACTGCTAAAAACTAATGTATGGAGACGGCGGGAGTCGAACCAACCGACTCAAAGTACTGATATATCAATGCTTGCGGGGGCGATTGATTTTTTTGACTACGTTTTTGACTTCGTATGATATTATCAGTAATGCTAAAGATAACCTTTTACCAAAAATATCGCTAGTAACTATCCATGCTTAATAATATCTGTGGTATCAGCACTAATTCCTAATAAAGTTTAATAAACCACCTAAAATGAGAGTTCGTCACCATCAAAAATATGAATATTGATAATTATTCATTCCCCTATTTTCAGACCTTTCGTAACTTTAGATAGACTTACCCCTAATAATACCTAGTTTTTTCAAGATCAGTGTTAATCGGACCGGGGCTTTGCCTCTATATTCTGCATCACCACGCCCCCCTTACTTTTGGCTAACTACTACTTCTGTCTTCGGATTTTGAGACTTGCATCCTATAGAGCGCACTTTTAAAAAGTAATCTTTTCATTATTTTAAACACAAAAACCACTTGATATTAAATCAAGTGGACAAATTTGTTATATATGGATATTAGCATAAACAGTGATTGTTATTTTTCTTGAAGAACAGATCTCAATAATTCAATGGCCGGTTCATCGGTTAAATCACATGTGCCTAATTTACCCTTAAAACCTTTTGAGAAAATAGATTGTTTCAGTATTTCAATATCATCATTCATATTTAATATTTTTTCATTTACATCTTCATTCTCTCGTATATTATCTAAAATACTTACTATTACATCTTGTTCTTCTTTTGGAGGTAACGGGAATGAATAATTTTCTAAAAAACTTTTAGGTACACGCTGTTGTCCAACCGATCCTGTCATTTGGGCTTGTGCCTCTCCTCTAAATTTATTTGATCTAAGCAAATAATAAACATACCTTTCATTTACACATTCTGGAGTTCGGAGTACATGAAATTCCGTTGATCCAAAACCAAATCCATTTATTAAATTACTCGCAATTGTTATCTTTCCATTCTCCATACATGGTGTGATTTTTGCAAAAAGGATATCGCGTCCCTTAAAATAAGTGTATCCTTTTTTTACCATACCATATTCTTTATACTCCATACCCTCTATTGTGCCTGTTAAATCGCTCACTGCTGACATAGGTACAAATGAAACTTTATCTTCATCTTTAACATTAACTATCTTTTCTTTTTTAGGATTTACTTCTAAAATATCCCCTAACTTTATATATCGCCAAGAATCTGGAATATTATAGGCACCTTCTATAATCTCAAAAGTTTTTTTAGGATAAAGTTCTTTTAACCTCTTTACTATATGTCGTACATGACTATTTTTATTTTCTAACCGCCATTTTTTTGTTAATTCTCCACTAAAAGCTTTTTGAATAATGCCTGCTCTACGAAGTTCAGAGGATTGTCGTGCTTCTTCAATTAACCTTTGGGCTTTTTCTATTTTTGAATATAACTCATCTAATCTAGATACAATTTTTTCTTGTTCATTTAAAGGGGGTAATGCAAATGGATATTTTTCAAGAAATGATTTAGGAACTCTTTGCTGTCCAACTGCTCCTGACATAACTTGTTTAGCCTCATATCTGAAACTCTTGGATCTAACTAAATAGTAAAGATATTTCCCTAATATTCCTTTTGACGGTTTTAAAACATAAAATTCTGTTGAACCAAAACCAAATCCACTTAATAGACCCTCTGCTATTACTGTATTTCCATTTTCCATACAAGGTGTAATTTTAGCAAATAAAATGTCTCCCTCTTCAAAATATGTGTAACCCTTCTTTACTTTATGAAAAGATTTCTCTTTTAACTCACTAATACTACCTTTTTCAGCATTAACCATGTTCATAGGCAAAAAACTACAATATAAATTATCGTCATAATTTAATTTAGGTTTAGGAGGATTAATTTTTACAACCTCCCCCAATTTCACCCAAGCCCAATTTTCTGGTATATCGTAGGGTACTTCATCCTCTGATATTATTGCTTCCTCTAAGAGCTCTTCAAGCGTTTGAGATTTTCTTTTTTTACTCATCATCCTGCACCTCAATTGCTTTTAATTCTCCAATCACTTCACTTAAAAGACTCATCGCTTGGGCTAGTTTTACCCTAGCTTCTTCTGCCGTTTCAATCGGATCTGGTAAATTATCATAGGCTAATAGAGATTCATCGGTAATCAAACCAATATCTAAGCTATCACCCTTTGCTGCAACCTCATTACGTGTAAACAAATTCCATCTTTCATCTTGTACTTTCGCTCGGTCTTCTGCATTATATGCATTAATAAATCCTTCAAAGTATTCCTCTGTAAATGGCGTTCGAGCACCAAATTTAGGCATATTTGTACGCATATCATAAATCCAAACTTCTTTGGTATTGCCTTCGTCCGTTATACCTCGTTCAAAGAACAACACATTTGTTTTAACATTTTTTGCATAAAAAATACCTACAGGTAAACGTAATATAGTATGCAGGTTACATTTATTCATCAAGTCTCTTCTTATTTTTACACCCACTTCATTATCAGATAAAACGTTATCTGGTAAAACAACAGCAGCTCTACTTGTACCATCTATTACTAATGAATTATAAATCGTTTGTAAAAAGTTTAGTTGTTTGTTTGACGTTTCAAAAGTTAAATCATCACGTGTTGCACGTTCTCCACCTTTTTTTGTACCAAAAGGTGGATTAGTGAGTACAACATTAAAATTTTTCATCCATTTACCGTTTGTGGATAAGCTGTCACCTTGCTCTAAACGACCTTCCATATCATGAAGCAATGCGTTCATTAACGCTAAACGGTGTGTATCCTTTACAAGCTCCATCCCCGTAAACGCTTCTTTCTTTTGGAATTCCGCTTCTTCTGGTGAAATATCAAAATAATCATCTGTTTTCTCTTTTAAATAACGGTCTGCTGCAATCATAAAGCCAAATGTTCCTGAAGCTGGGTCATTGCATCGTTCACCAATTTTCGGGTCAATTAGCTTCACCATTACATCAATTAAGACACGTGGTGTGAAGTATTGACCTGCACCAGACTTTTTCTCGCTCGCGTTTTTCTCAAGTAAGCCCTCGTATAAGTCACCTAAGCCTTCTTCTTTTGCGTTATACCAATCAAGTGCATCAATTGATTTAATTAGCTTTTCAAGATTTTTCGGCTCATCAATACTAGTTGCAGCACCGTTATAAATTTGGCGTAGGCGCTCATTTTTAACTTCACTACTTCCAAGCTTTAACAATAGCCCTTGATAGAACTCTTTAAGTTCAATACCTTCTTTTGCAAGTAAATCATCCCAGCGATAGCCTTCTGGAATGACCACTTCCATCTCTTGCTCTTTCATCATTTTTAAAAATAGGATATATGTTAATTCCGTTACATACTGTTGATATGTAATCCCATCATCACGTAATACATTCGCTAATCCCCAAAGTTTTGAGACGATTTCTGTGTTATTCATGTTCTTCCACCATACTTTCTTATGATCTATGCACATTATAACCTTTTTAGGTTAACAGCTCTATTAGAAAAGGAGCTCTATTTCTAGAACTCCTTAACACATCATTCAATTATTCGTTTATCCGTCAAAATGGCATATAAGTATGAAGGTGCACGTAAATGTTGGAACGGAACAGTATTTTCAACAGGTAGTAACTCAATTGCATTTTCAATTATAGATTTACTAATAATTTGATTAGTAGTGGAAAGAAAGTTTTAATCCGTTCCCAACGATTTGATAAGTAAATTCTTTACCCTTTATTTGCTTGAAAATCTCACCCTCATTTTCAATAATACTAATCCAAATTTTTCTACCATTTACTACACCTTCCTAACTAGCATATAAGCTATCATTTATCAGCTTCACAATCTGATCCACTTCTTCACCTAGCTCTTTTTTCAACCTTGTATAACCGCCCTGACTTTTAAATGGCTCTTCTGAAAAGGCATCTTGTGGGTTAGGGGAAAGAACAGGCATTTCGATAAGCTGTTTTTCAATACGGTCTAACCATTTTCGCTGTCTCGGTGTCCAGTCATGCATTGAATATACTTTTTGCATTGCATTTTTCACACGTGATTCCGTAGATACTAAAGCTTCTCCTAATGCTGCTTGACGAATAAAGCTTATAATATCAGCCGCGATTTCTTCATTCTTTGCTTGTTTCCATGCAGTTTGCAAATGCTCTTGTTTAAAATGTTTCGTTGCTAAAATCACTTCAATCTCACGTAAATCTTTACGAGTTAAATCTTTTGGTCGCGTACATACAATTTGAAGTGCTGGAATTTCGTTCATATTTTCTCTAATGAACTGTTCAAAGCCATCTAAATAATCGGCTGGTCGCTCATTTCCTTCACCATAACCACGTTTAACATCTGTCACTTCATCTTTATGGTTGGCAATCACTTGTAGCTCTCTCTGAGTTTTATAAGTCGCTACATAGTCAAATAACACACTATTATTCTGTGCCTGCTGTGGTGTATATTCTTTTAGTTCTTTCGCCCACCCATCTATTGTTAAACCTTTTGAAAGCTGTTCAAATTGTCGTTTGGCTTCATCATTTAGCTTTTGCTTTTTACGTTGGATTTTCGCTACTAATTGGTCTAAAAAGTGCTGTGCTTCATCTTGTGTTTCTGCCTGTACAAATGCACTATGAATCTGCTCAATCGTTTGATTTTGTTGCTTTACGACAGGCTTCATCTCTGTGTATTGCTGTAACTGATTATAAATACCAACCGCATCAAAAATACGGAAGTGTGTTTTTTCAATATCAGGACATAGACGAGTAGCACGACCTAACATTTGATCATATAAAATACGTGATTTAATGCGACGCAAAAACACGATATTTGTAATAGCAGGTACATCGATTCCTGTTGTTAATAAATCAACCGTCACAACGATATTTGGTAAACGCTCATTTTTGAATCGCTTTATCATTTCATTTGGATGATAAATTGAACCCGTAATTTTCACAATGGCATCATCTGATACTTCATCACCATTCGCTTCAAATGCTTCCTTTAGTAAACGAACGACTAAATCAGCGTGTTGATCTGTTGCCGCGAAAATTAATGTTTTTTCTTGACTCTCTGGGTCGATGTATTCCGTGAGTTTATTTAAAATTGCGCAGTTAAAGCCTTCCGTAATGACACGTTTATTGAAGTGCTCAATCTCAAATTTCAGTTCATCTTCTAATTGTTCTAAAACAATTTCACCTTGCTCTGGATCATATACTTCGACCTCATCACCTTTTTCAAACTTAATACCATGTTCTTTAAGCTCTGTTTCGAAAAGGTATGGTGGCTCATGATCTACTAAATAGCCATCTAAAACCGCTTCTGTATACGAATATTTATAAATTGGTGAACCGAAAATCTCTGTTGTATGAAGTGCAGGTGTGGCGGTTAATCCAAGAACAGCCGCATCAAAATAATCAATCACTCTGCGATATTGGCTTACATAGTCGTTTTGATCTCGGAATAATAGCTCTTCATCTGTCATTTCCCGGTCACTTGTATAACCTCTGTGAGCTTCGTCCACAATAATGAAGTCATATTGTCCAACAGATGGAAGTTGTTCATTATCACTATAAAATAATCGTCTTACCATCCCTTGAACCGTAGCAATTTGCACCTTCGTTTCCATATCTGGTGTCATATCATCAAGCGACTTCACATCATAGATCGATGAAAACGGTAACCCATTTTCCATTTTCGAATCCTTGAGTGCATCGGCAGTTTGCTGACCTAAAGAATTACGGTCAACTAAAAATAAAATTCGACGACATTTCTTAGCTTTAATTAAACGGTACATAAGAGCAATCGCTGTACGTGTTTTCCCTGTACCTGTTGCCATTGCAACGAGCATTTTTCTAGTACCATGCATTAGTGCTTCTTCTGCTGCTAATACCGCCTTTTGTTGATATTCACGTAAACCGAACTTCGTAATATCTTCATTCTTAAGGCGCTCATTTGCCTCTCTATCGTCTACATCTAAAAGCAATTTCAAATCATCAGGTGAGTGCCATCCTTCTAAAGCGTGTGCTCGTTTTGTTGGATTACGTGAATCCCAGAACCAAATGCCTGACTGATCTTCTAGCTGTCTTAAGTATGGTCTACCATTCGAAGCAAAAAGGAATGGTACTTTATATTCTCCGTTAGGGGGCAATAAATCAATGCCCTCTATTTCTTGAATTTCACGTGCATACACTTTCGTTTGGCTTTCAAGTGCTGCTGGAATATCTCGATGCTTTGCTTTTGCTTCCACTATACCGACTAATTGAAAGCCAATGAATAAAGCATAATCCGCATACTTCGAACCGACTTTCCATTCTGCAATCGCCATATTTTTATTTTTTTCAGGCAATGTTTTATGCTTTTTAAAGTTGTATTTTTCTGTATCAACAATCCAACCAGCCGCGCGCAATTTGTCATCAATAATAATACGTGTTTGGGCTTCTGATAGACTATGTTTCTTAACATGAAGCTTAGACTTCTCTTTACGTCTTACCCGTATATCTTTAGCCACCGCATCATCAGCCAATCTATCCAACTGCGTTAACATTTCCTGCTCTTTTTTCGCAATTTCTTCTTCTAATGCTTTCACTTTCAATTGAAGCTCTTGTGAACTTACTTCTGGCTCTGGTTCTTTATATGTTGGCGCAACAAATTCCCAATCAACATACACTTCCATAAACCAAATCGATATTTGATAAGCGAGTGATAATAATTGTTTTGCTTCCTCTGTCGTACCATAAGCTGCTTCATGTGAAGCCGAATTTCCTTTTCTGCGTAATGTATGAAATATATCTAACATTTCAGGCTCTGCTAAGCCTTCTTTTTTTATTGTATTTAAACGGTCTACTTGTCTTGTATCATACGTTTCACGAATGTTATCCGAAGCTAATATTGCCTTTGCGATTGATTCGCCAAGTAAACGTAATTTAATAACGGAAGTATGCGGATCATTATAAAGATTACGCTCAGCACTTTCACCGAGCTTCGCTAAAACTTCCCAATCGCCCTTAAAAAAAGAAAAGTTACTCATTACCATTCACCGCTTTTCTATGTATTTAATCCAATTGTACTATATTGAAAAATTTCAGACTAGTAAAATAACTATTCTTGCAAAAAACTAACTTACCTTATGTATAATGCAATCGGGCCATTTTGCCTAATTGTATAAATGCTCAGGTTTAGAAAATATGTTCCACGACATAACAAGACCACATGAATAGTGCTCATGTGGTCGATTTTTGATGTTTGGTTATTAATAAAACTAATAGTATATTTTGCGAAGAATACATCTACTTTATAAAACAACACATTACCATACTTCTTGCAAAGGTCCTCTTAACCCAACTTTTTTCAACATTTTATACTTGTCTGCTGGTTCATTAAGAATATGTGCTTTTTTATGGCATATAACACATAAAGCAACACAATTTTCTATTATATCTGGCCCTCCTTCTGATAAGAACTCAATATGATGACATTCTAAATATGGATTACCATTTTTATCATTAAATTGTGCTGGCTGCTCACACAACTCACATACACCTTTTGCTCTTTTTTTAACATACAAAACAACATAAGGATTACGATTATAACTTCTTATTGATACCCTTCTTGTATCCTTTTCTGATGTGTGACTCGCTTTTATAGCAAGTTCTTCTAATGATAAGTAATTTGCTTCTTTTTCTATATCTATCATTAAAACATCAATATCTTTTTCAATCCCATCTTTACTTGTTTCTTTTTCTAGGACAAATTCCGTATAAAGACTGTTGAATAAACTATCCCATTCATCTGGGCAAGGGAAGAGATATGCTTGATTACCTTTGCCCCCTTCTTGAAAAGCTGAATATTTTGGTGGACGACCTAATTCCATTTCTCCCCAAATTTCAGCAATAATAATTGGCTGTTCTAAAATTGTATAGTCTACATCTACCTTATATCCTGCATCTGACCATAGATTTTTTTCCTGTAGTTCATGTGGTTGAGCTGCAATATAGCAATCAGACTTAGCAATACCAATCGCACGTATGGCTTTATCGTAGCAACTATAAATCTTATCCCCGGCCTTTATAGTTGTCATTCGTAGATAAGCATGGTTACTAGCACCCCTTTTATCTTTTTGCGGTGACCACATATACCCACCATTAATTTCTTCACCATGTGTAGCGTTTTGCATTACAATAAACTTATTCATGTATACACCTCTATTGTTAAAGTAGATATTGCTAGTCGTTACCAACTAAATTATATACATATTTTACCAACATTCAATCTATTTCGATATTCTTCTTAATTTTTGTAAGTATAAGAAAAGGGATATTGCCATGAGTTCAACCCCAGTTTAATATCCCTAGTTTTTAAAGCTACATAAATGACTGTTTAACTACTTCTCTTGAACTAGGACAGCAGATATTCTTACATACCTACTAGGAAATACTTTTATAACTGGCATTCCAAGAGTTTCCTACAACAATACAATCAATTAAATAAATAAATAAATAAATATTATTATATTTTATAAACTATTAATTTCTAATTAATAGTTTATGATTTTTTAACATCTTTCGTTCTCTTTACTATCCTAGAACCTATATAAGCATTATTTATTGATCCACAATTTGTTTAAATTCACTGTCTCAGAATAAATACCATACTCTTGACCACGTATATTTAATTCCATTGGAATAGAAAATGCTTCTCCAACAGTTAATGCTGTTCCAGTTCGTAAATAAGATAATCTAAATAGCTGCATATCATTTAAATATGGGATACTTTTTCTCATTTGCTCTAAATCTATATTATTTCGAATTCTATGGAGTATAAAATTATTACATTGTGACAATACGGTTTTCGAAAGCTCACCTGGACGTTGACTAGCTACAATTAAAAATAAGCCAAACTTCCTTCCTTCTTTTGATATTCTTTCAAAAATTTTCAGTGACTTCAAAGAATCCTCAGAGTTTGCTTCAGACAGATATCTATGAGCTTCGTCTAAAATAAAATGAAATGCTCTATCAACATAAGACCTTTCATTTCTAATAGATTTTTGCTTATTAAAAACTTCTTTAAGTAGATACCCACTAAAGAATAATAAGTCTGAATCCTCCATTGTAGAGCAGTCTATTACTGTAAACCCTTTTTCAAACTTCATCATATCATCAAACTTCTTCTTTTTTGGAGTGGATACATCAAATAAAGTTTTAGAATAAGTATGAATAATATTTTCAATACGAGTCATCAAAGTAGAGCAATACGATCTAATTTGACCATTCCCTTTTGCTTCTTCCAATAAAATTACTAATTCAATTCCTAACCATAAATCTTTAATTGATTGAATCTTAATTTCCTCTTCAGACAATAATTTAATTAATTGCTCCTGGCATTCTTCATATCTATAACCAAAGCTTTCAAATATATATGTTTTAATTTCTTGTTTAAATTGTATTTCTCCACCATTTGTAAAATTCCCGTATTGTGCATTATATGAAGTAATTGTTGCTGCAACTTCAGGAGACTGTAATTTTTCTAATAACCCCACAATCTTAGCTCTTTTAGTAACTGCATCAGTCTGCTGATTATTATAAAGTTCTAAGGCACTGTATGCTCTAATCCATAAGCTATGTTCAGAACCATCTTTTAATAAACTTGCCATGCGTAAACCGTTCATTAATATTGGTAGTTGAGCTGCTGAAGATGGTTGAACGAGGTTAATCCAATCCTCTATTGTTAATGTTTCCGTGGGAACAGATATTTCGTTAATTGAAAGTTGATTCACATATCCATTTTGAAAAATTTTATATTCATTATGTATATCAAAAATCAAAAAATTCATTTGATTAATATCAACTTCTTTTTCTTGTAATCTTATCATCTCTGATAATAGCTTCCTAATAGTTGTAGACTTACCTGAACCTGTATTCCCTAAAATACTCATATGTGTTGTTAATAGTTTATTAATATTGATTCTTGGTAAATAATCGTTAGTTGAAAGTTCACCTAAGGTAATTGATAAGTTTTCACTATCTGAATGGAAAACTTTTTCTAAATCTTCCATTGATGTTAAATAAACATCTTCACTTATCATTGGAAAAGAAGCAAGTCCATATTCAAAACCATTATCACTTATTTCACCAATAGGTATTGCTTCAAAATAGGCTTTTTCTTTGAATTTAGATTCTTCATCTTCTAAGTAAGGCCTCTCTTGCTCATATAGACCGATTACTTGGAAAATATAACGTTTATTTATCTCATTAAAAATTGTGATATAGTCATTTAAGCCTCTACCTATATATAAATCACCCAGATAGTTATACCTCAAACTTTCTAGATTTGGTACTTCAAAAACGATTTTATTAAAGAAAACCTTAGTAATATGTCCAATCCACTTTTTATTCATCGGTATCACCTACAATATAATTAATTACATTTAAAAAATGATGTCCATCGTTTTTATTATTTATAGTGCCACCAATAAAATGTAAATTTTTTTTATCTTGAAATTCTTTCAAAAATGCTCCCGCATTTTCCTCTTCTCTATTACCAAAAATGATTAGAGTAAAATCTTCATTAGATAATGCCTGTGAAATTAATTGATTAATATGTTGATCTGGAAAGCCATAGCCTAAAACCAATAATGTTGAATCCGGCTTTTGTAGGCTAATGGTTAAAGCCCTGAACAGCTCTGAATATGGAGTTTGTTGTGTTTCCAAATGTTTATCTATAGTTGGATAGATTACAACATTATCTATATCATCATCCGAACTTTTTTGAATTACCCTTGTGTCATTAAAGTGCCAATCAATCGAACCATGAATCTTATAAAGCTTTACATAGTTTCTTATTACACTCCATTTTTCTTTATATCGATGTTGATCGTCTACTAATCGCAATTGAAACACTGTCGGATCAAAAACTTTTTTCACATGTCCTCTAAAACCATTAGTATAATGAATAGCTAACTTCTCCATTGCAACTTCATTAAATAAATCATAATTAGTAGTAAAAATATTTGGCGGAGAATAATTTTTAGTTCCTCTAACGGAAAATATTGTATTATAAAATTTTATATAGTTTCTTTTAACATCTACTTGCATCTGATTAAGCTCATCGTATTCTCGAGGTATTGATTTTAATAAAGTTTTTTTAGTAACTTCAAAGGATTTTTTATATTTTTCTAATTCGCTTGCAATCTCAAATTCGCTCGCAGAATCCTGCAAGAATTTCATACCAGTATTTAACCAATTTAAATACCCCTCAATGTCAGAAGAATCTCCACAAAACTTTCCTAAGATTAAATCAGGATTTTCTTCCTTAATCTTTTTAAAAGTAACACCCATAAGTGGGACAGCTGGAACAGAACAACCTGAACCAATAAGTATATTTAAATTTTTACTCATCAAACATTCATTTAATACCTTTTTTATTCTTCCTTTTTGATCCTTAAAACTAAGCCTATCTAATTGATTAACTCCAGTTCTTAAATGATATAAAAATTTTTCCTCTGACATTTAACTAGACCTCCAAAAAAAGTAATATTATCAATATTTCAACAAACGTAGGTTATAACAACTACACTCGACAAAACACAAAAAATCACCAATTTAAAAATTTGCTTCTCACGCTTTTTAAGCGCTATGAACGGTTATGTCTCAGCTTCTTCTTCAACTGTTTAATCTAAATTTAATACCAAATTAATTTAATCTCCATCTTTTGATATACATCAGAATAGCTGATTATACAAAAAGAGTATATCCGTGATCCTTTTTTAAATCCTGATAATACAATTGACTATTAACATCTAACGCAATGCTTCCGATAAATTGATTAACCAATTTATATAAACATTCATTTTTTTCTAAATAACCATGAAGTTTTCGTGACATTACAATATTCTCACTACCGTTAATTATTAGATTTTGCAAAACTAATAGAAAAATATTAACCTCATTATTTCGATATTTTGCATATTCTAAATCTAAAAATCCTAGAATATCTTCATACGTATCTTCATCTTTTCTTAATAATCCTAGAATAAAGTAAGATTCATTTTCATTTTTAGGGAATATATTAAGAAACAAAAACCCACTGCTTTGAGTGATTATTTTTCTATCCTTAGTATCAATTAGGGGATCTCCTATTCCAGAACAAGCAAATTCTATTTTCTTATTTATTTTATAAGATTTTAAAATGAAATTTTCTTCTATAGACCTTTCTAATTCTACTTTGCTGCTTTCTCTTTTCTTAAAAGTTCCCTGAAATATTTTTTTAGTTACTTCAAAAATCTTATCACCTCTTGCATCTCTAGCTTTTTGTAAATCTATCAATTGTTTAAGTATCCGCACTTTTCTATTATTAAACCCTTCTATTTTGTTTAGGCTAAACTTATAAATTTCTTCATATAGTATCTGATAGGCTTGTTTAGATAACGTATTTTGCACATGTTGATATGAAGAAGCTCTATAACTATATAAAAACTTTTGGATTAATTCTTCTCTATATTCATTATTCTTTTCTATTGTTTCAAATAAATCATTATCATGTTCATTACAAAATCCTCTATATGTTGTAGCATGTTTGGTTATGATCTCTTGGAATAATTCCAGATCTGCACCAAAAATCTTATACCTTTTCTTTGGATCTATCCAAAAAATTTTATTATTATCATCAGAAAGTAACTTTAAAATTCCAGAATCCCAAATCGAATGCGATTTAATAGCTAGATGATTATAAGTGGTTTCTTCATCAAAATAACATTTATTCTCCCCTTCAATTACTTTTTTTATTGCTTCTTTTAATTTAGCATTAATTATTTGTTCTTGTTTTTTTGAATACAAAGCCTTCCCTCCATATCTTATTTATTAATTTGGAATTCTAACATAACACATCAATACAGATTTCATAATTAGTTACATTCTCTTCATCAGCTTAGGAACTAATTCTTTCTTATTTAAAAGGTAACAAAGGTTCTTTTATGGTCGTTTCCATACTTCTAACCACCTGTTTTTTTTCACATTTTTTACATTTTGTATTTCCTTTTTAGTATAATTACTATTATATAGACAAAACGAGATTAATCTAATATTAATTAGAAAGTGGCTGATACAATATGAATCTGGACCAATTCGAGCAATTATTAACGTTAGATGAAAGTGAAATTTTGGATTTTAAGAAGACGTTTTATGTAAAGAAGCGTTATGTAGACCTACTTACAGATTTAATTGCTTTTGCGAATGCTCACAGTAAAAATTCTAAATATATTGTCTGTGGTGTTAAAGAGGAGAATGGTGTTAAGGATTTAGTTGGACTAGACTCATTCACAGATCAGTCTATAATTGAACAACTAATTTTCGAAAACATTGAACCTTTCTTATCCTTCAAGTTGCATGCTATTTCCTATCAAGAAAAGCGATTTCATGTAATAGAAATCAGACCTGAAAAGCGGCCTTATCTTTTAAAGAAACAATATGGCACTTTAAATAAAGGCTTCATGAAAATCAGACGCGGTGCTACAAACGATTTCACCACCCGCGCGGATTTAGATAAAATGTACAACGAGGGACAAGTGAAGTTACAGGTTACAGATGGCTTCTTATATGCAACAAAACCTGAATTAGGCTGCGCTGAGTTAAAATGCAGATTAAGTAACCACACTGATAAAACAACAACAATCGTGTGGGGCTGTTTAGAGATATACGAAGGTGAAACTAAGCTAACTGAGCATAGATTATACGGGATAAAAGACAACCACGAAGGCGCAGACTTCCAACTAAAATTAACACCTAAAGATGAAATTGTAACTGACTTTCATTTTGGCTTCACCTCATCACAATGCTTTCCATTAGAAGTTGATGAAGATGGAGTTACCCAAAAAACACTTACATATAAAGTAATATTAATCGATGCTGATGATAACGAGTATACTGCCATCTATCACAAAGGATTTTTACTTGTTAAGGGAGAATTTCTTTGGAAAGTGAAGTTAATCAATAAATAGAAATTTAAAGTGGGGGATTTAAAATGGGAGACATAAAGTTTTACAAAATCAACAACGATAATATTCAAGAGCTACAAGGAAAATCTATTGCTTTAGAAAAATCGTTACAGAGTTTAATCGAGGGTAACCTTGATACATTTTTAGGGATTCGCTTTTTAGCTTCAGAATATTCAACTGGGAAAAAGCATGGTGGACGTATAGATACATTAGGAATCGATGAAAATCACTCTCCTGTTATTATTGAATATAAGCGATCTATGAATGAAAACGTTATGAACCAAGGTTTGTATTATTTAGACTGGCTACTAGACCATAAAGCTGAATTTCAATTACTCGTTTTAAATAAATTTGGCCAAGATTTCGCAAACAAAATTGATTGGAGCAGTCCACGTTTACTATGTATCGCTGGTAGTTTCACAAAATACGACGAGCATGCTGTTCAACAGATCAACCGTAATATCGAGCTTTACCAATATAAGCATTACGATGAAGGCTTCTTAATGTTAGATTTAGTAAATGCAACGATGGCACAAACTGTACTTACAGAAATGTCTGCTAATATTTCTTCAACAGATAAACCTAAAGCATGGAAAACGATTGCAGATTATATGGCACAAGCAGATACAGAGCTCATTAATCGATACGAGGCACTCAGGGCATTCTTATTCGCTTTAAGTGATGATGTACAAGAAAGCATTTTAAAGTATTACATTGCCTTTAAACGCATTAAAAACTTCGCATGTGTTGAATTACGTACACAAAATAATATCCTCCTTGTATACGTAAAAGTAGATCCAACGACAATAGAATTAGAACCCGGTTTTACTCGAGACGTTCGAAACATCGGTCACTACGGCACAGGTGATTTAGAAATCCAAATTAAAAATGATACTGACTTTGAAAAAGCGAAGGAATTGATTGTTAAATCCTTTGAGGTTAGTTGATATTATTTAATGGGATCGATAATATATAAATGCACACCAACTATCAGTTTGGTGTGCTTTACTGTTCCATTGTAAAAAATAAAATGAAGATTTTTTAACCATAAATGAAAATGCCCCCCTAATTCAAACTATTGGCGCGTTTTAATAGGAGGCCATTCGATAAATATTCAGTTCTGTTAAAACTAGGTTAGATAAAGTGTAGTATATTGTCTTTTAATTCTCCACTCCCAGAAAAGAAGAAAAAAATTAGAATTCCTCTTAAAATATTTAAATTCGTGGGCTATATTGTTTTATACCAAAAGCAAAGGAGCCATTAAAATGACAGAACGAGCATTAAAACTATATCTAGAAGAATTGAAATTGAAATAATTACAGCTATTACTGAGCAAATATCCAAACCTAATAAACAGTTACTCACAGTTAGGGAGGCCGCAGAATATTTAGGGGTATCATATAATACATTTCAAAAATTTAGGTACGAGGGATTAAAAATATTTGAAGTGGACGGCATTAAACGAATTTATAAACATGAGTTAGACAAATTTATTGAAGAATTTGCTATTAATGGGGGTATACAAATGGCCAAAATTAAAGCAATAAAACCATATAAATTAGCAGCTGGTGAAACCCGCTTTAAATTCAAAATTTATTTAGAAACCAATCCTATTACAGGTAAACGAATTGAAACTACTCGTCGTGGATTTAAAACAATTACTGCCGCTACTAACGAATATTTAATAAAATTTTAAGACGGATATCGCCCAGAGAAAAAGACAGTCGAACATTCTGCAGCCAAAGTATTTGATTATGCGAGGAAATTAGGTGTTATTGAACGAAATCCCATGAAGGATGTAACGACACCCATTAAAAAGCAAAAGGAATCCTCCAAAGACTACTATAGCCGCGAAGAACTAATAGAGTTTTTAGAAGCTATTAAAAATGAAGATATAAAAAAGTATGCTTATTTACGACTGCTCTGCTATACAGGTATTAGGCGAGGAGAAGGTTTTTCCTTACAATGGAGTGACATCAATTTTTATAAGAAGGAAATTACAATTAACAAAGCTGTCACCTATGATGAAAATGGGAAATTAATTATTTCAACTACTAAAACATCTGATCATAGACTATTAAAGATTAATGATCGCACACTTACAATTTTAAATGAATGGAAGCAAATTCAATCTGATTTGCATTGTAATATAAGTACTGAAAACCTTGTATTTTCTGATAAACAAAATAATATTTCTTATCCTTCAAAAGCGTGGGACTGGTGCAATAAAATTCAAGAAAAATATAAACTTAAAAAGATTTCACCTCACGACCTAAGACGTACACATGCAACAATGTACTATATGAGTGGCGCAACACATTATGAAATTAAGAAAAGGTTAGGTCATAGCTTTAATGATATTACTTCAGATGTTTATATTATCGAAACGGATGAAATCAAGAATAATGCGTTTGAAAACTATATTCGATATATGAATTACTAGAACAAGTTTCTTTGTAAGCCTGTAATCAAACCAACGCATAAAAAATGAGCAGTGTCTCTAGGTACGTCTCAATTTGAAGGAGTTACTTTTCTTACATCCCTAATGCATTGAATATCATTTTCATCGCAGGCAGAATAAAAGTGGTATTCTATGCAACTCACCCTTTTTGTTGCGTCTTTACTACTTATTCACTTTAACAGCCCCTAAAATCGGCAAAAAACTCCTATGAATCGCACAGGAGTTTTATGCATAAAAATTTTGAAAATTCATATTTTCACATTGACACAACACAAATAGCCATCTTATAATATATTATAAGATGGAGTAAAAATGTACTCTATTAAATCTTTTCTTCATTTGGTCTGATGCTGGTAACATCAGATTTGGTTATTTTCTAACTTAATTTATTATGTAGGTTAATACGTTTATATCTTATAATAAAACGAAGATCGAAAGCAAGAGGTAATTTGTGTTATTTGCAAATTTCACATTACGTTCGATTTTCGTTCGAGTATTACTTATAGATGTAAAATACATATGATTAGTTGAAATAACCCTCTAATGGAGCAGAATTAGGAGGGTTGGATTTTTATAATTAAATAGATACATTGCTTACTCCATTTAAAATATTAAATTTTAAGGAGAATGCAACTTGAAAATTACAGGAAAAAAAAGAATTAGAAATTCAGAAAAATATATGTCTCACATCAATGAAGGTGGTAAGGCAAATATTGGAGTTGCTATCACGGCAGAAATTGCAGTGAAGCTACAAGAAATTGGATTTAAAACTTTACTATCAGGTGAATCCCTAGTACCCGCACCAAAATTTGGTCCTGTTAGTAAATTCAACGTAAACGGAAAAGATGTACCACAAAAGGACAAGCCCAAAGAAACTGTTTACCGTCAGCAATATTGGTCATGGACGGACTGGGGTGGAAATTCTCACTCTCGTACCGTGGATATTCCCTACCAACGTTATCCGAGAAAATGGATTCCAGCCCCATGGGTAGAGTTGATGATTGTACAGTCAGGTGAAAACAAGTTTGTGATTGCTGGAGATACTATTACTAAAGGTCAAACAGAAGAAACGGACATCGTCCATCGTATCAATCTTATGTTGGCGATTTTTAAACAAGCTGAAATCTTTCAGGAGAAATTGGAACGATACGAAGTGCCTAGAACGGTCAAACTTGGCTGGGATATACTTCCTGAGGGAGAAATGCCGTGGGAGACATTCAAACATCATCTTACACCTGTACTCAACAGTAAATCGAAGGGCAAAAAAATCATTATTGCTGAACGACTTGAAACAATTTCTAAATACAATCCAGATTTCCATGCTATCGGAGACAATGGTTATCAAGGATACATCATTTTTGGCTTTACGAGGGAGAATCTTTATATCTTCGAAAACGCTGAATATGGCAATGCCACGTATGTATTTGAAGGCGATTGGGAACAGCTTTCCAAAATGACAAAAGCCGAAATTATTGCTTCTGATATCCATAAGCATCGCTTTGTGCATCTTGATGGCTGGAAGAGACAAATTGCAGAACTATTTCCTCATCACACCGATAAAAAAATCTCTTAATATATTTTTTAAAAAGAGCATGGTTCTTACAGCCATGCTCTTTTTATTCCATAAAGTATGCTACTATTCAGTGTTGGCATAAGAATGGCACCTCCCTCGTTTATTATGTCGTTCCGGGAGTGCCAAACTATTTATATGCGTGTTTGATTAAGGGCTTTCGTTTTTTTAGACTTATTCTTTTTTGTCTTCAAACCCAATACATAATATGATAAGTATGTAAGATACTACCCTACCTCACACTCTGTCTCCGTAAGCAGAACAGAGGAGGAATTACTTTGGCGAGAAATCCTCAAATCAAAGAGTACACATTAAAAGATGGCGAAAAGCGTTTTATGTTTAAGTTTTACCTTGGTACAGATTCATTAACTGGAAAGCCTTTAACTACTACTCGACGTGGTTTTAAATCATGTAAAGAAGCTCAAAATGCTATGAATAAGTTACAGCTCGAGGTATACAGTGGCACATATAAAAAACAACAATATGAAACGTATCAAGATATTTATAACATGTGGGTTGAGCAGTACGAAAACAGCGTTGAAGAAAGTACATTTGTAAAAACTATTGGTATCTTTAAAAATCACATTTTACCTTCTATGGGTACTTATAAAGTTGACAAGATTGATATTGCAACTTGCCAAAAGCATGTAAATCAGTGGGCTAAAAAGCTAAAGCGGTTTCGCATGGTTAAGTCCTATGCTGCAAAAGTTCTCGATTATGCGATTAAACATGGCTACATTGATAAAAATCCTTTTACATTGGTTGAGATGCCTAAGAAGCGAAAGCAAATCGTTTTAGATGAGGCAGAATTTGAAAACTTTTACGAACGAGAACAATTAATAAAACTACTTCAAAGTTTTGAACAGCAAGATAATCTAATGGTTTATACAATATTTCATGTATTGAGCTATTCAGGTATGCGTAAAGGCGAGGCATTAGCACTGACGTGGAATGATATCAACTTTGAACGAAGTGAAATTCGTATTAACAAAGCGATTTCACGTGGCAAGGATTGTCAATTGTACCTGAAGACAACTAAAAATGGTGTAGTGCGAACAATTAAAATGGATGAAACGTCAATGTCTTTACTATTAAAATGGAAGTTCCAGCAAAGTAAGATTTATTTAGAAAAAGGCATTAATACATCTAATAAAAAACAACTCGTATTTAGCAATAAACATAACCGCTTCATCCAACCTGTTCAAACGCAAAAGTGGCTCCATAAAGTAATTGATAAATACAAGCTTCAGCCTATTACTACACATGGTTTACGCCATACCCATTGCTCACTATTATTTGAAGCGGGTGCAAGTATTAAAGAAGTACAAGAAAGGCTAGGACATACAGATGTTAAAACGACAATGGACATTTATACGCATGTAACCAAGAAAACCAAAGCTAGCACAATTGAAAAGTTTGATGCATACATCAATTCACGCTAATTCTTTGACCCAATTTTGACCTAGTTTGACCCCAAAAATGACCCAAAACCATTTGATATCAGTTGAAAGCTTTTGAAATAAAAAAAGCGCCAAACCCTTGATATATCAAGGAATTTGACACTTTTTGAAACTATATTGTTTCAAATGTATGGAGACGGCGGGAGTCGAACCCGCGTCCAAAGACTCCAATACTTCAGCTTCTACGCGTGTAGTTTGTCCATTCGCAATTCGCGTAGCATTATGCCGAGACTTACAGCCACAAGAGATTGGATACTTCTCCACACCTCTATATTCAACGATTTTCTCCACTAGGGAGTATTACATATTTACGAACTTGGTTCAAAGACCTCTCTCTAAATCATATACTAATCATGAAGATTTTAAAATGCTTTCTAGAGATTTCAACTCGTTTTCTATATTTTTGAAACCTTCTTTTCTATTACGTTCCATAGTTTTTCGTCTTTCTTTTTGTGTTTGCAATTTACCAAATTCCATAATTTCATCTAACAAGCCCTTTTCTTCGAAAAACTCTGTCGTATTTATCAATGAAATTGGATAAAATTCGAAGTTATTTTTATGATATAAGAATCCTTTTACTTCAAATTGCTTTAATAGCTCCTTTAATTTTTTATCATGTGACAAGATAAAGGGTATAAAGTAATTAGATTTACCATTAGCCATGTGTATTTCCATAATTCTAGGAATCATAAAATCCCAAGCGATATTTTCAATTTTATCTAGCAAGCCATTATGTTTGCCACCTTTATTTATTTTATTCAACATGCTTATAGAATTATTTTTTTCAAAATACTTATAGGCAATCATAAATTCTCTTTCAAAGTATATACCTACTTTTTGTGTAACAAAATCCATTAACTTTTTTATTTTATTTTTTGCACTTGCCTTACTGTCAAATTGTATTTTCCATACCCCAATTAAAAAAAGTGTCATTGCTTTATGACTTTCTAAAATACTTTCAAGTGAATTTTCATTTCCCAATAAATTAGTTATCAAGGTACTTGTTTTTAAATGTGCTTCGGATTCCTCTAATTGATAGATAAAATTTTTATTTTTTTTATACTCCGCTGAATCAATACTTTTAAACTTTTCTAAACTAAACAAATTTTTATAAAGCGCAATATGACCTGCATTCTTTATTGAATACATTTTGCTACCACTCTCGAATATATTTGCATAATTTTCAATTAAATAGAATGTATAGTCATAATTAAAATCTTCTTGTAAAAGAATATCTAAAGTTTTATACACACTTTCAAGATGAAAATCCATTTCATTATTTATAAATTTCTCTATATAACTTGTGTAATTTGTATCGAGCATTATGGAGTAATCCCATTTTATATCTACTGTATCATTTAAAATCATTTGCTCTATATTTTCATTATCTACAAATATAAGATTTCCTGTAGGAAAATATGAAATTAAATCTGTATCCTCCGCTTCTGTACTATTTAATAAGTTGGGTGGGAATATATTATTATATTTTTCGATATTAATTATCAGCTTATAATCTTTTAAAATATGGTTATAATTTGTCCAAACATTTAATACTTCAAAAGGTTCTTTCGCTTCTGTTAATTCGTATAAAATTTCTCCAATTGACATTATTAGCTCCTACTTCTGATTAGTATTTTTTTCAAAAATCTCAAATAAATCTTTTCGTTTTTTATCGTTATCCAGATTATACTCAATAAAATTCCATTCATTATGACTAGGGATTTTTTCCGAAGACAAAATTAAATTTATAGCAGATACATCAAGTTCAACACAAATTGAATTATAATCATATTCATAGTAATACTTATATCCTTTGTGTTTTACATCTGGAAAATTATCTTTAAGTCTTTCATTATAAATAGGTTTAAAATAATTTATTAATGCCGCCTCTGTTATATTTATAATTTGATTATCTATAATCAAAGGTGGCTCTGCTAAAATATTTTCAACCCTCTCTTCATCAGCTTCGGGAGAAACTACATATCTTTTACTTATTCCATCTATGGAAGCGATTAATCTTGGAGTAAATTCCCATAAAGTAATAGCAATATCATTTGTTTTACCAGAATATAACGTGTCTCCTAAAATCTCAATCATCTTTTCATGATTAGTTAGCCTATCTAGAGCTGTTCTTTTTCCGTTTCTCCCATAAGCCTGTCCTATATAAAGTACTTTACAATGTAATCTATTTGAAGAATACTTACTATATAGTGCAAGAACATTAGTTGACAGACCTCCACCTAAATTATTTTTTACTATCAAATCTTTCTCATTATCATCTAATATAACGTTAAATTCATGATGGTTTATTTTATAATCTAAACTAAAAGATATACGCTCAATGGTACAAAACTCCCCATCATCTATTTTTACATCTAAGTTTATTCTCTCTTTTTCAATTACTATACTATCTCTAATAATTGTTAACTTAGGTATTTGGTTTATCATATAAATATGGTAATTAAAGTTATTCCCATTTTTTTTAATTTCTTTAAGTTTATTAGGGTAACAAATCATTCCATACGAAGTATATGTATGTAACGCAAATTCCTCCATGTACTTCCTCTTTTTCTCTAACATTTTTTCTTTTTCTGCTATAATATCTGTTTGTATACAACATTTTTTATATTTCTTTCCTGAACCACATAAACAAACATCGTTTCTTCCAATTGCCATTACGTCACCTCATTAGTTTTTTAAAAAATCTGTAACTAATTTATTTCACGGAATTTTATAAAATATCCTTCCTGTTTGTGCAACGTGTCTTTTTTTCTAATTATTAAGTTTTTCAAATCTATTTGATTTTCTAAAACTGACATTTAATCAAAGCATCCATTAATAATAAAGAGCTTCTTACATTTGAATGTACTTCAATCGCCTCTTTTGAAAACCCCTTAATAGATAAAAATAAGCCCAGAGTATTATCTAATTTCCTACTTATTTTTCCGTTGAATGCATCTAAATCTGAGGCGTCAATTAACCCCTCTTTCCATTTAGCTTCAATAGGTACTCTTATTTTTTTTATTATTTCATAAAGAACCCTGAAGAAAATTAACTGTACAAGCTAAGGCAAAATACTTTAATAACCGCATTTGGCAAAAAAATGATTTTGATTTTTACTAGAAATTTAATAAAAACTTTTTAATTAAAAATGTCTTTTCTACATCAACTATGTTTAATTCTCCATCAAAATAATTAAAATCTTCACCTCCCCTAACCTCCATATCTGTCTTGTCTGTATCATATACTGTACATTCCATTTCAAATGAATTTTCAGTTGGTAAATCAGATACATAATCATAAGATAATCTTCCTCTAATATTAAATTTATGTATGTCAAATCTATATGTTAATTCAACCCAACTTGCATCCTCTGGAATAATATTATCTTCTTCGAAAAGTATTGTATTTGTAGAATATCGAACTAAATAATCAGTCGACTTCAAAAAATACCATACAGCGTCTAGTAACTCTAAGCATTTTTCAAATGAGGGAGGTTCAGCATCTCTATGTTCAATATCATTTCTTATTGTTAATAACTGTTTCATTAAAAAAGGTCTAACGATACCGAGGAACTCTAATAACTCTAAATATCCCTTGTGTTTTCCCTTCAAATTAATATTCTTGAAATTATAAATTTTCTCAATAAGTTGTAACCTTTGGTTTAGTGCCCTTTTTAAATTTGTAATTCCATCAGATAGGTGAAACGCCGATTCACTTTTTTCTATCAAAGACCTTGCATGTTCCCATACTTCATAAGCCCGCTTCAAATCAGCAATATTTAATACAATTGATGAATCAGTTTCATATTCAAGATTAAAAACATCATTACTTATCCATTTATTTGTAGTTACCAAACAATCTTCTCCTTTAATATCTACCACTCATTTTTGATTTTAAGATTCCTGCTATAAGTACAAACCCCTATATCACATTAAACGCTGCTACATAATTGAACATTTAACAGTTAGATTGGATTAACCTCTCAATTAAGTATTACCTTTTCCCTTTATAAACTGAAGCACTTTTACATTGGATAAATATGTTTATATTGTATAATAGTATAAAGACTCAAATAAAGAATTTTAAATAAATTGATTGGAGGTATGTTTTATGAGCACAAATGATTTAGTAGCTCCTAAGACCTTTATATCTTACAGTTGGACAACTCCTGAACATGAAGAATGGGTACTTGAATTAGCCACTCGACTGATTTCAGATGGTGTACAAGTAATCTTAGATAAATGGGACCTTAGAGAAGGGCATGATATACATAGATTTATGGAAACTATGATTCATGATGATGATGCAATTGATAAAGTATTAATAATATGTGATAGAGGTTATAAAGAAAAGGCTGATAATCGTCTAGGTGGTGTTGGTGTCGAATCACAAATAATTACACCGAATATTTATACTGATGTACAACAAGAAAAATTCATTCCTATCATTGCTGAAAGAGATATTTCTGGAGAACACTTTATCCCTAATTATATTGCTTCTAGATTGTATGTCGATTTATCTTCAACAGAAGCATTTGAAGATAATTATGAAAGACTACTACGAAGCATTTACAATAAACCTATGTATAGGAAGCCTACTTTAGGGAAAACTCCTAGCTTTCTTTCAGATGAATACGCTCCGAGATACTTGACTACTCCTATCTTAAATAAAATGCAAGTAGCCAGCGAGAAATTCCCTCACAAAATGCAGTTTTTATGGGGTGAATTTAAGGAGAACCTCTTTGATACACTAGATACTTTTCAATTAAATATCGATAATCCAGAAGGATTAGATAATTTAATAGTCGAAAAAATACAGCTAATGATTCCTTTAAGGAATGATTTTGTAGATGCAATTGAACTATTAATTATGACAAACTCTATCGATAGTGATACAATCATTGAATTCTTTGAGGAAATTTTCAAATTCAGTGAGTTCCAAGGGAATGGAAGTTTCTATAAATCCCAACATGACCATTTCAGATTTTTTATAATGGAAACCTTTTTATATGTAATTACGATTTTATTCAAAATTAAAAAATATCACGTTATTTCTGAAATTATTAATTCAGATTTCCATTTAGAATCTCGTACCTCTAGCCACGTGTCTGCAAACTTCGTTCAATTTAGATTCTATTTGGAATCATTAGAAAGAGTTGGTGCAAATGCAAAACGATTAAGCGTACATGCAGACTTAATTAATAACTTCAAACATAAAAAGTATGGTAACGAGCTTTTAGAAACTGATTTAATTCTTTATTATATTTCCAAAATTAATTCTAAATTTGATGACTACTACTCTTGGTTCCCAATCACGTATTTCTATTTATCGATAAATAAACCGATACGCTTCTTAACAAAGCTTAAATCAAAAAATCATTTTAACGAAGTAAAATCTATTTTTGGTGTAGATGATGAGGCTGACTTAACTAATAAAATCACTAATTTCCAGTTAGATAGAGGTTATAGTGGGTCATGGCATGGTATTCCTCACCCATCTACAAAAATTGATACAACTACTGTCTGCACATTGGCTTGACTACAAGTTACTTGATTTCCTCAGGCGTTTCTCTGTATAAAATGAGAAACGCTATATTTGATTTTAAACATAATTTTAATCAAATTTAAATTTGCCTTTCTTTCATTTGAACTTTCATTAACTGAATAAGCTACATTAAGTTAGACAAAAAAATTAGGACTTGTAAACATAGACCATCACTATATTTTTAATTCATGGTGTGGAGATGTAAGTGGTATGGCTTTCTGTCTAACCAACTATTACCTAATTAATGTTAAATAGCCCCCGTATATAGTACCTAGTTTAATCATACAAGCGTGTTTGATGAACAGAGATAAATCCTAACTACATTCCGCTAACACTTCTGTATTAATACGCTTATGCATAATATCGGGAATACTTACAATAAAATGATTGTTTTATTTGTTATCGCTAAAACCCCCAGTAGTCAACGTTCGTGACCTATTCCCACTTAAAAATCAAGCATCCGGAAAATTGACATGAATTTCATTTATGTTTAACCCTAATAAACTCAGGTTTTAGTCGGGGTGCTGCGAGTGCGTTTACGATTGATAATGCTATATTATACAATTTGTCGAATAGCATTAAATCCCTTATTTACATAGGTTTTAATGGATTTCAAATATGTTTATGTTAGCTTGATGGTGCCTTTTTTTAATACATTCGACATCGGTATATAATATGGGTGTACGTTTGTAACACATACTTAAATAATTTAATGTACTAAATTTAAATAAGTTTGTCTCATTCAACTAATAAAGGATAATCCATTTTTGGACTACCTCAAGGCGTTATGTTAACTGTGACAGCAGATACATGTAGATTAAAAAGAACCAACCGCTATTGGTTGGCTCTCAATAGATTTGTTAAATTCATTTCTAAACATATTAACTACATTATTTAACTTCATTGTCATATACGCTTGTATCATATGCTATAAATCTATTCGTATCTTCTATATCAATAAGAGAATCCATAGATGAACCGTCATATTCATTTAGAACAATTGAATCAAAATCAACGATATCATCAATTGTCATGCTCTTAACACTTTTGTCTGTAGCATCATTATGAATTTGTTCTATTTTAATTGAAGACTGACTCTCTCTTATCTTATTAACTTGTTCAATAGTCCAACTATCCGGCATCTTATAGTGTTTATCTTTTCTAATATGCATCGTACTGTCTATATCAACTTGTGTTGGTTGATATTTTTTAGCAATGCTATCAATTGCTTCATTTTTGAATCCTACAGATTTGATAATAGTTGCGAGATTAAACTTTTTATAAACGTTAGCAAATGAGTATAGCTTACTCTCATCTGTTTTTAAATTATCGATTAACAATGCAGTTTTGTTCCAATATGCTTCTTGAAATGAATTATAATCAACATTTTCAAACTGTTCCGTTGATATCAGTTCAATCTTATATGCAATCCATACACTTTGATATCCAGTCTCTTTTATCAATTTTTCTATATCATTCTTTAATAAATCATTCTTTTTTAAATGATGTTCATAGTTAAAAGCAGTTAATTCATACCTACCTAAAATTTCATTTTTGCGTGAAGCATAGTATTTGTATTCATTTTCAGTAATGACTACCACTTCATCGTTTTCATCTAAGCCCATTTTATATTCCATCGTGTCGATTCTACCATCACGCTTTAATAGTTTAATACACATATCCGATACCGCACGATTGCGATTTTTCATGTAAGTAATGAATTGATTGTAAATAAAATAATTATCTTCACCATAATACATATCACCGAAAATACGCTCTATTCTTTCGATTTTCACCAATTTAGGATTGTATGCACCAACATCTACTGCCCATTGATACAATGTCTTTGGCTTATCTGCGTTCATATAAGTGAGTCTATTAAAGAAGAATTTAGACATAATAGCATCATCGTCTGTAATACCGTTATTCTTACGCTTGTCTTCCATTTCTAATACTTCATCACGTTTACCATTAAGGATATATTCCCGATTTTTACCTTTCCCCTCTACTCTCACTGATTCATAAATTGTTTCAAGTTTACGAATGAATTTAATCATTGAACGATTCTTGAACTCACCTGTTACTTTATCTCGTTCACCGTCGAGGCATCCATTCTTTTTAAACTTTGCTGAATCTAACTCTTCACCGTCATAACCATGTTCTACTGTTAACTCAATTGTTTTTATCTCTTTTAATCGTAATTCCGCCATTTTTTATTACTCTCCTATAATTAAACTTTTATTTTTGAAATTCCCACACATTGGTTGTATATAATAATATATTCTTTATATACAGTTAATGTGTGGGAATTTTTTATTCATATATTTATAGAGACCGCGCAGGGGGTCTGGGGGATGCAAAAAGCAATAAAGCTTTGCTTGCAAAGGTTTATGCTCTCCCTCAGTCTATTATCTCTTACACTATTGCGTTAATATAACTTCACCATCCATTCGCTACCTCGCTCATGGTGATTCAGTAACAATTAACACTTAGCAACAGAAACTAAAGTTTCCTTATGCTTTATGATTTTTCAATTAACAATAGTCGTACATATAACTTTATCCGGACTTATAACAGCAAAAGAAAATTCATCCACATCTTTAGATAAATGGTGAGCATCCCACAATGTTTTACAAACCGATTGAATTTCTATATGTAAATGGAATTGTTAAGTAGGGATAAATAATTCTATCTCTTTACAATCCTTTATAAATTTACCACTATCTATATCATATACAAGACTGGCTTATAAAGACAAAATTTTTCTGTATTTATTTTTAAATTTTATTATGACGTTCGCCAAATTCGATTAATTCCTCAAAGCCTAGAATCCAAGACCTTCCTCGAATGAATAGTAACCATTAATTTCATATCCGAATATTATGTTTAATAGAGTACATGACAGAATACTATCTAAGTCATTTGACATAATTAAATTTCTATCTTGATTTGTCTTCACCCATAGAGGAAATAAATTCTTTAATTCTGATATCATCATATTTGAATAGGAAAGATAATCCTATTTCTACTTTTTGGCTAGTGCTGCTTTGTGCAACACTACTACGGTAATTCACCATATAAGCACCTACATCATCATAATGAGGAAATTTGATGAGTCCAAATCTGGACTGTCACTTAAAACTTAAATATATCCTCGAATATCATCATAGGTACCTTTCTCCTTTTATCTGCCAATGAACCTCTCATAACATTTTGCTATATCAGGTTTTAGATAAAAGGAGAAATAGTTTTAATTTCACCTATTTTCCCACATCCTTTGTAATTCATTTTAGTTTTTGCTCATTATTTATTTCTTAGTTGGTACATAGTTGATAATAAAGTTTGAATATAGTTCAAGTTTTTTCGTATCAAAACTTCTCTCGCCATTTTCAAAGTATGATAAGGATGCAACTGAACAATTAATATACTCTGCTATTTCATGTAGTCTGATTTTCTTTTTTTTGCGTAACATATATAATTCTAATTTTGACATTTGCATTCCCCTCTGATTAGATTTAGTTGAAAAGTTGATAAAGAATAAAGATGTTGCTCTGAGCAACATCCTACTTAGTTAGAAGAGAGTTACATCGTGTACCTCTCCTACTTAGTTGTAAAATCCGATGTACCTGAGTGGAACAACGAAATTAAAGAACAGAGGGACAGCGTGTCCCTCTCATACTTGGTTAAAATATAATGAGAGTTACATCGTGTAACTGCCCTTTAAATTAAACTACCTTTAAAATCGCTACTGCTTTTGGTGATGCAACTTTGAGAGAATACTCACCGACTACTTGACCCTTTACGCTATCACCTGTCTTAGCAAGTGGCTCAAAATGAGCATCACGTAATGCAACTAAATCAACATAGCCATCATTGAATAAAACGATATTCTCTTTTGGGATATAACGAGACAATACAACGTTTACTACACCAAAGTTAGTGTTAAGAGTATCAACGATTAGAACAGAGTTAATTGTTTTATGAGTGTAGCCATATCAATCTCTCCCCTTTGTCTTTGGCATATACAAAGAAATGAGGAATCCTGCTCTTAATAAATGATTTAATAATATCCTCAGCTTCCTTTGGAGGCTGCGTTCTCTGCGCTACGTTTGAAAAATCACATCCCCACTACTAAGTCTAGGAATTAATTAGAGTTAGAATAGATTCCTTGGGATACTAGAAATATCTGTGGAAATTGACACACCTACATGATGTGGGTCAGTTCAGACAGAGCGTCCGGACAATCAACCTTTATTCCATTTTTGCTTATCATTTTTGGAAAGCAAAATAATATTCTATGTGTCTACTTTAAGATTGCTGCACTCTACGCTCCAGTTAAAGAAAAGGTATTATCTATCATCTCATATTTAATTAATTCCAATTGATTTTAGGTATAATAAATTTAACATGATAAATGTATCGACTATATTATTAGAACGTCTGTATGATTTCAGAATCAATTAAATAGTTTGGTTATATGATAGTATTATAGTTGACAAATAATTTCGACTTACCACATCCTAAAGCATGAATTGAGGACAACGGCTTGGTGCAAAAAAATGACTGCCTAAGTTTTAGAAACTAATTAAATAGAATCTAAAACTTAGGCAGTCATTGCCACACGAATCCGTATATGTATGCCCTTGTTTAAATGCGCTCTCTCGAACAATACATCTACTAATCTACTTCTGCCCCCGATAGTTGTTGTAATCCTTATACGTGCCTTACACGTAGCGTAAATGCTTATTCTACTGTTATGAGAGACTCAGACCATCCAATTTAGATTCTTCTTTTATTAGAACTTCACATAGTAATCTAAATAGTTTTTCTATCTCTATAATAAAACTATCGCAGGCTTCTTCACTTAAATTAATACCTTTTTTATTATCTGATAAACTTATTCCTTTATCAGATAAACTCTTTACCGCCATCAGTACAGTTTCATCTGTTACTCCCGCCCAAGTAACATATCCTCTTTTATGAATAATACAATTCCTTACTTTTCGATAATTAGAAAATTCCTTTTTAAAGTTATTAGAAATATTATAATTCAAGGCTTCTTCTATGGCGCTAAAATACTTGCTTAGTATGGATAACCTTTTATTTTCTTTTAACTTCACATCTTTCTTCAAACGATACTTACAAGTTTCAAAGAACCTGAAAAGAACATCCTCTAAAAGACTATATATACTTATGAATACAGAATTATTAAGTAAATGCGGATACCTAATATCAATACGGTGTGCATACTCATAGTCATTAGACAACAGGAGATTAAAAGCGTCTAAGTCTCTTTCAAGCATTTCGTTCTTAATTTTCTCTACACTTACCTTCATATCATCTAAATAACATTTAAAATCTTGTAGTTCCAATCCAATTAATTTATAGTACAATTCCTCAGGTTCATGAAGATTGTATGCCTTTGTAACAATTCCACCACCTACACATGGTATATCAATACCGAATCGAGTATATATCTTACCCATACAGTCGCCCCCTCAAATATTCATAATCACTTGATTATTCAATTAACTTTACCTTACCATGAAGCCTAAGTCGGTAGTTAAAGGACTGCCTAAGTTTTAGAAACTAACTGAAAAGAATCTATGAAATGGACAGCTACTAAAAATTTATAGATACTCCCTCAAATCATTCGCTACTTCTTCAACATCTAAATCAAGATACTGAGTTGTGACAGCTAAATCTGAATGACCTAGAGCTTTTGAGATTAAGGCTATACTAGCTCCTTTATTATGCAAATTCTTCGCATAAGCTCGTCTAATAGCATGTGCATTGATATTCTCAAGTCCAAAGCGTTTCGCATATTTGTTCAATTGCTTTGAGATAGCACAGTTAGACGACTTACTCGTATTCATCGCCAACCCATTCTGAGTGATAAAGACGTTCCTATTGTCCGCACGATAGTAAGTGCGGATTCCTTCATTCAGCTTAATAAGCATTTTTAACATTTCAGCCACCTCATTATCAATTGGCAACTTTAAAAATTTATGATTCTTCAATGTCGAGCCATCAAGGTTCAGACATAGATTCTCAAAGTCTATATGACGCTCTCTAAGCTCACCTAAAGTACGTATACGAATACCTGTCTTGAACATCAACTTGACCGCACAAGCATCTCTAAAACCTATAAAGGTTGTTTGGTCAATGAGCGTCAATAGCATATCAATGTCACTTTCCTTAGCTCCTTTCTTCACTTCCTTATCAATCTTAATTTGAATATTGCTCCAGAAGCGGTCTTTAATCCATCCATTGTTATAGAACTTACTTAGTACAGCTTTAATTGACTTTAAGCGTATTAATTTTGTAGCAGGGGTTACTTCTAAAACATCCAAGTAATGATAGAGCTTATCTAGGTTAATATCCTCTACATACTCGATATGACATATAGAAGTAAACTGTTCAAAGTTATACGAATAACTATCAATAGTACGTGGTCTATTCCCCGCTATTCTCATTTGCTGAAATACTGTATTAAGAGCCGCTTCAATTGTTATTTCATCTTTTCTTTCCTCTTTCTTCTTTGTAGGCATAACTAATACATCACCGTTAACGGCAAATATGCCATGTTTACGTCCTTTTGACATACAAAAAACCTCCCAATACAAAGTTTGAATTAGAAGGTCTAGGAGCCAAATTATCATAAAATATGTAGGTATGAAAAAAGGGATATTCAACAAGAGTTCAACTCCCGTTCAATATCCCTAGCTTCTAAAATCGTTGATATGACTATGTTTGTAGCATCTTTTTGTATGGAGACGGCGGGAGTCGAACCCGCGTCCAAAGACTCCAATACTTCAGCTTCTACGCGTGTAGTTTGTCCATTCGCAATTCGCGTAGCATTATGCCGACAAACAGGCGTCCTGTACGCTAACCTGGAAATCTCTTGCCGGTGACTCAGGTGGCACCATCGACCGTATCCCACTAAAGTTGGGCCCCACGTTCTCTACATGGGCGATAGAGAGGCAGAGCGCTTACGAGCTTACGCTGCGAAAGCTAAGTTTTGTTGTTTGCCAGTTATTATATAACTTCCGTTGATGACGGAGCCGAGACCTCCGACGCGCGACCAAAGCTTGAACCATCCCTGTCGAATCCGTAACGTCCCCTTGAATATGATGCGAAGCTTGTTGCCTCGATCAAACAAAGAGCTAGAATTGCTTCTAGTACGGTTGAAGAGTAGTACTACGCTTCAATACATGCTGGCATTAACAATACTTATTATAAAACAAACCTAGCTGTACTTCAAGTATAGTGCCTTATTTACAGATTTATAGTTCTATATCCACTCCTAAAATGCATAGCAAAAAACACCTTTTTGAAAATAATAAAGGTGTTTTTTTCATCTAAGCTATTATCGTATATCCACACGAATCGGTTCATCAAAGTAAACATATTTTAATTCTGTTTGACCATAAAGGATAAACGAATCTAATTGAATCCCCTCATCGAATGTGATTGTTGTATACTTTTTTTCTTTATCCTCTCGGAATCGGGCTGTATCCCATGCTGTTTTATTATTCACTGTAATATGCCAGTCTTTAATTGTCGTTGCCTTTGCGTCTGATGAAATTTCAAGACGTTGGTCGGGTAAGAGCTTTACTTCATATACTGTATCTTTATAAGTAAAGGTGTAAGGTAATTGGTCCAATGTTAGCGGGTGTCGGACATTCGTTGGCAACTCATACTTGGCACCAGTAACAGCTATATAACCTCCTTCTTGTACGCTTGGATAGGCACTTATTGTATCGGTATGCGCGTAGCGATCATTTTGAATATTTATATTATCTTCAGGAACCGAGCGTTTTAATTTTTGTCCATCAGCGTCAATAACGTCATAAAGTATTTGTGCATTATAGCCTGCATAAGCTTCCTTTTCCTTTAGCGGTAAATCAGCTGTATATTTTTCTACTTGTTGCTCTACGAATGTTGCCATCTCCTCCGTAAATTTGGTTTCAAATTTGAAGAGAGAGTTCTGTGGTCCATGTTGTGCACGGATAAAGTTTACGTCAACGCCGTCTTTCTCAAACGTAGAACGTAGTGTGACAGTCTCTGTTTGGGCTAACAATTCCTTGCGATCAATCGGTACTTCAAGAGTCCACTGACCATCCTCGTCATAAATGTGTTGGTAGTTAAATAGAAGCTTAAATTCATCATGCGTCATATTAAATAATGGGAATTCATAGGTGATTTCATTCGCTGATTGATCTGCAGCGTAACTTGCTGCTTCGCTTTTCCCATTTGGTAGCACGAGTGCAACATCACCCTTGGTTGATTCATTAAAGAACATTTCCTTACCATTATAGCCAGATGTAGCTAACGTTACTGTTATGAAAGCATCTGTTAGTTTAACGTCTTTTACTTTTATCGTAATAGGCGTAGAACTAGTTACAGGCTCCTGTTTCACAGTCGAAATTAATAGAAATAATAATGCGGCTGTGACGAATGCGGCTGCTACAAAAGTTGCTCGCCAGCCGCGCTTTTTTGTATGGGAAGTCTTTTTCTTTGGTAATTGATCCATCACTTGATTTGTAAATGTATCGTCAACATGCACTACAGGAAACAGGGAGCTTATGAGCTGTTCTGTTTCAAGTTGTTCATCCAATAATGCAGAGCAGGTTGCACATGATTGAATATGCTTGTCCATTTGCATCATTGTGTTATCTTCTATTCGTCCGTCAATAAAGTCGTGCATTTCTTCAGTTGATAAGCAGTTCATTATTAATCTCCCCCTTCAACATAGCGTTTCTTAGCCGTTTCTTTGTTCTATGCAGTCGGTTTCGTACTTCCGATATTGGAATATTAAGTGTCTCAGCGATTTCTTCGTAAGAGCAATTACTAGCATACTTCAGGACGAAAACTTGGTACGTTGTATGTTCCAATGTTTTAAGCCATTGTTGAAGCAATTCGTTCTGTTCTTTTTCGATTATTAACGATTCAGGTGTTTCTAATGAGGGCGTTTCTTCAAGTGGTGTTGCATCTTCCTTATGCTTTCTTTTAAAATCAATCAGTTGATTAATCGCGATACGAAAAAGCCATGCCTTAAAAGATCCACCTTTAAAATGAAGTAAGCTTTCATAGCATTTGATAAATGATTCTTGTGCAATATCCTTCGCCAATTCCTCGTCATTCGTTTGATAGGTTAAATAGCTGACAAGTGGCTGCTTATATGTATCAACAATGATGCGAAATGCTTGTTGATCCCCGGCAATGATTTTTTGTATCAGCTGCATTTCCATGAGACCACACCTCCTTACATTAAAAACGTAAAATCTTTAAAAAAATCTCACCTACGCGGAAATATATTTTGAAATGAACGTCGAAACATTCTTTTTATTGTACAAGAAAATAATAAAAGATGGAAAAACACGAAGTTTTTCCATCTCATTTTTTAATGGGTTTGAATTGTTCTTGCTCCGCGGGATTATCCTCTCGCTTCGCGGAATTATCTCATTGTTCCGCGGAATTACCTCTTCGTTCCGCGGAATCCTCACCTTATTTCGCGGAATTAACCTCCTACTCCGCGGGATTCTCCCCTCATTTCGTGGATTCTCCCCTGCTTCGCGGAATTAGCTCCTCGTTCCGCGGAATTACCTCCTTGTACCGCGGTATCCTCACCTTATTTCGCGGAATTAACCTCCTGCTCCGCGGGATTCTCCCCTGTTTCGCGGAAATATCTCATTGTTCCGCGGAATTAGCTCCTCGTTTCGCGGAATCCTCACCTTACTTCGCGGAATTATCTTTCTCAAACCATTATTGCGGCGAGTGGCCGCAGTAATGGTGGAGCCGTGCCCGCGGAAAGCGCACGCCCGTAGCGGAAATCTCACCCGCTTCGCTGATAACCTGTGCCCAAGGTCTTCACCTTGCTCCCGCAAGAAAAAAGCTCACCACACAAGTGGTGAGCTTCCCTCTTAATCTATCAATATTGATTTTTTGCTTTGAAGGTACGTTCCATTTCGCGTTTTGCTTCTTTTTTGCGCATGTCGTCGCGTTTGTCGTAGTCTTTTTTCCCTTTGCCGACGCCGATAAGGAGTTTGGCATAGCCGTCCTTAATGTACATTTTCAATGGGATGATTGTGTAGCCATCACGTTTGACCGCGCCAACTAGTTCGCCGATTTGCTTTTTATGTAGGAGCAATTTGCGGGCGCGTAGTGGGTCGTGGTTGAAACGGTTACCTTGGTCGAATGGGCTGACATGCATGTTGCTAATCCATGCTTCGCCGCTTGTGATTCGAACGTAAGAGTCTCGTAATTGGACTTTACCTGCACGAATGGCTTTAATTTCTGTGCCTGTTAGTACCATGCCCGCTTCAATCGTTTCTTCGATGAAGTAGTCATGCCCTGCTTTTTTGTTTTGTGCTAATACTTTCCCAGTACCTTTTGCCATCTTGTTCACCCTCAATTCAAAGGTTGAGCAGGACTTAGCCTGCTCACGCTGGATTTTTTATTTACGTTTTGTTTTTTTCTTTTTGCCTTTTTTGGCGATGCCTTCGTAAAACTTTTGCTTTTGCTTTACGCCTTTTTTAGGGCCTGGGCTTGAGCTATCTTTGCGTTGGCCACGTGGATCACGGTCACTTCCACCGCGTTCTCTGCGTTTTTGTGAGTCACCATTGCTTTGTTTTTCATCGTCACGGCGACCTCTTCCACCGCCTGAACCTGAACGACTGCTACGGCTACTGCGGCCATCTTTATTATCATTATAATTTTTACGCGCATGAATGACTGTAGGTGTTGCTTTTCTTGTTCTTCCATAAGAAGTTACCATTCCTACGATTTCAAAGTCAATCGATGACTCCTCAATAATGACGTTTGCTACACGTACTTTTACTTCATCACCGATGCGGAATTGACGGTTCGTACGTTCGCCAATCATAATCATTTGGCGATCATCGAAGCGATAATAATCGTCGGTCATATTGCTAATGTGCACAAGTCCTTCAATCGTATTTGGTAGCTCGATAAAGATACCGAAGTTCGTGACAGAAGAAACAATGCCTTCAAACTCTTCGCCGATTTTATC
Source organism: Lysinibacillus sp. NPDC097868 (assembly GCF_044761135.1). Taxonomy (NCBI): domain Bacteria; kingdom Bacillati; phylum Bacillota; class Bacilli; order Caryophanales; family Bacillaceae; genus Lysinibacillus; species Lysinibacillus sp. NPDC097868. The sequence goes on along the minus strand of NZ_JBIWBS010000002.1, from coordinate 176,025 downwards.
TGACATATATTGTGCTTTTTTCAGCGAGTCTGTATCACGTTCTGCATCGACTGCACGACGTTCGCGTTCTGATGTGTGGTCGGCAATTTCATCCATTGCCATCGACCACTGTGCAACCGTTTCTTGCGACGTGTCTTTATTAATTAAGTACGTGCGAATTAAACGGTGTACAACTAAGTCCGGATAACGACGAATTGGTGAAGTGAAATGTGTATAGAAATCAGTCGATAAACCGAAGTGACCGATGCTTTCTGGATAGTATTTCGCTTGTTGCATTGAGCGTAGTAGCATCGTTGAAATAACAGGTTCTTCTGGCATGCCTTCAATTGCTGATAAGACATCTTGCAATGCTTTTGGATGCACCGTATTGCCTGTACCTTTAATTAAAATACCGAAGTTCGTTACGAATTCAAAGAAGCGTTGTAGCTTTTCTGGCTTTGGATCTTCGTGAATACGATATAGGAACGGTACATTCATCCAATGGAAATGTTCTGCAACGGTTTCGTTGGCAGCAAGCATGAAATCTTCAATTAATTTCTCTGCTACAGTTCGTTCACGTAGTTCAATATCTACTGGCCATCCATCTTCATCGACGATCACTTTCGACTCTTTAAAATCAAAGTCAATGGCACCGCGTTGCTCACGTTTATGGCGTAAAATTTTTGAAAGCTCTAACATATGTTTAAACATCGGTACAAGTGGCTCATAGCGAGCAATTAGCTCTTCATCTTGTTCCTCTAAAATTTTGTAAACATCTTTGTAAGTCATACGCTCTGTCGTTTTAATGACACTTTGGAAAATTTCATGCGAAATGACATTACCATTGCCATCAATAATCATTTCACACGATAGCGTTAGTCGATCTACCTGTGGATTTAAAGAACAAATACCGTTCGATAGTCGATGTGGAATCATTGGAATAACACGGTCTGTTAAATATACACTTGTCGCTCGGTCATATGCTTCAATGTCTATTACAGAGCCTTGTGTTACATAGTAGCTGACATCTGCAATATGTACGCCAAGCTTGTAAGTACCATCGACATTTTTTGTAACAGTTACCGCATCATCTAAATCTTTTGCATCTGCACCATCAATTGTGACAATCGTTTCATGACGTAAATCACGACGTCCCTCTAAATCGGCAGGAGAAATTTCATCTGGCACTCGTTGTGCAGCAGCAACGACTTCTTCAGGGAACTCTGGTGGAATGTCGTGCTTATATAAGATTGATAAAATATCGACACCTGGGTCATTTTTATGTCCTAAAATTTTTGTAATATAGCCTGTTGCTGATTTTAAATCTTCTGGCCATGTCGCGATTTCAACGACAACTTTGTGCCCATCAACAGCGCCTAATGTATCGCCTTTAGCGATGAAAATGTCCATTGGTAGTTTTTTATCGTCCAATACGACAAAGCCGAAGCCCCTATTTGCTTGGAATGTTCCAACAAATGACGTTTGCCCGCGTTCTACAACTTTTGTGATTGTACCTTCGCGGCGATCGCCAAATGATTCCTTTAACACACGAATAAGTACTGTGTCGCCATTAATGGCACCATTTACTTCGTGCGGTGGAATAAAGACATCGTCCATGCCCTCAACATCAGGTGCGACAAAGCCAAATCCTTTTGCGTGGCCGATAAATTTACCACGTAGTAAGTTCATGCGCTCTGGTAAGCCGTAACGATTCGAGCGTGAGCGTACAACTAAGCCTTGCCCCTCCATTCGCACGAGCGTTTTAACGAGCTCCTTAAATTCCTCTGCATCCTCAAACCCAAATTCTTCTTCAATTTCTCCAACGGTTAAAGGTTTATATTCTTCTTCACCGAAAAAATCGAGTAATCGACTTTGTAGTGAATCTTTTTTGTCCGTCATACTTATACCCTCCCTCATGTAAAAATCCTAAATCATTTTTAGTGTGCCCAATTTAGGCCTTCTAAAAAACGATAAATATCTTCATGTAATTGATCTTTTTCTTGATCTAATGTTATAACGTGCTTTGAGTTTTCATACCATTTGATGTATTTTTCTAGTGACTCAGTTTGATTATATATAATGTTGGCAGATTCTGTCTCTATTACCTCATCATTTGTCGCCTGTACGACAAAAATAGGGGCATAAATCATATCTATTTCTTTTCGAGTCTGCGCAATAAACTCACGAAGTTGTTGTAATGATGGCATACCTTTTTCAGCGATTAACGACACTTCCGCTTCAATTTCTGCGTCGATTTTGCCTTCAAATTTTTTGTATTCCTTTGCATACTTCAATACACCTTCAAACATAACGTCTGTAGTTCGCATCATCATTGGTGCACACATTGTTACAATGCCCTTTACAGGATTGTTTAGCGCTACATTTAAAGCCATCACACCGCCAAGTGATAGTCCTGCTACGGCAATTTCCTCATAGCCAGCATCTTGTAATTGTTGGTACGCAGCTTTGACATCTTGCCACCAATCAGCAGGTCCTGTTGTAATGAGTTCTTCAGGTTGCACACCGTGCCCTTTATAATGAGGCGCTAATGTAGTATACCCTTTTTTCTCTAAATATCTACCAAGCATACGCACATCTGCAGAGCTACCTGTAAATCCGTGTAATAATAACACTGCACGCGGACCTGCTTGAAAGAAAAATGGCTGAGATAATGATTTGTTCATGGCAAGTTCTCCTTCACTGTAAAACATATTCACTCTATTATAGCCATATCCATTATACATTGGCGTAATTTAGCATCTTTCATACGTATAAAATCTACATTATTCGTCTAAGTTCATCTATGTACTGAAAATAAAAGAAAACGCCCAACCATTCTAGGTTAGGCGGAATATCTTCAACTATTATATTTTTGCAATAGCGATTGCTAAAAGAAAGAATAAAATTGATAAAACAATTGTTGCACGGTGAAGAATTAAATCCATACCACGTGCTTTTTGCTTTCCAAATAGTTGTTCAGCTCCACCCGAGATGGCACCTGACAAGCCTGCACTTTTACTAGATTGTAATAAAACTACGACAACCAATGCTAATGATACGATAACTAAAGCTATTAATACTGCTGTATGCATCCACTGCACCTCCCGAACTTTGAAACATCACAACACACTATATTATAACAAATAAAGGTTCCCATGACAAACACAGATTACAAAATGGTATTACTTTTCCAAATACTATGTACAATACATAAAAGATTGACTTGAAAATTATTAAAAAGGAGAAGACTCAGTCTACTTTACTGTTATTATACAAAAAAATATAAAAACATTTCAAATCCAAAATGCAGTGCCTGGCACCGAAACAATTTTGAATTTTTCCACATTTATACTCCTGCGACAGCGAGCTTTGCGACTTACAACATGCCCGCGAAAAGCGAAGTGATATGAAAAGTGCCAGGCACTCACACAATTTTGTTGATTGCAGCGGAAGGCGTCCGCCCGCAACGGAAATCATCGTTGTAGAACTCTCCGTCTCAATTACGCGCTGAGCTTATTCATTTACTCAAAAAAATTGCCTCGAAAAGCACATCCATGCTTTCGAGGCAATTTTCATTAAAGGAACTGCTAGTTACTAGCCGTTCACTTATTTTAAGTTATAGAAAGTTTTTAAACCAAGATATTCTGAAGTTGCACCAAGTTGATCTTCGATGCGAAGAAGTTGGTTGTATTTTGCAACGCGGTCTGTACGAGATGGAGCACCTGTTTTAATTTGACCAGCGTTAGTTGCAACAGCGATATCAGCGATTGTCGCATCTTCTGATTCACCAGAACGGTGAGAAATAACTGCTGTGTAACCAGCACGTTTCGCCATTTCAATTGCTTCAAATGTTTCTGTTAACGTACCGATTTGGTTTACTTTAATTAAAATTGAGTTACCAACACCTTGCTCAATACCCGCAGCTAATTTTTTCGTATTTGTTACGAATAAATCATCTCCTACTAATTGTACGCGAGCGCCAATGCGGTCTGTTAATAATTTATGACCAGCCCAGTCGTTTTCGTCTAAGCCGTCTTCGATTGAGATGATCGGGTATTTCGCAGTTAACTGCTCGTACCAGTCCACCATTTCCTCAGAAGTTTTCACAACGCCTTCACCATCTAAGTGGTATTTGCCGTCTTCTTTGTTGAATAATTCAGAAGACGCAACGTCCATTGCTAATTTCACTTCTTCACCAGCTTTGTAGCCAGCTTTTTCGATTGCTTCAAGGATAACTGTAATTGCTTCTTCGTTCGAACCAAGGTTTGGAGCGAAACCACCTTCATCACCTACAGCTGTGTTGTAGCCTTTGTCTTTTAATACTGCTTTTAAGCTATGGAAAATTTCAGCACCCATACGTAATGCATGACGGAAGTTTTCTGCGCCAACAGGCATTACCATGAATTCTTGGATGTCTACGTTGTTATCCGCATGTGCACCACCATTTAAGATGTTCATCATTGGTACTGGTAATTGTTTTGAGTTGAAACCGCCAAGATATTGATAAAGAGGTACATCTAAATAATCTGCTGCAGCATGTGCAACTGCCATTGATACACCTAGGATTGCGTTAGCTCCTAGTTTACCTTTGTTTTCTGTGCCATCTAGCTCGATTAAAGCTTTGTCGATTACTACTTGGTCAAGAACTGAGAAATTACCTTCTAATTCTTGTGCAATAATTGTGTTGACATTTTCGACTGCTTTTAATACACCTTTGCCAAGGTAACGTGATTTGTCACCATCGCGTAATTCTACCGCTTCGTATTCACCTGTAGAGGCACCTGATGGCACGATTGCACGACCAAAAGCACCTGATTCTGTAAATACTTCAACTTCTACTGTTGGGTTCCCACGTGAGTCTAAAACTTCGCGCGCATAAACTTGTGTAATAAATGGCATAATTAATTCTCCTCTTTTTCGATTAGTGATTTACCTGTCATTTCAATAGGTTGTGACACCTCTAATAATTCTAACATGGTTGGCGCCAAATCGGCTAAAATGCCACCATTTCTTAACATTAAATTTGCTTTCGTCACAATTACTGGAACAGGGTTTGTTGTATGAGCTGTCATCGGATTTCCTTCTAACGTTACAACCTCGTCAGAGTTACCGTGGTCAGCTGTAATAATAGCTGCTCCGCCTTTTTCAAGCAGGGCATCTACTACTTTTCCTAGACATTCGTCGACAACTTCGATTGCTTTAATTGTTGGCTCTAGCATTCCACTATGTCCCACCATATCAGGGTTCGCAAAGTTTAGAATGATGCCATCAAATTTGTCAGTTGCAATCGCTGCAAGCAATGCGTCTGTTACTTCATACGCACTCATTTCAGGTTTCAAATCGTATGTGGCAACTTTTGGAGAAGCAATCAAAATACGTTCTTCACCGTTATATTTCTCCTCACGACCACCACTCATAAAGAATGTAACATGTGGATACTTTTCTGTTTCTGCAATACGTAGCTGTGTTTTACCATTAGAGGCTAACACTTCACCAATCGTATTTTTTAAGTTGTCATTTTCATAAGCAACTTGTGCGTTCACTTCATCACTATAATGTGTAAACGATACGAATTTTACATTTTGCGGATGTTTTGCTGATAAGGCAAAGCCGTCAAATGACGAATTCGTAAATACTTTTGATAATTGAATAGCACGGTCCGGTCGGAAGTTAAAGAAAATAACTGCATCATTATCTTCAATTGTCGCAACTGGCTCTCCATGTTCCTGGATGCTAAATGGAATAACAAATTCGTCAGTTACTTCACGCTCATAGGATTCTGTTACGCCACCCTTTGCGCTTTCCGCCGTTTGTCCAACCCCATCAACAAGAACATTATAAGTTAATGCCACACGATCCCAACGCTTGTCACGGTCCATTGCATAATAACGTCCATGGATCGAAGCAAATTTACCAATGCCAATCGAAGCCATTTGTTTTTCAGTTTCTTCGATATAGCCGATAGCTGTTGTTGGTCCAACATCACGACCATCTAAAAATGCATGAATAAATACCTCGTCCAGCCCATGTTCTTTTGCAAGCTTTAACAGCGCAAACAGGTGCTCATAATGGCTATGTACACCGCCATCTGATAGTAAGCCCATGACATGTAGCTTTGATTGATGTGCTTTAACATGGGCTACCGCATCTAAAAATGCTTGATTCGTAAAGAAGTCTCCTTCGCGAATCGATTTATTTAAGCGCGTTAAGCTTTGATACACAATACGGCCAGCGCCAATATTTAAGTGTCCAACTTCAGAGTTCCCCATTTGACCGTCTGGCAACCCTACTGCTTCACCTGATGCTGTTAAAGTTGCATGCGGGAATTGGTTCCAAAAGCGATCAAAATTTGGTTTCTTTGCTTGAGCAACCGCATTCCCAAATGTTTCATCACGAAATGCAAAACCATCTAAAATAATTAATGCTACTGGCTTTTTAGGCATTTGCTGCCGCCTCCAATAATTTTAAATATGAATCAGCTTGTAAGCTTGCACCACCGACTAACGCACCATCGATATGCTCTTTTAACAATAATTCTTTAATATTATCAGGCTTTACGCTACCGCCGTATTGAATACGTACAGCCTCTGCTGTTGTGTTATCATATAATTTTTCAACAACTGCACGAATGGCACCACATACTTGGTTGGCATCTTCTGCTGTTGCTGTTTTCCCTGTCCCAATTGCCCAGATAGGCTCATAGGCAAGAACCATATGCTCTACATCCTGAGCGGCAAAACCTGCAAGAGCCGCTGTAATTTGATCAGCTACCTTTTGCTCTGTCGTACCTGCCTCACGTTCTTCTAGTGTTTCACCACAGCAAATAATTGGCACGATATTATGAGAAAGTGCTGCTGCCACCTTTTTATTGATAGCCTCATCTGTTTCGTTATAATATTCACGTCGTTCGGAGTGTCCTAATATCACATAGTCTACCTCAACGCTTGCAAGCTGCGCAGGGCTAATTTCGCCTGTAAACGCACCTTCGTTTTCGTAATGCATTGTTTGAGCACCGATTGCTAGTTCAGATTCACTAGCGACCTGCACAAGTGTTGGTAGAAAAAGTGCCGGTGCGCAAATAACAGCATCTACTTTGTCATTGGAAGGAATATTATCCTGCACGCTATCGACAAACTGTATTGCCTCTTCAAATGTTTTATACATTTTCCAGTTACCTGCAATAATTGGTTTACGCATCGTTATGCCTCCTATCTATTATTTATCGTTTAATGCTACAATACCAGGAAGCTCTTTGCCTTCCATTAATTCAAGTGAAGCGCCGCCACCCGTAGAAATGTGGTCCATTTTATCAGCTACTTCAAATTTTTCTACTGCCGCTGCGGAATCTCCGCCACCAATTACAGTATAGCCAGCAGTTGCTGCCATCGCGTCTGCAACAGTTTTCGTACCATTTGCAAATGGTTCTAATTCAAAAACGCCCATTGGTCCATTCCAAATGATTAATTTTGAATGTTGAATAACTTCTGCGTAGCGAGCAGCTGTTTTTGGTCCTATATCAAGACCCATCCAATCAGCTGGGATAGCATCTACATCGACAACTTTAGTCTCCGCATCTTTTGAAAATTCATTGGCTACCACTGCATCAATTGGCATATGTAACTGCACGCCTTTAGCATGTGCTTTTTCAATGAACGATTTTGCTAGTTCAATTTTATCTTCTTCTAATAAAGATTTACCGATATCATGACCTTGCGCTTTAATGAAAGTAAATGACAGACCGCCACCAATAATTAAGTGGTCTACCTTTTCAAGTAAGCTCTCGATAACGCCAATTTTATCTTTTACTTTTGCACCACCAATAATAGCAGTGAAAGGACGTTCAGGATTTGATAGTGCTTTACCTAGCACATCCAATTCTTTTTGCATAAGGAAGCCTGATACAGCTGGTATGTGTTTCGCAATACCTTCCGTTGAGGCATGTGCACGGTGAGCAGCACCGAATGCATCGTTCACATAAACGTCTGCTAGTTTAGCAAATTGTTCTGCAAGTGCAGGATCGTTTTTCTCCTCACCAGCATGGAATCGCACGTTTTCCAGTAGAACGATATCGCCGTTTTGCATATTCGCAACAGCTGTTTCTACTGCTTCGCCGATTGACTCATCCAATTTAGTAACAGGTTTACCTAAAATTTCAGCAAGGCGGATACCAACAGCAGATAAACGCATATCTTCTTTTACTTCGCCTTTTGGACGACCTAAATGAGACGCTAAAATAACTTTTGCACCTTGTTCGACTAAATATTCAATTGTTGGAATAGCTGCGCGGATACGTGTTTCGTCTGTAATTACCCCATCTGCCATCGGTACATTAAAATCGACACGTACGAAGACGCGCTTACCTTTTACATCAATATCTTTCATTGTTTTCTTATTTAACATGAAGAAACCCCCTTCAAAGTTTTGTAATACGGACATAAATAAAATGTGCTCCACCCATCTTGGCTTTACACACTTTAGACCAAGTTAAAATATACCTTTATTAGCTTTTATAGTAGCAAAAGTAACGTTCGGTGTCTCGTAAAAGACAAGGTGACTACTACCTATTTACACGATAGCAAGTCATCCATATTTTATCCAAGATATTTGTATTTAAAAAGGAGTAGGGTAAACGTCCCCTACTCCTATTACCCTTGTTTATTATATCTTTTCGATATTATAAAGGCTATACTTTTTGTGCGTAAAAAGCCGTATTATGTCACACTTTTTACTTCAAATTGCGAATTATGACACTTATTTATGATTTAATCCTTGTTGTGCGATATATAATGCAAGGTCCATTAAACGAGTAGAGTAACCAATTTCATTATCATACCAAGCAAGAACTTTCACCATGCTATTTTCTAAAACCATTGTTGAAAGGCCATCAACAGTTGAAGAGTTATGGTTGCCATTGTAATCAATTGATACTAATGGTAGTTCATTGTAGCCTAAAATACCTTTTAGCTCATTTTCTGAAGCTTCTTTTAAAGCCGCATTAATGGAATCTTTTGTTACATCTGCTTTAAGTTCTACAACTAAGTCCACACATGAAACGTTCGGTGTAGGAACACGCATAGAGAATCCATCGAGCTTACCTTTTAATTGAGGTAATACTTTAGAAACGGCTACTGCTGCTCCTGTTGTTGTTGGAATCATTGACACTGCTCCTGCACGTGCACGACGTGGATCAGAGTGCGGGAAGTCAAGGATACGTTGATCGTTTGTATATGAGTGAATTGTTGTCATCATACCGCGCTCAATGCCAAATTTCTCATCTAAAATTTTAGCTACTGGCGCTAAACAGTTTGTTGTACAAGATGCATTTGAAATAACATCATCTGTTTTAGGATTGTAATCTTCGTGGTTAACACCCATTACGAATGTCGGCATATCGCCTTTAGCTGGTGCAGATAAAATTGCTTTTTTAGCACCTGCTTCAATATGCTTTCCTACCTCTTCCATTGAGCGGAATCGACCTGTACATTCAAGTACAACGTCTACGCCAAGCTCACCCCAAGGCAATTGTGCTGGGTCTTTTTCAGCGTATACTTTAACCGTTTTTCCATTCACTACGAAAGAATCTTCATCTGCATTGACTTCAGCATCATAAATACCGTGTACAGAATCGTATTTTAATAAGTGTGCAAGTTGACCTGCATCTGTTAAGTCATTCACTGCAACTACTTCAAACTCATCATGTTTCATTGCTTCACGAAATACTAAACGTCCAATACGACCAAATCCATTAATTGCTAACTTTAATGCCATTGTCAATTCCTCCAATAATGTTTTATTGATTTATTTTTTACAGTAAACGTTCAGCGATTGCTTTCGCAGCAGCCTCATCTGTTATAAAAATCGTTTGCTTCGGCGCCACCTTAAAGTAAGATAGCATTGCATTCACCTTTTGTTTTCCTGCTGCAACCGCAATAATATGCTTACATTTTTCAACTTGTTCAAGTTGAATGCCAATCGTACGAATACGATGTACAATTTCTCCTTCGGCATTGAAATAATAGCCGAATGCCTCACTAACAGCACCCTTTTCCTCGAGAATACGTAAATCTTCGGCCGATGAATTACGACGAATCGCCATTTCTTCAGCAGAGCCAATACCATGAATAACGCAATCAGCTCGGTCATAATAAGCCATTATTTCTGTAACCATTGGCTCCATTAACATTGCCTGATATGCCTGTTCACTTAAATGCTCGGGTAAAAACAATGTACGGTACTGCGCTTCCATCTGCATAGCAAATGTTGCAACGAGTGTATTGGCCTGCATTTGCATTTCGTGTCCGATACCACCACGAGCAGCAACAAATGTTACATTGTGCTGAGCATCGACTGGTTGTAAAAACTGCGCTAGCGAAGCGACTGACTTTCCTCCAGTAATAGCTACTACTTGCTCATTAGCAATAGTCGAAAGAAATTGCTGTGCCGCTTCTTTTCCAAGCAATGTTAATACGGTTTCGTCATCGTTATAATCGCCTGGAACAACTAGTACATGCTGTAACCCTAAATGGTTTTCGAGCGCTTTGCCAAGCTGCGTTAGACCAGACCATTCGTAAACTAATGCTCTAAGCTGTTCAATAACTAATTCACCATCACTCGTACATACCATACCCGACTTTTGGGAATCTAATAACCCTTGATCACGTAAAATATCTGTTTCTTTACGGATTTCACGCTCTGTCATTTTGAGTGACTCCGCTAGTGTTCGTCTCCCAATTGGTTGCATTAACTGAACCGATTGCAAAATACGGTATCTCGATTGTAGAAGTGGATTCATTTCTGGAAGTAGTCTTTGCTGTGCCTCAGGTACAGTTAACATCTATATCTACTCCCTCTCACTTTAACGGGACAACTTTTATCCCACTATAAAAAATTATGTCCCACTTGTAATTTTATTATAATATGCTTTATAAAAAAGAGCAAGTAAATAATGGTATGGGTTGCTTTTACACACTTTATACGCTATTGACATAAGGTTTGTAAAAAAAGCGTTACTTGTAAAAATAAAAAATCCCGCAACCAATTCGTTTGGCTACGGGACTGCATGTTTTTATTTTGTGAAAGATAACACGGCGTTTTTCTTGAAGCCTGCTAAAGCTTTTGTTGCTTCCGTTTTGTTTGTGTATTCAAAAATACGAACGTCCTTTTGTTCAAATACTGTAATAACCCACATAATCAAATCTCCCTTTAAGTTTATTTTTGTAATATAACAACCACGTAAAAATGTGATACTTTTGATAAACTGTTTTATAACAACCTCTTACTTGATTCCTATTCTACTCCAATTTTTTCAAAAATAAAGCTTTGTGTGAAGTTCTTCACAAACTGTTCATATTCATAACGCTTTCATTGAACAATTTGTGAATAACGTGAATAATGGGTTTAATTATATAATAGAAGAAACCAAAAAAATCCGCGCTTCACTAGGTGAATAACGAATTTTTTAAGTGTTAAATAATTTCATAGATGCATCGGTTATTCACTGCTCAAATGTTCCATCAATGTTACATAGTCTAAATTGCCATACTGTATGACTTCTCCATCCTTTTCTACTACCGGTATCATCAACATATATTTTTCATGCACTGCATCGTCTTTTTCTATATCGATGATGTCGATTGAGAAACCTAGTTCTTCTTGAACAAGCTTGAGTGTACGTAATCCTTCTACACAAAGCTCACAATGCGAACGACTAAAAAAAGTCACGTTCATTTACACACACCCCCTTCCTATTTAGGTGCCAGGCACTCAAACAATTCTGAATTTTGCTAGTAAGATATTCAAGTAAAGATCCGCGAAGACTCCTGCGGGAACATATGCAGCGTAAGACGCGGGCAAGTCGCGCGAAAGTAAGCGTCGCGGCTTACGCAGTGCCTGTGGAAAGCGCAGTGGATTTTTACGTTTAGAAGGTGCCAGGCACTCAAACAATTGCCGCCGCGGAAATCAACGGCCATATTCATCTTCATCTATTTTAAATGAAAAAAGGCTGTGCAAGTAAATTTTCTGCACAGCCTCATTATCGTTATTTTTTTAAATGACTATCAAAGAATTTAACCATTGCATTATAGAATTCAATGCGGTTTTCTTCGTTTTGGAAGCCATGTCCTTCATTTTCTTTCAGCATATACTCTACATCCACACCTCTTGCACGTAATGCTTCAACGATTTGATCAGATTCTGCCTGATTTACACGCGGATCATTTGCACCTTGCGCAACAAATAATGGTGTTTTAATTTTATCAACATGGAAGACTGGTGAAACTGCTGTTAACAGTTCTTTGTCTTTCTCTGGATGCCCTACACGCTCATAGAACATGTTACGCATAGTTTCCCAATATGGAGGCACTGTATCTAGCAATGTGAAAATATTTGATACACCCACATAGTCAACTGCTGCTGCATATAAATCAGGTGTAAACGCAATACCCGCTAACGTTGCGTAACCTCCAAATGATGCACCATAAATACCGATGCGGTCAGGGTCAGCAATGCCTTGATCGATTGCCCATTGAACGCCATCTGTAATATCATCTTGAATTTTCAGACCCCATTGTTTATTACCAGCTTGTAAAAACTCTTTTCCGTAACCAGTAGATGAACGGAAATTCACCTGTAACACAGCATATCCTCGGTTTGCAAGTAGCTGTACTTCTGGGTTAAAGCCCCACATATCACGAGCCCATGGACCACCATGTGGATTCACGATAAGCGGTAAGTCTTTAGCCTCTTTGTTTTTCGGCAATGTTAAATAACCGTTAATTGTCAGACCATCACGGCTCTTATAAGAAATTGGGTGCATTTCTGCAAGCTCTTCTGATTTTAACCAAGGGCTTAATGTTGCAAGTTCTGTCATTTCATCAGTAGTTGAGTCATAGTAATAATATTTGCCGTACACAGTATCACTAGACACGCTGACGATGAATTTTGTCATTTCTTTATTGTAGTCGTTGATGCCTAGTTCGCTTTCTTCAACACCTAGCTTGTTTTGAATTTTGCGGAATAACTGCTCAAATTTCTCATCGAAGAATTGGTAATGTGCTTTATCTGTTACATATGCACCGTATAAAATTTTATCTTGCTCACTACTATATAATACGCCCGCTACGTCTACTTCTTCGTTAGACATAATGACTTCCTCGTTACCTTCAAGATCATATTTCACTACTTCAACTTTATCTCTACCTTTATTAGAAGTTGCGTAAATATGCTTATTATCTTTTGAGAACGCAAGTGGCATTACTTCATCGCCCGCTGCCATTTCAATAAATGGCTTGAATTCGTCTTTTTCTGAATCACGATATAGAATCATGCCTTCTACACCATCTGAAACAACTGCAATACGAATATTACCATCACGGTCAGCTAGCCAATCTGCGATGTTACCAGGATTTTTTGCAACATGTTTTGTTTCGCCTGTCTTTACATTTAGCTTGTACACATCGAATACTGTTGCATCTTCTTTGTTCATCATAATTAAAATCTCGTCTTTAACACCTTGTAACCCACTTAATACCGCTACTGTTACACCTGGATATGGCGTTAAATCTTTTTCTTCTGTTCCATTAAATGTAGAAGAATAAATGTGGAAGTTTTCATCTCCACCTTTATCTTTAGCATAAAGCAATGTATCATCTTTCCAGAAGAATCCAGCAATATCACGATCTTTTGAATTAGATACACGAACAGGTTCACTATCATCATTCATTTTTTTCACAAAAACATTTGAACGGTTTTCCCATGCTGATGCAAACGTAATGTAATTACCATCTGGCGAAAGCTGATAGCCGAAGTTTCCTGGATTTTTCATAAAATCCTCTACAGAAATTTCTTTAACACCTTCGTTACTAGCACCATCTTTTAAACTCTTAAATGTAGTAAATATTTTAGTAGCGTCTTGTTTTGAAATTGTATCACTATTTTCTGAAATATTATTAAATAAGCCTAGCTTATTTGCTTTTTCCAGATAGTCTGCTAGTGTTACTTCTTTTTCTTCTTTATCAAGAGCTCTTACTAAAATTCGTGCGGCTTCATCGCGCTTAATCGTACTACTTAGGTTTTCTAATTCTCCGTCTTTAACCCACTTATTAATTACTTCTTGACGCATTGACTCTGAGCCATGTTGGAATGTTAAAGATGTGACAGCTAAATCAAGAAATTCTTTTGCTGTTAGGCGCTCCTCTTGGGCAATAGTAGTATTGCTAGTTTCATTAGCAGCGCGTACTTCCTGTACTGAAACAGGATAAACAACAGAGGCTGTTAAAATGACCGCTAAAGATGCTGATAAAAATCTTTTTTTCAAAGTAATTCCTCCTTATATCAGTGTGCGTTATAACGTTTGTCGATACAATGAAATTATAACAAAATTAGTTAATTTGTCAATAATTGATAATACTTATTTATTTATCCTTTTCCTCCAAGTAAAAAGGACCCTCCTATAAAGGAGAGTCCTTTGATAAATTGTTTGGGTGCCTGACACTTAAACAATTCAGTCCTTCTAAAGCGTAAAAAATCCACTTCGCTTTCCGCGGGCACTGCGTAAGTCGCAACCCTCGCTACGCGCGGATTATTGCGTCTTACGTCGGGTGCTGTTCCCGCAGGAGTCTTCGTGGATTTTTACTTAGTTATAAAAATCAGATCTTACAGTTTTCAGAATTGTTTGGGTGCCTGACACTTAAAATTTTCAGAATTGTTTGGGTGCCTGACACTTAAAATTTTAAAACTTTCGGCTGGCGCCGCCACCAGCAGATGATCCACCGCCAAAGCCTCCAAAGCCTCCGCCACCTGAACCACCACCTCTGCCAAAACCGCCACCAAAGCCACCACCAAAACCTCCTGGATAACCTCCGCGTCCCCTTGAACGCGGTCCGCCTCCACCATTTGAGAAGATAATGACAACGAGTACTAAAATAACTAGTAACACAAAGAGCCAATTAGGCATCGACTCATCCTCCACTGCTTGTGTAGGCATCTCTCCATCCCAATTATATTCTTTTGCTACAGTTTGAAATAATTCAGCATATGTCGCTTGAAATGCTTGATCGACTTCACCGTTACTCGCGTATGGATAAAAAGCATCGTCTAACATACGTCCTAATTTTCCATCTGGTAACGCTCCCTCTAAACCTTGGCCAACAGCAATGACTACATCATTATTTCCTTGTCCTTGCCCAAATGTGGCCAATAGTAGGACACCATTGTTTTTCTTTGCATCTCCAATGCCCCAAGCACGAATTAATTTCGTTGCATACATTTTAGCCTCTTGCCCTTGAATGCTATCCACCGTTACAATCATTATTTCTGCACCTGTGCCTTTATCTAATTGCTCTGAATAATGATTAAGTTCTTCCTTTACAGAAGTTGAAAGCACATTCGCAAAATCATGAATGTACGTATTTTTCATTGGTGTGGGCAACTGTGCTAGCGCGCTGTTAGCTGTTACAAACCACATTAAACAAGCAACTAAAAGCGTTACTGTCAAACGTTTCATTATTGTTTACCCGAATCACTAAAATCAACTGCAGGTGCTTTTTCAGCTCCGGCTGCTGCCTTAAAGTATTCCTTTTGATCGAAGCCAAATATTCCTGCGATAATATTACCTGGGAAGCGTTTTACTTTTTTATTAAAGCCTTGTACTTCATTATTATAATCTTCCCGTGCTACTGCTAATCGATTTTCAGTCCCCGCAAGCTCATCCATTAATTGACGGAAATTTGCATCGGCTTTTAAATTCGGATAATTTTCTACGACTACAAGCAATCGACTAAGTGCACCATTTAACGCATCATTGGCACTCGCTTGTTCCTCTGGTGTTTGTGCATTACCCATCTGTGCACGCGCCTCTGTAATACTGGTAATGACTTCTTGCTCATGATTAGCGTATCCTTTTACAGATTCCACTAAATTCGGAATTAAATCATAGCGGCGTTGTAGTTGATTTTCGACTTGAGCCCACTTCGAATCAACATTTTCCTCCGCCGTCACAAGGCCATTATATTTTGGAATAAATAGTAAAGCTAATACAGCTAAAACAATGATGATTATTCCCACAGGTCCAAGTACTTTTTTCAATTTTATATCCTCCCTTAACTTTCTTTTCTTATACCTCTAATGTGTTACAAAAAAACATCACTATGCTAAATATATGCAAACGGATTTACATCGTATGAAATAGGACGAACAAGACATACTAAAAACTGCAACAAACTATACAATTCAGGAGGCGTTTTTTTTGTCACAATCTTTTTATAATGAATCTAATGATGCAACAACACCTAACCAACAACAAAGCCTAAATCATGGTGGCCACGAAGTTATGGACATGCATGAAACAATTGGCGAAATAATCGCTGGACTAAACTTATCCATTATTTTACGTCCACAAGTAAAAGATCCAGAACTACTTAGCATTTTGGATAACCAATACAATTTCACGCTCGGTATGTACAATACGATTGTGGAATCTTTTAAAACAGGGCATGATCCTTCAGTTCCAACTGGTCGCTATGAAATGCAAACAGGGAACAACTTTCAATATGGTATTAAGCCCTCACAGCCGAAAAAGCCAATGCAAAATGCAAGTGAGATAAATGATGAAGTCATTTCTGGCTTCTTACTTGGTGCACATAAAGGTTCAGCTAAATGTATGACTGCTGCAGCGACAGAAACAACAAATCCAGTTGTCCGCCGTGTTGTTGCTGATAGTATTCCCAACTGTATCGAGATGGCATACGAAGTATCTATTTACCAAAATAAGCATGGCTATTATCAAGTGCCACAATACACGCAACAAGATATGCGTGCAATGCTTGATGCCTATGCGACAACAACAAATCCCCTCCATTAAATGAAAAAAAACCATTCATTGCTTTCGCTTTGAATGGTTTTCCATTTTCATTATAGTACTTTTCCTAAAAAGGCTTTTGTACGCTCATTTTTCGGCTTGCCAAAGATTTCTTCTGGCGTACCTTCTTCTACAATATAGCCACCATCCATAAACACAACACGATCTCCTACTTCTCGTGCAAAGCCCATTTCATGTGTCACTACAATCATTGTCATTCCTTCAGATGCCAGATTTTTCATAACATCTAAAACTTCTTTAACCATTTCTGGATCAAGTGCTGAAGTTGGTTCATCAAATAAAATAGCTTTAGGTTTCATCGCTAATGCTCTTGCAATCGCTACGCGTTGTTGTTGTCCACCTGAAAGCTGCTCAGGATAGTTGTAAGCCTTACTATCTAGACCAACCTTTTGCAGTAGCTCATGGCCTAGTTTCTCTGCATCCGCACGATTCATTTTACGAATTTGCATTGGAGCCATTGTTACATTATCAATTACATTCATGTGAGGGAACAAATTAAACTGTTGAAATACCATACCGACCTCTGCTCGTATAGCATTAATATTCGTTTTTGGTCCATTTACCTTCACATTCTCTACATAAATTGCACCATCTGTCACTTCTTCTAGCATATTAATGCAACGTAAAAAAGTACTTTTTCCTGATCCTGATGGTCCAATTACACAGACAACTTCCTTTTCATGTATTTCATAATCGATGCCCTTTAACACTTCTAGTTTTCCAAAGTATTTGTGTAGGTTTTCAATTCTAATCATCTTGCTTCTCTCCCTTCTGCTTTACGAGGGACATAGCTATTGCTGAATCGTTTTTCGATAAATGCTACTACTTTTGTTACAACATATGTTAAAACCAAGTATAGTAATGCGGCTACGATATACGGTTCCCAGAAACGGAAGCTCGCACCTGCCACAACTTTACTTGCATATAAAATATCTGGCGCTGCAATAACCGTTACTAAAGAAGAGTCTTTTAATAATGCAATGAATTCATTACCAAGTGGCGGAATCATACGTCTAAAAGCCTGTGGTAAAATAACTTTTTTCATCGCTTGATTGTGTGTTAAACCAAGCGAACGCGCTGCTTCCATTTGTCCTTTATCTATACTTTGAATACCCGCACGGAATATTTCTGCATTATAGGCTGCACAGTTTAATACAAGTGCGGTAATACCTGATACCATATATCCTAATGAATGGCCAAAAATCGTTGGAATAACCGCTAAATGAATTAATAAAATTTGCACTAGCATTGGTGTCCCACGGAATAAATCTACATATAGTTTACATGGCCAGTAAATAAATTTATTTTTAGATACTTTCCCTAAACCTAACAGTAAGCCTAAAATTATACCACCAAAATAACCACTGAGCGTTAAGATGATTGTTATACCAATACCACGGATAAACATATCACGGTAGTTCCAAACTATGTCCCAGCGTAAATCAAAGATGTCCATTAGAACCCCTACTTTCCCTATCAATTTCTCTACTAAATACGCTAATAAATCAAATGAGCCGCTAGCATGATTAGGCTAACGGCATCATCCATTACTTAAAGTCCTTACCAGTAATTTCTTTTAATTTACCATTGTCTTTAATTTTTTGTAGACCTTCGTTTAATAGGTTTAATAATTCTGTATTGCCTTTTTTCACCATGAATCCGTAGTATTCTTTTTCAAATGCATCATCTTCAATTACTTTAAGTTTTGCTTTTGGGTTAGCTTTAATATATTCGTAAATAACTGCATTATCGCCAATTGTTGCATCAACGTTACCGTTTAACATTTCTTGAATAGCAACAGGTTGGCTTTCGAATGCCATAATGTTTGTGCTTGCATCACCTTGTAATTTTTTCGCAGCCATATGACCAGTTGCATTTATTTGTACTGAAATCTTTTTATCTTTTAAATCTGCTAATGATGTAATATCCGAATCCTCTTTAACTACGATTAATAATTGAGATTCATAATATGGCTCTGTAAAATCAAATGAAGCCTTACGTTCTTCATTAATAGTAATACCCGATGCACCGATGTGTGTTTCACCATTTTTAATTGTTTGGAATACAGGCTCCCAACCAATGTTTTCCCATTCCACTTTAATGCCCATTTCGTCTGCAATCGCTTGCAAAATATCGACATCTAATCCTACAATATTCCCTTTATCGTCAATCGATTCAAATGGTGCAAAAGTAGCCTCTGTACCTACCTTATAAACTTTGTCCTTACCGCCGCCATCAGAACCTGCGTCGCCAGAAGATGCATCATCTTTTGTACCGCAGCCAACTAGCACTAGCGTAAATGCTGCTACAATCATCAATAACGTCCAAAAACGTTTTTTCATAGTTTTTCCCCCTAAACAATTAATATTTTCCGACTAATTCATTTTTATCAATTCGGAAATGTTAGACTATTAGGTCAATTATAGTGTCAAAAGAGTTGATATACAATACGATTTCGCATAAAAGTGATTATTTTTTCATAATAATGAATTTTACTATACAGAATGTAGAGAAATTATGTAATAAAAACAATATCCGTGTCGAAAAATGTATACTTATGCAATCCTAAGATGATTTTTATGCTAATTTTAGATATTTTTGACCACAAAAAAAGAATCCCCTCAGATAGGATTCTTCTTTTGGGCTAGCATGCTAGCCTCACGATCAGTATGTTCACTAAAAAACTTTTTGGAGTTATTGCTTTTGATGGTTTAGAAAGAAATAATTATGGGAATAATGCCTACGGGGCAGATTTCCACCATATTCCTCTCTTTCTCCACTAAGCAGGCTGCTAAGCTACTTATCAGGAGAAACGAGCTATAAAAATAAATCAATTAATCAGTAAATGGCGCCCTCGGAGGGAATCTTTTGACCCCTTCTAAGGCTTGATATTATAAGGTTTTACACTTTTTATGTGTAAATTTGGTGTAAAATCTTTATTTTTTAAAACACTTTCACCAACGTTTGAAATTTTAACAGATATTTTATGATTCGTCCATTATAAAAAAACATTTTTCAGACCGCCCTTAAATAGGCGGTTCATTTTTTTATCTCCGCACAATATAGCCAACAATACGTGGCCCTTTTAATTTCTTCTTATCAACAGGCTTATTAACATTTGTGGAAAGCTTTTTAAATTGAATTTCTTCATATTGGTCCAATAAATCAAATATCGTTAATTGCCCCTGTTGTTCCATGTATTCGAAATGAGTCATATTCTATTCACCTCTCTATAAATAATTTATTGTTTAAAACATTCCAGTTAAGTAAATGATGAAATCTGTAAGGGGGAATCGCTATGAACTCCAAACTGACTAAACCCCTTTTTCTTTCCCCTATAGTTCATAGCGATCACCATTCTAACCAATTTTCTAAATTGGGTTTACTACATATTTGTGTACTGGTATCACGTTCCTTTAACCAATTGTAAAACGGTACTTGTCGTTCTTTATAAGGGGTTTCTTCTATAGTTAAAGATTTACTCGACTTACTTTCTAAACGGTCAACAGCCTTGTTATATGCTCCTACAAATACAGCTCTTAATGTACTTGCTACAGTTAAAGCACCTTCTTTAATATCCATAGCAATCTTGAATAGAACATTTTTCGCTTTAATGAAGTCAGGTGCATTTTGAACCTGTGTAGCTAATACAACTTTGTGTAGTTCATCTTTTAGGTTATCTGCTAAAGGCAAGCTATTCATGAAATCGAATAGCATCACCTGGTACTCGTTCATGTATTCTTTTTTCTTTTCAGCTTGCAAAGCTAATTCATTTCCAAGACTCATAATATTATTTGCTTGTTTAGAACTTAAAAGATTAAAAGATTTTGATGATTGGTTTTCAAATTGTGGACGGCAAACCGCGTCATTACTGATTTCATCGACTATCGTTCGTTGGGACACGCTCGATGGGACATAAGGTAGAATGCGATAAATGCTTGCACCTTTAATGCCGTTTAATTTGCTTTGAGCTACCTTTTCGACGATTCCTAATTCCACTAATTTCTTAACACTTCGATAAACCGTCTTTGTACTAATTTCCAAAGCATCAGCTATTGTAGAAGCTTTTAAATGACACGCTCCTGTATGTTCTAAGCTGTGACTAGCGAGTTTGTAAACTATTGCTCGTTCTGATTCTGTTAGGTCGTAATAGTGAACCGCCATGTGGTCTTCCACACTCTTATCCATATCTGCTACTGAATCGAATGTTGTGTATTGTGCTAAGTATTCGAATGCCAACGTTTTTCACCTCGCTTAAAAAGTAATATTGTTACTTTAGAAATAAAAAAATTATTAATAAAGTAATTTCGTTACTCACATGATAACACCACAAAAATAATAATGCAATTACTAATTGCGTAATTTTGTTTATTAATTTATAATTAAATTATGGAATAAGAAATGAAGGTAGGTGAAATGCGTGTATCTTAAATCACGGTTAAAAATATTACTTGCAGAACGAGATATGAATCAGAAGGATTTAGCGGAGAAAACAGGCTTGACTACACGCTTAATAAGTGAGATTGCCAATAATAAAGTGAAGATGTATCCAAAGGAAGCTTTAGAAAAAATTATGGTTGCTCTAAATATTGATAATATCGGTGAATTATTTCAAACAGTACATGAAGCAGATAACTAATTAGGGTTGTCTGTTTTTTTGTATGTACTTTCATTACCAAATTTCCTAAAATGGGAATATAGAGGGAGGTTATTTATTTGTATAATTTTATCGCAAGTGTTGTAGGATTAATTTCCGTGGTAATGTTTGTTTTATTTGTAGTTTCTATTGTGAAGTTCAAACAAAAAAATAAAACTGATGGAAAGAAATTCTTAAAATTCACAGGGTTATCTTTTGCTATAATCATGGTTTTATCACTCATTTCTAGTTTATTTGAAGAACCAACTGATTCTGCTCAACCTGAAGATGTAGAAAAAATAACAGCTTCAACCGATAGCGAAAAGATGAAAGTAGCAACAATTACACCTGAAGAATTTAAACAAATTGAAACGGGCATGAGTTACGATCAAGTAAAAAAAATCATCGGCGGTACAGCTACTAACGATAAGAATTTTAATGAAAGTGTAGTGTCATTATATTTTGATGGCGAAGGTGGCGTAGATGAAGATTCTTCTGTGACTATTATGTTCAATGGTGGAAAAGCAGATGTTATTATTGAATATGGTCTAATTACAAAACAAGAAGAAACAAAACCTCAATCAGAACCAAGTGAGCCTACATATATAACCGAAGGTGAAGCAAATGCCGAAAAATATCCAGCAGAACCAGGCGCAATGCTTTATGATAAAACCGAATCAAAATTCAAAGGAATGAATTATTACTTTAAAGGTGAATTAATTGGTGTTAAGAAGTTAGAAGGGTTATTCGGCAACATGGAAGATGCTCTATTAATTAAGAATGAACAGGGTTATGTAATGCCTGTTTTCACACCACATGAAATAGATGCATCCAATGGAGATATCTTAGAATTTTGGGGACCATTGTCTGGCGATGGATATGCTGCATCTGATTTAGGAGTAAATAACGTTGTAGGAATGACAGGTGCTATGAACGCTACAGAGGTTGGAATCCATTAGAATTTAATATAATGTAGTCACTCAATCGAGTGGCTTTTTTATTTCACTCGATACAGTAATTTATTTCAATAAAAGTAAAATAAATATACAAAACCTATTTACTTTTTTAAATAGATATAGTATAATTAATTTATAGAAAGGAGGTGAACAAGTGGCATACTTAGGAACAATAATAGCCCTAGCATTCACTGTATTACAACTTCATTCAAAGTGGCTCGACAACCAGAAGAAGAAGTTGGAAAACAAGAAGCTAGAGCTAGAAATAAGAAGAATGAGACGAGGGGGTTAATCCCCTCCCTCATCACTAAGTATACTACAAGCGAATGAAAATTTTAAGCATCCTACTCATTGTCTTACTTATTGCCTTGCTTGCGTTATATGTAAGAGGTTACTTCTTAAAACGTGAGCAAAAAAGATTATTGAAGGAACGTGATGAACTTGTCGAAAAATCAACAAGAGCAAAATAAATACACTTTTGGATCAACGGAAGAACTTCTGGAATTTTTAAACGAAGAGTTGTTATCTGCAGCAGAAGCAACTGAAGTATTAGAAATATCGAAAGCTCGACTCGGACAATTAGTAAAAGACGGAAAGTTAATAGCAGCTAAAGAACAGCCTAAAATGTTTTTAAAAAGTGTACTGCTTGAGAAAAAAGATGAACTTGAATCGCTTCGTAAAAAATATAGACCTTACGATGAATAAACAAAAAAGACCAGGTACTCAATTAACTATGAGCGCCTGGTTGTTTATTTAGATGACTTAATAATAATTTTTCCACTTGCGTTTTCAAAGCCATATTTGCATACGTCAACACAAGGTCCTCACCTGCTGTAGCAACAATTAAATCACTAAAGTATTCATCAGTCTTTTCCCATCTCACGACTCTTATTTTATCTTTTGCCAACAATCTTTTAGAGTTGTAACATTCTTGCGAAATGTCGTCTAAAAGCTTATCGAGTATAGGCAAATAAACATTGCTCATTTTAAGATTTTCAATCACCTTGTAGTCACGTTGTAATGTCTGTACTGCCATATCATAAATGACATATTTATGAAGTAGTTGTCTTTGCTCTGCTTTAATCATACAACTGAACGCTCCTTGTGAATGATTGGAACAACTGCTAATACGCTATCAATCATGAAAGTACGCTTTGCCTGTCTTGTAAAACAGTATGCTTGAAATGTACCGCCAACAACTTTGATTATCTTAATACGTCTTTTGGTAACCTCACCAGTTTTAGCTAAGTACATCATATTCACAATTTGATTACGTTGCATTGCTTTAACTAATTGATTTCGCATCTTGTTTTCCTCCCATAACCTCGCGTAGTTTTAGTAATTGATTGATAACAACATCTAAACTTTCAACTTGATTAAAAATAAATGTGACGGGAGCTTCATCCATCTTAACTTTTTCATTTGTGCCAATTTCTAATTTAGTTCCTATAGGTAATGAATCCACTTCTAAAAATTGAACAATACCTGGAGTTTTAAATCTTTTATAACCAGTTTGTATTGAAATATCGCCTACTCCGAATATCAGCTGTGTATTATTATTTGTTATTATTGGCACAATAATTTCCCCTTTACCTATCCTATACAAGAACATCTGTTTGTATACATATTAGAACAATCGTTCGTGTTTTGACAAGTGTAAATTTTTGAGAAATAAAAAAAGACCAGGCTCACATTAAGTGATAACCTGGTCATTATTGTTTATTTATTTCCTCGCCGTTGCTGTATTGTAATGTATAAACCAATCAAGCGATCCGTTGTCATCACACCATTTTGTAAATCTTTCAAGTGTGAATCTTGAATAATACCATCTTTAACAGCCTGAGCAATAAAGTTTTCTGTCTCAGTTTTCATAGCTGGTGAACCTGGATTCCAATTTGTAATTGCCACTATAATTTCCTCCTTCTTGTCTTCCACAATTAATTGAACTTGTCCTTTGCTATTAGTCGGAACAGTTACTTGTCCTTCTAATTTATAGCCTTTAGGCATTAACCAAGTTGGTTTCACTTCAAAATGCGGTCGGTCAATACTGCCTATCCAATCACCGCCCCAAGTAATGCCTAACTTTCGTGCAATTGCCCCTACTCGATTTAATGTAACGACATCATACAATGACTGTGGAGGGCCAACAGCGATATCCCATGCTAATCGTGATTTATGATTACTATCTAACGTCCAAGTTACAATTTGCCCTGGTCGCGTTCTACCTTGTGCATAGAGGTATTTTTGTCGTTCCTGAGAGCGATATGTTTCAGTAATAAAGATGTTTTTAATGCCAGCCTTGAAGCACTCCTGAAATAGCAAACGACATGCTGTTTGTGCTGCAGGCAATAGTTCAAATAAGTCTCGGCATGTAGTAGTTACGCTCATTGATTATCGCCGCCCCTTTTCATTAACCCTTTAAAAAATTCAATGAATGGGTCGATGCTTTTATCATCATCTGTTAGCTTGAAATGATTCAATATCGAGTTTATTTCACTTAAAAGATAACCAATGTACAGCACGTATAGCGCGCTAATTCCTAAAGGTTCTGGCATTAACAATGCTACAGGTATTGCATAAACCAATACGATAAATAGTATCAACTTACGAGCTATACCAAAAATAGCTTTAGCACTACTAAACTTTACTTTTGGATTAAACTTAGCATTGAGCCATCCTGTTGAAAAATCTATCAAATTTGCACTTAAAATTAGTGCTAAGATGTAAATTAATTTTGTGCTATCTGATTCTAAAAAACGTTGTAAGTATTCTAACATGTCCATTTATCTCACCCTTCTTTTTGGCATAATAAAAGCCCTCCACAGATACTATGGAAGGCATAAAAAATAACGCTAAGCTATGCTTGCGTTTACTGTGTAATCATCATATCCATCAATTCAGCATATTGCTCAGTAGTAATTCGATTGTATGCTACATATAAATCAAGCAATGTCATCATTTGTTGCGGATTATAATTCCCCGAACCGATTACTTTTTTTGCATTTACATATGTGATATTCATATTTAATTCCTCCAAGTTTTATTATTTAGGTTGTGTTGTCAAGATTTCTGTTAAGAATGCTACATAATCAACTTGTAATTGTGTATATGCTGATGTCAATTCGATTTGTTCTAAACGTTTTTCAATGCTTGTTTCGACTGGTGGCTCTGGCTCTGGTTCGGGTTCTGGAATTGCTTCTGGTTCCTTGACAGGAATTTCCCAATAGAACGAACCATCTTCCCCACGTCTTAATATACCCTCTCCATCAGGTACTTCGGCTTCTATTAAGTCCTTTTTGATTACTTCAGGAATACCTTCTAAAGTATAGAATAATGTGTAAGAATCATCTGGATTACGATATGCATAGCCTCTAATCATTCAGTAACCTCCTTATATGCCGCAATGAGATTTACGGTTTCAATTTTTCTAGCGTACTCATTAGCAAATCGTGCATAAAGTTGTCTATCTTTATAATAACCATAAGAACCGAAACTAACTTGATTACTTGCTGTGGTTCCCCCAGGTGGTTTAATCCCTAGCATATAAAATGGTTTTGAAATCCACATATTATCTAATAAATGCATCTCATATACTACGTTATAAGTATTTCCTGATATATCATAACCGACAACAGTTTGGGGTTGAATTATTAGTCTATCCCCGTTTTTATAGTCAAATGTTGGAAATTCGTTAAGAAATGGTGCCGACTGTATTAATTGATGTAGTTTACCAGTAGTTAAGTTATACATCTGTATAGAAGAATTTCCTAAAGTCATCACAACATATCTAATGCCGTCGATTTTATATTTATAGTTCCATCTACTATTGCCAGAGGTAGCTGCCGAATTATAAACATTATAGTTCCTAGTAAGTGTTTTACTTAGAGGGTTATAATTCCATTGTTCAACATAATTCGAGCTACTATCATTACGCACTATTACATATAAGTATATACCCTCACTTAATAAAGCAACGGCGCTTTGATTACCATTTCCGAATGCCCGCGAATAATCATACACCCATTGTGTCGGAACCCCAGACGAATCGTAATGTATTTTATAGACCCATATAAGATTGTTAGTTGCCATAATAACAAAGAAATTGCTATCAAGACATACCATTTCACCAATGAGCGTTTCAGTGTTTGTGAAAGAACCAGTTGTATCAACACCTTGGGCTATTACTCTGACATAATTTAACGTCGCTCTATCGAAGACTACTAATTTGGTAGTTGTGCCATATTGACCTCTGACGTATAAATACTTAGCATCAACAAACCAACCGTTCTCAGTTTTAACGAAACCATTGAATAAACCAGATGCAACAATCTTAGTGGCCGATACTGTCTCAAACTTAACCATATCTATAAACACGATTATATTATTACCGTTGGTAACCATATACAAATCGTCCCATAATTTAATTTTAAGATTCGCCATAATACCAAGCGCGGAAAATTCAGCATCAAGACTTGGGTACTTCGTTTTATATGATTGTATAATTGGGTCCCAATAATCGGCTCCAAAACCGTGTCGTATTTCAAATCCTTCAAGCATAACGGCCTTGTACATCTTACCGTTAACATCGGCCACTTTACCGCCAGTGGCTTCCATCGCCGCCGTAAGTACTGTCTTAACATCCTCTACCTGCTCATAATTTGGAAGATTAATCACGTCATGATGTCCTGCCTCGGTAGCACCGTAAACAAATGCAGGGGTGTTTAAATCAGCATTACGCTTTAACCCATATAACATAGGTTGAGCAAGTTCTTCGTCATAATATTTGTGAGGTACTGGTGAATCTTTATGGTCGTTAATAACATTCATAATGTTACCCGCGGCTTCTTCATCCAATATTCCTCTGATTGTAGCGAACCACACATCGAATGCGTCTTTACGACCTTCTGACCATTGGGAAAAAGTTAACTCTTGTTCTGCTTTCCATACTGTGAAATCTAACTCTTCAGCTTGAATCCATGCCTCAAGTTCTGATGTAACACGAGCTTGCCATTCTTCAAATTCAAGAGCTTTAACATGACTATACTGATTAAACCAAGATTGATATTGGTTAAAGATTGTTGTTGTATCTACTTGGTCTACAACGCCATGAACAATACCACACAAGCTTTTATTTAATCGTTGGTCTGTGATGTTACCTTGTGTTATTTGAGTGGTGCCAGCATTAATTAAAACATCGGCTAAAACTAATTCATATGCCTCTGCATCTCTTTGAATAGTTGGAGCTGTTGGACTTGATGCCTGTGACCCCTTTTTTAACACTATTTCAATTTGTCTTGTTAAATGATTAAGACGCATCACCACACGGTCAATTCGCTTTAATACACCGTCAGCAATATCATGCTTAAAAATGTGGTTACTATCATTTATCACGAAACGACCTTGTATCCACCCCTTACCTGGTTTAACAATAGTCTGCATCCCTTGGCCTTCCACAATTTGTAGTCCTGTTGATGGATTAGGAAACACACCATCACCGATAAAAGTAGAAAAGAATAAAGAGAAGAATGCTGCATCAACTTTTCTATCACCATTTACACTATTAAACATTCCACTTCGTATAGCCAATTACCTCACCGCCTTTTTTAATTTCTCGTTCAATGTAGGAATATTCGAGCCAAATTCTACACGTAATTCTTGGCCGTCCCTATCAACTGTTAATTCAGCGCACACTACCCTTGCATGCATCACCTTTGTAAGCTCATCATTTCGGATACTAACTACATCACCTAGGGAATAATCGATGCCGTATTCAAACTGAGCGAACATATCGATTTCACTTTCGTATGTTTCGATTTCTTGGTATTCAGCTAACTTTTCATTACCTCTTGATTGTAAAGTCGCTATATATTGCACAGGAGTTAATGTGACATTGTTATTATTATCATCTAAGTAACTGCTTTGTAAGTCCCTTGCATCTACATACAATTCACGCCTGTTAAAACCTTTTAAATGATCGTTTACTGTTGCAGTCTTTCTGTCAGTACCCTCACCTTCACCCGCCACGATAGCAGTTGTTCTTGTTTCTACATTGCTGTTCACATAGTTTTGTTTAATGACATTATCAAACTCTTTGCTAAAAATCACGTGTGGTAATAAAGTTTGGGTAATGCTGTGATCTTCACCCTGCCATGTAAACACTTCATACTTTTTATCCTTGTGATTCATCAAAATATCATAGCTCATTTCGTGCTTTTGGCATAATGAAAAACAATGCTCACTTACTGGCCCACCTGTTTTAGTGCTGTCGTCCACAATCTTTATGCCTGTATTCGCCGCTAGTCTTAAATTTGGCAATATCTTATTTGGACTTGTATTGATTGCATTAGATGAAATGAAGGATTTAATAATGTCCTCCACATTTCCTACATACCGTTGTTGCCTTTCAATGACTCGCCAAGAAGTTAAGAAGTTTAGTGAGTATGCAACCACTTCAATTTCACTGCCATTTTGATCAATGTAATCAAAGTGCTGAATGATATAGCCGTAATTTGGATCTGATTGTGTTGTAATAATGTTGTCCATTTTTAGAAGCTCAATCATTTCAGGTGTTCCAGGTACAATTAAAGTAAGCATACTGAATTTATAATAGTTCCTTTGCAGAATAAGCTTTTTATACTCACTTATTTCTCCAAGAGTATTGAAATTTAAATCAAAGACAAATAAATCAACCATATTTACACCCCTATTCTTCGAGCGCGATAGTTAAATGACACTTCCAAAAAGTCGATGTTTTCCTCTGCTTCATACCTAAATAGGTTGTCTCCTGCGTCTATCTGCAAGAATGTGGAGGACAATTCCAATATATTAAATACATTCGTCTGAACGTTGTTCCGGCTTAATATAATGGATCTTTTACCACGATTCGTATTTACGAAGATTTCATCACCTGGAAGCATCGCACCACCTGGAAGCCTAGTTGTATTTAACTTTAATGATTCATACGTATTTACATTGATTAACGATGGATTTTTCACAGTTGCTGTAGCCTTAAATCGAATTATCATTCCAGTAGCTTCTTGCCCTGTGTTCTCCACATTAATCATTGTGGAAGGCGTACGGTATCCCAATTCTATTCCGCCTTCAGGTATGTCTAGTGCAAATTCAAGCCCTGGATTCCATAATCCGATTTCTGCAAAATAATCATCTTTTTCATAGATGAATGGATCAGTGGCAACAAATTGTAGTAACCCTTTTAGCCACTTCTTATTGTCATGTTCAAAACCATTGTTATAGACTGGTGCCATTTCAGCATTCGCATATAGATAAAACTCATGACCTGCTTTCGTAGTGAAGTCCAGTCGCATCGGATTATGTTTAGGATTACAAACCGTATACATTTCGTGCCGTTTTTCTTCAATCCACCACGCTTCATTTCCATCGCGTTTTATATAAAACGGAATATCCACTTCACGTACATTCAATACAGTGGATTGATAATGTGCCCCATCACTCGTAAAGGTAGATGTGTTTACATTTGCTTTAAGTCCACTAATTTGAAAGTCTTCAGTCAAAAAGAAATGACGACCGAATGTTATCGAATCGTCACGACTATTAGTAATCTTTAATTCTTTTATATTCAAATCGTCACCTCCTAAAATCCGAATGCCATACGTCGTAACGTACGCTCCATTTCACGCGATCCACTATCTTGTGTGTAAATATTTACACTTGGACTAAATTGTTTTGAGTAATCATAACTATTCTGACCACCTACAACTGCATTAGCCAATCCTGTGGAAGACTGTTCAACTTGTGCAATCATGCTATTCATACCTTGTATTAATCCCTCTGCAATGTTGATACCGAACCCTTTCATTACACGTGAAGGACTATGAATATCTAATGCACCTTGCATAGCTTCTTTAATGCTGTTTGCTATTTCGGTAGCTTTATCGATCAATGGTCCACGCATGCTCTCTAATCCATTTAATAAGCCTTGTCCCGCGTCGATTCCGATTTGTTGTAAGGATGATAATTCATTAGCTGTTGTTCTCGTTAAATTACGAATAGCCTTATCCCACTCTTTCTGGATAAGGTTCAATTTATCATTAGCAGCTTCACGTAATTTTTGGATTTGCATATCCGTATCTTCACGCATACCTACTAATTCTTTTTCAGTTTGTTCTCGAGCCAATTGTGATTTCTCACGATACAATTCACTGTATTTGGATAGCTGTTCATCTGTCATACTGTTTAACGCAACTAGTTCCGGTAATGCTTTAACACCTAACCCTGACAACTCACTTAATAAATTCGCATCAATTTCACGCTCTGATAATTTAGCAAATTCATCTTGCCATCGTTTGAAACCATCCACTTGTGATTGGAGATTATCCATTAATTCTAACCCTGTGCGATTTAACTCCATTTTAAAGGCATCAAAAGTACCAGCGAATGACATAAGGGTAGATAACCGTTTATCAAAGGCATCTTCGTAAACTTTATTTTGCTGTTCTTCCTGCTTTTCCAAATCATCCATGACAGTTTTCATTTGTCCTTGAAAGTCCTTATTAACCGAAACGATTTCTTTGTTAACAGCCTCTACAGCTTTTTTGTAGTTCTTCTGTGCCTCTATACGTTCTTTACTACCTTCTTCAAATAGCCCAATTGTTCTTTCCCAAATCTTCGCTTCTTCAACAAGTGACAATTCTTCCGCTGATTTTTTATCAGCAATATACTGTTTAATATCCTCTAAATCCTTTTTGTTAAAATCATCTATAGCCTTGTTATAAGCTTTTTGGGCTGTTACGCGCTCTTTTGAATATAAATCAAATTGATCTAACGACTCTTTCCAAATCTGAGCTTCTTCTTCAAGACTTAATTCACCTAAAGATTTTTTATTATCAATAAACAACTTAATTTCTTTTAACTTTTCTTGTTGCTCTTTGGTAAGCAAGTTAACAGATTCTTTTGTTGCTTTCTTTTCAATTTCAGCAATTTTCTTGTTTGCATCTTCTTGAATACGTTGAATTTTGATGTTCTCATCTTGAGTCGTTTTACGCTTTTTCGATGCTGCTGCTCGATGAATTTTCTCAACATCTTCCTTAGCGCGTTTTTCAATTTTTGATATATCAGCATTTGCTTTATCAGTAATTTTCTTTTCTTCGGATTTATAGTGATCTGTTATATCAATTAAGTTATTTCCTAAATCCTTCATGACATTTGCCACTCGTTCGTTTTTGTCCTCAATACCAATAGCTAGACCTTCGCCGACATCTTTACCAATTGCAATCATTACGCGGGAAGGGGACCGACGTTCTAAAACCTTAGATACAGAATCAATTACATTTTGACCCATCTCTTTCGCCTTTTTACCTACAGCATCTATCATTGACCCCATACCGTTGATTAAACCTTGGATAATGTCTTTACCGACCTTCGCCATATCAAAATCAGTGAAAAACTTAGCGATATTGTTCATAATATTTTCTGCAGTTTTCTTTACGGTTTCCCAAGCACCTTCCCAGTCGCCTTGAATTAATTTCATAATGGTTTGAATAATACCGAGAATTAGGTCTAATGCATTTCTTATTGTCAATTTAATAGTTGACCATACGAACGTAACTATTCCTGAAATAATAGGCCAAACAATCTCAAAGATACCCTTGATAATACCCATGACCATTTCTATGTTGGACTTTATATTATTGAAATAGAATTTGACTATAGCAAAGATTGCTTCTCCGTTTTCATCCCAAAATTCTTTAAGCTTATCAAGTTGCTCTCTTACAAAATCAACGACAAAACCTAATTTTTCATTCACTGTAGTTTTTATATAATCATAAGCAGTAGTTGTAATTTCTTTTAGTGAATCTGTAACTAATTTGTATTTCTCCTCAACAAGATTAAAAATATCCGCGTGTTTATTTTTAAAGACTTCCCACTTAGATAAAATTTCACCAGTTTCCCAATTCACTTTCTCAACATGTTCATCTGCTTGCTTTTGAGCTGTTTCTACAATCTTTTGATGCTGTTCTTCAGCCAAGAAAACTGTTTGATCTTTCGCCTTTGTAGCTTCAGCTATCATGCGTTCGGCTTGTTCGGCTGATATTTGGCCAGATTCATCTCTTAATTTAACAATCAACTTATATCTTTCGTTATAAGTATCGTTAGCTTCTTTAATTACATCCTCTTTCTGTTTCACAGCATTTTTCACAACTTCTGCTGCTTGTTCAGCAGAAATAATAGATGCATTTTCTTTCATTCGTTCAAGAATAACTTTTTGCTCTAGCTCACTTTCAGAGAACGTTCTTACAGCATTTTCTTTCATGCTTTGATTGTAGTTATTAATGACTTCATGCTCTCGCTCCGTCAATTCTCGCTTTTCATCAACTGCCTTTTGCATAATTTCTTTTATTCGTTCATTCATGGTGTTCTGTTCTTGAAGTTCTCGCTCATTACGTTTTTGAGTATCGGTAATTATTTTTTGTTCCTCATCGGATGTTAAAGCAGATGAATTCATAAAGAATTCCTGTAAATCTGATAATTGCTCAGAATTACGTTTCTTCATGCCCTCCACAATCTTTTTATTCATTTCATCAAATTGTGAAGTAAGTTCTTTTGCCATTTCAGATGTTACTTTTGTGGAGGTTACGTACATATTAGTGACAGATTGAGATGCATTTTCGCTTAAATCAAAGAATCCGTTAAGTGCTTCTTTTGTAGAATCTGAAACCTTCTTACCAAAACGTTCAACGCTTGGTAGAGCATCATTGCTCATGTGCTTTGCAAAAGCTATTGTACCGATTGTTAAACCGCCTATAGCTGCTATGGCTATACCTATAGGACCTGAAAGTGCTGTGATAACACCCGCAAGTGCTCCTACTCCTGGTGTAGCAGCAGCCACTCCAGTTGTAACAACTGCCATTGCACTTGAAAAGACTCCGAAAGCAGAAACTATTGAACCAATAGACGAGATTAAAACACCGCCAACAACTAATAAAGGTCCTATTGCAGCTACAATTCCAGCAATCGCCATAATAACTATTTGTATTGTTTTATCAATTTCAGCAAATTTCATGACAATTGGTGACAATGTATCAACAATTTGAATTAAAAAAGGAAGTAAGACGCTCCCGAAGGAAATTCCAACTTCCACAACTTTATTCTTTAACATTGCTAATTGGGCGGCAGTTGT
Organism: Lysinibacillus sp. NPDC097868; assembly: GCF_044761135.1. Lineage (NCBI taxonomy): Bacteria > Bacillati > Bacillota > Bacilli > Caryophanales > Bacillaceae > Lysinibacillus > Lysinibacillus sp. NPDC097868. The sequence continues at coordinate 142,420 of NZ_JBIWBS010000002.1, read as the reverse complement.
CGCATACCTCTGTTCTGCTTCATTAGTCAATGCAGTGTTTTCTTTCCAGGCATTTGTTGAGGTGTCTACTGCTGATGATAATAAATCACTAGCACCTGCCAAACGTAGTAACACATCGGATTCATATACACCTTTTATGCCTAAATTAGCAAGGATAGTTGTTAGATTAGCCCCACCCTCAGATGACTTTGCCAAACCCTTTACAAGCAAATCTAAAGCAGTTACTGCATCTTTTTCAAATGCCTTTTTAAATTCTGCCCCAGTCATTCCTGCTGCTTTAGCAAATGCGGTTAAATCCTTTCCTCCTGAACCTACAGCAGTTTGAATCTTTTTTAGTATAGTAGTCATTGCTGTACCGCCCATTTCAGCTTGTATACCTAAACTGGACATAGTACCTGCCAACGCCATGATTTGCGCTTCTGACATACCTACTTGTTTACCTTGTGCTGCTAAACGCATTCCCATTTCAACAATTTCAGATTCAGTTGTTGCCATGCTGTTACCCAGCGCTACAACGGATGAGCCTAAACGATCAAAGTTAGTTTGCGACATTCCTGTAATGTTAGAAAAACGAGCAAATTCACTAGCTGCTTGTTCTAAAGATAAGTTTGTGGATTCACCTAAATCTATAATCGTTTTGGAGAATGATAAGATATTTTCCTCAGCGATTCCTAGTTGCCCTGCACTCTCAGCAACGCCCGCAATTTCAGCAGCAGAAGCCGGAAGCGTTCGAGCCATTTCGAGAATTCCTTTTTCAAGTTTCTTAAAACCTTCTTCACTTGTATCAACAGTCTTTCTTACTCCTGCAAACGCACTTTCGAAATCAATTGCTGCCTTAGTTGCGCCTACACCTAATGCTGTAAGTGGAGCTGTTACTTTTAAAGATAACTCCTTACCGACGTCTTTCATTTTGTTTCCGACTGTTTTAAGCTTCTCACCAGCTGCTGATGCTGCTTCACCGAATCTTGCCCAAGTGGTTTGGGACCTAGCTAATTCTCGTTCTTGCCTTTCTAACTCGGCAGTAGTTTCCCTTAATTCTCGCTCTGTACGGTCCATTTCTGCAGAAGCTCTATTAAGTTGTACTGCAAGTCGTTCCGCCTGTTCAGAGTGTTCACCATATTGTTGTTTAGCTTTTTCATACTCTTCAGCTAACCGACGTACCTTTGTTTGTTGTCCTTCAAGTAATCGACTATACGCCTCTTGCTTTGAACGTAAGCCTTCTATCGTACTGCCCCATTCACGCCCTCTGTTTTGAAGCCCTCTTATTTCTTGGCCCATCGCTTGTAATGTGCGATTCATAGAAGCAACCGAACGTTCAAACTGTGCATTGTCGAGCGATAACCTAACTCTTAAATCACCTACATCAGCCATTTTCTCACCATCTTTCTACCACTGAATTTGGTCTGCATAAGCACGTGGTACTTGCTCTTCTTCTTTTTTCTTCCAACCTTTGTGAATGCAGTGCCTATCCCACAATGCAAGTAGCTTTCGCGGGGTTGCCCTCCACACTTTTAATTCATCCATGTTTAAATGAACTGTTCCGATGTATATAAAAAAATCCGCTGGCAACTCTTTATCGCCTTGCGGATCGGTTACTTTCCCTCTTCAACTGTGGACGGCATAGCGTCACCAAATGCTTTTGTAAGTGCATCAGTTACGATTGTAATGTTTTTCATATTGATTAATGTTCCAACTTCTTCTTCAGTAATATTAATGTTCTCACCATTAGCCAATCCCACATGTAACAATGATCGTATTTTTTTGAAATCCTGTTTTTCCAAACCATCAAATGCTTTAGTGAAATCTCCAAACTTCTCTTGGAGGTTACATAAAGCATTTAAGTCAAACCTTACTTCGAATTCTTTGCTGCCTAATGTAATTTTTACGCCTTCATCTTTCATTACTTCTGATTTGCTAGCCATTAAAATCGCTCCCTTTTGATAAATTTGCATAATAAAAAGAGAGCGAAATTATCGCCCTCTTAAACTTTAAATATTTAAGGTGTAGGTGTTGTTGCACCTGTATAAACTTTTTTGAACCAATTGGCAATTACTGATACATCAACGCCTTCATCATCTTCATCAACAAACATACGCTTGATGCCTTCCCCTTTAGCGTTTTTAACAATATCAGAGTTTACAAATACGCCTTTTACTGAAGGTGTATTATACTCAACGCTTTCACCTTTTGTTTTATAGTTCTCTTCTGGTAGTTGGAAATTACCTTTGTAATACCAGAAATAACGGTACTTACCGTTTGATTTAAGGCTTCGGAATGCTAAGGCAATATTAGGTGCCACATCACCAGATGCATCGATTACAACGCCATTCTCATTAATTTCCTTACCTAAAATATCAGCGTATACTGCATTAGCTAATGCATCAATCTTAAATTCCATTTCTGTTTCACCTTCTGCTGAAGTAGACTCTGCAGCACCATCATCAGCATATAAAACTGTATTAGATGTTTTTGGTGTAACTTTAGCCTCGATTGCTTTAGCTAATTTCTGAATTGGATTAGCAAATGCTGTAGTAGCATCTTTGGCACCAGCTGCAATTTTTGTGTAATGAATATCCGATAAACCGATTAATACTCCTGCCATAATTAAATAGCCTCCTTAAATGTCATAATAAAAGCGATAAGCTTTGTGATATGTTTTCGTTTCCTTCTCAAAATCTTCGAAGTACGAATTCCTCACAAATCCTATCGCTTGTAATTGGTCTTTCACGCTCTCTGTGAGCGCTTCTATATCTCCCTTTCCCCAAATATCAACTTGTACTGAATGGCGTGTTAATTGCTCTTTATCGTCAGCCTGTAACGCCCCTCGCTCGTTGTATCTGAAAAAGGTGATATAAGTTGTTGCTGTGCCTGTATATGTCATATACATGACTGGTACACCCAAAGGAAGTAGTGAGTCACGTATGATTTTATTAATGCTCATAAGTGCATCCTCCCTCTCACTTCGTCCTTCATGATTTCAATAATACGATTCATTTCATTTTCAAAGGTAGGGCGCATCCATGGCCGTGATCTCATTTTGCTTGTTCCCCATTCATGGAAGTAGAGGTAAAAGGCATCGTTCGCTTGATTACTAACACCAATGGTAATAGTTCCATCTACAATCTTTTCATCAATAACCATTGATTTTTCAGATTTACCAGTCCGTTTTCTTAATCCAAAACGATAAACACTTTCCTCTAATTTATCCCTTAAATGTTCGGCCCCTTTAGTCAACGTTGGATTAATAATACTTTCGGGATTTAAACTACGTTCAATTTCACGTTGTAATTCTTGTAATCCACTAAATTCAATATTCATAGCATCACCTTATTGATTCTTGATAAGGGCAATGATTGTTTGAGTATTCATTAATTCATCGTCTTGTAATACTGCTTGAATATCGTAGAATTGGCCTTTGAATAATACTCTTTGTTTAGCATTTAACCCATGTGTATAACGAACAATAAAACGATACGTATTCGTATTGACCTCAGCAGATGCATTAATAGATTCAGAACCTTTTACAGTTTTGATTTTCGCCCATAAAACATGCTTTGTTTCCCAATCGTTGACTGGATAGCCGTTTTCATTGACTGATTCGACAAATTCTTGAATCTCAATTTTATTTCTCATTTCGCCAGCATTAAGCTTTTGGATCCCTTTAATTTGTTTCACTTGTATCACTACTTTCCATTGCTTTAGCGATATTTAAGTTATTAAGTTGGGTTAAAAAGTTCTCATAGAAATGTTCGAGAACGTCATTGTAAACGTAGCGAGAACGCTCAAATACAAGCTCTTTAAAACGTTCGCTAGTGTTTATATCATAATCTCCACAAATGCCTTGTAAGTCCTCTACCGATGCTTTTAAGATGCGTGTTAAATTATCATCCTCATCGTTACCTAGTTTCATACGACTTTTAAATTCAACTAGAATTTCATCACTAATTTGAATCATCTTCATCACTCGTTTCAGTAATGAAAATTTGCATGTATTTATTTTCCGTTGTAGATAACTCTGTGATACGAGCTTTAGTAGCTCGTTTGCCCTCCACAGGATATTGTTCGCCAACTTCATAAATATGTCCGTCGTGTTTCACTTCTTTAAAGCGCTGTACGACCTTATATTTCTTCATAACTATTTACTGCCTCCTTCCATATAAAAAACACCTAACATCTTAATTTAAGGTGCTGGTGTAGGTACAGGGAATTGTACATCTAAATCATAAACTAACGCAGCTTTGTTATCCTTTGGACGACCATTAGCAAAACGTTTGATTGTGTAAAGTGTCGCATCTTCCATAGCTAAAGTTTGATCATACTTTTTAAGTTTGTACCCACCTGCAATTGCCGCAATATACTCACCCTGTACAAGGAATACAACCTTACCTACAGGAATTTCTTCTGAATCAACAACTGTTAAGTTGTACGGTAAATTCATGACAAATACACCCGAATCATTCTGAATCGTATGACGAGCTTGTACAGCTAGTGCATCGATAGGGTTTAGTACCATAACAACTTTATTTAAGATTTTACGGAACTTACCTTTTGCATCAGTAGATAAGTTTTTAAGTACACCATATAGCTCACCTACAACAACCTCACCACGATCTGATGGTGCAAACGTTAATGTGCCACTTGATACTTTGTCAGTTACTGCACCTGTATCTGTGTTGACGTCTTTTAGTAATCCAACAGGTTCATTTTGCACTGGACCACGACCATTTACTAAACCGTATTCTAAACCTGCAGCTAATGCTTCAATCAATAAAGTCACCATGTAACGGTCAACCCAAACTGGTCCAAGCTCTAACATGTCATTCGGAATAGCTCCAAAGGCTGTTAATTTAAGTTGAGTAATTTTTTCGTCACGGAATGCAGCATTTACTTGTCCTGAAATTTCCCCAAAGATTTCTTTCCATGCAAACGCTAATGTTGGATCAGAATAAATAAATTTCGTTGCTGCTCCTAAGTCTTGTAAGCCAATAGCAGCTAAAAAAGGGCGTTCTTTTGTTAAACCTTCGAATACTCTTTCCTGTACAGATTCCGGGAAAACTGATTCATCATTGAAACCGCCATCTGTCACAACCTTGTTATAAAATGCTGTCTCTTCAGAGGTTAAGATGTGTTGACCACGCGCAACTAAAATTTGTGTATCGGTTGCTTCGTTTCGTGCTTCAGTTGTAATTTTTTCAGATAAATCATTTTGTAATGCTGTGAACATATCATCTACAGCGTTTTGCATTTGTTCAGGTGTTGCATTTTCGTCATTTAACAAATTTGTATAGGCTTTTTTCTTCGCCTTAAAGTTTTCCATTTGTCCTTTTAATTTCATTGTCATTTATAATGACCTCCTGTTTTTAAGTATTAAAAAAAGAACCCTTTGCGTTTGGCCACAACTTTTTGCGGTTCTACAGGTTCTTTATCTGGATTATTTAATTGTGTTTGTAGCTGAATTACTTGATTTTCTAAATCGCTAACTTTTTGTAATAATTCGTTATTGTCCTCCACAGTAGATGAGGTGGAAGTAATTGCGTTATTGAACTCTTCAGCTTTATTAGAGAACATTTCTGATTCTACTTCTTCAGCTTGACCTTCAATAATTTCATCAATAAAGCCATACTCTTTAGCAACTTTAGCTGACATAAATTTTTCTTCATCAAGTAATTGTTTAACCGTTTCTTCATCTACTCGATGTGTATAGGAGGCTAATACAGATTCCCCGATACTTTCTAAGTCATCTGCAACTTTACGCAATTGTTTAGCATTACCTGCTGCATATGTCCAAGCATGATGCACCATTAATTGTGTGTTTGAATACATTTTTACTACATCTGCACCCATAGCCATAATAGAGCATGCACTTGCAGCTATACCTGTAACAATAACTGTTACTGTACCTTTGTGCGATCGTAAAGTATTCATAATGTCGATTCCTAAGAAAACATCGCCACCATAAGAGTTGACTTCAAGTGTAATGTCCTCATCTTCTTTTATGTTGCGCATTTTGTTATTAAAATCGTAAATAGTTGAGTTCCAGCTAGTAATATCACCTTTGATTTTATGTTTCATCGTTTTCACCTCCTTTAACGGAATCTAATTCTTGATAGTTCTTTGTGAAATAATGCTTATTTAAGCGTTCATCTGTGGAAGGCTCATCTCCAAGCATGACACGTACTTCGTTTGGTGTGTAAACCATACTTGCAACAAGCTTATCGATTGCATTTGCTAATTCTAAAGGATCCATCTCAGCAACGCCGAAAATACTAATTCGTTCGCCATTCATATAGGCATCTTTATCAATTAATTTCGCATTTAGCTCATCTTGTAGCTTCTTAATGAGTGGTTTAATACAAAATTTAATATAAGCTTTTAAAGCTGTTTCGTACTCTGCAATATCACCATGTATTAGTGTTGCTGGAATGCCTAAAATGTTAGCTACATGACTTGTTAAATCCTTTTTAAGCTTTTCTAATTCATCAACAGAACGCCCTTCGTTCTTTACGCCTTTTGTGATTTCTTCATAATCGAAACCTTTAATCTTCGGAACAATAGCAAAGGCTTTTTTTCTAAATGCGTTGAACATGCGGTCGATGAAATTTTCTAACTTACCTCTATTTTCATCATCTAACTTGGTGCTACCATCAATGCCCGCTAATGCTCGTATTTGATTAGAGTACATATTCGTTTCAATCATTCGGCTGAATAGCTCTGTATAATCCTTAAACATTCCATCTAAAAAACGTGTAAATTTTTCATTGTTGTATGATATAAAGAGGACTTCATCCATTGAAAATGATTTTTTAAATTCATAACCTTTAACAACAACGTTTTTAAAAACATCTGGATAAACAGCATATTCAATTCGATTGAAGCTATCAGCAATGATCAAATCATTATTATCAGTTAAAATTGCCAATGCTTCATTTTCGTGAATTAGCTTGTAAACATAGTCCTGCCAAAAATCCGCTGCCGATTGGTCCGTATTTGGTCTTACATTAAGTAGGTAGTCCCAATCACTTTTGACCTTCTTGCCGTATTTGGTAAAGCGAAACTCAGCCAATGAAATGGTTCGGCCAATAAAATTTATACACGTTTCAATTGCTGTTTTTTTTAAATATGTTCGCTGGTCAATATCTACACCGAAAATATCTAAATCCCACATTTCAGCGGCTTCTTGACCGATTTTCTTATTACCTAAAATAGCATCTAAAATTACCCCAATACCTCACCTCCCTTCCGTTAAAATGCAATGCTATCTAAGAAATCGAGTACCCCTTCCACATCATTGTCCTCTAGGTCACGAGAACCCCATACACCATACAAGAACATCATGAAACCGTCAGTCTTCCGTTTTACTTCTTCTTTCTTTCGATAGACTTTATTTCCGTTTGGCAGTCGTTTAACAAGCACATTATTTGTATACCAACGCATGAGCGGATTATCACCGAAAATAACTTGTTCATTTTCAAAAGCAATTTCAATTCGTGGAGCTAACAAACCACTTGCTGCATCTGGATTTCTTATTACTTCAACCTCAAATCCCTCCGCTTCAAATAACGGCTTTAATATATCCATCTTGAAGTTATCACCAATGATTTTTTTAATGTTCCAACCTTCTTCACGCTTTTTTGCAAACCACCCAACAACTAAATGAGGATCCATTGTTTCAATGTCCAGGACACTTAAAAGACCATCGTTTTCCCACTCACGAATTGGAGCGAATTTACGATGGTCTTTCTTATTGTTGTTTTCAGCTTTTTCTTTGCTGTATGCGTAGTGTTTATCAGCAAATGGTTTACAAATGTATGAGTGCGTCAATTCTTTAGGAATGAAAAAGTTATCATTCTTTAAAAATAACAATCCCATTGAAACAAAATCGCGTACTGCAGCATAGTCTAAACACCCTATACATTCACGCCTTTTCAATTCATCTAAATTGTATCCTTGATTAGTTGCCTTTATTTTCTCCCAAGATGTAACGCTTTTTTCTAAGTCTACTTTTGGGAGATTCATACGTTTTGTAATGAATTCCTCATATCCATCCGGATCATGTTCTAGCTTGTTGTATTGTTTCATCACTGTTTTAAAAAGTGTTTTCGCATAACTACTTAACGGCGGATGGAATTGTGAATTAGCCTTTTGCCACATTTCAGGATTGTGCATTTCTGCTTCATCATCCAAGTTACACATAAATGCAAAAAGACCATCGTCGCGAATGCTTACGTGGCCCTCTAAAATATTGTCAGCTCGTTCCAATAATTTATCTAAGAAGCCCTCACGAACGAATCCGTCAGAACCTACATAAAACACTCGAGGATTTGAGACTTTACCAAGTCCCGAAGTAAATACATTTACAACACCAGAATCCTCATACCTGTGAACCTCTTCGAAAATTACACACCCATCTCGTAAACCGTCTTTTGTACCTGCATTAGAAGTATGGTATTGAAATAATGACTTTGTACTACGAGACTCAATCAAAGCTTTCTTGTGGTCAAAATGTTCTTTCAACGTATCGTCTTTATCGATGGTATTGTACACTTCGGTAAACGACATTTTCGCTTGCTTTTCACTGTTTGCAACTACTGACACATTATAATTATCGATGCCATGCAAATCACTGATAAAGTAATTTGCGAGTGTCGATATACGCCCCGTCTTACCACCGCCACGGCCTTCGTAGTCCAAATGTTCATCAAACACCAACGAGCCGTCACTATAGTACAAGAAAATAAAGCATGTTTTAAATTTTTGCGTCAATGTGAGAGGGAAATAATATTTCTCCGTAAATGTAATATAATTTTCGATTTGCTCCTCATCGAAATACATATCATCAGCAGTAAGGATTTCACGCTCGATTAATTCAATTAATTTTCCACGTCTTTTATTTAAAACTATTTTGCTGCCACGCCACAGCTTAATATATTCATCAATATACTTATGGCTAATCAAATCAAGCTCTTCCTAGCTTTGTCATCCACAGTTGAAGATGCAGAGGGAGAAGGTGTATCAACCTTAATTCCTAAAGCGTCTTCGAGTTTTTCAATCTCTTTCGAAATAGATAATTTCGTTGCGATGGCTGGATGCTGCTTCAAAAAGTTCTGTGAACCATTTTCGATTCTAATTGTCGTTCCATCTTTATCAATATCAGCATCACACTTTAAATCGATTTTCAAAAACCGTATATAGCGATGGACTTTAGCTAACTTAATTGGATCGTCGGCGTGACGAGCTAATAAATCTTTTTCAATTTTGTTTATTCCCTTTTCCATTTCTCCCCCTCCTCCCTCCAAAGAGCATTTTTTAACGTTTATTTTTAGAGAATCGAGGCCCTCCCCGGTCCCTGGGCTTTTTGAATTGGCAAAACCTTTTGACCCGGGGGTATTACCATCTTTCATCTTCTTCCCATTTGTTAGGTTTGCGTGTGAAGCGACCATGTTCTTTGTTGTGATGTTGTAAGCAAACTGTCATTAAGTTATCTAACTCTAATGCCAACTCTGGATGGTCTTCTATTTCTTTTATATGATGGACATTGAGTTGAATCGACTTGCGTTCTCCTTCCACCTTTTGAGAATCTAAGTGAACCTTTCCTTCATGCTTACACATTTGACATTCATAGTTGTCTCGCTTCAATGCTTCCTGTCGTAATGATTCCCATGATGATGAGCGATAGAATGCTTTCTTTTGTTGCTCTGTTTTGTATTGTTGCATGGTTGTTAGTCAGTGCCTTCTAATCGTGTGGGTAACTCTACTTCACTTACTTTTAATCCGCACTCTTGACAGTATTTAGTTTCGTAAGTCGTTTCAGTTGAGAACAATGTATGCGTTTCTGTTCCAATGCAACCGCATCTATCACAAGGTTTTACGTTATCAATCCTATCTAACTCATCAGCCAATGCACCTGCATGCTTTGCGATTGCTCGTAGCTTTAATTTAGATTTGTCATCGAAGTTTAAGTTGATTGAAATATCTCCTACTCTCGACATCGTTCATCCCTCCTAGTTTTTAGTGAATGGTGGTTTAATATTTACTGGTGGTCTTTCTTTAACTGTAATTGATTTAACAATCATTGTTCAGCCCTCCCCAATTAAATGATGTCATGTATTGCTGTAGCACTACCGAATGAAAGACCAAAGATACGCACCTTACTATTCATCACATGGACTAATTCATCACTGTACGCATTCATATAAAATTGTTCTTTAGCATCAAATGAAATCGTTGGCACCGCGATTGCTTCTTTGATTCCTTCTGCTTCAATGCCCACAAATACAAACGATGCTTCTTCTTCACGTGCTGCCTTAAATGTATTGATTAAATTTTGTTTAGTTAATTTCATTCCATAGCCCTCCACAATTCATAATTAATTGCATAATAAAAAGCCGCAACTCGTAGTGAGTGCGACTTAATCTAACAATTCTTTCGTTACCTTATTTGTTTTAACATCATAACTGTGTATTTCAGTTTCAAGAAACTCTCCAGAGCCTTCGTCAAATTCGTATTTACTAATAGAACACCCTTGATTTAAATCGTATTCGCCTAAAAAATCTACATCATTAGAATATTTCTTAGCAATTTCAATTGCTTTATCAAATGTTTTGCAAAACTTATTATAGGAAGTCTCATAACCACTCCAAAACACTTCGTAAAACATTTAAACACCACCTTTAATTCAATACATAAATCATATCATTCAAAATGGTTAATAAAAAGCCACACCTTGTTAGATGTGACTTCCTATGTATAGATATTATAAAGTATCTTCGATTAATCTTACATCTTCTTGTAATGTTGCAATTCTGTCTTCTAATTTCTTAATTTGTAATTCATCGATTTCTGTTGAAGTCGCTTCCAACTCTTTTAACAATTCGATTACTTCTTGTTGTCTTTGAATTGCATCCGCCATACTAACTGGTCTTGGTCTTACTAATGATTCTGAACAATGAAAACCACACACAGGACAATTAGCCTCGAACACAATCTCTTGTTCTAGACCATCTGTTGATAAACGAAGACTATTGTTTATAGTATGTGCAATTGCACCATCAGGACTTGTAGACATTGAGACTGTTGGGTCATCACTTCCTACTGCAAGAAATTCATTTGGACAGTTTTCACATTTTATATTTTTGGTATAAGGCATCATAACTAATCACCTCCCATCTACCTATATCATAGGATAAATGGAACGTATTGTCATTATAAAAAGAGACTACCAACATAGTAGCCTCTCTATAGTGTTGACGACTCCGCAATCGTCTTATTAAGTTGTATGCTTGTTTTCAGCACCCCTTACATTTCCGTGCGCTTTTGAAAACTTATCACAATATCAATTTACTACAGATTTTTGCGAACTTCGCTGGTGTTAAGAAGTTCACTTTTTTAAATTAGGTTTACTTCATGAATACTAACCAATGTGTCTTGCTTCGTTTGTTGCCAAACAGCGGCTTTCTATCAAAACATTTTAATACATCTTTTAAAGGTATCTGGTCTTCATTCCATTTAAAGATTAATGTGCTGTTTGTCTTTAAAACTCGCATACATTCCTTAAATCCCTCAGCAATATCGGAATGCCATGTTTCCTCATTTAACTTTCCGTATTTCTTGGCCAACCATGAATTTTGACCAGCCTTTAATAAATGAGGTGGGTCGAATACAACTAAAAAAAATGATTCATCATCGAATGGCATGTTTTTAAAATCAGCAATTATGTCAGGTTTAACTATTAACTTACGACCATCGCATAATTCAGTTTCTAATTCACGCTCATCCATGAATATCGTGTCACCATTATCTTTATCAAACCAAAACATTTTACTACCACAGCAAGCATCTAATATTTTCTTCTCAGCAATCACACCCATCCTATCCTTTCCGCTGTTTTATCAATAAGAATGTTACGTTTACGTAATACTTTATGGCGTGAAATATACAACTTATCAGCTATATCCTCCCACTCGTAACATCCATCCTTGTCCCAGTATCGCATGTCTACAATGGTACGCATATCCTCATCGAGATCTCGATATAGGTCTTCTACAGTCTTGATGATGCGTTTTAAGTTTTGATAATAGGCATCAATAGCAAGTACCGTAGCTTTCTTGGCTGTAGTATCAGAAATCGTATTACTACGACCTCCAACTAACTCACCTTGTTCATTATGCGGATGCAACAACTCCCACTCACGATACTTTAATTTCTTCCTATATTGCTCCAGTTCAATCCAATATCGTTCGATTGTCTGTATATCACTACGCGATAACGTAGGCATGTGCAGCACCTACCTTGTTTGTTTATTTACTTGTATTGTTGAGTTAAAATAATGACTGCTGTTTGTAACCATACTCTGCAGCAAATGGATTTTTCCATAAAACCTCCACTCGTGATTTTCCTGCAACAGGTTTTCCTAATTTGGTTTCTTTCGTCCAACCTTTGAGTAAATCATTGTAAAGGTTACTGTCATATCCTGATAACAACACTGGACCTGAGTGTTTTAATAAATGATCGATCAAATCCTCATGATCTTTATCAGTCATTTCATTTTCATAAATAGCACCATTTCTAGTAGCTGTTACATAAGGCGGATCGATGTACATTAATACATTTGGCTTGTTGTATCGGTTTATAAGTTTTGTAGCTTCTATGTTTTCGATTTGAACATTCTTTAATCGATCAGCAACCAACAATATATCTTCTGGTAGTTTGTTCCATTGTCTTAAATGGTGGTATTCGTCCATTGTCCCCCTACATTTCCAACCTGAGATCGATCCAGTTTTCACCCTAATGGATTGCCAACATCTGATCAAAAACCTTCTTGCCTTTTCAATATCATCCTCAACATCAACATGAGAATCAATGTATTCTTTTCGTGAGTATGGAGTCCAACAGATCGCTTGTGCCAATTCATTTGGTCTTTCACGAATAACTCGAAACAGGTTTACTACTTCACCATCAATATCATTGATCGTTTCAACTTTTACTGGTTCTTTATTGAAAAGGACAGCGCCGGATCCGAAGAATGGTTCTAAGTATGTTGAATGCTCTGGCATGTGGCTTATAATCCACTCGGCCAAGCTCCATTTTGAACCTGGATAATGTAAAATTCGTGGCACGCCCATAATGTAACCCCCTTACTGCTCTTTTTTTCTACTACTCAAATATTCTTAATCCTTGTTCTTCCTTTTCATCAAAACGTTCAATTTTATTAATAATGTGATGCCATTGTTTAATTTCTGTTGCGTTTAAAATACGAGTGAGTTCACCATGTTGAATAATTGTCTTTTTGTTAGAGCGAGTAAGCACTTTATGTTTATTACGACTAGTCATGTCTTCAACTCCTATTGAAGTTCATTTATTTTCTCCATTCTTCTATTTACATTTTTTCGTTTACCACGAGCGTAGTTTCTTAACGTCGTATCACTAAGCCCTGTTTGTTTTGCTATCTCCGGAATATAGCCAGTTGTGATTAAAATATTATTCTCGTAAAAGTTGTATTTAACTGATAGTCTTTTACACTTGTGACCCAAATCATTACACTTCGTGCGTAAAGACTTCTCTGGCACATTCATAATTTCGGCTAATTCTTTATAGGTGTATTTATTCGCATTTTCTTTAATGTAATTGACCATTTCCTCAGTCCATACTACTGAAGGTTTCTTTCTGTTTTCTGGGTAATCACGATCTTTAATAAGCTTGTTGCTTCGTGGTCTAAGCAACTCTTTCAACTCTTGTCCTAATTGTTTTATCAACTTGCAATTTGAGCAATTCTCAGCATCTTCTGCTGCTTGGCATTTACATTTTGGTGTGAGCACATCGATTCTTTTCAATACTTCAATGCGCTTTTTACGCACGTCTGCATTCATGTACATTCCACACTCCTCTCTCAATCCAGCCCTCGTTTAAATACTGCTGAATCCATTCGAAATCGTAAGGCATGATTATACTTACTTCGCATCCGTCAACGGTCATAAACATTTCGATATACTTTGTAAATGGATTGGGTTTTGCCTTCCACAATCTACCCTGTGGTTGCTTCTTTTTCTTCACCGATTGAACAATAGGAATCCCATTGCGCATGTTCATGAATATCAAAACACCCCATTTTTCAATAAGTCCTTTGCTTGATAATAAAAATGGTAATAAATAAAATTACCGCTATATTTTTTATCCAAATATACAATTTCGAAATTGTAACGATATTTGAAACTGTTAAGCATTCCTAGTAAAGATAAAGGCTTGTACTGACTTCGATATTCCCCACGAATCATTTTCCCGTAGCCATCAGGATCTTCGCATAAAAGAGTGAATGGAATATCCTTTGCACGTATCAATTCATTTTCAAAAGCTGTTTTCGTATCTTTTTGCAAGTTACCAGTGATTTCATCCATATGTGCTTTACGCTCAATTCGACTTGATAGCCAAATATCGCGCTTGATACCAAGTTCTTCATTTGCCGGAATCATTGCAGCATAATCACCTGTTTTAATTGCACGGTTTATGAATGGGATTTCGTGTTTTCGTAAATGCCGCAATATATGGTCATTGACCTGTTCGCGCGTGTCGATAACGATTGTTAATGTTTTTAATACGCTATCAATCTCTTTATCTGTGTATTTATAGTGAATCATTGCGACTCACCTAACAATTCAGGATTTTCGTAGATGTTACCTACCACTACATAAATATTATTTAGTTGGATTCTGGCACCCATATCATTAAGTACATCTGTTTTATTAAAGTGTTCTACAGAAGTGCCCCATGAATGTTTTATCAAAAATTTAAATGCTCCTTCCTCGAAAACGACAGTACCTTTCCAAGTAGCAAATTCATTTTTAAGTAAAACAATATCTCCTTCGTAGATCTCTTTATCGTCCTTATCTTTCAAGCCTGTGTATTGCATAAAAGCGATATCCTCTTGTGGTTCCGTTAAAATCGTATACATTGCATAAAATTCTTGATCCATATCCACCAAATCTTCATGTGAAAGTATTTTATTATCCATCCATGCACGAAACTTAATCTCTCTCATTCTCTTAACCTCCTCTTTTTCGGTTGAAATCAACATCGTACAGACGTTCTAATTACAAACTGGATATATTTATCATCTGTCCTCTAAAACGTCTTAAATCGACTGCAAATCACTTATTTTGATTAGCGTATAAAATAGCACGTTCATATATTTTTTGTTTCAACTCATTTGATTCATCATTTTCGTACTGGCGCCAATCTTCGTAAATATCCTTCCAGCCATTGACTGCCA
Organism: Lysinibacillus sp. NPDC097868; assembly: GCF_044761135.1. Lineage (NCBI taxonomy): Bacteria > Bacillati > Bacillota > Bacilli > Caryophanales > Bacillaceae > Lysinibacillus > Lysinibacillus sp. NPDC097868. Next base: position 127,158 of record NZ_JBIWBS010000002.1, on the reverse strand, counting down.
ATTTCGATTGATAATCCATAAATAAATTCAAAGCCGTTTCATCGTGATTTAAGAAGTTGCTTATCAATTCATTTTTTTGCCAACCGCATAACGCCACGATCATTTTCCATAAAGTCAGATCCGCACCTTTCATGTCCTCCACAGATTTGAGATATGCATCTATTTCATCAAAAATTGGCTCGGATGCTTTCAAAACTTCTGCCGGAATATTTTTAGAATTTTTTAATTCAAGGCTGCCGTCCATTTCATCCCGTTCAATAACTCCGCCGAATTTCCAAATTTGCGACAAAACATATAAAACCATTTATTTATATAACCACCTTTGCAATTGGTTACTGAAAACCACGTTAAATAACTAAATAACTCTAAATAATTACTGAAAGTTACTTTAGTAACTCCCTGTTTAACCCTACAGCCACAAGGGATTGAACGATTTTACGTCTCGAAAAGTTAAGTTAGTTACTTGTAAATGGGTATTACGCTCTTATATATACTTATATATTTATTTTTTATTTTTCTATTTAACTGATATTCCAATAACAAAAATAACTAAATAACTATAAAAAGTACTCTAAACCCTTGATATGACTGACTTTCCGAGGGTTAGCTAAAATAGTTACTAAACTAACTGCGAGGTACTAAACGAGCTTAAAACCTGCTTTTTCGGCTTCCTCAGTAACGTTTTCTTGTTGTTGAGTAACCCCTTCCGGCGCTCTCTCAAGCAATGTAATTCCATAAACATACAATTTATTTCCGGCCCCACGTTCCTTTTTGTAACCCTTCGTTTCCAACATCCTATAAAAACTACGATTACCTAAAGTGCGCTCACCCGATTTGTAGCAAAAGCTGTCATATACGTTATAAAGCTCTTTTGCTTCGATTTTAATTTGGTCATTTTCTCTATCTTGGTAGCAGCACTCAATTAAGAAGGGGTCTAATATATCCATATCTGCTTTGTATAACCCTGTCGCTTTCGTAACGATGGCAGGCTCTTTTAATCCATCCTTCTGCCACTTTAAGCAACCTTCAATCGCCCAATTTAAAATGCCTGGCATTTCGAGCGATAACTTTTCAGGTAACTTTTTATCCCGTTGATGAGCTGGCAAATTCAAATCAAATGGAATTAATTTAACGCGGCGCCAAATACCTTCATCAAGTCCACCAATGATTGGTTTATGATTTGTCGTAAAGAACACTTTAAATTCAGGAATGTACTCGAAATATTCTTGTCGTAAAAAACGGGCCAATACTGGCTCGCCACCCGTAATTTGCTTAACAAATGATTCCGAAAGTTTTTCTCCTTCTTCTGATTCAATCGCACTTACAAAACGTGATCCAACAAGTCGGGCAATGTCATTATTAGCTCCTGTATCTTTTTTCTTTATGAACGTGTCTGACTTCGCTTGTTTGCCATATTCGCCTATCAAATCCTTGATTGTATTGATGAAAGTTGATTTACCGTTACTGCCACCACCAACAAGAAACATCATAATTTGTTCTGAAATATCACCTGTTAATGAGTAACCTATTAAACGCTGCATATAATCGGCTAAATCTTTGTCGCCTAAAAATATTTGTTCAAGAAACGCAAGCCATGTTGGGCATTTTGCGCCTTCCACAAATTCAACATTCGCCATTTTCGTTAATCGCTTTTCACGGTCATGCGGTTGTAACTGGCCTGTCTGCAAATCAACAATGCCATTTGCCACATTGAACAAAAATTTGTGCTTATCAAATTCAGCGCGATCACCTGGTACTAATATTTTTAAATCCTTGATAGCAGATTCACGAACATTGTGTTTTTCGCAATGTCGCGCCCATTTTTTCTCTATTTCATCTTCTGATTCACCTAGCTTGCGAACGACCTTTGCAACTAAACGATGCAGCTTACCTTTATCATCAAACTCCCAATACTTACCGTTCCAAACGTACCAACCAACCGATGGAATATAACGAATGATGTGACCGTATTCATATGCAATACGCTCGGCGTTTCCTAAATCGGTCAATTTGAATTTACGAGCTGGCTTTTGCTCGACCTCTTCCACCACATCATCACTGTGGATGGCAAATGAAAATTCACTGTCGTTTTTATGGTCCAATATGGTTGTGGTAGTAGAAGCGATAGCCTTTGCAATGGTACGCTCACCGTATGCTTCACCTGTATCGCCGTATGTGATTCTGTCCCATTTATCACGCATTAGCGAAGTCTCACGGAACATACTATCCATACGTGTAGCGCTTTTACCTGTCCAAAAAGCTAAATGGTTTGCTAATGCCATATCAGATGATGAATGGTCGTCATCGATTAAATGACCGTTATATAATGCGCGAATTTCATCACCATTGCGGCTATTGAACATCTTCTGCCATAGCTGCTCATTTGATAATTTAATTTCATCGTTTTCGTATTCGGAAATATTTACAACACGACCTCGCAAATCACTATCATCAAAATATTTTTCAAGCAATTCGACAAGTTCATCTGTGCGATCAAAAATTTCATTCGAATTTTCTCGGTTGCCAGTCATTGTGAAGTAACGTCCATGCTGATATATCTCTAAACCTAATTTGGCATTTTTACGACCTGTACCACAGATTGATTGTGGTAAGCTGCCACGCACAATGATGTGAACGCCTGTACCACTGACACTAAATTCCGTGTAACTATCAAGCATTTCAATAACATCTTTAGCGAAATCACTAACGGTTGGATTTTCGTGTTTTTCATCATCGCTGGCATAGGTTACGCATTTATCTATATCAATACCGACAAAATTATCACGACGACTGAATACAAAGCCAATTCCATCTGCATTAGAATCTCTATAAAACTTTGCTGCAGTAGGGAAAGTTGACCATGTACGCGCATCATTTGAACGAGCTTCATTGCCGTCAATTTGATATGGAATTTTGGTAATTTTACCGTTATCTTTTTGTTCTGCTTTCCACAATATCCAGTTCGGCATATTGCGAAGTTCAGCAGGAATTTCGTTAAAGTTGTAAGAGATTACTTTCATGTTGTCACCTTCATTCTTTTCAGCATTCTCGTAATGCTTTTCTAGCTAAATCAACACGTTTACTAAAATCCATTAATTCAGATTCAATGCCAAAGAATTTCAATAAATCCACTAACATTTCAATTTCTTTATCGCGGCATTTAATGCATGCTTCTAACGCTCTGTTTTGATTTCCTAACCTATTGTTGTGATGATCAATAGTACGGATAACATGATTTTTCTTTTTAATCGTTGCTTTTAAACGACCATTCTGATTGCGTAACTTTGATTCAATTTCAGTCACTTTGGCACCTCATTCACTGTTTTTGGGTATAAAAAAGAGAAGTCCGCCTAAAACAGACCTCTCTATGAAATTTTATTTAATCGTAGCCATTAACGATTGCCCACTCATTAACAAACTTGAACGGATCATCAAAATGGAACGTCATCCTCATTTACTGTAATTGGACCACTACCTTGTGGCGCTCCTGCTGTCGATTCTTTAAATCCAGTTACTTCCGGATATGTTTTGCCGTTATTGGCTACACGGTGACCAACTGTTACTACCAAGTGCTTACCGACTAATGTGTCTGCCCATTCCTTGTATGAGTTGAAATCCATACCATCTGGGAACTGCGCAGCTTTCGAAATTGCTTGGAAACGCCACATGGCTTTTTCCGTAACTGTGAAATTGTCAAATAAGATTTTTTGCCCTTGGTGCGGTTGGTTAACATCACTACGAATTTCATAATCCACAACAACTTGGTTATTACCTGTGGTAGCTTTTTTCATTTCATAATTGTGGACCGTAACTTCGTAATCACCTTTTGCGACTAACTCAAATCCACCTTTTGCTTCTTCATGATTAATTTTGAACATATTAATTTCCTCCAATTAAATTAATGATTTTATCGACCATAGGTACGGTCATGTTTTCTAGTTGTAAATTTGCTTTAAATTCACAATCTGAAACGATTTTCGCTACTTTATCATCTGTGGAAGACAACTCACGAATTTTAGCTACATTGCTCATACGATTCGCTTCTTCCTCTTCACGTCTAGCACGTTCCTCTGCTTGTACATCTACACCTAATTCAAGGTAACGATAAAGTTTTGAACCAATTTCATCAGTGATAATAAATTCATCACCTTCGAATAAATTTGTAATGTCCTTACTTACTCGAGCAGTATGATCCATGCTGATAGAAAACACTGTGTCAAATTCGTATTCCATATCATCTTTTTGGACTGGCTTCATACCAACCTTTTTAGGTACGTTTTTGCCGTCTACTTGCTCAATTACATAATCACTTTTCACTCGTAGCGTTGTAATCATATGGACATTTGCAGTTGTTAAACCTTTTACTAACTTGCTAGATTCCGGTGCAAGCTTACCCCAGTTTTGAAACGAGTTACCTTGCATGCCACCATGAGTTTCAACAACTCCACCTTCGCCTTGCCATTGATGCGAAAGGCTGTCCACAATTATTACCTCTACCCCTTGTTGCATTAATAATTTAATTGCCATGTTGTAACGTTCTGTATTAAACGGTGGCTCAAAATCTATATATTTGAACGAGCCTATTGTGATTTTTCCATGCGTCTGTCCAACATAATTAAGTAACCGTCTATGTTCCGTATCTGCAGCACCAATCTTCTTCCACAATTCTTCTTCGGGTAAATCGGGATGTGCTTCTTTTACAATCCCATAGGCTAGAAGTAAAGCAGATAATGATTTACCACTACCTGATGGACCAACTAATCCAATTAAGGCTTTCTGCTTTTCGCGTATTGCATTAGCTACTTGCATACCTTCCACACTCCTTTGCTATTAAAATGGCACTTTTTCATCAGGTACTTCGTTTTTCTCTCCTACCCCTGCAAATGGATCTTCGAATTCTGGTAAATCTTCATTCTCTGCATCCACTTCTTCAATAGTTAATTGACCATCTGGCGCATCATTATCCGGCTTACCTTCCATTACCTCTTTAGGTGTGCCGTATTGGTACGTTAGGTCAACTAAGAAATACTGACCGTATTTGTTGTATTTCTCGCTGATTTTGTTCATGATTAACGCTTCGTTTTCTTTAGCAGTTGTTACAATTTCTTCTGCTTCTTCGCGTGTATCTGCATAGTGCTGTTCTTTTTGATTGAGTAATTTTTTCAAGTGGGTTTCCTCCTATATTGTTTCAACTTTAAAGGTTGTATTTTTTGGCTTGATAGTTACACCTGGAACATCCTGCCCGTTTTCATCAATGACTTTTTCAACACCATCAATTTCTACGACTTTAAGTGTTTTCTTGAATTCGCCCCATTGTACTTCTTCGACGGTTTTAACAAGCTCTTTTTTATTAGCTTTTACAAATTCTAATAACTTTTCTTCATCAGCATTAGTCGGCTTATCAGGTTGTGCTGAAGATGTAGTTGATTTCGATTTACCGTATGGCGTAGAAATTGTTTTCTTCTTTGGATTTTCAGCCAATTCTTTTGTATGGTATTCAGCAATTAAATGTTGGAAAAATTCAACAGTATTAATATGAGATTTCGATTCATCTTCTTGCCAACGTTTGATGCGGTCATATTCAGCATCTGCTAGAGCTTGATTTTTCTTTAACTCCGCTTGTGCATTAGCAATTTGACGAAATGCCCAATTTAGACTTTCGAGATTGGTAATTTCATAACGTTGTTTAGTTTCCTCTGTTTGTTCGCCTTCCACAATTTCTGGTGCTGGCGCTTCAAGTTCATACTTGCGTAATGAGTTACCCATTTATTCAACACCTCCATAAATAGCGTTAGTGTCGTTGATGATTGTGTACCAATCTGTATTTGGTAAATCACCACCATTAGCGAAGTTTCCGCTATCCACAATCTTCAAATTCCCATCTTTATCTTCTAGGGTTAAGACTTCATAATTCCAATATTTATTAAGGATTTGTCCTACAGCTACTGTAGGCTGCACCACCTGTTCAAATTCACTCACATCAAGACCAAGCGCTCGTCCTAGTGCAATGGCTTTTCCAATGTGTTCGTTGAAAACGTCAGATGGATTACATTTTGCAAGTCCTTTGAAAATCAATCTTTTACTAAAGGCTCCGTAGATTAATACAGTTACTGCACGTTTCTTTTCGTTTACATAGAATTTTGGTCTTACACATTGATTTTGATGTAAGCCGATAGTTGTATGAAAAGTTTCGTGTTCACCTACAATATTTTTAACAAATGTTTTCGCCTTCTCAATAACTGCAGTACGTTGTTGATTTGGTGTTAGTGGTTTGGATTCGATTAGTTCGTAGACAGTTACGTTTTCAGGTGTACGTCCAAAACCTTCTTCGTAAACTCGGTATCTTCCATTTTTGTTTGTTAAAAATCTAGGCTCGCCCCATGCTTCAATAACTCCATATGGCTTCCCAGCGGTAATCGCGTTTTCATTCGTTTTTTCAGCATGTTCTTGAGTAAATACAACAACATCTCCAATTTGCGCTTCACGATCAACATTGCGATATTGCTGACCTTCAAATTCGATGATGTCCTCCACAGAATTAGTTGTGGAAGGCCCCTCCGGTGTACTATTTATAACAGTCGTTAACTGTGGACGTTCACGTAATTCATGGACGATTAGCTTTAATTCAGCTACTTCGTTTTCTAATACTGCGATACGCTCATTTTTCGTCTTTGTCATTTCGCATCCTCCTGTGGTACAATACCAGTGTCATTTTTAATTTTTACTTGCTCGCCATTGGTTGCCGCCTTTGACGAGTTTTTTTGAGCCTCAATTTGGGCATTCTCTGCATCCTGAATGTCTTGCCAATAATCTGATTCTCTGTCATATAAATCAGCGTGTGTGTAGCCTATACGCATTTATTCACACCTTCCAAAGTTCTCCGTATTCCAGCGCATAACTCTGTAATTTCGCTATCGTGTACTTTGTTTATTCCTCTGATTGAAAATAATTGATTCTGTACACTTTCAAGTCCTTCACGTAGATGTTTATTTTCTTTTTGTGCATCTAATTTCTGTTCACCAATTAAATCGATTGAAAAATTCTTTTGGTCGATGATTTCACGTAAGCGACCTAATTCTTTAGCAACAGTATGAAACAAAACTTCATCAACTCTGCTACCATCATTTTTGTACTGCTCTAACATTTTCAAAGCATCCAATATTATTCACCTCCCCTCAATTATCAGCAGCACGTTTAAGTGCCAATGTTTTAAGCAACGTTGTATACAACACTTCGCTTAGCGGTTGTTCATCAATACTGTGGATGTCCAATTTTTTCAACTGTTCAATGACTGCATTACGCTGTAACTGTTTCATCATCGACATTGGCGTAATATCCCTCCGTGAATGCTTTGACTTCTTCTACTGCATCAATCCAACCAAGTACACGTTGCTGTTTAAGCTTGTATTCTCGTTGCTTGATTGATAGATGATTGTCAAACGGTAAATCCGGCTCACCTTCCATTGCTTCAATTGCAATTCCTGTTAGCTCTTTGCCTTCCTGTTCAATCATTTCATCAAGATGAGATATAAGCTTGTTGTTGCCTTCCACAATCCTTGCTTCGAGTTCTGGAAATTCAAGCAACTCACCCAAGTTTTCAACTGCAACATGTGGATCTCTAACATATTGGCTTTGTGATTTTTCGATAAAACGTTCTTCTTTGCCATTTTCATCAACTGCATAAACTGTGGAAGGCTCTCCCGTTGTGTGATAATGAATTGATAGAACTGACAACTTAGTACCTTTAACATTCAAAACTGCTCTCATTTTTATTCCTCCTTATATTTCCTTTCTGTTAAACTATTGGTAGAAAGGTGGTGTTAAAATGACTATAGAAACACATGAAAATAAATATCTAAAGAATTGTTTAAGATGTAATCATGAGATTACTGATTTAACTGAAGATCACATTTATTGCACTCAATGTGGTTCACCAATTCGCAATGAATGTACTGGAACTTTATCCTTCACTACTGACATCAACGAACCTGTAGAGCATGATTTTGATGGTGAAGAAGAATTTGTTCTAAATCCTGATGCTGCTTATTGTCCAAAATGTGCTTCACCTTCTCTTTTCAATCAAGAACAATTAATTGAAGTGAAGTATGCAAAGCTTGAATTAGTTAAACAAACTGGATTTAAGATTAGTGATGAAATTCCTTTTGGATAACGGCATTTTTTAATTCAAGTTTTGATCCACAACGTGTGCAATACATAGCTTCTTCTATGTGAAATTCTTTACTGCACACGTTGCATTTACATTGCTTAGTTTCAGCAAACATTTGTTTTGCTTTCTCCACTATCTCAACCTCCAATAGATTGATAGTTTTATTTGTAACGCACTGCTACAGCTTTATTAATCGCGTTGCTGATTAAAGCTAATCGTTGTTCAATCGGTAATGCTAGCCATTCGGCTACTTTGATTTTCAATTGATTTCACCTACCCCTTAAAAATGCTGTAAAAGTTATCTTCTAAAAACTGCGACATTTTGCTAGCTTGAAATGCCCATTTCTCGCCAGACGCATTCGGATAATGTACAAACTTTTCTAATTGCTTTTTGAACTTCGGGATGAACAATAAATTATTTTTCAGCCACAAGTGCCCTCGCCCTGTTCGGCATTCTAGTTCATCCATTGTCCAATAGCGCCCAGATAATTGTTCCTGTTGTAACTTTTCAAATTTTACTTTCTCAACAAGGATATAGTCGTCAGGTACTTGTACTATTAAATTGACCTGTAGTTGTTGCAAATTGAGCACCCACCTTAAATAGATAAGATTTTTCGAATGTGTTTAATATGTTCCTGTGCCTTTGGGCCGTCTTTACGCCCACGAATTATGTCTGACAGATAAGCATTTGAAATACCCACCATTTCAGCTAATTGTTTTTGACTCATTTTTCGTTTGAACATCTCTGATCTAACTTGTGCTCCTAAATCCTCTGACATGTCATAGTCTCCTTTCTATTAAACAGTTCATTCGAAAGCCATTTGGCTATTACAACTGTCGATTTCAATCTGCAATATTGTGGAGGGCCTCCATAACTGGATAAATCTTAACGCCTCTGCGTATTTAACTTTTGGTATATCTCCATAACGTGGAACCTTGAAATAATGTTTGAACTCATTCCAAAATGCTGAAAATACTTTTTTACTAATCTCTTGATAAGCAACCGAATCTTTACCACCTAAAGCTTGTACAATTGATTGTTTAGCAGCCTGTTGTATTTCTTGTTGTTGGAGTGAATCAATTCGCATACTACCTTTTAGGTAGTCCACATCTGTTTTGATTTCAGCTAATTCCATCTCATGTTTTAAAGCTGTTTCCAAAAGGGCTACCGTACTATTTACTGGCAACTTTTTCTCCTGCTCCAACTCTTCAATGTGTTTGATAACTTTGTACCGAGTTACAGCATCGTATTTTAATGCCAATTGCATAGCCCCATCTTTGCCAAATTCGTAGCAAGGTCTTTCTTGTTTGTTTTTGTCTAAATAAGAGCCGAGTGCAAAAATGCGTTGGGCTATTTCCTCTCCTAATTCATCAACTTCTTTGCGAATATCACGCATTACATCAGCGTGCCTTTTACCTGTTAACTCTGCAATATTCAAACTTGTCATTTGAACATCAGCTTTCATTAATTGATTCAAATTGTTTTCCTCCTTCCAATTACCTTTCTGTTACAATTTGGATAGAAAGGTAGGTGATAAAAAAATGTTGACTTACAAAGAATGGTTGTTGAAATTCATAGGTGTTAATTTGCCTATTGGCGATATAGCTGCCGAAGTAGAGTTAGATAATGAATTCCCAAATTCAAAGGATTATGAAGTTATTCGTGAATTCGTTGAATCTAACTACTCTGAAAGCTTTATAAGAGTTTTTGAGTACAGCTTTAAGATGTTTTACGATAGTACTCAGAAAAAATTTTAATACTCTTGATACTTTCTACGACCAGTAATTACATTAGCTAGACCATCTTGACCTATAACATTTCTTTCTTTCAATCTACGAGATGCTTCATTCGCTACTGCCGTTAACAGTTCCGAACGTCGTATCTCGTTTTCTGTTACAAATGAGTTCATTCCGTTTTCGACTGAATATTCAACTGCTTGTTCAAATGCTTGTTTGAGATTCGCAAATACATCTTTATCCTCCACACTTCTCACTCCTTTAATCTCCATTAACGTTGCTACCGTCATATCAGCTATAAGTCAGAATAGTTATACCGTCATTGGCTCGGTATCACAGCGCTTTACTTAATTGGAAAATTTTTAAGCTAAATTATTCGCTAATCTGTTGACCTAAATTAGCGCACATGCTATTATAAACGCATAGCTAAATAAGACTTTTCAAAAGCCTTTAAACCAACATTTAAACCGTTCCCCAACGAAAAATGTTTTTAAATAGGTCGTATTTTTTATTGTCTTTTTAGCCAATTAATTAGCTTATGAACACAGTATATTAACATTCTCGCTATTAGTCAACTATAAATAGCGTAAATGCTAAAATATTTTTTTCATAGGCTTCCGAAAGGTTGATATCAGTGAGTTTAGTAGAAAGAATAAAAATTCTGTGTAATGAAAGAAAAATTACTTTTGCAGAAGTTGAAAGAAATGTTGGTATTTCTAATGGACAAATTCGAAGATGGGATACATCCTCACCTAAAATAGACAACGTAGAAAAAGTAGCTAATTATTTCGATGTTAGCACTGACTACCTATTAGGTCGTACAGATAAAAGACGTTACTATGACCTAACTGAAAAAGACGAACTTACTATTCAAAGAGAACTTAAGAAAAGAATTAATGGTGAGGACGTAGAAAATGCATTTGCAGCCTTTGATGGAAGAGTTTTAGAAGATTTAGACGAAGAAGACAGAGAGTTATTAATTGCTTCTTGGGAAAATACTTTACGTTTAACTAAACGCATAGCAAAACAGAAGTTTACACCTAAAAAATATAGAGATTAAAGTACGGTGGTGTTTGTGGTGGATATTAAAAAGATTGTGGCGCAGTTAGTTGAAAAATACGATACAAGGGATCCTTTTATGTTGGCTGATCTACTAGGTGTAGTTGTTATTTATGAACCATTAGGGTCTATATACGGCTATTATAGTAGATCCCACCGTACAAAAGTAATTCATATCAATGAGAATTTACCATCTAAAAAACAACTATTAACCGCTGCTCATGAACTCGGTCACGTTGTTCAACATCCAGAAGCGAATACTGTATTTCTTAAGAAAAATACATTGTTTTCTACGGATAAATTAGAAATAGAAGCTAACACTTTTGCTGTCGAGCTATTATTACCAGATGAATTATTTAATATTGAAAATTGTTCAGGCTTTACCATCTATGATGCAATTGAAGAAAAAGGAGTTCCAAGAGAGCTACTTTCTTTAAAAACTATAGATGGTAAAAAAATTTTACCCTAAAAAGAACAAACATTCCCATTAAAGGTGGTGATAATTAAAATTGGGATTAACTAGATTAAATTATAGAAAGGAGAAATTAATGTGGCAAGTTTTCAAAAGCGAGGTAAAACGTGGCAATACACTATTAGTAATGTAGTGGATGGTAAAAGCAAGCCTATTCGTAAAAGTGGATTCAGAACAAAGCCAGAAGCAGTTGCAGCAGCATTAGAAATAGAAATGAGTTTATCAAAAGGGGGAAACGTGGTAGTAAAAGATCGGTCGTTTGTGGACTACTTCACTACTTGGATTGAAGTGTTTAAAAAGAATCGACACTATACTACTTACAATCGGTACATTAACTCACTTGATTCAGTAAAAGAATACTTTGCAGATAAACCAATACAGAAAATTACTCGGCAGAATTACCAATCTTTTATAAACGCATACGGAACTGGAAAATCAAAAGAAACTGTACGTAAATTGAATACCCATGTAAGAGCCTGTGTTAAAGACGCGGTACTCGATGGGCTAATATTACACGATTTCACACAAAAAATCGAATTACATTTTACTGTAAAAGCAAAAAAAGAAACGGATAAATATTTAGATTTTGAAGAAAGCCGAAAATTATATACTTATTTACTGGAGCACTTAGAATCTAAAAATTTATCTTATTATATGCTACTGTTAGCATTAACGACAGGTGCTAGGTATGGAGAGCTAGTAGGTATCACAGATAATGATTTTGATTTTGAAAATAATATATTAGACATTAATAAAACATGGAGATATAAAAAAGATGATAAAAACGAGTTCGGGGATTTGAAAGCCGATAGTAAGCCTCGAAAAGTTGCTGTAGATGAAGATGTAATGCTAGTGTTCAAGGAATTACTATCCACGTTGCCAGAAAGACCTCACAATTTAGTTTTTTATTCTTCAGCAAGCAAAAAGATGGTTGTGACTGGAAACGCCGTAAATAAAGCTTTGAATAATGTTTTAGATAGTCTTGAATTGGATAAAGTAACAATACATGCATTAAGACATACACATGCTTCGTCTTTATTATTTGCTGGAGCAACTATACAATACGTATCTGAACGACTAGGACACGCTGATATTGCAACGACATATAACACGTACACACACGTACTGAAAGAACTTAAAGAAAAAGACGAAAACATTGCATTAAATCTTTATAAAAAAGAAAGTATAATCGAATCAGAAAATGTGTAAAACTTGTGTAAAGTGTTTTAAAAAAGTTAGATAGACTTAAACAATCTCGATAAGATAAACCATGCCACAAATCCTTATATATCAACGTTTTTAAAGGTTATTTAATTTTTTTAAAACACTCTTTAAAACTTTAAAAACGCCCTCGGAGGGAATCGAACCCCCAGTGCAAGAACCGGAATCTTACGTGTTATCCATTACACCACGAGGGCAATTGAACATAAAAAAAAAGTACTCACTCTTAGGCTTTACGGTAAAGCATCATGTAGATAATCCTCATTGTAGAAGCATACCTGCAAAATAGTGTACTGTACTTTTACTTACGACCTTTCTATTATACAAACATATTGCCCATAATTCAACTATAAATATTAATTTTTATTATGGATTTAATTTCTTAATATCAGCGTTAATATTTGACCTTCCCTGACTATAATGTGTATGATAAGGTTACAACTGAAATATAATGGATGATTTCAGTAAAAGTAATCGAATTTAGCTTTTTAAGGAGGATTTAACATGAATTTAATTCCTACAGTTATTGAACAAACAAGTCGTGGTGAACGTGCTTATGACATTTATTCACGACTACTAAAAGACCGTATTATCCTATTAGGAAGTGCAATTGATGACAACGTTGCAAACTCAATCGTTGCGCAGCTTCTATTTTTAGAAGCAGAAGATCCGGATAAAGACATTTCTCTTTACATTAACTCACCAGGTGGTTCTATTACAGCTGGTATGGCAATCTACGATACAATGCAATTCATCAAGCCAAAAGTACAAACAATTTGTATTGGTATGGCTGCATCAATGGGTGCTTTCCTACTTGCTGCTGGTGAACCTGGTAAGCGCTATGCATTACCAAATGCAGAAGTAATGATTCACCAACCACTTGGTGGTGCGCAAGGTCAAGCGACTGAAATTGAAATTGCTGCAAAACGCATTTTATTCCTTCGTGAAAAATTAAATGGTATTTTATCTGAGCGTACTGGTCAGCCACTAGAAGTCATCTCAAGAGATACTGATCGTGATAACTTCATGACAGCTGAACGCGCAAAAGAATACGGCTTAATTGACCATATTTTTGTACGCAACGAACGCTAATTAGAAAAAACCGTTAAGTCCATGTGACTTAGCGGTTTTTTTATGTGTGCCAGTCACTCAAACAATTCTCAAACAATTTCCAGGCTAGCCAATGACTTTAATACATGCAATACGAGACGCAACAATTCGTGCGCCAGAGAAGGTTGCGGAGTATGTGTGTGCCCGCGGAAAGCGGAGTGGATTTTTTCTTGCTAAGTGGCAAGCACTCAAACAATTAGAATAAGCGATGACTCCTGGGGGGACAGCACAAAACGTAAGAGGCAACAATCCGCGCGTTAACGAGGATTGCGGCTTACGGTGTGCCCGTAGAAAGCAGCTGCCCGTAGCGGAAATCAACGGCGGCAGATAAAAAACCTCTAAGTACAAATGACTTAGAGGTTTTTTTGTTTTTGATATGCTAAGCATGGTTTTGCTTAGTCTTCTTTTTCTATAAGAGCAGCTAATGATGTAACCGCTTGCTCTGCATCGCTACCTTCACTGCTTAAAACGACCTTGGTACCTTTAGCAATAGCTAAGCTCATTACACCCATAATGGATTTGGCATTTACTTTTTTCTCGTCTTTTTCAAGAAAAATATCAGCACTAAAACGATTTGCTTCCTGTACAAACAACGCCGCTTGTCTAGCTTGTAGTCCTAATTTTAATTTTACCTGGACTGTTTTCTCAGTCATTCGCAATTCTCTCCTTCACTACCGTTCATCTATTAGTTTTATATTACCGCACTTAGCAGCAGAAGAACAATAAGCGTTTGCATTAGCTTTCTGTCTTTTGTATGAAAGCTTAACCGCCTATTTTTTCACCTCTTCTTAATGCATCTGCTATTTCGTCTATTTTACGCAATCGATGGTTAACTCCTGATTTACTAACCGTTCCACTTGAGACCATTTCACCAAGTTCTTTTAACGTTACATCTTGATATTCCACACGTAAGCGTGCAATTTCACGAAGCTTTTCAGGCAGCTGATCCAGCCCAACTGAATTTTCAATAAAGCGGATATTTTCTACCTGGCGTAGTGCAGCGCCTATCGTTTTATTCAAGTTTGCTGTTTCACAGTTTACAATACGATTTACACTGTTTCGCATATCGCGTAATATACGAACATCTTCAAATTTCATCATTGCTTGATGAGCTCCGACAATGTTTAAAAAATCGGAAATCTTTTCCGCTTCTTTTAAGTATGTCACAAAGCCCTTCTTTCGTTCAATTGTTTTTGCGTTCAACTCAAATTCATTCATCAAGTCCATTAATGCTTCACCGTGTTCTTTATACAAAGAATAAATTTCTAAGTGATAGGCAGACGTTTCTGGGTTATTTACCGAGCCACCTGCTAAAAATGCTCCACGTAAGTAAGCTCTTTTATGGCCACTCTTTCTAATAAGCTCTTTAGAAATCGTGTGATTGAATTGGAAATCATCCGAAATTATCGCTAAATCAATGAGTAACTCACGCGCCCCTTCTCGCACACGACATATATAAACGTTGTTCTTTTTCAAACGCATTTTTTTTCGTACAAGTAGCTCGACGTTATATGGATACAACTTCTTCATAATTGTGTAAAGCCTTCTAGCGATTGCAGCATTTTCAGTTTGCACGTCTAAACTAAGTTGCTTGTTAGCAAAAGATAATGAACCATTCATACGAATTAAAGCAGATACTTCTGCTTTCATACAATAATCGTCCGCTTCTACTTGCGTCAGCTCTTTTTTCGTTTCTGAAGCAAATGACATATTACGCCCTCCTTTCGACCTTTATTTCTATGTATATGTTCATCTTACCATATACAACAAGCATTCTTTAGGACTCTATTGTAGGCTTCCTTACTTTTTCGGTAAGATTTTTGCATAATCCACAAGCCATTGTGCTACATTTGCAGCATTATGGCGAACTGTCCCATCTGGTCGAATGGTTGCAATATCACGTTTTATAACCTCTAATCCCATACTTTCAAGCTTACCAACATCAAATGTTACGGGCTCCGCACATTCTTCTTTATACAGCTCTTTAACTGGGTGCGGAAGTTGTTCATCATTTACTAAAATAGCATCAATAAAAGAATCTCCAACATGTTTGAGAATAGCTTCAACATGGTCACCTGCTGTATAAGAAATCGTTTCACCTTTTTGGGTCATTAAATTACATACATAAATTTTTCGTCCCTTGGCTCTTACTACAGCTTCTCCAATTTCTTTTACTAGCAAATTAGGAATAATACTCGTATATAAGCTTCCAGGTCCTATTAAAATATAGTCAGCTCGATTAATTGCTCGTATTGCCTCCGGTAGCGGTTGCACATTTTCAGGCACTAAAAAAACGCGATTAATGCGCTTTCCGGCAGTTGGAATTTTTGACTCACCTTCAATTACTACCCCATCTTCTAATTCGGCATTTAAAGTAATTTTTTTATTAGCTGCTGGGATTACTCGACCATGTACTTTTAAAACTTTTCCCATTTCACTAATAGCATGGCTAAAATCCCCAGTTATATCGGTTAAGGCCGTTAACATTAAATTGCCAAGAGAATGACCATTTAAATCCTCTGATACCGAAAAACGATATTGAAACATTTGCTCAACGAGTGGCTCCACATCTGATAATGCAGCGATGACATTACGAACATCACCAGGCGGAGGGATATCGTAATCATCACGTAAACGTCCTGAGGAACCACCATCATCCGCAACTGTTACGATTGCAGTGATATCAAACGGGTGATGCTTTAAACCACGTAGTAACGTAGAAAGGCCAGTACCACCACCTATTACAACTAGCCTTGTTTGCTTTTTCCCCATTCACTCAATCCTTTCTTCGATTGATGTCACGGTGCGATATCACAGCATTTTCTTTTTTGGCTAAGCAAGCACCAAAATATTCTGCTAAAGTCACCGAACGATGCTGTCCTCCTGTACAACCAAAAGCAATGACAAGTTGTGATTTCCCCTCTTGTTTATAAAGCGGTATCATAAATTCAAACAAATCCGTTAGTTTTTGTATAAGAATTTGTGTATCCTCTAACGCTAATACATAAGATGAGACTTCAGTTTGCAAACCAGTTTTAGGGCGCAATTCCTCCACATAATAAGGATTTTTTAAAAAGCGCACATCAAATACTAAGTCTGCATCTATTGGCATACCATGTTTATATCCAAAGGACATAATATTAATTGAAAAAGTATGATCTGCATCACTTGCAAATTCTTTAACGATTTTCTCGCGTAGCTCTTTTGGTTTCATGTTAGACGTATTATAAACGAAATTAGCGCGACCTTTTACTTCTGATAGAAGTACGCGTTCTTGTTTAATACCATCTAGCGGTAAACCAGTTACAGCTAATGGATGTGCACGTCTTGTTTCCTTATAACGTCTTACAAGCGTTGCATCATCTGCATCTAAAAATAAAATGCGGACAATGATGTCGCCTTCTTTTAATATATGGTCAAGCGCACCAATAAGCGAATCAAAAAAGTTGCCGCCACGCATATCCATGACAGCTGCAATACGTGTAATATTTTTACCTGAATCCCTAAGTAAAGTTAAAAAAGTCGTGAGTAACGCTGGTGGTAAATTATCAATACAGTAATACCCTAAATCCTCAAAGCTTTGAATAGCTACGGTCTTCCCAGCTCCAGACATTCCTGTAATAATGACCAATTCATGTGTACATTGTTGACTTTCAACCACCACTGTCATGCAGCTCCTTTATTGTTCTATTGATATTTGTATTTTCTCATGAAGCAATTCAAAATCCTTCGTGTATTCGAATGTGCCGTACTGAATGCCTGATTGCGAAACAGCAAATTGTAAATTTGTTCGATCACCTTCAGCCATCGGCAAATGTTTTAAATCCCCAACTGGGTGCCATGCAAGCTTACCTTCTCTTGTTTCTTCGAATGGTACTCCTTCTATATCTTTCGCCATAAAAGTATATAGCATCCATTCATCCACCTTAACGTTATCTTCTTTAATAATCATCGTATATACACCCTTTAGATGCGCGTTCAATGGTATTACATTTGTTTCTTCCTGAAACTCACGTAAAGCAGCCTCGTAAATCGACTCACCGCTCTCCATTTTTCCGCCTGGTGCTACATACCAGCCCCGTCTCGGCTTTTGAAGTAATAATACTTTGCCGTCTTTTACGGCAATTAAGTTTGCAATTCTTTGCATAGACACACCTCTAATCTCTTTTGCATTATATTTTTTATTATAGCAAGACCTATCAGAGTTTGTCTTCATTTCACAACTATGGTATCTTGCGCAAAAAATCGATTATTTTGAATCATCATTAAGGATTTTTGTTTCTTTTTCATAAAGGGTCGTCGTACTCCCAATGACAGTTATTTTACACGAATAACCATACTTATAGTATACAGTTTTCTATTGTTAGACATGACACATTCAAAAATAATAAGCCTATGCATCAGGCTTATTATTGCGTATAACTCTTCTTCGCTTTCCACACAACACAAGGTTAGCCGCAACTGTCACGATCGCGCGCTTTGTTCCGTCTTACTTTTTGTGCTGTTGTCACAGGAATTTGAAGCGATAGAGTGAATGACATTTAAATTCAGAATTGTTTGAGTGACTGGCACTGAATTCAGAATTGTTTCAGTGCCAGTCACTAGCACAAATATCAAAAATAGGTTGCTCCCACCTAATTAGGCGGAAACAACCTACTAAAAAAATAAAAGGGGGATTGCTAATTACACTCTAAATAATACACCTTTTATATGTCATTCAAGTTACAGCAATATTAAAACCGTATTAAAAAATTGTATTTTTTTCCGGTAATAACGGCCAATAGCAACCAGCTTTTTATCGCTGTATGCGGTCATTCAATACGAACTTTTTTTAGGCCTATTATGCGTTAATTTTTTCTAATAACTCTTCCACATAATGTTGTGCTGCTTGTGCTGCAATACTACCGTCGCCAGTCGCAGTTACGATTTGGCGAAGCGATTTTTCACGTACATCTCCTGCAGCAAAAATACCTGGTACTTTAGTTTCCATATTATCGTTAGTCACAATATAACCAGCTTCATTTAAAATTCCTAATGCTCCAAAAGGTTTTGTTAATGGAAGCATACCAATATAGATAAATACGCCATCAGCATTAAATTCTGATTCTGTGCCGTCAACAGTTGATTGTAATGTAACGCTGCCTACTTTACCGTTAGCATCGTTAATTTCTTTTACTGTTGCATTCCAAATGAAATCAATTTTTTCGTTGGCAAATGCACGATCTTGTAGAATTTTTTGAGCACGTAATTTGTCACGACGGTGAACAATTGTTACTTTATCAGCAAAACGTGTTAAATAAACACCTTCTTCAACAGCTGAATCCCCACCACCTACGACAACGAGATTTTTTTGTTTAAAGAATGCACCATCACATACTGCACAATAGCTGACACCGCGTCCACCAAGTTCTTTTTCACCTGGTACACCCATTTTTTTATATTCTGCACCTGTAGAAAGGATAATTGATCGTGTTTTATATTCTTTAGCACCAGATTTAATGATTTTGTATTCTTCTCCATCGATGATTTCTGAAACATCACCGTATGCATACTCAGCGCCAAATTTTTTCGCATGGTCGAACATTTTAGTAGATAGCTCAGGCCCTAAAATAGTATCAAACCCTGGATAATTTTCTACTTCTTCTGTATTCGCCATTTGTCCGCCAGGAATACCACGCTCAATCATTAGCGTTGAAAGGTTTGCACGTGATGTATAAACAGCCGCAGTCATGCCGGCAGGTCCTGCTCCGATAATTACAACATCATAAATTTTTTCTTCTGACATACATACTTCCTCCTAAACTTGTAAAACTTTTTTATAATAACGTTAGTATGTTCATCGTATGTGAAAGCATTAAGTTATTCAACTTTGTTGCTCACAGACTAAATTTAACTCGTTGGTAAAAACATTAACATTTCTTCAATATATTTAGATAATGTAGACACAGAAATCCCATACTGCTCTGCAATTTCTTTTTTCGTCACCTTCAACATGCGAGATGAGCGGAATAAGAAATCATTTGCACCTGCAATGGCCGCAGGATTTGTAAAGCGATAATTTTCACTAAGTGCTTGTTCACAAAGCACAAACCACATTTGAAACATCGGTGCAACTAATGTTGTCATTTTCCCATATTGCTCTAATAATATCTCTGATACACGGACGGCTCTTAAAAAGCTTGCCTCGACTTTGTTTTTTTCATCAAACTGATGACCAAGTGCATAAGCTAAAAAAAGCTTTTCGAAAGCACCAAATTGTTCAACATCTATCCATTTAGGATGAGCAATGATTTCCTGTTTATGCGCTGTACCTTTTAGTAAAAACAAACCGAATAGGCGATCACTTATATATTCACTTTCAAGTTTAGATACAATGAAGTCACGATCATGTTCTAATGCGTCAAGCTCATATGTATTTTCATGCTGACGCCAAGGTTCAAAGCCCTCTTTCTCTGGATCAAGCTCAAGTAACTGCTCCCAAGCACCCTTTGAAATTTCATCATAGCCAGAGAAATACGCCGCATGCGATAACCAAAAGTAAAATCCTGGATCACCTAAATAGCCACGTTTTTGCATGCTTCGTAGCCATTTAAAGGCTATTTCATATTGACCAATAAGTGCAAGCGTTGCACCTAGTTTATAACGATGATCCCAAGCATATGGCTGTATTTTCACCAATACTTCTAACAGGGCATTTAATTCCTCATCATTTTTCTCGTAATACGCAATAACCGTTAAATTGCATAACGCATGTAAATTCCCTTTATTTTCACGCAGTACAGTGTTTAGGATTGCTTTTGCCTGCTCTGCTTCACCGACATAAAAATAAGCCAAAGCTAAATTATTGTATGCAGACCAAAATTCTGGTCTATCTTCTACTAGTTGTTCTAAAATGTTTATCGCTTCTGGGAAATCTCCCTTTTCCATACAACGACGAGCTTGCTCCTGACGATATAAATCCTCGCCACTGCCTTCAAGCTCTTCATAATCATCTTGTTCAAAGGCTACAAACTCCAATATTTCTGCCGCTTCATCTGCATAAGCACCCTCAGGTTCCATTTCTAAGTATTGCTCCGCAAAGCGTTTGGCATCTTGAATAATGCCGACGCACCCAGACACCTCCGCCATATAGAAAATTATTTCCGGCTCATTTGGATCTAATTGATAGGCACGACGAAGTAAATCATAGGCTTCTTCAAAACTTTGACCTTCTAATTCTACAATCGCTAATTGCAATAAAATCATTGGATCATCTGGACTTAAATCAACAGCACGCTGTAAATATTTATAGGCTTTATCCATCTGTCCGCTATTCATCGCTTGAATTGATTTTTTATAATAATAGTCGCCTGTTGGAATGAACGATACGACATTCGTTTGCTTCTCTTTTTGACGTTTCTTTTCCAAAATATTTCCTCCGAAACAAGAAATAAGGAACGCATCATACGTTCCTTTTTACAGTAACTTATATTATACCATACAATAAGCGATATGCTGTTATTTCTCCTCGTGACGTTTTTCCAACACATGCAATACATCAAAAACATTTACTTTTTGTTCTTGTAGTAAAACTAATAGATGGTAAATTAAATCTGCCGCTTCCCATTTTACTTCTTCTGCATCACGATTTTTTGCACCGATGACAACCTCTGTTGCTTCTTCCCCAACTTTTTTACAAATTTTATCGATGCCTTTATCGAATAAATATGTAGTGTATGCTCCCTCTGGCATTTCTTGCTCACGCTTTTCAATTACTTTGACTAGCTCAGGGATAATACCAACTGAACCAACTTTAGCGTTTTCTTGAAGTACATTAGTAAAGCAAGAAGTCGTGCCATTGTGGCATGCTGGGCCTGCAGGAAGTACTTCTACAACTAATGCATCGCCATCACAATCCGCTTTAATGGATACTACCTTTTGTACGTTTCCACTTGTAGCTCCTTTATGCCATAGCTCTTCACGAGAGCGTGAGTAAAACCATGTTTCGCCTGATTCCAATGTTTTTTCTAATGACTCTTTATTCATATAAGCTACTGTTAATACTTCTTTTGTATTGGCATCTTGCACAACGGCTGTCACAAGACCTTTATCGTCAAATTTAATGTTATTAATCATCTAACTGCCACTCCTTTTTCACGTAAGTATTGTTTTACTTGCGCTACGCTCGTTTCCTTGTAATGAAAAATCGATGCTGCAAGTGCTGCATCTGCATCTACATTATCTGTTAATACTTCGTAAAAATGTTCGGCATTCCCTGCACCACCACTTGCAATGACGGGGACTGTCACGGAATCTCTTACCGCCTTTGTTAACGCTAAATCAAAGCCAGATTTTTCTCCGTCCTGATTCATACTTGTTAATAAAATCTCACCAGCACCTAAACGAACAGCCTCTTTTGCCCACTCTATCACTCGCCATGATGTTTTGTTGCGGCCTCCGTGTGTATACACCATCCATGTGCCATCTTCTTCACTGTAGCGCGCATCGATTGCAACAACAATACATTGTGCACCGAAGAAGTCAGAACCCTCTTTAATAAGCTCTGGACGTTCTAAAGCAGATGTATTAACGGATACTTTATCAGCACCAGCTCGTAAAATACGTTTCATATCCTCTAACGAGCGAATACCACCGCCAACTGTAAATGGAATAGCTAATGTCGCCGCTGTTTGGCGCACCACATCGACCATTGTTTCACGGCCTTCATGCGATGCGGATATATCTAGAAATACAAGCTCATCTGCCCCTTGCTCATCATAAAACTTTGCAAGCTCTACCGGATCTCCTGCATCGCGCAATGAAACGAACTGTACACCTTTGACAACACGGCCATCCTTTACATCAAGACACGGAATAATACGTTTTGTTAGCACGCCGCCACCCCTTTTAACCATTGTTCTAATAAGTACACGCCTAACTCACCCGATTTTTCAGGATGGAACTGCATACCTGTAATAGAGCCGTTTGCAACAATTCCAGGCACTTCAATACCATAATAGTCTGCATAAGCCACAAGCTCTGTTGTATCAATATTTGTCGCATAAAATGAATGGACAAAATAAACATGCTCGGCAGTTGCTTCATCTTTTAGCCATACAGGGCGATTCGTCACCTTCAATTGATTCCAACCCATATGAGGCACTCGATATGATTGATCCCCTTCAACTCCGCTAAAGCGTTGAATGCTCCCTTTGAAGAAACCTAGACCCTTCGTTAATGTCACCTCTGCACTTTCCTCAAATAATAACTGCATCCCTAAACAAATACCGAGCAACGGTCGATTTTCTGCCTTTACTTTTTGGAGGTAGTTATCTAATTTTGTTTCAGCTAAACGTTTCATAGCATCTGGAAAAGCGCCCACACCTGGCAGTAAAAGTGCATCGACTGCATCTAGCTCGTGTTCATCTGCTGTTACAACGACCTCACAGCCAAGGCGTTTTAATGCTTGTTCGACACTAAATAAATTGCCCATCCCATAGTCAATTACACCGATTTTCACGTTAACAGCCCCTTTGTTGAAGGTACACCTTTAACACGAGGATCAATCTCAACTGCCGCATCAATCGCACGTGCTAACGCCTTAAAGATAGCTTCAATTATATGGTGCGTATTATGACCATATGGCACAATGACATGCACATTCATTCTTGCTTCAAGTGCGAATTTCCATAAAAACTCATGCACTAATTCTGTGTCAAAAGTGCCGACCTTCTCTTTTAGCTCGGGCACGCGATATTCTAAATGCGGCCGATTTGAGCAATCGACCACAACTTGAGCAAGTGCGTCATCCATTGGAACAAAGGCATTACCGTAACGTTTAATACCTTTCTTATCACCGAGCGCTTCACGAATTGCTTGTCCTAACACAATGCCAAGGTCTTCTGTCGTGTGGTGATCGTCAATGTGCGTATCACCGTTCGCTTGAATTGTGCCATTAAAAAGGCCGTGTTTAATAAATAAATCCAACATGTGGTCCATAAAACCAACACCTGTTTGTATATCCGCTTTGCCTTCACCATCTAAATCAATGGCTACTGATATTTGTGTTTCATTAGTTGTCCGTTCTACCTTTGCATAGCGTCTCTGTTCTGTCATCGTTCTACTCCTTTTCCCATCCGCGAGATTCTACTGCACGAGCATGCCCCTCTAAGCCTTCCATGCGAGCTAAGCGTGCAATTTTCGGGGCATTATCTGCCCACGTTTTTTCAGTGTAATAAACGATGCTCGATTTTTTCACGAAGTCATCTACATTTAAACCACTTGCAAAACGAGCTGTGCTGTTTGTCGGTAATACATGGTTTGTGCCTGCAAAATAATCACCAACAGGCTCTGAGCTATATCGCCCGATAAAGATACCGCCAGCGTGACGTACTTGCTCTGCCACAGCTTCCGCATTTTTTGTAACGATTTCTAAATGTTCCGGAGCTAATGAGTTAATTGCCTCTACTGCATCTGACATCGTTTCGGCAATATAAATCGCACCATAATTTTCTATTGATGCACGTGCTACCTCTTCACGTGGTAAAGTGGCTAATTGCTTTTCCACCTCAAGTGCTACGTTATTAGCAAGTTGCTCAGATGTTGTCACTAAAATGGCACAAGCCATCTTATCATGCTCTGCCTGTGATAAAAGATCTGCAGCTACTTCATCTGCAAAGGCTGTTTCATCTGCAATTACTGCAATTTCACTTGGTCCCGCAATCATATCAATTGCGACTTCACCAAATACTTCACGTTTAGCAAGTGCAACAAAAATATTGCCAGGGCCTGTAATTTTATCGACCGCTTGAATCGTTTCCGTTCCGTAGGCAAGTGCCGCAATTGCCTGTGCACCACCAATTTTATATACTTCTTCTACTCCTAAAATATGAGCAGCAGCAAGCACGCCAGCAGGTAATTTACCGTCACGACCAGCAGGTGATGTAATAACAATTCGCTGAACACCAGCAACTTGTGCAGGAATTACGTTCATCAATACGGAGGAGGGATATGCAGCTGTCCCTCCTGGAACGTAAAGACCTACTGCATCGAGCGCAGTAATACGTTGTCCAAGCCAGGAGCCATTTGCTAATTCCATTCGATAGCCAGAACGCTTTTGTTGCTCATGATAGAGACGAATATTTTGTGCAGCTTCCGTTAAATCTGCATATAGTTGTGCATCTATCGCCTTTACGCCCTCTGCAATTTCTTCCTTTGTGACACGTAAATCGTCAGGAGCAAAGCCATCCCATTTTTCAGTATATGTACGTACTGCGATGTCACCTTGTGCTCGGACATCCGCCAATACTTGTCGTACAACCTTTAATTGTTCTTCGTTGCCACCTTCAAGTGGTCGTTTCAAGGAAATACCTTTTGCTAACTTTGTTATTTTCATGAAAAAAATCCCCTTTAGTTTCTAGCAATTCGTGCAGCGCTCTTTTTGCAACGAGTTTACAAGTAGAAGCACATGATATTTTATTAGTCGACGCAATTCTTTAAGCGTTTTACTAGGTCAATGATGCGATCACCTTTCATTCGATAGCTCACTGGATTGGCGATTAAACGCGAGGATACATCCGTAATAAACTCATACTCGACTAAGCCATTCTCTTTAAGAGTACGTCCTGTCGATACAATATCTACAATGCGATCCGCTAAGCCTATCATCGGTGCAAGCTCAATAGACCCATTTAATTCAATAATTTCTACTTGCTCACCAATACCTTTATAGTACTTCATCGCAATGTTTGGATATTTTGTCGCAATGCGTGGCGCAATTTCGTTCATCGTCGTATTAGGTAAGCCTGCTGATGCGATATAGCATGTACTTATTCTTAAATCAAGAAGCTCATGGACGACGCGCTGTTGTTCCAGTAAGACATCTTTACCGGCAATGCCTATATCTGCAACACCGTGCTCGACATACACAGGAACATCCATAGGTTTTGCTAGTATAAAACGAATTTTTTCTTCAGGAATTTCTATCATTAATTTACGCGTCATCTCAACCTCTTCTGGTAAATTAAAGCCTGCTTCTATAAGCATTTGGTATGCCTCTTCAAAAATGCGCCCTTTTGGCATAGCAATTGTTAATTCATTCACCGCGAATTTCCTCCTGTCCAACAACAACCACCTCAGTAAAATGCGTTAAAAAGGCTGCTTCATCCATTAAACTACTTCTTAACTGTAAGGTCGCTTGTTTTCCTGCTGCTCTTAAAGCTTGTATCTTTTCAAGAGCCACCTCAAAGTCTGCTTCCTCAAATAGCACAACGACAGCTTCTTCCTTTTCCAAAGCTTGTGCTGTTATCGTTTCTAATAGTCTGTCTACACGAATACTAAAACCTGTAGCCCCTACTTTTGAGCCAAATACTTCAAGTAATCCATCATAACGTCCACCATTCCCTAATGGAAAACCGCTGCCTGATGCAAACACTTCAAATAACATTCCTGTGTAATAGCTCATATGACTTGATAGCGTAAAATCAAACGCTACATACTGAGCTAAGTCAGCAACTTCTAACAATTTTGCAAGCTGTTGCATATATTCTAATGCGTCATTTTTACGCACATATTTTTCGATATCCCGAATTTCCTTTAAGGTCATTGCCTCTTCGATAAATTGTAACAATGCATCTGATTTTGTCTTTGGTAAATCAAAAGATGTCACTGCCTCTTCAAAGCCTACGTAGTTACGCTGTACAAGCAAAGTGCGAAGTGCGTCTTCTTGTTCGATACTTTCTGTATAGTCCTGTAAAATACAATTTAAGACACCTGCATGTCCAATCGTTACTTTGAAATTTTCTATGCCAAACTGCTTTAACAATTCCATTGCTGTAGCGATTACCTCAGCATCCGCAAATACCGAATGATCACCGATTAGCTCAACACCCATTTGCTCAAATTCTGCTGGCCGCCCACCTTCTGTTTCCTGTGCACGGAATACACTAGCAAAGTAAGCTAAGCGTAGCGGTATCATTTCTTTTAATAATTTCGAAGTGGCTACTCGAGCAATCGGTGTTGTCATATCAGGACGTAGGACGAGCGTATTGCCCTGACTATCTACAAGTTTGAATAAATGCGCATCGGAAATTGCAGATGCTTTACCTACTGTATCGAAATACTCTACTGTAGGTGTTTTTATAAATTCATAGCCTCTTGAGCGTAAAAAGCTTCGACCTGTATGTCTTACAGCTTCTACTTTTTCATAAATTTGCGGAAACTTATCGCGCATACCAAGTGGCTTTTCAAACATTTTAATCGCTGACATGTTGACACTTCCTCACGTTTCACTTTAATTCACTAGAGTACTAGAGAATTAGAATATGAAAGTATTTTAACGCATTCCTTTTATACAGTCAATATATTACGCACTGAATTCTCTAAAAATTTAATTACTTATTATTCAGTTAATTATACACGTATTTATTTAAAGTGGAACTGTTATCAAGCTCTATCACACAGCTCGAATAACGTAAAAATGGCTGGGACAAAAGAAAAAGTGTTAGATTGACTGCAGTCAATCTAACACTTTTTTCCAACTCCGTTGATGTCCGCTACGGCGGATGCTTTCCGCGGGCACACACGTAAGCCGCAACCCTCGCTAGCGCGCGGTTTGTTGCGTCTTACGCTGCGTGCGTTCCCGCAGGAGTCACCGCCTTCGCTACCATCAACTAGTGAATTGTTTGAGTGCCTGGCACTAGCCTCCACTACCAGCAACTAGTGCAATTACATCATGGAGTAATTATATCCAGCCTCTTTTTTATTTTTTCGGCGTACACCATTGCACAACTTCCTTCTGTTTGCGCTCGGCCATCTGTTCTGCTGTATAAATAATTTGCATCGGGTTACCACCTGCTAGACAGCCTGCAGGTACATCCTTATGTACTAGTGTTGCGGCTGACACAATGGCTCCGTCACCTATCGTCACTCCAGGTAAAATTGTTGAATTAGCACCTACCATCACTTCATTGCCAATATGGACATCCCCTAGACGATATTCTTCAATTAAGTATTCATGCGCTAAAATTGTCGTATTAAAGCCAATGACTGTATTATTTCCGACATGAATACGCTCCGGAAACATCGTATCTGGCATGACCATTAAAGCTATAGATGTTTTGTCACCAATTTTCATTTTTAAGAAAGTGCGATACAGCCAGTTCTTCACGCGTAAAAAAGGAGTGAAGCGTCCGATTTGAATGACAATGAAGCACTTCATCACCTTCCAAAAGGACACCGTATCATATACATTCCATAGCGAGTTTGCGCCCTCGACACGATATCTTTCTGTTTTACGCGCCATGCATTTACCCCTCTTTCACAATATCAAGTAAATCCTTCATATGCTGCAATATATATTCTGGGTTAAACTGCTGTAAATATTGTTCCCCTTTAATTGACCATGCGACTCCTGCAGCTCTTACACCTGCATTATGTGCAGCTTCAATATCATGAGAATTATCACCAATCATAATGGCGTCTTCCTTTGCTGCACCTAGACGTGATAAAGCAAGCAAAACTGGCTCTGGATCTGGCTTCACATTTTGCACATCATCTGTCCCTACTATCACATCGAATAGATGACTAGCACCTAGAATGTTCAAGCCGCGATCAATCATAGCATTGCGCTTTGTAGAGACAATGGCTAATTTAATACCCATCGACTTTAATTGCTCTAAAGTTGACACAACATCAGGGAACTCGGTTACAAGCTCATCATGATGTGGTTCATTCCAAGCGCGATATTTTGCCATCATTTCGTCTTCTTCGCCTGGCGTTAATTCACTAAATGTCTGTTTTAATGACGGACCCATGAATTTTAGGCAATCTTTTGGCGAATATTGCCCGGGAAATCTCTCTTCCAAAACGTGCATAAATGATTGAATGATTAAGTCATTTGTATTTAGTAGTGTACCATCAAAATCAAAAAGCAATGCATTTACAGCCATCCTTTACACTCCTTACTTATTGTCCAAATATTTCACTGCAGGCTTTACTTTCAATCTTCGGTAAATAATTGCCCCAAGCCCTATGACAATTCCAATAATTGAAACGACCTGCGCTGATCGTATGTCTCCAATTAAATATAGACTATCTGTACGCAAACCTTCTATATAGAAACGACCGATTGAGTACCAAATTAAATAGCTAAAGAATATTTCCCCACGATTTAAATTCACTTTACGTAATGCCAGTAAAATTAATAAGCCGACAAAATTCCATACAGATTCATATAAAAATGTAGGATGTACATATGTGCCTAGTTCTTCAATGTACATTTGATTAATAATCCAATCAGGTAGCATAAGGTTTTCTAAAAATGAACGTGACACTGGTCCACCAAATGCCTCTTGATTCATAAAATTGCCCCAACGACCAATAATTTGTCCAATTAAAAGACTTGGCGCTAGAATATCTGCCACGCGTAAAAAGCTTACCCCTTTTTTGCGAGTAAATATGTAAGCCGTCACAAATGCACCTATTAGCGCACCATGAATAGCAATACCGCCATTCCAAATTTGAATAATGCTGCCTGGATTCTCACTATAATAATCCCAACGCATAGAAACATAATAGATGCGCGCGCAGATGATAGAAATCGGTACTGCCCATAATAACAAGTCAGCTAAAAAATCTTCGGGCAATCCGCGCTTTACAGCCTCTCTTTGTCCAACAAAATATGCTAAAATAATCCCCGATACAATTAACAATCCGTACCAACGTACAGGAATTGGCCCTAAATGGAAGGCTACCGGGTTAATGTCTAAAAGTAATAAATCCATCTTATGCTCCTCTCAATTTTTAACGATCTGTTACCTTTTAATCGTCTAATTCATCTGTTGAAGAAATGACTTCATCTAATCGTCTTGAAAACTCCTCAGCTGCATTGACACCCATTTTCTTTAAACGGTAATTCATTGCTGCCACTTCGATAATTACGGATACATTTCGTCCAGGTCGTACTGGAATTGTTAGTTTTGTCAGTTCTGTATCAATTATCTTCATTTTCTCTTCTTCTAAACCTAAACGATCATATACTTTGGCAGGATCCCATATCTCCAACTCAATAATTAAAGTAATACGCTTATAAGGTCGTACGGCACTTGCACCAAAGAGGGTCATAATATCGATAATACCAATACCTCGTATTTCCAATAAATGCTCTAGAAGCGGTGGCGGACTGCCTATTAAAAAATCCTCAGATTCCTGACGAATCTCCACACAATCATCCGCAACAAGTCGGTGTCCTTTTTTTACAAGCTCTAGCGCTGTTTCACTTTTCCCAACACCGCTTTTTCCAATAATGAGCACACCAATACCGTATACATCGACCAACACGCCGTGTGCAGCTGTCATAGGTGCTAAACGTCCCTCTAAATAATTGGTTAATCTACTCGAAAATTTTGTTGTCGTCATATGTGTTTTAAATACGGGTACATGCTTTTCATTTGAAGCTTGAATAAGCTCCTCAGGCACTTCTAGATCACGAGATATTATGATAGCTGGCGTATCCTGTGAACATAGTAAACGCATGCGTTCTAGTTTAACATTCGTTGGTAACATTTCGAAAAAAGAAAGCTCCGTTTTCCCTAGCAATTGTACTCGATTTGCAGGATAATGCGTAAAATATCCAGCCATCTCTAACCCAGGTCTGGAAATATCACTTGTAGTAATAGTTCTTCCAATACCTTCCTCGCCGCCTAATAGTTCTAACTTAAATTTTTCCATTACGTCCCTTGTCAATACTACGACCAATATTTGCAGCCTCCATTCAAACGAATTGAATATTGTTTTATTTTAGCATGCCTATGTATAAAAGAAATGAAATTACACTTGTTTGCATGTTTATTTAGTAACACTATTATACTTACTTCTAGACAGTCGTGTAACATACAAGTGCAAAATAACGAGAGATATATCATTTACACCATTTACAGTAACAAATAGAAAAACTAGCGGTCTCCAGAACCGCTAGTTTTTGTCATTTATTTATTTTTGAGTTGCTAACCATTTGGCAACAGCTTCAGCGTCTGCACCTTTAATAAGTCCAGCTGGCATTGCCCCACGACCATTGTTAATCACATCTAAAATTTCTTCTTCAGATAAGCGAGAACCTACATTGTTTAGTGCAGGTGTATTACCCATACCTTGTAGCTCACCACCGTGACAAGAAACGCATGATTTCATTGCGATAGCTTTACCGTCTGGTTCAGCAGCCGTATCGTTATTACCTGTCGCATTATTTTTATCTCCGCCGCCACCACATGCAGCTAAGAAAATTGCTGAACCGAACACTAATGTTAACATTGCTTTTTTCATTAGTACCCCTCCTAAGTAAATGAATATCTTACCATAGCTATTATACCAAATTTATGCACGCTTGAAACCTTCACCTAACACCTCGTAGGCATCAGAAACGATGACAAACGCAGATGGATCAACGCTTTTAATGAGTTGTTTCAGCTTTGTGAACTCTGTTTGATAGACAACAACCATTAAAACTGGTCGTGCTTCTCCAGTATAACCGCCAATTGCAGGCAATTTTGTCACACCACGATCAATTTCAGCATATATCGCATCACGCACTTCATCTTGTTTTAACGTAATAATATACACCATTTTAGATTGACTAAAACCAAGCTGAATAATATCAATCGTTTTTGTTGTGACATACAGGCCGATTAAGGCATAGAGTCCTTTTTCTAAGTCAAAAACAATTGCTGCACTAATTGCGATAATTCCATCAATTAATAGTACACTTGTACCAAGCGAAAATCCGGTATACTTTGTAATAATTTGAGCTAGTAAATCAGTGCCACCAGTAGAAGCATTCCCCTTAAAGACTAGTCCTATTCCTAATCCGACAACAATTCCACCAAAAAGTGCACCAAGTAAAGGGTTATCAGTCCAAGGTTCCCAATTATTCGTTAATAAGACGATAAACGGTAACGTTATAGTACCGACAAAAGACTTTACGCCAAACTTTTTACCAAGTATTAGAACTCCAGCTAAAAACAACGGGATATTAAATGCATATTGTACTAGTCCAGGATTCCAGCCAAATAAGCCATGTAAAATGGTGCTTATGCCGCTAACGCCTCCTGAAGCTACTTGATTTGGTAGTAAAAATACATTAAAACCAATTGCCACTACTGCGGCACCAACAATTACATACACATATTCCAGAATACTTGCCTTTACATCTTGTGATTGATTCATTTCCTCACGCCCACTTCAACTATCAGAATTTTTCTAAAGACGACATGATTATAGCAAATAGTTTTCACGTTGAGAACTTCATCTTGATGAAGAGAAACTCGACCTAACAAACAAAAAAAGCTACCTTGTGAACATCGGTAGCTTATTTTCTGTAGTTTTTTCCCTAATTATAATGATGTTTCTGCCCATTCTAAAGCTTCATTATATAAAAGATCAATGCTTGCCATTTCTATATTTATTTGAGGCGCTAATTGCTCTATGCGTTCCCAATCTAGTTTACCTAGGGCAATACTAAACTCTAAATATGGTGTCATCTCGGTTTGTCCACCTAAAATCGTCTCCGTTATCGCCTCTGAAAAAGGTAATTGCTGCAAAATAGCATTCATCGGTCTTTGTAATATCGTATCAATTAATGAAAACATCCCGACTAAAAAATACTCAGAAAAGTTTTGCTTATAGGATAGCTTTGCTAATTTTTCACAAACTTTTGCTCTGAACAAAGATGTTCGCATCAATTCTTGAAAAAGATCTGAATCCGTTTTACCATCAAATTCACGTAAAGCTAATAAATATATCCACTTACGTAGATTTGCTAAACCAAGTAATAAAATAGCTTGCTTAATTGAACGCACTTTAGATTTTGAACGTCTACTAGAATTATTAATCATTTTTAATAATTTATACGTTAATGATATATCTCGTTCGATATTTTCCGCTAACAGATGAACATTGGGCTCTTCTTCTTTTAAAAGAGAAATTATATGGAAATATTGAATTGCATTTGCAGGTATATCCATTGCTCTAATTATTTGAGGCTGCTCAAAAAAGTAGCCTTGGAATAACTCATAGCCTGAATGCTTTGCTACTTTAAATTGTTTTTGTGTTTCCACTTTTTCAGCTAGCAATTTAATATGAGAGAAATTTTCTTTTACCAAATTTTCAATTTCCATTCGTTCAAGCACAGAGGATAATAAAAAATCCACTTTTATATAATCAATATGAGGGAAAAGTTTTTCATATATTTGTACTTCTTCGTTTAAAATAAAATCATCTAAAGCTATTGTAAATCCATGCGCCTTCAGCTCAATGACACGCTCAACTAATTTGGGTGTTAGTGGTACATCCTCTAAAATTTCAATTACGATTTGCGAAGGATTTAAAAATTCTTCGATTGAACTCATAAGCAAGTTTTCCGTAAAATTAACAAAACAAGGCTTCCCTTTCGTCACCTCGTCAATACCTATTGATAAAAATGAGTTCACTAACACATCCACAGTTGCAGCATCTGAATCGACATCAGGAAATGAATTTTGATTTTTATTTCGATACAACAATTCATACGCAACGACCTGTTCGTGAAGATTAAAGATTGGCTGTCTTCCGATAAATACTTCCATTTCGTTGCCTCCAATTCACCATTTTCTAGTAATTATTATAGCATCTTTCATTACCTTACGCTTATTTTTTCCGCATTATATTATTTGTTTCTTACACCTCAACTAACATATACCTATGCAATTTACTATTTATTACTTATGTAACTGGAGTAGTCATAAATAATACTTTTTTGATAAACATCCACTTTGCCACACAACATAAAGTGTTTGTCATAAGCCTTTAATCGCATTATAAAATAAATTATAAGAAATCCATATACTATTCAGAAAATAATTACATTAAGCTATAAAACGAAATGAAATTTTCTGTATTTTGAGTGGATGTTAGCAACTCCATTTGGAACGCAGAGCATAATTTGCGAATAGCCATTCTAAATATATTTAAATAAAAAAGACTATAAACAAACTCGAAATTTTCAAGTTGTCTATAGTCTGAATACCTCAGAACATTTCTGAAGCATCTATTTATTTCCCAAATTTAGATTTGAAAGCGCCAATAACCGCTGGTACTACTGAGATAAATATAATTAAAATAAGAACTACCGAGAAGTTATCTTTAATAATTGGGATATTACCAAAGAAATAACCAAGTAATGTACAGCTGAATACCCATAAAACTGCACCTACTATGTTGTACAGTAAGAAGTAGCTATAATGCATCTTACTTGCCCCTGCAACAAATGGAATAAACGTACGAATGAAAGGCATGAATCGAGCAATAACAATCGTTTTCCCACCATGTGTGTTAAAAAACTTCTCCGCAGCTTCCATACGTTCCTTTTTAACGATTCGGCCTAATAAGCTCTTAGGTGGAATCGAAGTACCAACTTTGTGACCTATATGATAATTCATTGTATCCCCTAAAATTGCTGCAGCCAAAAATACAGGAATTAGGATCCATAAATCAAAGGCTCCCATTGCTGCTGTTAATGTACCACTAGCGAACAGTAATGAATCACCCGGTAAAAATGGGAAAATAACGACACCTGTTTCGACAAACACAATTGCAAATAAAATGAGATAACTCCAATTACCAAAATCACGAATAATTTCTTCTAAATGCACATCAATATGCATTATAAAACTAATTAACTCTTGAATGAGTCCTATCATTGTTTTTGTATGCTCTCTTTCAATTTAATTTTTCCTAAAAGCTTGGACGTTGTTACGCACAAAAGGGTTCCAAATCAATACAACATAGTATACAAGTTACTACTCCCCTACTATATGACAAGCCCTTTTAAAGTATGTAGAAGTTTCGCACATGACTGATTTTATCACTACGGCTCTATGCACTCAACTTATTTAGTCATATTTATATAAGTGTCAGGCACTCATACAATTCTGAATTCTTTCCGTAATATAGTTTTAAAAACTAAGTAAAAATCCAGGGAGACCCTGCGGGAACGCACAGGACGTAAGACGCAACAATTCGCGCGGTAAGCGTATTGGATTTTTAAGAGTGCCAGGCACCCATACAATTAACAATTTTCAAAATAAAAGCCCACCACTGAACTTTCTGTGGTGGACATGATTTCTATTAAAAATCTTATACTGTTGTCGCTTTTAAAGAACGACGCAAAATTTTACCTGTTGTATTTTTCGGTAGCTCATCCAAGATTTCAACGACTTTCGGAACCTTGTATTTTACCATATGTTTTGCACAGTACTCTAATATATCATCTGCTGTAGTTGCCGTTCCTTCTTTGAGCACAATATAGGCATGAACTGCTTCACCGAAGTTAGGGTCTGGATAGCCCACTACTGCCGCCTCTACGATATTGTCATGAGCAAACAACACTTCCTCGACTTCTCTCGGGTATACGTTATAGCCTCCAACAATAATCATATCCTTTTTGCGATCAACGATATAAAAATATCCTTCGTCATCTACTTTTGCAAGATCCCCTGTGTATAACCAACCATCACGGATGGCCATCGCAGTTTCTTCAGGCATTTTATAGTAGCCTTTCATCACGTTTGGCCCACGAACGACTAACTCGCCAACCTCACCAACAGGAACTTCTCTTCCATTGATATCAACGACTCTATTTTCGACGTTGTTAATAGATGTACCGATGGAGCCTGCTTTCCGCTCTCTGTCTAATGGATTGAAGCATGTTACAGGTGAAGCTTCTGATAAGCCATACCCCTCTGATACACGTACATTAAATTTCTGCTCGAAATTATGTAATAGTGCAACAGGTAAAGATGCGCCTCCTGAAATGGCTAAACGAATTGTCGAAAAATCTTCCGGTTTGCCTTCAGGTAATAAATGTAAAAAGTTATACATCGTTGGGACACCAGCAAATACCGTTGCCTGTTGCTCCTTCGCCAATGCGAAAATTTCACTTGGACTAAAGCGCGGTGCAAGCAAAACGGTTGCGCCACTGATTAAAGGCGCATTGACAACTACCGTTAACGCAAATACGTGGAAAACTGGTAATGTGGCTATAATGCGGTCATCAGCTCTATAGCCTAAATAGGTAGAGACGTCACGTGCATTTGAATAAACATTTCCGTGGGACAGCATGGCGCCCTTTGGATTCCCAGTTGTTCCTGATGTATATAATATAATTGCCGTATCATCATCTGCTACGTCCGCTGGTTCTAGTGATCCAGATGCACGCGCAACGATCTGTGAAAATAAATGCGTTTTCGCTTTCGCCTCTTCCGATAAAGCAGCTACTTTTTCAGCTACATCTGCTGTTGTTTCACAAACTACAAATGTTTCAACTTCTGGAAAGGCTTGTACACCTACTTCTACTAATGGAAGCAGTGCATCGAGCGCAATCACTGCCTTGACATCTCCATTACGTAAAATATAAGAAATCTCATCTGGCGTATAAATTGGATTTACAGGAATTGCTGTAGCTCCTATACGCATCGTTGCATATAAAGCAATTAAATAATGTGGCGTATTGCCGAGTAAAAACGCCACATGATCCCCTTTTTGTACCCCTAAATCTTGTAACCCCTGTGCAAAGCGACCTATTGTCTGTTCAAATTCCCCATACGTCGTATCTTTCCCCATAAAATGATACGCAATTTTTTCCGGTTGCTCTGCTGCTTGTTGACGAACACATGAAACTAAATTCAATTACACCATCCCCTTATCGTATAAAATGAATCGTTATTCAGTAATATTATATAAGAAATATATCTAAAAGACAATGAGTCTTTTTACTTCATGTCATTATTACCGTCAAAAAATTCATTTTTTTCTCTTTTGTACAGATTTTCAAGAACGGATATGTGAGATATATCGCCAACGGATTAAGTAAAAATAAATTACTTGAATAAGAACGAAAAACCCAAATGCAAAGAAAACTTCTTTAACTATTGAAATATTAGCAATATCCTTTAAAATGCCTTGAACCATAAAAAAGGCAAAGGCACTGTGCATCATAGCAACACTCCACGGCAAGAAAAATTGCGGGAATAAATGACGATTCACCAGCTTTTTCAACTCTATATCTGTTAACCCCATTCGCTTTAAAACATCAAATTTCCGCTTCTCTCGTTCAAGTGAAGTATGCAGTTTAAAGTAAATGAAGCTACCAGCCGCTAGTAAAAATACAGTCGCTACTAAAACACCAACTAATGTAAATAAGGAGTACGTAGCTAGTATATAAGAATAATTTAATCCTGCATTTTCAAAGTAAAATGGGCTATGCTTGCCCTTCTTAATATTATAAAAATATTCAGTTGATGCCATTTCAATTATGTCCTTACCAATTTCCTTTGTCTCCATCCACTGCGGAATATCAAAAGTAAATAGATGATAGCTCGGCTGCACAACACCCTTACTTGTAATTGGCTTCACAAGCTTCACAAAGTCTTCATCACTAATGACAATAGAATTCACACTAACTATTGAACCTGGAAATACTATTTTAGGGTATACACTATCTATCGTAATAGGTATAGAGTTTTCTTCTAAAACCGTTTGGACTTCTTTATTTTTAAGCTTTTTTAAAGACTCTTCCGAATATGGTATGAATACTGCCTCTCCAGATTCTAAATTAATCAAAGGATAGTTAAATGAGGATAGCAAGACGTTCATATCTGATTCTCGGAATACCTCCACCTCATTACGTGTATATGAGGAAGTTTGCTTAACAACTACAAAGCGAGATAAATGATAGGATAATCCCTTCTCCTCTAATTGGATTCGTAGAGAATTAATGTGCGTAGCTTCATATGGGTTATCGCTATCTCCTTTATAGATAAGACCTAGTGGATTTAATCGATCGTATTGTGTTGTATAGGAGGACATCGTAGCTAATACGCCGACAGATAAAAATGCCATTGTCGATACCATCGTTACGACGAAAAACATTTTCACATTATCTCTCATAATGTGTGTTTGTTCAGCTAAAGATAAGAGGCGATAGCGCTGCCAATTAAATTTACGTTTTCCACGTGCAATTTGTAAAAAGAATGGTACTGAATCACTAAAAAAATAGTAAGTTCCAAAAGTTGCTGAGAACGGTATTAGTAAAGTAAGACCAATCATTGTCGTATGAGAAACGATAAATGCCAGCACATAGGTTGTTAAAATTAAAGCAATACCATATGTTGCACGAACCTTTGAATAGCTAGTCTCGCTATTTATATAATCATTTCCCTTGATAAGATCGCGAAGTTTTCTCTCACGTGTAAAATATACGCTGATGAAAGAAATAACGACAAAGGCACTAGTAAAAACACCAATTGTCAGTAAAAAAGGTTGCCAAGAAACATAGAGCGGTAAATCCTCTAAATGCAAAATTTCCCGAACAATCATGAAGAAAAACTTCGAAAATGAAAATCCAAAAATAATGCCTACAATAATAGAGCCCGCACCGATAATCATTGTCTCTAAAAAGACAAGCTTGTTCATTTGACGTTTTTCCATTCCAAGATGCAATAAAATAGCAAACTCATGTGATCTCGCCTCTAAAAAAGCACTCATCGAATAATATAAAAAGAACAATGTAAAGAGGACAAGTACGATCTCTGCACCTATCATGCCGACTAACGATACTTCTCCTAAAATCCCACGTTCAATATCTGGATGAAACATCAGCATTGAATAGATAAAAAATACGGCTACAGAAAAAAAGCTCGCCATAAAAAAGGCCCCGTATATACGGCTGTTCCGTACGACATTACGGTAAGCGAATTGTCGAAAGGTCACCTACTTGCCCTCCTCCTAGTAAGCTCAATACATTTAAAATACGTTGGAAAAACATTTGACGTCGGTCATCTCGATAAATCTCATTGAAAAATTCCCCGTCCTTAATAAATAGCACGCGATCACAATAACTTGCTGCAATCGGATCATGGGTCACCATCACGATTGTCGTTTGTTTTTCCTTATTAATTTTTGTTAATAGTTCTAGTACATCGCGCGAAGAATTAGAATCTAAATTTCCCGTTGGTTCATCTGCTAAAATAAGGCTTGGATTATGAATCAATGCCCGTCCTATCGCTGTTCTCTGTGCTTGTCCACCTGAAATTTCATTCGGACGTTTATGCAAAAAGGAAGCTAAATCAAGCTTTTCTATAATACTTGCAAGACGCTCTTCCATTACTTCTAATGGCTGCTGATCAAGCGTTAATGGCAACACGATATTTTCCTCGACCGTGAGCATATGCAATAAGTTGAAATCCTGAAAAACAAAGCCCAGCTGTCTTCTTCTAAAATAAGCAAGTTCAGTAGCATTTAGCTTATGAGGGTTCATGCCATCTAAAATGATTTCTCCACTTGTTGGTTCGTCAATCGTAGAAATAATATTTAATAACGTAGTCTTACCACTTCCCGATGGGCCCATTACTGCTAAAAACTCACCTTCTTCGACCTCAAAGCTCAATTGATTGAGTGCACGATGTGTAACCTTTCCTTCATATACTTTTGTAACATCTTTTATTTGTAAAATAGGCATGCCTTGTCCACCTTATTTCTCGATTAATTCCATAGATTCTGGTAATAGCCATTTTAATACCACCTCAAAGCCAATCTGAAACTGTGGCTCTATAATGGCTGAAGGTATATTCTCTTCATCTTGAACTAGACTAAAGCAATGCTCCCCTACGACCACATCCCAACCATCTAATTCACCTTCAATTATTTCGCCACAAACTGAGTAGTGCCCACTATACATGACTTGCTCGCCTTCTACTGGAAAAGCATTAAGTAGGCATGGTTTATGTAAGTTTAGCCCAAGTGCATTGCAAAAATGCATTACCTCATCCTGAAGTAATAGGCTAGCCTGACGGAAATTTTCACAAAACAAACAGTCACAAACTTCTATTTGTGAGTCATACAGATTTTTCGTCTTTTCTAATTCAATATTTAATACCCAGTCATCAATACGTACTTCTCCCATTATTGCTCCCCCTAATTTGTAAATGTCACGGTGACAATCGTACCTTTACCTACTTCAGATGTAATATCTAATTGATGCCCTAGTTTTTCACAGATTTCCTTTGCTAAATATAAGCCCATACCTGTGGATTCCCCAGTTTTACGCCCATTCTCTCCCGTAAAAAAGGCTTTAGTCACACGTGAAAGGTCAGAAGCAGGAATACCAATGCCTTCATCACAAATTGCTAACTGAATATAATCATCTTTTTTAATGGCAGACATCACGATTTTTTTATTTTCTTCAAACGTATATTTCACTGCATTTGTAACGAATTGCCCAATAATAAAGCGAAGCCATTTTGAATCACTCGCTACAATCATGTCATCCTCTATATGAATTTCTGGGAAAACTCTATTCGTTATAAATAAACGTTTATTTTCATTAACAGTTGCAGTGACAATCGCTTTTAACGGAATCTGTTCTACTTGCATATCCTCTTCAAAGTTTTCGAGTCGCGCATTGACAAGCACCATATCCAATCCTCTACGTAAGCGATCAATTTCCTCTTGAACATTCTTTTTATCGAGAGGTCGGTCATCCTGTAATAGCATCTCGATGACTGATATAGGGGTTTTCATTTGGTGTACCCATTGATTCATAAATTGATCGTGTCGCTTTTGACTAGCATATAACGAATGCAGCTCATGCTGATAAAGACGATATAATTCATGCATATATTTTTCTACTTGCATCGCTTCCGGTGTCTTGGCATTTTTTTGTAGCACATCCTCCATTGATTTTGGAAGATGCAATAATTTGTTCAAATAACTTTGACGCATTAAATAGCGAATAAGTAAAAATGAGCATAGCAATACCAAGCTAATACTTACAGAGTAAATAGCAGTATCGACGTTACGGAAGCCATCGAGCCAATACAACACCATAATAAAGCCAACTAAAATTAGCTGAAAGATAAAAAATGTTGCATAATCTCGCAAAAATAATTTCCAACCCATTACAGCTCACCCGCACTTAATATAAAGCGATAACCTGCTCCGCGGACTGTCTCAATTGTTGACGAAATATTATAATCCGCTAGCTTTTTACGCACACGTGTCATATTAACATTCAACGTATTTTCATCGACAAATGCTTGATCGTCCCATAGCTCCTCTAACAGTTGCTCACGCGTAACAACTTTTGGTGCCTGGCCCATTAACAGCTCTAAAATGATACATTCTTTTTTCTGTAATGGAATTTCCAAATCATTTTTGTGCAACTCCATACGCTCTAAATGCAATATAAGCTGCCCTTGCTTAATCGTCCGTTCTTCTTGCCTAGCCGCATATTCGCCATATGTACGACGTAAGTGACTACGGATTTTAGCCAAAACAATTTCATAATTGAATGGTTTTGTAATAAAATCGTCACCTCCATTTTCAAGCGCAAAAATTTGATCCATTTCCCCAGATCGTGCTGAAATGAAAATGATTGGACAAGTTGTATGTTGACGTAGCTGACGACACCAATAATAGCCGTCATACGCTGGTAAATTTATATCAAGCAATACCATATGTGGATTAAACGTTGTAAACTCTTCGATTAGATGATCAAATTCTTGGATTGTTTCCACTTCGTATTGATATTTTCTAAGTGTTTCTGCAAGCAATGATGCAATCTTTACATCATCCTCGACTATAAATATTCGATGCTTCTCCATGCCGACACTCCTTTCTATCGTATATTGTACCAAAAAAAGGCTACGCGCCATAATTGCGCGTGCCCTTTTCTATCATGAGTACGGAAGTAGCTTCGAATTTCTCCAATTAAGGAGTTTGGAATGTTTCGACTCAACATGTTCCCAGTAGCATAACCATTCTATGGTCTAAGTATAGGCTAAAAATATCTTTCTTATCAAAAGGCATTTGCCAACTATTTTTTTGTCTACTGTTAATAAATTAATTGTAAAAACTCTTCTGTTGAGACACCACCAAAGTATGTTGGTACGTCGATTTCAGCTAAAGCCTTTGCAATCGCTACACGGTCATAGTTTGTCCCAACTAGACGTTGCTCTACATCAGCCATATCGCCCACACCGAAGAAATCACCGAAAATATGTGCTTCTTCAATAACACCATGATTCACCTCTAAACGGATATCAATTCCACCTGAAGGGAAGCGATGTGTTTTTTGAATATTAAAGCGTGGAGATTTACCGTAATTCCATTCCCATGTTTGATAGCGTTCAGCGGATAATTTATGAATATTTGCCCAATCTTCGTCAGTTAGCTCATAATAGCGAATATTTTCTTCACCACCGAAAATGGACTTTAAAATTTCTAGACGGAATTCTTCTACCGTCATTTTGTCTTTTAAAAATTCCGAAATATTTGCTACACGTGAACGAATGGATTTAATGCCCTTTGATTCGATTTTATCTTTCTTTACCTTCAATGCAGATACAACAGCATCAATTTCTGTATCAAACATTAATGTTCCGTGACTAAACATACGGCCTTTAGTAGAAAACTGCGCGTTCCCAGATACTTTACGTCCTTCTGCTAAAATATCGTTACGACCTGACAGCTCAGCATTTACGCCCATTTTTGCAAGCGCATCTACAACCGGCTGAGTGAATTTTTTATAATTCATAAAGCTATCGCCATCGTCGTTTGTAATAAAACTAAAGTTAAGGTTTCCAAGGTCATGATACACCGCACCACCACCAGAGAGACGGCGCACAACGATAATACCGTTATCCTCCACATAGTCTGTATTAATTTCTTCTATCGTATTTTGGTTCTTCCCAATAATGATGGATGGCTGATTTATGTAAAATAACAGCACTGGCTCCTTCTCAACGTCCATTGTCTTTAATAAATACTCCTCAATGGCAAGGTTAATGCGTGGATCATGTATCCCTTTATTATCAACGAAAATCATAGTCGTTTCCTCCTTCACAAAATATCCATATTTTATTTTAACGTAAATTAGGCATTTTGTGTTGACGAAACGCATCTGTTATAATACACTAGAAAATAATAAAACAGTAATAGTACAGATGAACTTAAAGGAGGAGTCCACAATGTTAGAAAACGTAGTTGAATTTTTCAAGAACTTACCTGCAAAACAATGCACGGAATGCGGTGAAAAGATCGAAGAACAAAGCGAATGCTACAGCAACACTTGTGAAAAATGTAACTGCCTATAAGCATTTGCCTATTCTGTAGTCATTTCGTGCCCCACACGAACTAATAATGACACCCCTCATCATACATTTATGGTGAACCATTAATTAAATCTCTTACACTTACACAAAACAGCAGCTGATACGCTCATATCAGCTGCTGTTTTACTTTTAGACAAAAAATTAATGAAACCTTAGCTATTCTGTGCGGTGCCCGGCACTAATATATTTTCCATGCTAGCCGTATATTTTTTGACTTACCAAATAAAAGTCCACGTAGACTCCTGCGGGAACAGCACGAGTTGTAAGACGCAACAAATCGCGCTACAGCGAGGGTTGCGGCTTACACTGTGCCCGCGGAAAGCGAAGTGGATTTTTACGATTTAGGAGCTGATATTATGCTAAGTATCAATGCTAAGTACAGGCACTAATCGAGGGGGCGGCTTACACTGTGCCCGCGGAAAGCGAAGTGGATTTTTACGATTTAGGAGCTGATATTATGCTAGGTATCAATGCTAAGTACAGGCACTAATCGAGGGGGCGGCTTACACTGTGCCCGCGGAAAGCTTCAGCCGTAGTGGACATCCACGGCATAGAAAAAAGTGTTAGATTGACTGCAGTCAATCTAACACTTTTTTGTCATAGCCTCGCAAATTATTGATTAATTTTCTTCGGCTACTTTTGAGTAACGTCTTGTGTGTAATAACATGAAATAACCAAATGTAATGGCTAAGAACACAATTAAGTATCCAAATAACACACCGTAGTTTTGCCATAAATAAGACATGTCGCCTGTTGAAATGCTTGCTTTAAACGCTTGAACAGTATAAGTCATTGGCAGTAATTTATTGAACACTTGTAATGGTGATGGAATAAGCTCAAGTGGGAATGTACCCGCGCTTGTTGTAAGTTGTAAAATTAGTACAACAATCGCTATGAAGCGACCTGGATCACCGAAAATAGATACTAACATTTGAATTAATGCTAAGAACACATAGCTTGTCACTAAAGCTGTTAGAACAAAGTAGCCTAAATTTTGCACTTCAAGACCTAAGCCCCATTTTACGATTGCTACTGTTAATAAAGCTTGAACAAGACCGACAAATGCAAGCACTGTCACTTTACTTGTAAACCAGGTTGCACCATTTTTCGGACGAATAGCTGGTTCAACAAGTGGGAATACAATCGAGATTAGTAGTGCCCCAACAAATAATCCAAGTGAAATAAAGTAAGGTGCGAAACCTGTACCATAGTTTGGAACATGGTTAACTGATTCTTTTTCTACTTCTACTGGACTACCTACCATATCATACGTGTCATCATTTGCATGTACTTCGTTCGCTTTTTCACTAGCTTCACCTAATTTGCTAGATAGTGTAGCTGTACCATCTGCAAGTTCAGTCGAACCATCTGCAAGTGTTGCAGAGCCTTCTGCTAACTCACCAGATTTTGAAGCAAGTGTTGATGTGCCCTCGTTCAATGTTGTTGTACCACTAGCTAAGTCATTTAATCCTGAAGCTAATGTTTTTGAACCAGTTACAGCTGTGTTAACGCCAGCATGTAATTCACCAAGTTTATCAGCTAGTGTGGCATTACCAGCTTGTAGGCTTTGTGCACCTTTAACTAAGTCATTGCTTTTTGCTGCTAATGCATTTGCACCAGCTAAAACATCTTTTTGACCAGCTGCAATTTGTGTTGCACCACCGCTTACTTGGTTGGCACCAGCTTGTAATTTTTCAGCACCCGCTGCTAATGAATTTAAACCACTATGCACACTTGCACTTCCAGCTTGTAGCTCTGCTAACGTTTGTTTTAACGCTGCTGCTTGCTCTTCTGGCATTGATGCAATCGCATTTGTTAACTGTTCAGTTAGTGCTTTAATACCCGCTTCCACTTGTGCAGAACCATTCGATAATTGATTTGCTGAACTATTTAATGTACCAGCATTTTCAGCCACTGATGCAGCACCAG
This sequence comes from Lysinibacillus sp. NPDC097868, assembly GCF_044761135.1. Lineage (NCBI taxonomy): Bacteria > Bacillati > Bacillota > Bacilli > Caryophanales > Bacillaceae > Lysinibacillus > Lysinibacillus sp. NPDC097868. Next base: position 82,286 of record NZ_JBIWBS010000002.1, on the reverse strand, counting down.
AAGCTATTTGCTGTTGTTTTTCATTTAATGTTGTAAGACCCGCTTCTACCTTTGCTACACCTTGTGTGTATTGAGATAGACCTTGTTCAAGATTTGTCGCCCCTGCAGCTGCCTGCTGTGCACCTTGCTGTAACTGAACTGTACCATTTTCTAATTTCACTAGCCCTGTTGATAGTTCGGTAGCACCAGTTGCCGCTTGCCCTGCACCTTTTGTAATTTTATCTGTACCATCAGAAAGTTCAATCGTGCTAGAAGCTAACTGCTCCAAATAACCTTTTAAATCTTTTGCTCCATTTGCTACTTTTTGAGCGCCTTCATCTAGCTTAACTGACCCGTCAGCAGCTTCTGTAAAGCCATCTCCAAGTGTTGCAATTGAATCAAATAATTTTTCTGCATATGTAGCAGAAACTTGTGAATTTACTTCTGCTCGTATGCGATCCATTGCTGTTTCGCCAATTTGCGCACCTAGGAAGTTTAATCCTTCATTTGGGATATAGTTCATCACTAACTTAGAAGGTTTGTCATCAAGTAAAGTCGTAGCATGTTCTGAGAAATTTGCTGGTATTTCTAAAATCATGTAATAGTCTCGACTATTTAAACCTTTTTCTGCTTCTTCTTTTGACACTTCAATAAAGTCAAATTGCTTACTATCGACGAGTTTATCGACCAAGGTATCTCCTAAGTCTAACTTCACTTCATCCATTTCTGCTCCATTATCTTCATTGACAACCGCTACCGGCAAATTAGACATGCCTGCATATGGATCCCAAAACGCCCATAAAAACATGCCTGCGTACATGACCGGGATAAATAGGACGGCAATTATGGAAACAAGCATTTTTCTTGTTTTTAGGATTTTCAGCCATTCAGCTTTAATCATATTTTTCTCTCACTCCTATACTAATTGACCGTAATCGTCAATTGGTCATTTTTCTGCAAAAAAATCACAAACTTCACAGTGCGTAAAATTTGTAGATTCTTCTCTAAAGAACTAGTCCTCGAAAGATTGTTTCCTTGAAAAGATTTAGTATCTTTTCTTCAGGAATCATGTCGCCATGAAGCTCATGCCAATCTACCACGAACGCTAAATACGCTTTTAACAACAGATAGCTTACTAACTCTGTATCACAATCTCGAATCTCACCTTTATCAATACGTCTTTGAATTAACGTTGCAACGTACGATAATATTTCAGACTCAATGCGAATTAATACTTGTTTTACTGCTGGCGTACGTAATTCTTTTTCTTCCTCTATTAACTTCGCAAATAAAAGATGCTTCTCACGGAACTGTAGCATTTTCATTAAAGCATTATGTGCATTATCCATGAAGCTAGCTGATACATCCAACACTGCATCCGCTTCCGCTTTCATCTCAAGTACAAGTGACATCGCAATCTCTTGAAATAAAATTTCCTTATTTGCAAAGAATGTATAAATCGTTCCTTTACCGACATTAGCAATTTTCGCCACTTGTTCCATCGTCGTTGCCTTATAGCCAAACAACGTAAATGATTTTGCAGCTGCTTCAAGAATTTCCTGCCTACGATCCATATGCGACATCCTTTCCTGTTAAGTTATGTACATCCTTTGTACACAGAAATTAAAATGACCAGAAAACCATTTCGGTCATCTGGTCATTATAATATTCCTATTTTAAAAATAATGCAAGCATTTATTGAATATTTTTTTCAATTTTTTAATGCTCTGTGTCCTCTGATGAATCTTTACCATGATCCGACATGTTCATATTAGCTTTTTCATCTTCTTCGATTACTTGTGTCATATCAGGTGTTCCAGCCGTAATTTGCTGCTTCGGCATATTATGAATACCATTTGCAGTAGTATGGGCAAACATAAAATATACACCGTCATGATCAAATGTAGTTTGTGCTTTATAGACGCCATCTTTTTCTAATTTACCTTCAAGCATTTGTCCTTCATCGCGTTTACCTGATTCCCACACTTCAAATTCAACGATTGCATCATCGATATTTTTTTTACCTTGTATAACATGTGCAGCAAGTTCGATAGGAGCATTTACCTCAACTTCTTTTGGCGTTAAAATTTCAACTTCTAACATTTGAGGCTCCTCCAATGTAGATGATGTTGCAGGTTTTTCCTTTTCCCCACAACCTACTAATAATGCGGGTACAGCTATCAATGTAAATAACCACTTCTTCATGTTCTATTCCTCCATTAACGGCATCGAAATTTTTACCTTTGTGCCTTTGTCTATTTCACTTTCAATTTCAATCTTGCCTTGTAACTGTTTTAATAATTGCTCAACAATGGATAGACCTAGGCCACTCCCACCATCTACTCGACTGCGCGCTTTATTAACACGATAAAACCGCTCTGTAACATGTGATAAATCTTCCTGCGGAATACCGATGCCTTCATCTTTAATAGTAATGAGCGCGTTACCGTTGTGTTCAATTGCTTCAATGTCAACCTTCGACTGCTCATAGGAGTAATTGATAGCATTTTCAATAATATTGATAAAAATTTGCTTTAGTTTCACTTCATCCGCTTTAACTATTAATTCATCATCTACAATAAGATGCAAAGTAATATTCTTTTTCTGTGCTTGATGCGATAAAATTTTTTGAACTTCTCGTAATGTCTCTGCAAGTGGTATCGGATAGAGAGCGATGTCCTTTTGTTCATTTTCCATTCGAGCAAGTTGAAGAAGCTCATTTGTTAAACGTTCCATACGATTTGCTTCACGCACGATTAACTGAATTGCTTCCTCTTGTTGCTCTTCTGCAATAATACCGTTTTGCATTGCTTCACTATAGCCTTTCACATAGCTAATAGGTGTACGCAATTCATGAGATACAGTTGCTAAAAATGTCTTTTGTGCCTCATCTTCTCGTTGAATTGCCTCTGCCATGTCGTTAAACGTACTTGATAGTCTTCCTATCTCGTCACTCGATTTTACAGGCACACGTGTTTCATATTGTCCATAAGACATCTGCTCTACAGCAGTTTGTAAGTCACTTAATGGACGCATAATATGTTGAATCCCTTTATATACAAAAAAACTAGTAACAATCAAAAAGACAAATGCACTCAAAAATAGAAAAATGACTTCTTGACTTGCCAACTCACTAATTTTTGCTAATGGGAAGTAAATATAAATTATCCCCTCTAGCCTATTTTGATCTACTAAAGGTAGTACTACTGAAATAAGCTGCCGATCGAATCGAGGTTCATAGCCAATTTTTTGCACATATTTACCTTCCAGCAATTGTTGCCGTTCTTCAGCACCTATCAATGTTTCATAATCAATATCAAAGGGGACACAGGCACTAAGTTCACGAGGGTTTCTAACAGCAAAAATATTTAAATTGGAATAATCATTATAATGTTCAATATTAGCAATAAATTCGTCTGTAACTTTACCACTCGTATACATTGTTTGTAGCTTAGTACCGATTTCAATCATATTGCTTTCCGTATCTTCCACGTAAAGCTGTTCATATAAAAAATCTGTCAGTACATACATAAAAACAACAGTTATAATCAAAAATGCGAAAATTAGTAGCCAAATACGAGTTGAAATCTTTTTCATTCTCCTGGATCAAAGCGGTAGCCTACTCCCCAGACGGTTTGTATATAGCCTGCTGCATCCTTTCCAAGCTTCAATCGTAAAGTTTTAATATGAGTATCAACCGTTCTTGTTCCACCTAAATAATCAATATCCCAAATGCGCTCTAGTAGCTGCTCACGTGAATATGCATTTCCTGGATTTTTCATAAATAAGTGCAATAATTCAAATTCCTTTAAAGTTAACGGAATAACCTTCCCCTCAACTGAAACTTTACGTGCAATTTCATCTAATTTAATTGGCCCAAAGACAACATATTTTTGCTCAAAATCTGCTATATTAGCTCCACTTCTTCTTAATACAGCATGCATTCTTGCCACTAGTTCATCATTTGTAAACGGCTTGACGATATAATCATCTCCACCGAGTGTTAGACCCTTTACTTTATCCTCATTGGCATCTCGTGCCGTTAAGAATATTACGGGCACATTAGACATCGCTCGAATACTTTGACAAACCGCAAAACCATCTTCATGTGGCATCATCACATCTAATAAAACTAAGTCGATTTGTTCACGAACAATAATATCGTATGCCTCAGTTCCACATGCAGCCGTAAAGGTCTCGAAATTGGAGTTATTGAGCATCATCTCGATTAAATTACGCATATCTTGCTCATCATCTACAATTAATACCGTTGTCACTTTTCTTCCTCCCTTACTAACAGCTGAAATGCACCTTTGCCAACATCAACTGTTTTTTGTACTTGACCATCTTTTATAAAATATAATGTATGGTCGTCATAACCAGCCACAACAATATAGTCCTTAAACTGATTCACAACAAATGGATTTGCACCGACTTCTTTTTCCCATAAAACATTTCCTTTAAAATCGACAACATATAATTCATTATGACCGTGGCTCACGACTAACACTTTATCCTTCGTCTTTGTTAAACCTACTGGCATTAAAGGCATTTCTATATTGCCACGCACAACACCCGTTCCAAGATCAAATCGCTTTACTGAACTATTCGGCTTGCTTCCTTCACCATGTCCGCCGACCCAAAGCTCATTTGTCTCCTCAATTATTACAATGCCATGCGATGATTTTCCTATTGGCCATTCCTGTTCTATTGTTAAATCCTTAATGGATAACACCGATAGTTTCGTATCTTTATAATTGACCACATAGAGCTTATCTTTGTAAGTAGCCATCGACATTGGATAGTTACCAAGTCGCTGTGAGGCCAATTCATTTCCTTCCACATCAAAGCTTGTCACTGTGTTCATCTTACTATTCGTCATAAAGAATTGTTTAACATCTGGATCATAATATACATTCGTCGTGCCTAGCTCTACTTTTTTTGAATAAAGCTTTTTACCAGTGGAAAGTGTAAAGACAACTATTTCATCTAATTGATGTCCATATAATAATATTCGGTCATTATCTAGTAACAATGCTCCTGTATATGCTTTATCGAATGACCATGTTGCAATCACGTTTCCTAGCTCATCAATAAAATCTAGTGAAGGCTCTTGTATATTGAGCGATGCAATAAAACTCTGATTACGGTCAATTGGCTCAAAAGACTTCTCTGTACACCCCGCCAACCAAATCACTTGTATAAAAGAAAAAATGAAGAATGCCCATTTTTTCATAATCATCACCTCTGCCCTTTAACTATACTTTACATTTGTGAAATCTGCGTGAAACTTGAAAGGTAAATTTATGACAAATTACCAAGTGATAACAGTGTATTTACACAATAAGAAAGGGCAATCTGCCTCGCAAAAAAACTGACTCTACATATACTACAAAGATTATTGAAAGGAGGAATCACAATATGATAACGATAAGTTTATGTATGATTGTGAAAAACGAAGAAGATGTTATCGCTAGATGCCTTGACTCAGTGAGAGATTTAGTCGATGAGATAAATATAGTGGACACCGGCTCCACTGACAAGACAAAGGAAATTGTTAAACAGTATACTGATCGTATTTTTGATTTTGAGTGGATTCATCATTTTGCTGATGCGCGTAATTTTTCCTTCCAACAAGCAACATGTGACTACATCCTTTGGCTAGATGCAGATGATGTGTTAATGGTGGAAGATCAAGAAAAGTTTAAAGCTTTAAAGGAATCTTTAACTCCCGATATCGATGCCGTCTCGATGAATTATCATTTAAGCTTCGATAACGAAGGTAATGCCAGTTCTCTTTTAAGGAGAAACCGATTAGTTAGAAGGGAGAAGCAATTTCGATGGATAGGAGCGGTACATGAATATTTAGAGGTTAGTGGTAATCTTTTTGAAAGTGATGTTGCAGTTAGCCATTTACCACTTCATCACGATCATCAGCGCAATATTACTATTTATAAGAAACTCCTTCAATCAGGAGAACCTCTCACACCACGCGACACATTTTATTATGCCAATGAATTACTGGATCATAATGAAATCGAGGATGCGGTATTCTACTATGAGCTTTTTTTAACAACCAAACTAGGCTGGGTAGAAGATAATATTAATGCCTGTTTTAAGCTAGCTGATTGTTATTCGAAATTAAATGATAATGAAAATAACGTAAGTTCTATTTTAAGAAGCTTCGAATATGACACCCCGCGCCCTGAAGCATGTTGCAGGCTTGGCCATCATTTTATGGAACAAGCAAAAAATCATGAAGCCATCTTTTGGTATGAACAAGCACTGGCAATGAAACCTAAACTAAACGCCCCTTTCCAAAATAAAACCTTTACTACTTGGTTGCCCCATTTACAACTTTGCGTCCTCTATGACCGTTTACAACAATACGAATTGGCCAATAACCATAATGAATTAGCCCGTGTCTACTTACCTAATGATCCAAAAATCTTACACAATAAAAACTATTTTGATCGTATGTTTAAAAAATCCAATGATAAACCTTGAATTACCTAATGAAAAAAAGATTTAGACTCTTGTAAAAGCGGGTCCTTTCTTCTCTCAATCTTATCGCCCTCCTCCTACGGTAATTTAACTAATTATAAATACTATATGTTTTACAAATTATCATATTAAACATCTAAAGTAGTTAACCGTCCACCTCCTCTATCATTTTTATGAATAGGATACTTGAGAGAGGAGGTGAATAAATGAACTTTGAAGATTACTTTTTAAATAATGTTTGCAGCAAATGTAAGACATTCCCTTGTGCTTGTATAAGAATCCCCGAACATCATTGTAGCATTTGGCCAGTTAAACCTACGGGCACTACCGGTTTGACAGGCGCTACAGGACCTACTGGGCCTACTGGTGCTACTGGTGCTACTGGTGCTACTGGTGCTACTGGCGCTACTGGTGCTACTGGCGCAACGGGCAACACCGGCGCTACGGGAGATCCTGGACCTACGGGACCTACTGGCGCAACGGGCAGCACCGGCGCTACGGGAGATCCTGGACCTACGGGACCTACTGGCGCAACGGGCAGCACCGGCGCTATGGGAGATCCTGGACCTACAGGACCTACTGGCGCTACAGGACTTCTCGGACCTACGGGACCTACTGGCGCGACGGGGCTTCTTGGACCTACGGGACCTACTGGCGCGACGGGCAGCACCGGCGCTACGGGAGATCCTGGACCTACAGGACCTACTGGCGCTACAGGACTTCTCGGACCTACGGGACCTACTGGTGACACTGGTTTACTCGGACCTACGGGACCTACTGGCGCAACGGGGCTTCTTGGACCTACGGGACCTACCGGCGCAACAGGACTTCTTGGACCTACGGGACCTACCGGCGCGACTGGTTTACTTGGACCTACGGGACCTACTGGCGACACTGGTTTACTTGGACCTACGGGACCTACCGGCGCAACAGGACTTCTCGGACCTACGGGACCTACTGGCGCAACGGGGCTTCTTGGACCTACGGGACCTACCGGCGCAACTGGTTTACTTGGACCTACGGGACCTACCGGCGCAACTGGTTTACTTGGACCTACGGGACCTACTGGCGCAACGGGGCTTCTTGGACCTACGGGACCTACTGGCGACACTGGTTTACTTGGACCTACGGGACCTACCGGCGCAACTGGTTTACTTGGACCTACGGGACCTACTGGCGCAACGGGACTTCTCGGACCTACGGGACCTACTGGCGACACTGGTTTACTTGGACCTACGGGACCTACCGGCGCAACGGGTCTTCTCGGACCTACGGGACCTACTGGCGACACTGGTTTACTCGGACCTACGGGACCTACTGGCGCAACGGGACTTCTCGGACCTACGGGACCTACTGGCGACACTGGTTTACTTGGACCTACGGGACCTACCGGCGCAACTGGTTTACTTGGACCTACGGGACCTACTGGCGACACTGGTTTACTCGGACCTACGGGACCTACTGGCGCAACGGGACTTCTCGGACCTACGGGACCTACTGGCGACACTGGTTTACTTGGACCTACGGGACCTACTGGCGCAACTGGTTTACTTGGACCTACGGGACCTACTGGGGCAACAGGACTTCTTGGACCTACGGGACCTACTGGTGCGACCGGTGACCTCGGACCTACGGGACCTACTGGCGCTACGGGGCCAACTGGACCTGCGTTTACAGAAGGTTTCTCTGCCTTCTTAAGTACTTTATCCGTTAGTACCTCTGCTACTTTAAGTAATTGGAGTGTAGCTTCACCATATTTCACAACACCAGCATTTAATCCAACAACAGGCATATTTACGGTTCCTACGACCGGTAGATATGCTTTTGAGGCAACTATCAACTATTCTACAGTAGCTGCCATTAGTCTTGGTATCGGTGCAGGTGTTAACCCTTCATTTGCAATCCGTAGAAATACAACGACAAATTTAATTAGCGGTTTATTCCCAATACTAAATTTATCAGTTACCCTATTAACTATTAGAGCAATTCTTGGAAGTGGCACCGTAACATTGGCTGGAGAAGTTAATTTAAATGCTGGTGATACAATCGATTTAGTTTACGAAGCAAATGGCTTAACTCTTTCCTTAACACTAGGAGGCGCTAACTCAGGTGGTATTGTATGGTCATGTCATAGAATTTCTTAAGCGTTGGTCATCTTTACAACTAATAAGTCCATAATCTATGACTCAAGACATTCTACTGTGGAGAAAAAAGTAATAATAGTTAAATTAAATAAAAAAGTAGTACAAATATAAGTTTGTACTACTTTTTTAGTCTTCCTGTATAAACATGTCGCTTAAAATTTCATTTGCAACTTTGCACCCCTGCTCTACGCATTCAGGAATTGAAATTCCTTCAAAGGAGCTACCTGCAAGTTTTACTGTCGGGAAGTGTTCATAGAGTTCTTTCTTCACCCGATCAATTTTTGCCTCATGTCCTACAGTATATTGTGGCATAGCATTTTTCCAACGAGAAACAACCGTCGTCACGGGCTCCCCTTCAATTCCTATTGTATTCTTTAAGTCTTGTAATACAGTCTTTTCAATCTCTGAATCAGATAAGGCAACAATGGTTTCATCGCCTACACGACCAATATAGCTTCGTAATAATACATAGTCTTGAGGGGTAGTATTTGGCCATTTTCGATTAATCCATGTACAAGATGTGATTGAAAAATCACTATTTCTAGAGACAAAAAATGACAGTGCATCCAAGTCACCTAGTTGCTCTTTTTTAAATGCCATCGTCACTGTTGCAATTGTTGCTGCTTTCATCGTATTTAACTCTGTTAAAAGTTGGTGATTACTAAACATCATTTGTGCAACATTATATGGTGTTGCAATGATAACAGCGTCAGCAGTTATATGCGAAAAATTATTTAATACGACCTGCACAGTACCATCTTTGCTGTGGTCAATTTGCTCTACTTTAACACCCTTCATAACGGTCCCTGGAAGTAGAGATTCTTCTAGTTTTTCGATAAGCGTCTCAAGACCATTTTCAAAAGTTTGAAAAATCCCCTTATCCTTCGCTATCCGATTGTAACTTAAAAAATTTGTCCCTGACTGTTTCATACCGAAAAGCAAACTACGATACTTTTGCTCTAATTCGTAGAGCTGTGGAAATGTAGATCTCATGCTTAGTTGCTCAATATCTCCTGCAAATGTACCCGCAAGTAAAGGTTCAACGAGATTTTCTACAACCTCCGCACCAAATCTTCTTCGAAAAAATTCACCTAATGGCTGGTCGTCATCCCGTGCAGAACGCGGGAGGACAAAATCTCCCGCTGCACGAATTTTACCGCTGAGTGAAAATAAACCTGATGTAATGAATGACGAGATATGTGGCGTTGCTCCAGACATCAGATTGCTCGGAATCGGGTATAATTTACTCCCAACAGCTATATAGGTTGGCCCCGAATCTCCAGTTAGCATCCTTTGTTCAATATTTAAATCCTTCGCAAGTGCCTGGACATGATTTTCTCGGTCGAAAAAGGATTCTGGCCCACGCTCGATAATAAAGCCGTCTTTTCTAAGAGTTTGGATTTTCCCGCCAAGACGTAATGACGACTCGACAAGTACGATATCTACCGGCAATCCTTTTGCGCGCGCTTGTTTTTGCATATAGAACGCAGCTGTGAGGCCTGTAATGCCGCCGCCAACAACAACTACCTTTCGTCTTTTTTGAGTCACCAACATCATCACTTTCTTTTCGCTTAGCTTAATTTTTTATGAATGGCATCTACCATAGCATCTATAAATAACGGATCTGTATTAGGCATTGCTGGACGATAATAGTTAGCACCTAATTCATCACAAACAACTTTACATTCATAATCGTTATCGTAAAGTACCTCTAAATGTTCTGTTACAAAGCCTACTGGTGTGTAAACAAATGAACGGTACCCATTCTGCTCATAAAGGTCACGCGTTAAATCTTGAACGTCAGGACCGAACCATGGCTCTGGTGTTTGTCCAGCTGATTGCCAGCCCACTTTTACATTTTTCACGCCCGTAGCTTCTTGAATTAATCGAGCTGTTTCAATTAGTTGGTCTTCGTACGGATCGCCCATTTCTTTAATTTTTACAGGAAGTGAGTGTGCTGAGACGATCAGACAAGCTTTTTCTCGTTCTTCTTCAGTCATAGAATCGAACGTTTCATTCACTTTACATTTCCAATATTCAATAAACTTCGGCTCATCATACCAAGATTCAACAGATGTAATTTTCAGGCGATCACCTGCTGTTTCTTCTGCACGGCCATTATATGATTTAATAGAGAAAGTCGAAAAGTGTGGTGCTAACACGATCGAAACTGCTTCTTTAATCCCATCTGCAACCATTTCCTCAACAGCATCCTCAATGAACGGGTGGATATGCTTTAAACCGATAAATAGTTTGTATTCTACCTCATCTTGCACTTCATTTAAACGTGCACATAAAGCTTCAGCCTGTGCTTCTGTTGCAGCTGCCAGTGGTGATAGACCACCGATAGCCTCATAGCGACTACGTAAATCTTCTAAATGCTCGTCAGATGGTCTACGTCCGTGACGAATATGTGTATAGTAGGATTCAATATCTTCCTCTTTATAGGGTGTACCATATGCCATTACTAATAAACCTTTAACTTTTTTCATAACCCTTTTCACCTCTAAATAATAGTTAAACTATATTTTTTGTATGATTTCTGTACGTCAACAACAATTACACCAAAAAAGTAGTGTAATTGCGTCATTTAGAATGTGCTCTTTTTCTTATCTTAAGAACGTGCTTGAATTTGTTGTGCACTATATTCATGAATAAGTGTTGTTAAACGTTTCAATACTGCTGGGTCAACCTCTGGAAATACACCATGGCCTAAATTAAAGATATGACCTGGCACCTCTAAGCCTTGATCGATAATATCTTTTGTTCGTTTTTCTATTACTGACCAATCTGCAAGTAATAATGAAGGGTCTAGGTTTCCTTGCACAGGCTTTGTAATACCTTTTGCACGTGCATCTTTAATTGGTAATCGCCAATCTAAGCCAACAACGTCAATCGGTAAATCATGCCACTCTTTCACTAGATGGCTTGCACCAACTCCAAATTGAATAAGCGGTACATTTTCTTTTTTTAACTCGCCAAAAATACGGGTCATAACAGGTTTAATGAACACACGATAATCTTCAACACTTAAGGCACCTACCCATGAGTCAAATACTTGTATCGCTTTTGCACCCGCTTCTACTTGCGCTGAAACGTCCGCAATAATCATGTCTGCCAATTTGTCCATTAATGCAAACCATGCTTTTGGTTCTGATACCATAAATGATTTGGTTTTATTATAGTTTTTAGAAGGTCCGCCTTCAATCATATAGCTCGCTAATGTGAACGGTGCTCCTGCAAAACCTATTAATGGCACATTAAGCTGTTCTTCTGTTAGTAATTTTATTGTTTCTAAAACGAAAGGTGTATGTTCCTTTGCATTGAACTCACCTAATTTTTCTACATCTGATACTGTACGTATTGGGTTTGAAATAACTGGACCTACACCAGCTTTAATTTTTACATCGATGCCGATACCTGGTAGTGGCGTTACGATATCTTTATACAAAATCGCTGCATCCACATTGTAGTTTTCGACCGGTAAACGTGTTACATACGCACAAAGCTCAGGTTGATGTGTAATTTCCTCTAATGAATATTTTTCTTTAATTGCACGATATTCTGGCTGAGAACGACCTGCCTGTCGCATATACCAGACTGGTGTATGTTCAGTCCTTTCCCCGCGTGCAGCACGTAGAAGTGTATCATTAAAAAGTGTTGTCATTAATTATTCCTTCCCCTCGATGAAATTCATATCATAAAAAAATCACTTGTTTATTCCATTATTATTGATATCCGTTTTCAATAGTAAACGCTTCCTCTGCTATTGTATAGTTTTCCTAGTGAAATGTCATAAAATTGTTCTTTCTACATGCTTTCTTTTTTGACAAAGCGGGTAACTTACACTTAAATGGAGTTAATCACTGATTATTAGACATTTATAAGGAGGGCAAAATAATGAATATTTATTTAACTTCTGGCACAGGAGAGTTTATGGAACAGGTGAAAAATAAGTATCCTGATGAACATATGATTTTAATGCATGGTGAAGGTAATTCTGTGCTCATTCATGAAACTGAAGGGAAATCTGTATTTGCTACACCTCGTAAATTTGAAGTGTTAGATTCGGTAAACGAATTAGAAGAACGCGGCTTCTTCGTCTTTAATAATATTCCTGTGACAGATGAAGGTAAACCTGTATTCGAACATCGTTTTTTAAATCGCGCACGTGCAATTGAAAACGAGCCTGGTTTTGTAGCGTTCCGACTATTGCGTCCATTAAATGGCGACACGTACATTGTTATGACACAATGGAATGGGCCACATTCATTTGAAGCATGGAAAAGCTCAAAAGCGTATAATACTGCACATGCACAACGTGAAGAACCAACTGGTGTGCGACAACAAAATATTTTCTCTGCCGCATCCTATGTTACGACCTATAGCGTTGTCCCTAAAGAAGACGACGAGGCATAATTTTTTAATAAAGGAGCACTTACTTATGAATCAACAATTACTCGACAAAATTGATGCTCATTTTGATGAAATGGTGGCCATTCGCCGCCATCTACATATGCATCCAGAACTAAGCTTCCAAGAGAAAGAAACAGCAAACTATATTATTGAATACTATCAAAAACTCGGTGTTCCTGTTGAACCAAATGTAAGTGGCTTTGGATTAATTGCACGTATTAAAGGTAGCAAGCCTGGTAAAAGAATTGCCTTACGTGCCGATTTTGATGCACTCCCTATCCAAGACGCAAAAGATGTTCCTTATAAATCAAAGGTAGATGGTGTGATGCATGCTTGTGGTCATGATGGTCATACTGCTACTTTATTAATAATAGGGAAGCTTTTATGGGAAATGAAAGATGAGTTAGTAGGTGAATATGTGCTGATTCATCAACATGCTGAAGAAGCAGACCCAGGCGGTGCTATCGGTATGATACAGGCAGGTGCACTTAACGGTGTTGATGCTATATTTGGTACACATTTATCATCCAATCATCCGACGGGTATGATTGGCTACCGCGTTGGACCACTCATGGCCGCAGTTGATAGTTTTGAACTGAAAATTCAAGGTAAAGGTGGACATGGTGCTCATCCACATCAAACGAAAGACGCTATTGTTATCGGCTCTCAACTTGTCATGAACTTACAACAACTTGTAGCGCGTCGAGTAGCTCCAACTGAATCAGCAGTTCTTACTGTAGGCTCTTTCGTTGCGTCAAATGCAGATAATATTATTGCAGATACAGCTTATTTGAACGGGACTATCCGTACGTTTGACAAAGATGTTCGCGAAACGATGGAACGTGAATTTAAACGCGTTGTGAACGGAACTGAAATTGCACAAGATTGCACAATTGAACTAGACTATCGCAAAGGCTATCCAGCAATCGTGAATCATGAAAAAGAAACATTATTTGTTCGTGATGTCGCACAAGACATTTGTGATGTTGTTGAAATACCAGCAACGATGGGTGGCGAAGACTTCGCCTATTATTTAGAGGAAAAACCAGGTACATTCTTCTTCACAGGGGCCGCGCCTGCTGAATATGCACCACATCACCATCCGAAATTCGATATTGATGAAAAAGGTATGCTAGTAGCTGCAAAAGTTATGTTAAGCGCTGCGCTAGAATATCAAAACGTGGAATAAAACAAAGAAAGCTCATTTCGCCTAATGTTCTTAGGCAAAATGAGCTTTCTTTTTTAAAATAAAACTAGAGTTTCCTCTTTAAGGTTTTGACACCTTTGCCGTTATTTCACTAACAACAAGGATAATTATCGTTGTTACATAGAACATCGGCTGCGTTACTCCGCATAGAGTGACAATAATAGCTTGAGCAATCATTGTCAGACGCACTACTTGCTTAACAGCAGCTTTACGCGCACCCTCTGGCAATGGATAAAGCATGTCCATGCGAAATTCACCGCTAGCTAATAATGCTTGCTTTAGCTGAATCGTCGTTGCAAAGCTTAAAGCGCCCGCAACAATCCATGTAACAAATGGAATATCTACAAAGGCTGCAATAACAGCGGAAATAGCAGTTAATCGGAGCCATAAATAAAAATGATCATCTGTACGAATAAACGTACGGAACACTAAATACTTTTGAGCATTTCCCTTTTGATAGGGTATAAAATTATAAAACCAGTCAAGCCACGCTCTACGTCGAATGCTTCCATGTAAATGAGGTACATCTGTAAAATAATTCGCGAAACGATAGAAGCTCATCATTCGATTTTGTTCTAGTTTTACAAAGTGCTCATATGGCACAGGCTCGTTCGCACATTTTTTGCGAAACACTAATACATAGACACAACCAATTATCGCTGCAACTAATGCTAGTATAAGTTGCATTTGTAGTCCCATATATACGGTTACACCAAATACAATAGCTCGTATTAGTCTATCTACCCATACATAATGACCACGTTCACTATAACGATAACTAAATTCTCCCTGCACACTAACAAACTTTAAGGCGATAACAAGGAAAAACAGTGACCAAATATTAGATGTTGTTAATTCCGTCACTGCTTTTAATAAAGGAATACTAATGATATAAACAATTGCCACAATCCAAACTTGTGACCAAAACGTCCACCCTATTGCCTTTTTTAAATACAGCGACATTTTTGATTCTAATGGCAATAAATACACTTGGTCTGGCTCACGCAATAATGTCGTTGGACGGCTAAATGCTAGTAATACACCAATTATCAAGGCAATTAGCCCTTCAGCTGGAAAATCAGACTCAACGATTTTCAACCATTCACTATATTGATAGCCCCCAGCTCCAACAAGAAACACAAGTACAAGCGCTATATGTCCAGTGAAAACAAATTGCATATATTTTTGTACTTCACTTATATAGTGCATGAAGCGCGAGGACCATACATCACGCAAGTTCTTCATGGTCCCGCTCCTTCGTCATTGCAATATAAAGGTCATCTAATGTTGCATGTGGCATTCCAAATGTTTTACGTAAATCCGCCATCGTTCCTTGCGCTCGAACGCGTCCCTCATGCAATAAAATAATTCGATCACAATGTTTTTCAGCTGTCGATAAAATATGCGTTGACATTAAAATGGATGCACCCTCTTTTTTCTTTGCATCCATCTGATCGAGCAATGATTGAATACCAAGTGGATCCAGTCCGACAAACGGTTCATCAATTATATACAGACTCGGGTTCACTAAAAAAGCACACATAATCATTACTTTCTGACGCATACCTTTTGAGAAATGCGATGGAAACCAATTTAAACGTTTTTCCATACGAAATTCCTTCAATAATACTTCTGAACGAGCCGCTAGTGTAGCCTCATCTAAACCATAAGCCATTGCTGTTAATTCTAGATGTTCACGCAATGTTAACTCATCATATAAAACCGGTGTTTCAGGGATATATGAAAATGCTGTGCGATACTTGTCCGTGTTTTCTTTTAACGTCACGCCATTTAGACGAATGTCGCCTTCTTTTGGAAGCATCGTTCCTATTATATGTTTAATGGTTGTACTTTTACCTGCACCATTTAAACCAATTAGCCCGACAAGTTCTCCTTTACCTATTGTAAATGACAATTCTTTAATAACAGGCTTTTTAGTATAACCGCCTGTCACATGCTGCACTTCTAATACCGACATACCCTCACTCCTCTTCTTGTTATTATTTTATCAAAAATTAGCAAATGATTCAGTTATGAGTATGATAGAATAAACTTACATATAAAAATTTAAGGGGGATTTTACGAATGAGCGATTGCCTATTTTGCAAAATCATTGATGGATCAATTCCAAGTACAAAAGTTTACGAAGACGAACATGTTTATGCATTCACAGACATTTCACCTGTTGCAAAAGGTCACACATTATTAATTCCAAAACATCACTGCCAGGACTTATTCGAAATGCCAGAAGATGTAGCACGTAATTTATATGCAGTCGCACCAAAAATTGCCAATGCCATTAAAGCAGCATTTAACCCAATTGGTATGAATACAATTAATAACAATGGTGCTGCAGCTGGACAAACCGTTTTCCACTATCACTTACATTTTATTCCGCGTTACAATGAAAAAGAAGGCCTAGGTTTAATTTGGCAAACACAAACATATACACAAGAGCAATTAACAGAAGTAGCCAACAGCATTAAAGCCAATTTATAGTGCCAGGCACTTAAACAATTTAGTACAAAACAGCTTATTAACTGGACATTTAACGCTATTGTCAAACGATCAATTTTAGCGTACAATCACAAATAAGTTTCGCTAACGGTCATGAGGACACGTTAGGAAACAAATAGATTAGCATAGTTGAGGAGAGATTAGAAATGAATACAAAAAATCTAGTGTTAATGGCACTTTTAGTTGGTGTCGGTGCTGCCCTTTATGTGGTCACACCAGGTATGGTAAATGGAATGAAGCCTGACTTCATGTTAACAATGATGTTTATCGGCATTTTATTGTTCCCTTCGATAAAAGAAACTTTTTTACTTTCTTTATCAACAGGGGTGCTTTCAGGTTTATTTACAACATTCCCAGCAGGTTTTATCCCTAATATTATTGATAAAGCTGCTACAGGTTTTGTATTTTTAGCAATCCTTATCGTGCTGAAAAAAGTTACGAATCATTTTGCTGTATCCGCTGTATTAGTTGGATTAGGTACGATTTTATCAGGTACTGTCTTTTTATCTGTTGCCCTATTTGTATTTAATGCTAACGTAGGCGCAACATTTGCAATGCTGTTTGTTGGGGTTGTAATACCAGCTGTGGCATTTAACGTCGTAGCATTTGTTATTATTTATCCTATCGTTGCGAAACTAGTGAAGCGTTCTAAATTCAACACAGCAATTTCGCAAGCATTATAAAACAGCACCAACCGCACTGTACTACTACTTTTTAAACGTAGAACGGATGTAGTCGCGGACGTAAGACGTTTTAAGCCTTAATATAAGGGAAGAAGCTAAACAGTGAGGCAAAATCACTCGTTTAGCTTCTTTTTTCTTTTTTTATCGACTGATTTCATGGTTTAATAGAAGAAAGATAACAAATATAGAAATGAGGTATTTACTATGAAAGCACAACCATTTTTAATCGGATTAACAACAGGCATTATAGGAGGCGCAATTGCTGTCCTTTTTTCAACACCTCAATCGGGCCAACAATTACGTTCTACAATACTTTCTAATACTGATAGTGCAAAGCTCAAGCTTCAAGATGTAAAGCATCAAGTCAACAACGTTAAACAATCCGTGGGCACATTAACAAATGAAGCAAAAAATAATATACCACAAATAATAAATGATCTAAAACATTCGATTACTATCTTCACGCAAGAAATCGAACCGACAAAGAATAATTTACAACAAGAAATAGAAGCATTACAGAATTCAATTAACGAAATCGAGAAAAACGTTGCACAATTCACCGAGAAAAAGAAAAAACCGCAAGAAAAAGTGCAGGCATAAAGTTTTATGCAAAGATTTTAAAACCTGTTTTTTTACCAAAAATAATTATAAAAATGTTATTTTTTAACCACTTTTCAATTTTTTAATTTTTCTAACTTTAAACTTTTTTTCTTTATTGCTATAATAATTTTAAAACGTTAAAGAAAGCAGTAGGTGATGGCTTTGTCAGAGGAATTATACACTCAAAAAGAAGCAATGCTATATAGTCAAAGAATTGCACAATTATCAAAAGCTTTATGGAAAGCAGTTGAAAAAGATTGGCAACAATGGATTAAACCATACGATTTAAACATTAACGAGCACCATATATTGTGGATTTCATATCATTTAAAAGGGGCTTCCATTTCAGACGTAGCAAAATTTGGTGTAATGCACGTTTCAACAGCATTTAACTTTTCGAAAAAGTTAGAGGAACGTGGTTTACTGAAGTTTTCGAAACGCGACGATGACAAACGTAATACTTATGTAGAGCTAACTGAAACAGGGACAGACCTTATTATTGAAATGAATAGCAATTATCATAACACATATCATTCTGTGCTTGAGGGTTCGCTAGCTTTAAAAGATTTGTATGGTCGTTTCCCAGAATTTTTAGATGTGATGGCTGTTATTCGTAATATTTACGGTGAGGACTTCATCGATATTTTTGAACGTTCATTTCAACACTTCCGTGATTCCTTTGACACATTAGAAGAACGTTCAACTGTAAAAGGATAATTTATGCTAAAAAAGGAGGCATTTCAGAAACATTTCTGAAATACCTCCTTTCTCTTGCAATCTTATAGAAATCAATTTACATTGAATAGGAACCTTCCCTATTATGGAGTTGATATTTAACATGCACTGTTGGAAAATTTTAAACCTTGAACATCATTATGGAACGACACGTATTGTAATAATGGGTGTAATTGTTTTTCTCACTGTCTTTTCCGTGTCCTATGTGACATTTAATTTATTTAACGATGAATATTATACTGATCATTTGTTCTGGCTATTTGTAATTGCCGTCCTTGCGCTTTATCCTATTCATAAATGTATACACTTTCTAGCATTATATGACTTACGCCAGCATCTCAAATTACGTATAAAGAAACAATTTTACTTTATTCCTGTACTGCACATGCGTATCCGTGAGCCATTATCTAAAAACCGATATATTTTCGCATTACTTGCACCATTTATCATATTAAATACAAGTATCGTTATTGCTACATGGCTACTACCTGCCTATACACATTACGGTACATTACTTTTAGCGTATCATTGTAGTTTATGTTTAATTGATATTCTTTACGTGAAGTATTTGTTGAATTCACCTAAAGATGCCCAAGTTGAAGAAACACCGAAGGGCTATGAAATTTTAGTACCACCTACAATTAACTGATTCGCTTGTACTTGTGTTTTATTGACGTTTTTTGATATGCTAATAATACTGAAAGAGGGGAGGAATAGACTTGCTATTAATGATTGTAGTTCTATTCTCGGTATTCTATTTATTTCAAATCAATCGCATGACCTATGCACTGTGCATGCGACGTGAAATTCCCGAAGAAAACCAACCAAAGATATTCCGAACTATCAATATACTTATCACAATTTTACTTGTTTCATTTTATGTTGAAATTTTATTTGCGGTCTAATGAAGATGCATCCGCGCCAGTCCGCACGCGGGTCATGTATTTAAAACATCCATGCAGCAATTGGGAATTTAATTGACGCCAAATTTTTTCGGCCTCGACCCAAGCGTGCGGAGCGAATGCCTAGATATTGATAAGAAAAGCTAAGGAACAGCATATCCTTAGCTTTTCGGCATTTTATTAATTAGTATAGAAACGCTGCACCAACAATAATTAATAAAATAAATAACACAACTAATAAAGCAAAGCCTGAGCCGTAGCCACCGCCACCACCGTATCCTCCGTTGCTCATAACTTCACCCCCTTTCTTTTCTATATCCTATGCGCTTTGAAATTTGAAATTTAGGCTATACTCAAGGGGGAACCATTTTGTTTTTAAAACGTTTATGTTATAGTAAAAAATGGACGAAATGAATTAAGGAGAGAATATCCATATGAAAAAGACTGTATTATCTTTAACATTAGCAGCCTCAATTTTAGCTCTTGGTGCTTGTAGTGGAGCTGATAGCAAAGCATTAGTTACATCTAAAGTAGGCGATATTTCAGTATCTGATTTTAACGAAAAAGCGAAAACTTTAACAGGCTCTTATGTATTACAACAGATAGTGACTGAAAAAGTATTAGCAGACAAATATGAAGTGACTGATAAAGAAATTAAAGAACAATATGATGCAACTGCATCTCAGTTCGGCGATAGCTTTGCACAAGCACTAGCAGAAAATGGCTTAACTGAACAAGGCTTTAAAGATTCTTTACGCGTACAACTACTTCAAGAAAAAGCTTTAAAAGACAAAGCAATTAAAGAAGAAGACGTAAAAAAATATTATGAGCAAATGAAAACAGAATTAAATGGTCGCCATATTCTTGTAGCAGATGAAAAAACTGCGAAAGAAGCTATTGAAAAAATTAAAGGTGGCGCTTCTTTTGCTGATGTTGCAAAAGAATACTCAACTGATACTGGTTCTGCAGCAAAAGGCGGAGAGTTAGGTTGGTTTACAGTTGGTTCTATGGTAGATGAATTCAATGATGCGGCTTATGCCCTTCCATTAAACACATTAAGTGAGCCAATTAAATCAAGCTATGGCTACCACGTAATTGAAATTACGGAAAAGCGCGATGTAAAAGATGTAGGCTCATTTAAAGATGAAGAAGAAAAAATTCGTACAACAATGTTAAACAAGCTTACACAAACTGGTGAAGCACAAACATTGTTAAAAGACATCATCGCTCAATTAGCAAAAGATGCAAACTTCAAAACTTCTGATAAAGAATTAAAAGATGCATTAGAATCTTTTACAACAACAAGTGAAGAACAAGCAAAAGCAGATGAAGAAGCTGCTAAAAAAGCTGCAGATGAAAGTAAAGATAAAGAATCTAAATAGTAATTATTTTACTATATGAAAAAGGGTTACGCCGATTCAGGCGTAACCCTTTTCGTTTTACTGAATATTTGGCTTGTAAAATGATCGATTATCGAGAGGAAATAGTCTCTCTGTAAATTCTCCAGGAGCTGTTTTACCTAATGCGCGCGTAAGCATATTCATTTTCGCATCAATATTATCAATATAATGTAAGATTTCCGCTTCTTGAATCATTGGTTTTTTCGGGCTTCCCCATTCCTCTTTTCCATGATGCGACAATACTAGATGTTGTAAGAGCATCACTTCTTCGCCTTCGATTTCAAGTTCGCTTGCAATTTTAGCAATTTCATTGACCATAATCGTAATATGCCCAAGTAAATTACCTTCAACAGTGTACATTGTCGCCACCGGACCAGATAATTCAACGACCTTACCAATATCATGTAAAATAATTCCCGAATATAATAGATCCCGATTTAGCGTTGGATATAAATCAGCAATGGCTTTCCCTAGCCTTAACATCGATACCATATGGTCTAATAAGCCTGATGCATAATCATGATGGTTTTTCGTTGCTGCTGGAAATACTAAAATAGCATCCTGATGCTTTTTAATAGCTGCACGCGTGATACGTGAAATATTTGGATTTTTAATATCAAAGAAGAATTGTGTCAATTCCTCATAGAGCTCTTCTTTTGGAGTAGTAGCAGAAGGAACTAAATCATTAACGGCAATTCCCTCCTCTGGCTTTGCCACACGAATTGTTTTAATACGTAATTGGTTTTTCCCACGATAGTCATGAATTTCTCCACCTACATGCACTATCGCCTCTGCATGGTACATTTTTTCATGATCTTCGTTTGTATCCCATAGTTTCGCCTCAATGTCTCCACTTTTATCTTGTAGTAACAGTGACATAAATGGCTTCCCTACAGTGGTAACCCCTTTAGTCGATTGTTTAATTAATAAAAATTGATCAACTGATTCTCCAACTTGGAGCGTCGTAATACCTTTCATGTTGACGTCACTCCCCTTTCATTTGCTAGTGCTCCTAGATCGACAATTTGCTCTTTTTGCCAAAGTGCGAGCATCCCTTCATGGCAAGTAAAATATAAAATTTGACGTTCATATCCTACTTCTTTCATTAATTGTACCATTTTGTTTGTACGGTTTCGATCAAAATGGACAAAAGGATCATCCATTATAAATGGAAATGGCGCAGAAGTTGCAAGGGTTTTCGCTAATGCCATTCGCAATGAAATATAGACCTGCTCCTTTGTAGCTTGTGATAATTCTGCTACATGATAGCGTAAGCCAGAAACTGCTTGCGCCTCAAAATAGCCTTCCTCATGAATGAAAAGTTTATCGTAACGACCACCTGTTAACGAATGGAATATAGCATTTACCTGTGTAAGTACATGTGGTAATTTTTCTTCACGCAAACGGAATAATGTTTCATGAATAGCAGTTGCTAATGCTTTTTTAGTTGCCCATTGTTCCATTAGCTGTTGCAATAATGCTTTTTCTTGTTCAAACTGTTGTAACAGTAGACCATATTGTTCATCGTTAAGCAAATGTTCCTTTTCAATTTGCAAGGCTGCCCGCTCTTCTAAGCAATGTTCAATTTCTATTCGAACGGCATTGCGTTCTTCTTCCAGTGCTTGTATTTTTTCATGAAGTTGTTCCGCACTTAAAAAGCTCTCTTGCTGTTGCATATCTAATGAAGCTAATTGATATTGAATCGCTTGTAGTTCGGACTGAAGCTTTTGCTGCTGTTGAAATTGTTCAAATGTCTCGTAAAATGCATTTTCTGATTCTACATTCGCGTCATGAAATAATTGGGCTATTTCCGATTCGTAGTTTTCCAAAAGTGGTTGTACTTCTTGTTTTTTTGAATGTATTTGAGCGAGTTGTTCCTTTGTTTGCAACATCTGTTGTTGCTCCTGCTGAATTGCTAAATATGTTGAGCGTAGATGTACAAAAATTTCCTGCTCACTATACTCATTCTTTAAAACTTGCTGTAGCTTTTCATAAAGCTCGTTTTTTTCAGATTGTATAGCATGTAAAAGCTTATCTATGCTTGTTTTTTTAACTACCATCTCTTGTACACCACGAATACGCATAAACAACTCTGGTAATAGTGACCGCGGTACACTTCCCTCTAAGTGGAAACGTTCCAAAAAGCTTTGCAGCATATGTGTTGCCTCGGTGCTTACTTGTTCAGCTTGTTGAATTTTATGTTCGAGTTGTGCATACTGTCGTTCTTTATCAAGCTGTTGCTCGTTGGCTAGCATCCATCGATCTTCAAGCCGTTGTTTTTTCACAAGTAACACTTGCACAATATTTTCTTCTTGCTCTAGCTCTCTCAATAATTGACTATTATGCTCAGGAGGCCCATCATCAGCTTGTTTCGCTTGTTTTAAATGCAATATGAATACTAGCGATAAGAGAGCACCAATAACCATTACCGCCCAATTCTTTTCTAAAACACCGTAAATAAGCGCAACAATGCTTATAGCTATCACAAGGATAACAAGAAGTGTTGGCTGTTTCTGTTTTGAGCGTTGCGATTTAACATGACGCAATTGTTCTAAGCGCCTCTTTCTCTGGGGCCACTGTGCTAAAATATGTTCTTCCTCAGCTGTTAATGACTCCTGCTGTAGATGCTTTTTCTGTCGAGAAATGCTATCTAGTTCCTCATGTATTCGCTCTAACGATTGTAGATAAAATTTTAGCTCTTCCTCAGCTTCAGTTAAGACAGTCAACTGTCGTTGAAATTGTTCCTCTTGTTGCAAAGATACAGTTCCCTCTAAAAGGGTTGCTTGAGCCTCCAATTCCTGCACGCCTAGTAAACGAAACTGTGCTTCAATGTCTTGCTCTAGTACAAACAGCTCGTCCTTAAGGTTCTGCTCTTTGACGAGGAGCTGATTCCAAGTTACTTCTTTATTCATAAGCCTCGCAATTTCTTCAATTGCTTGTTCATCTGCTGTTAATTGAAGCTTACTTTTTAAAGCTTGATATTGTTCTTCTAGTTGAGTCAGCTGTAATGTTTCGTGCGTCAGTCGATCTTTTAACTGTTCGTAACGTCTAATTCCTTCTGGTGGGAATTGAACATGTGCATAACTTTTATATGATTGCTGTAGTGTTTCTTGTTGTTCAATGAGTGGCATTGCCTGTTTTAAGACCGTAAGTTGTTGCCAATCTTGTTGCAGTGTTTTTTGTTGTTTATTTAAATCCTTCAATCTTTGCTCAAGTTGCTGTAATTTGAGTGATTTATCTTCGAATGTATGGATTGTAGCCTGTTCCTTCTTAATAGTCTTTTCAAGTTGCTTTAAATACTCCATTTTTTGATTGATGAGGGGAAGTTTACCAGATTTTTTAAAAAGCTCTCCAGCATCTTTTTCTAATTTTTTTTCAAGTGCAGATAGCCGATGAATGCCAGTTGTCCCTGAAGCAAGCAATAGATGCGTCAATTCATCCTCTGACATTTTTTCGATACCTTGCAGTTCATGAATTGAAAATGAAAAAATCGCTTCAAATGATGCGCGTGAATAGCCATACAAAAGCTTGGCTAAAAGCTCGTCATGCCCCTTCATACCATCTTCTGTATATACAGTAACATCACCAGTAGCCTTTCCTTTAACACGTTCAATTGTACATTGACCATATATTGGGTGGAGAATGGTCAGCTGCCCCCCAAATTTGGGTGATGTTTTTGGCTCGTATTTTCGCTGGCTTTGTTGCTTTGTTGGAAATCCAAAAAGCATCTGTAAAATAAACTGCTGTATGGTCGTTTTACCAGCTTCATTCATGCCATAAAAAATAGTTACACCGTCTTGCAAAGAGATTGTGATATTTTCATGCTTACCAAAGCCGTAAATGTGAATTTTCTGTATCGTTAGCAAAGTTTTCACGCCCTTTGAATTTCATCGGTTAATAACTCCTGAGCATCAAGCTTCAATTGTTCAATTTCTCGTTCTGTTATAGGTTCTACAAATCTTGCACCACTCGCATGCTGGTACAAATCCTTTAAAATATCTTTCCAATCAGAAATATCCCACTGCTCCATTACACTGATTACAGATTCAGTCATAGCAGTCGACTCATATGATGTTGAAACTTTATGCAAAATAAGTTTTTGCACCCATCCCATTGGTTCAATCCCATCTTCTGACTCCCGAATTGTTTCAAGCCATTCATCTACCGAAGCATGTTCAAACAATGCTGCAGCTTCTTCATCTAGATTCTTCAGATGAAGCTCAATTACAGATGCTCCATATTCCATTCGATTATGAGCGATTGCCTCTTCGCATTTTAGTAGTAACTCATTTGCATGAAGCACATTTGTGCAATCCACCTCCACCATATTATAAACAACAGCAGAAGTCGGGATAAATGTTAAATCAGCAGATGTTTGCGATAAGGTTACATCATAAAAACCTTTCACTCCTTGTTCATTGCGGTGTCTACTTTGAATATTACCAGGATAAACAATCGGAGGTTCATTGTGTAATAGCTGTCGTTTATGAATATGACCAAGCGCCCAGTAATGGTATCTTTTTTCAAGAAGTTGCTCTTTTTTAAATGGTGCATATACCGCATGTGTAGAATCACTTGCTTCACTGCCATGCAGCATACCTATGTGAATTGCATGCTGATCCTGCGCAACAGGATAACGATCAATCATCGATTCCTTAACATGACGCTCACCATAGCTAAAGCCATAAATATTTACTTGCTGGCCACGTATTTTTAATTGTACAACACTCGTATCAGCTGGTAATTCATAAACATTACTTGGCAAAGCAAAACGTGTCCAAGAACCATGTAAGTGGTCATGATTGCCATAGCTGACAATGACGGGGATGTTATGTTCAAATAGCGTCTCCATCGCTGCCTGAAAACGTCTTTGTGCCTGTAAACTGCGATTTTCTCCATCATAAAGATCCCCTACAATAAGTAGGAAATCTGGTCTTTCTTCGATTGTCTTCTGAATAATCTTATCAAATGCTTCAAAAGTACTTGCTCGAATTTTTTTTAGATTCCTTTCAGGTAATCCAAATAAGCCTTTAAAGGGACTATCTAAATGTAAATCTGCCATATGGAAAAAACGAATTGCGGACATCCAATCACCTCTACAAATTAATTAAACCTTTGTTCTTCATTTCGTCTAGATTTTCATTGTGCTTGTACAAGGCTGGTAGCTTTATGCCCTGTACGGAAGGATCAATCGAAAGCGAATATTTGTTCTATTTTATCATACTTCATGTTACTTGAGAAACGAAATCATAGAACTATTCATCTTCATGTTGTACTAAATTTTCCACAATTTTCGTAAATTATCGAAATATTCGCTAGATATACCGTGAAGTTTATATTTCTTCTATGTATAATAGATATATATTCAAGTAAAGGGTGGGGTTTGTTTATGAATAATTATCGATTTACAGCTTTTGAAAAAACTGGGGAAACACTTTTTGATGAAACTTGGACTTTTGAAAATGATGAAGCTGCAAAAGTAAATGGTCAACAGCAAATTTTAGAAAAGGGCGTTGCAGAAAAAACACATCGACTTGTTAACGCTTCTGGGAAATTAATATTATTCCATGTTTAAACTATGAAATTAAAAAGACACGTAGAAAATACTCTAGGCGTCTCACACAGTAACAAAGAGCTATACAATTGATAAATCGGCAAGCCCCACCACTTCGCTTTTGTGGACGAGATCGAGCATCCGAAATGGAATCTCGCTTTTCTCGTATCAAAAGTCTATGTGATGGGGCTTGCGTCGTATTAAAATCCATTTGAATCAAAATTTTATGTTTTTATTCAGCTTGTTGACCATACTAAATGACTTAATGTCCTACAAAGACCGGCGTTCTTTTTTCAACAAATGCATGAATGCCTTCTAAATGATCAGCCGTTTTACGCATAGCAGATTGCCCTTGTGCTTCCATCGCTAAAACGCTCTCTAACTGCGGCAAGTTTTGTGCATGTAAAATCTTTTTAGTCATAATCATTGAAGCAATTGGTGATGCTAGCATCTTTCCAACTAACTGATCAGCCACTGCAAAAACCGAACCTTCAGGCGCAACATAATCGATTAAGCCTATATTGTGTGCTTCCTCGGCTGTCAGCACTTTTCCTTCCCAAATCATTTGTTTTGCTTTCACAGTGCCAAGCCTTTCCTTCATAAAGAAATGACCACCACCATCTGGAATTAACCCAATCCCTATAAAATTCATAGCAAGCTTACTATTTTCGCAAGCAACTATGATATCAGCACCTAGTGTTAAACTAAAGCCTAACCCCGCTGATGCACCATGAACTGCAGCTATCACAATCATTGGTAGTTGGTAATAAGCTTTGACGATACGTGTTAAATATACCATTGCCTCATCAATATTTAGCGGCTTATTTGGATCAAGCATTGCTTTAATATCACCGCCCGCAGAAAAGACCTTTCCTTCCCCACGAATAACTAAAACCTGTATTTCTTGCTCTTGCTGTAATGCTTCGAAACACTCTGCTAATTCACGCATCATCACATCATCCATCGCATTCATAGCATGCGGTCGATTTAGCGTTAAAGTAGCACGACGCTCTAATTTTTCTAATGTAATTGTTGAAAATTCCATGTCCTACACCCCCAAATATGAATAGTCATTCACTATGTACTATTCGTGTTTTTTCTGAAAACTCCTTCTCTCCTACGCAAAATAGTCGTTGTTATGCTATATTTATTGTCGAATAATGAAATTTAAAGGTGGGTATTTTTGTGACACAAAAGGACTTTCGTGTATTACTTTATTATAAATATGTTGCTATTGAGGACCCAGTAGCATTTGCCGAAGAACATTTAGCATTTTGTAAAGAAATCGGTCTCCTTGGTCGTATTTTAGTAGGATTAGAGGGCATCAATGGTACAGTTTCTGGTACGATTGAGCAAACTGAAAGCTACATGAATCATATGAAAGCTGACCCTCGTTTTAGCGATATTATGTGGAAAATCGATGAAGTAGAAGGGCATACTTTTAAAAAGATGCATGTACGACCTCGTACGGAGATTGTACACCTTGGCTTAGAAAATGATATTAACCCTTTAGAAATAACTGGGGATTATTTAACACCAAAAGAATTTATGACTCGTATGCAAGAAGACAATACGGTTATTATCGATGCACGTAACGATTATGAATTTGACCTAGGACATTTCCGCAATGCGGTACGCCCTGAGATTGAAAACTTCCGTGACCTTCCAGCTTGGATGGAAGAACATAAAGAAGACTTTACTGGTAAAAACATCTTAACTTATTGTACGGGTGGCATTCGCTGCGAAAAATTTTCGGGTTGGTTAAAACGTGAAGGCTATGGTGAAAGTGTCGGTCAACTACATGGTGGTATTGCAACGTATGCTAAAGACCCTGAAGTAAAGGGACAATTATGGGATGGCCAAATGTTTATTTTTGATCGTCGCCGCAGTGTGCCTATTAATCAGGTCGAGCATGTGGTTATTGGTAAGGACTATTTCACAGGCGAACCAACAGAGCGCTATACAAACTGTGCTAATCCTGAGTGCCACAAATTAATGCTATGTGAGGAAAAGCACGAGGCATTTTATATGCGTAGCTGTTCAAACGATTGTCGCCGCGCAAAACGTAATTTCTTCGTTGAAGAAAATGACTGGACAAAAGAGCAAGTAGAAGAACAAATAGCAAAAATTGCACAAGTTCAAAAATAAAATTGTGTGAGTGCCTGGCACTTTCACGCAGCACATCGAAAGCCGCAACCGTCGCAATCGCGCCGTCTGTTGCGGCTTACTTTACGTGCATTCCCACAGGATTCTGTGCGAATTGTTTCTTAGTTAATTCTACTGGCTGTGCCATAAGAATTCAGAATTGTTTGAGTGACTGGCACTTAAGATTGTTGTGCTAAAAAGCGGCCAACTTGTCGTCCGCTAAATAAACATCCGCCGACAAACGTTCCTTCCAATGCGCGGTAACCATGTACACCGCCCCCTCCGAAACCACTAACTTCGCCTGCTGCAAATAATCCTGGTACCGGTTGTCCATTCATGCCAAATACAGCTCCATCTAAATTCGTCTGTAAGCCCCCTAATGTTTTGCGGGTTAAAATATTTAAACGTACTGCAATTAGAGGCCAATTTTTTGTATCTAAAATTTTATGTGGTTTTGCAACCCGCACTACTTTATCACCAATATAATTTCTTGCTCCATGTATTGCATTTACCTGTAAATCTTTTGAAAATTTATTGTCCATTTCACGATCCCGTGCTAATATTTGCTCTTTAATTTTAATAAAATCAAGCAATTCATTCCCTGCAAGCTTGTTCATCCCATCTACTAGCTGTTTTAAATCGTTTGCAATAACAAAATCCTCCCCACTATTTTTAAATGCTTGGATTGGTGCAGTGGGACCCGGTAAAATGCGTTTCATCAACTCTGATATACTTTTATTCGTTAAGTCGGGATTTTGTTCTGAACCTGATAAAGCAAACTCCTTTTCAATGATTTTTTCCGTTAAAATAAACCATGAATAATCATAACCCGTTTTTTGAATAGCCTCTAACGTACTTAATGTATCAAACCCCGGAAAGTTCGGTGCTCCAAAGCGATTTCCCTCGGCATCAAACCATAATGATGAAGGACCTGGCAGAATTCGAATACCGTGGTTTGGCCAAATTGGGTCCCAGTTTTTTAAACCCTCTGTATAATGCCACATCCGATCACGATTAACGATACGCCCACCCGCATGTTCCGTAATTTCTAGCATGCGACCATCTACATAAGCTGGTACGCCGCATACTATATTTTTTGGCGGAGTGCCAAGGCGAGCTGGCCAATTCTTACGCACTAAATCTATATTTGCACCAATGCCCCCACTTGCGACAACAACTGCCCTTGCTTCATAGGAAAAAGCACCTACCCCAATGCGAGAACTTTGCTCTCCTCGTTGTGCAAAGCTTTCAGCTAAAATTGTGCCACTAATGCCCGTAATGCGACCATCCTGTTGTATAAATTCATCTACACGATGTCTCGGCTTAAAATCAACAATTCCTTCCTTTATCGCTTTTTTCACTTTATCTGCAAAAGGCTTTACAATCCCTGGCCCAGTTCCCCACACAATATGAAAGCGAGGAACCGAATTACCGTGACCTCCCGCTAATGAGCCACCTCGTTCAGCCCAACCAACAACAGGGAAAAACTTTATACCTAATGATTTAAGCCATGCATATTTTTCACCTGCAGCAAAATCTACATAAGCCCTTGCCCATTTGTAAGCCCATGAATCCTCATCTTCCAAACGATCAAAGCCAGCAGTCCCTAGCCAATCCTGCCATGCAAGCTCTTTGCTATCTTTAATACCAAGCCTTCTTTGCTCGGGTGAATTTACTAAAAATAGCCCACCAAAAGACCAAAATGCCTGTCCTCCCATTGAATTTTCAGGCTCTTGGTCCACCAATAGTACACGTTTCTCTGCATCTATTAATTCACAGGCTGCAACTAGTCCCGCCAGACCAGCTCCGACAATCGCTACATCATATTTCATCCCAACACCCCCGAAAAATCTAAATCTAAATCTATCTTTCTTTACATACATTCTTCTCTTATTGGCACTTTACCTCCTTATCGTTATATAATTTCGACAAATATGTGGCATTAACGAAATGTTCGCATTCCGTCTTAAAACAAAGGAAGTGTTATGGAAATAATCTACTATAATACAATTATCCCCCGAAATTTTTTTATCTTTTTATACTCGCTAAACCCCTATATTCTCTGTCTTGACACATTCGTTAGCGCTTACAATGTCCTCTGTAAAAAGACGAACATTATAAACTTTTAATATTAATATCGTTCGTATATAAGCAGTTTTCAGACTTTTGAAGCGAGTAATTTTAATCTTTTTTTGAATAAATGTTGACAAAGGTGAACAATAGGGATTATGATGTTAACAAATTTAATCACGCAAAAATATAACGACGGAGACATGCTAGTCGAAAGAAAATCCAAAGAGAGCTGATGGTTGGTGTAAATCAGTGATTTCTACGATATAGTTCCACTCCCGAATAGACGAGCCGAAAACCAAAAAGTAAGCCTGTCCGTCACATGCACGTTACGCATATAGCTAAGACTGCAACGAAATTCTTTCGAGCAGTAATTAAGGGTGGTACCGCGAACCTATATTTTTCAGCCTTTCGCCCCTTACGACACAATATTTGTGTTCGTAAGGCGCGGAAGGCTTTTATATTTTTCGAAAAAGAAGATTGTTTGCATGATGTAGGAACTTTTACAAAATGGGGACTGCACTTATAAACATCACTAATAATTTTATTTAAAAGGAGCTAATTACAAATGACTACTGCAACAAAAACAATTAACGTATTTATCGCTGATCCACTAAGTGAAGATGGTATTTTCCCATTACGCCAAGAAAATGATTTAGATTTAAACGTAATTATCGATACTGGACTAGCACCTGAGGAATTAATGGCAAAAATTGCTGATATTGATGTCTTACTAGTTCGTTCTCAAACAACAGTAACACGCGAAGTAATTGAAGCAGCGAAAAGCTTAAAGTTAATCGGACGTGCTGGTGTAGGTGTAGACAACATTGACCTAGCTGCTGCAACAGAACACGGTATTATCGTTGTTAATGCACCAGATGGTAACACAAACTCTGCCGCTGAACATACAATCGCAATGATGACTTCTCTTGCTCGTCACATTCCACAAGCTTTCAATACATTGAAAAATGGTAAATGGGATCGTAAATCATATGTTGGGGTTGAGCTTAAAAATAAAACTCTTGGCGTTGTTGGCTTTGGTCGTATTGGTGTAGAAGTCGCTTACCGTGCAAAAGGTCAACGTATGAACATTATGGCGTACGATCCATTCTTAACTGATGAACGTGCAAATGAACTGGGTGTTACAAAATCAACTGTCGAAGAAATCTGTGCCGCTGCAGATTTCATTACAGTACACACACCATTACTACCAGAAACACGTAACCTTATTAACAAAGAAAAGTTTGCAATGATGAAAGAGGGCGTGCGTATTATTAACTGTGCTCGTGGTGGTATCATTAATGAGGATGATCTATATGATGCTATTGTCGAAGGTAAAGTAGCAGGCGCAGCTCTTGACGTTTTCGTTTCTGAGCCAGCGACTGACCACAAATTACTAACTTTACCACAAGTAATTGCAACACCTCACTTAGGTGCATCTACAATTGAGGCACAAGAATCTGTAGCAGTTGACGTATCAAACGATATTATTAAATTCTACAAAACAGGTACGGTGACAAACCCAGTAAATATGCCATCAATTCCGAAAGAACTACTTGCACAAGTAGAACCTTTCTTTGAATTAGCTGAAAAACTTGGTTCATTCTTATCTCAAATAACAGCTGAGCCAGTTAAAGAAATTAACCTATCTTATGCTGGTGAAGTTGCAAACTATGACGTACGTCCTTTAACTTCTAATGCTTTAAAAGGTTTATTAGCTAAAAACCATGGTAATCACGTTAATGACGTCAATGCTCGTTATTTATCTGAACGTATTGGCATGAAAATTAACGAACATAAAACTACTACTGCGAAAGGCTTCACAAGCTTAATTACAGTTGAAGTAAAAACGGCTACTGAAACACATACTGTTGCTGGTACATTATTAAATGGCCTTGGTGCACGTATTGTAAAAGTCGAAAACTACGTAGTAGACGTTGTACCAGAAGGTCACCTTCTTTACATTAAAAACACAGATAAACCAGGTGCGATTGGACGCGTAGCAACAAAACTAGCTGAAAAAGATATCAACATCGCAACAATGCAAGTTGGGCGTGCTGAAGTTGGTGGAACAGCTGTGATGATGCTAACAGTCGATAATGTTGTTACGGAAGAAGATTTAACATACGTTTCACAACTTGAAAACATCGATGAAGTAAAAGCAATTGACCTTTAATCTCTAAATTAATAGGTGAGAGTAATAAGCACAGGCATCAAGGAGTTCCCACTCTTGATGCCTTTTGTCATTTTTCTATCATTTTGATGGTCGTGGAGGATGAAGGCAACGACTACTGCGATAGCGCACATTGTCTAAGCTCTATTGACGATTCTGTAGAATTTATCGGCGATTCATAAAAAAGACTGATTAATTAATAATCAGTTCTTTTTTAAGCATATTTATTTTTTTCGACCTAATTCTTAAGGATTAAAGCTCTTTCACAAGTTTTAAAAAAGCTGTTAATGAATCCACCTCATATGTTGGCGTGACAACTCCTGTGGGTACATTATTTTCACGGTTAATCCAAACATTCCGCATGCCAACTCTAGATGAACCTAAAATATCTGTATTTAGGTTATCGCCAACCATAATTGCCTCGTCAGCAGTAATACCCGCCTTTTCCATCACATGCTCAAAGATAGAAGCATCTGGCTTCCCTTTTCCAAAATCACCAGAAATGATAATATGGTCAAAATACGGAGCAATTTCCGGAGTAATTTCTAATTTTAAATTTTGTAAGCTTGGTGCACCATTTGTTAATAATATAAGTTGATATTTACCTTTCAGCTCATCTAAAACAGTAAACGTATCTTCATATAAAAGTGGTGACACTTTGCGTTCTGCTACAAAGCGTTCTCCTAGTTCAGCTCCAAATTTAGCATCGTCAATTCCAAGTGCCGCTAAGCCCTTTGTCCATGCTTCTGAGCGGTATCCAGGTACAATTTCTTTCATCTTTTGGAAAGAATCAGTTGGATCATCAAATGTTCCCCAAAGTCCTTCGAATGGGTTAATACCGATTAACACCGTATAGTCATATGTTTCGTAGCCCTCATAAAGTGCACGTGCTTCTTTGCGCACAGCTTCCTCTAATTCAGCTGAATCCACCGTATGTATTGTTGCAGCATATTCACATGTTTTTTCAAATGCTGTTTTAACAGATTTTTTGTCCCATAACAACGTATCATCCAAATCAAAAATAATTGTACTTATTGACATCGTGTCAGCTCCTAGCTTCTTTTCTACTTGAACAAAAAGCATTCATATCGCTTATTTTAGCATATTTTCAAAATAGTTAGCATAGTTTTTGTGCATAGTTCCCGCTTCTAAAAGCAGCATATTGTGACTTTCTATAGCGTAAAAAAATCCACTTCGCTTTACGTGCGTTCTTGGTGTCAGTCACTGAAACAATTCAGAATTGTTTCAGTGACTGGCACTTAATTTTTTCGGCGTAATTTGTCCATTAAACTTTGAACTTCGGCTTTTTTTTGCTCTGTTTCTTCTTTTAATATGTCGATATGGTAGGTGTTATCGATTTCTTTAATTAGGACGCGATCACCGGCTTGTAACGATTGTTCAATGGTATTGATAGGTAGAATTAGTTGCTCAATTTCCTCTGGATATTTTAAAAAAATTGCATAGCCATCTTCAATGCGGTCTAATGTGTATTTAGTCGAGTTCACTTACAACTTCCCCTTTCGCATTAAGTAATTGTGCACTATCCCCGTCATTCAGCCAAATCTGTCTTGTTGTCCACTTTAAATAATTTTGCCCCTCACGTGCTGTCGTACCGCTTGTAACATAAATCGTTTTGCCAGGCTGTAACGATACATTTGGAAAATTAAAAACTTGATTACCTTCTATTGATATAAGTTGCCATTCTTTTAAAGAAACCGTATCTTGACCATTATTTTTTATAGCAACAATTTCCTCTATTAAATCCTTGCGAATAATTTCTACATCTTGTTTCATTTTCGGCTTTTCGGCAATGGCTCCAGACCACTCTTTCGCACTTACATTATAGCTTACCCCATCTGTTGAAACGGTAACTGTCCCAGCTTCGGCTGTTGCATAAATTTTACTTCCAATCGCCTGTAAGCGCTCTACAACTTCAGCATGTGGGTGTCCGTATTTGTTGTCCTTACCATAACTCAAAATGGTTACTTCTGGTTGCACTGCTTGTATAAAGCTTTGGGAACTACTTGTATTGGAACCATGATGGCCTGCCTTTAAAACCGTCGCCTTAACATTTTGTTGTAGCATTTCTTTTTCTAAAGCTACACCTGCGTCACCTGTTAATAAAAATGAAATATTTCCATAGGTAACTTTTAACACAATCGATGCATCATTATTGTCTGAAGCATTTTCGTTAGCATTCAGCACCTTTACTTCTAGTTCATCATCAAAAGCAATACTATCACCTGTTTTTGGCACGTTATACGGAATATTATTCGTATCAATAAGCGAGAGCATTTCTTCAAATGTTTGTGATGTATGTACTTTCCCCGAATCATAAAACTGTTCAATAGGAATCGAATTTAATACAGGGATTAAACCACCAATATGATCGGCATCAGGATGAGTCGCGACGACTATATCAAGCTTATCAATACCGAGTTCATTTATATATGAAACGACCTGTTGCCCAGCCCCTTTAACACCTCCATCAACGAGCATCGTTTTACCATTCGGTGACTCAATTAAAATTGAATCGCCTTGTCCTACATCAAAAAAATGCACACGCATTTCATGACCTGCTGCCACTGGTATTTTTTCTGTTTCTAATGCTGATGTACATCCTGCTAATACAAAAATACAAAGGAGCACTGCAAGTAATTTTTTCATAAAATAACTTCCTTTCTATTTTCTATTATACAAAAAAAGAGAGCGAACTCGAAGGCTGCTCTCTGTTTCTACTCAATCCAATTGCGGCTAACAAAAATTCGAAACCTTCTACTGAAGCAGGTTAAACTAGTACCCACCACAAAATCATTGTAATTACAATTGTAACAAGCCCCTGCAATAGTGTCGCAACAGTTTGTGCTTTATAGGCTTGCGTAACTTCCATCCCACTGTATTGCGTAATAACCCAGAAAAAGCTATCATTCACGTGACTAACCGTCATGGCTCCTGCACCGATTGCCATAACAACTAATGCTAGAGGAACAGCGCCTTCAATGCCAAGCGTAATAAGCATCGGAGCTACTAGTGAAGACGTAATAACTAATGCTGTTGTTGAAGAACCTTGTGCTGTTTTTAACGCAGCTGCTACGATAAATGGTACAACTAGGAAAAGACCTCCAGTTGCAAACATACCTAAATCCATCTCTTGCAACATTTCACCAACGCCAGCATTTTTAATAACCGTTCCAAAAGAGCCGCCCGCTCCAGTAATTAATAAAATCGGAGCAGCCTCTTTTAAGCTGTCACCAATCCAACCAGTTAATGTTTTTTCACTGATTTCAGGTAATAATAACATCGCTGCTGCAACACCTAAAAATAAGGCAACTGTGGGTGACCCTAAAAAACGTAAAATCATATTAAATGTAGCTTCACTATCCCCAACTAATGCTGCGATTGATCCTAGACCGATTAACATAATTGGAAGCACAATCGGTAAAAATGATTTAAACGTTGAAGGCATTTTACCAAATGATTTAATAATTTCTTCATAATCCAATGCCTCTAAGTCATCTTCAGGCACACGAATTTTCGTTGCTACTTTAACTGACCATAAATAGCCTACAAATGTCGCTGGAATTGCTACTAACAATCCAATAACAATCACAGTTCCTAAATAATCTGCCGCCCCAATATTACCAGCCGCTGCTATCGGCCCTGGTGTTGGCGGTACTAAAACGTGTGTAGCAAAGAGCCCTGTTGCCAATGCAACAGCCATCGAGGCAATCGTAACATTTGCGCGCTTTGCTAATGATTTTTGTAAACTCGATAAAATAATAAATCCTGAATCACAGAAAACTGGAATAGATACGATATAGCCGATTAAAGACATAGCTAATTGTGGACGCTTTGGACCAACGATTCGCAATACAACTTCTGCCATTCGATAGGCAGCCCCTGATTTTTCTAAAATTAACCCGATGATTGTTCCAGCTATAATGACTAAACCAATGCTTGTCATTAAGCCTCCAAATCCAGTATTTATACTTTCAACAACAGTTAATAATGGCATACCAGAAGCAATGCCTACAAAAAATGCACTAATTAATAGTGCTAGAAACGGATGAAGCTTTAGCTTTGCTGTTCCGACTACAACAAATAATACCCCTATTAAAATAATAACGAACAACATTTACTCATCCCCCATATTTACATAATTCTCAATTATTTTTTTCGTTTTTAGGCGAATCAAATGATAAGGCTCTTGCATTGCTTGCTGGACAGTAGTCGATTCATCTACTAGTGATTCCACAACAGCAAAATAATTGTGCAAAACAGGCTTATCTTCTTCATCAATGACTCCAGACAATAACACAGCCTGTGTGTTTGTTGTTTTTGCAGCCATCGCCACCCCCAATGGCGCCTTTCCATGTAACGTTTGACGATCCGATTTACCTTCACCAGTAAGAACAATTTGTGCATCTTTCAAATGTTTTTTTAACTGTACAGCATCTATAACAATATCTATACCTGCATGAAAAGTGCCATTTAAAAAGGCAATTAATGCGCCACCTACACCTCCAGCAGCACCTGCCCCTTTATAATCATGTAATCGAATATGAAATTGCGTTTCCACAATATCTGCAAATTGCTTTAAGCAATTATCAAAATAAGTAATTTCATGCTCTTTGACACCCTTTTGCGGACCAAAAATGGCTGTAGCTCCGCGCTCTCCAATCAATGGATTATCCACGTCACATGCAATTGTAAATGTTGCTTCAGACAATCGTGCATCAAGTTGACTATTATCAATCGATGCTAAATCTAGCAATGCTGATACGCCATTCGCAATGGGAGTCCCATCATCTTTTCTAAATTGCAAGCCTAGTGCCCTTAATAGACCAATACCAGCATCGTTTGTTGCACTGCCACCTATTCCAATAATAAATTTACGAAACCCTTTATTAAGTGCAGTCTTTATTAACTGACCTGTCCCATAGGTTGATGCAAGCTCAGGGTTTTTTTCACTGTCCTGCAACAGCGTAATACCAGATGCCTGTGCCATTTCGATAACACAGGTTTCATCATCCCCAAGCACACCAAATTTTGCTTTGATTGTTCTGCCTAACGGATCAAGCACATTTTCTGAAATATACTTCCCCCCTGTTGAAGCAATGAGTGATTCTAACGTACCTTCTCCACCGTCTGCCACTGGTAAAATAACTGTTTCAATCGATTGATTAGCATCCAAGATTCCTTCCTGCATCGCATTTGCTACTTCAAATGCAGACAAAGTACCTTTAAAAGAATCCGGACAAATTATGACTTTCATGTTATACCCCCACTTTACATCCATTCATATTTACGTTGGTGCTCAGCTGTCAGACGATATAGTTTTATCGCATACAAGAAATTTCTTCTACTTTAAGTTAAGCGCTTACAAATTATTATAATGACAATAAATTCAGAAAACATTATAATGAATGTACAAATTAACTGTCATATAACAGAGGTTTATTTATGCGAGGTGTATAAGCATGTTAACAAAAAAATTAGCAGAAGAAATAGTACATCAAACAATGTTACGTTTACGTCGCAACATTAATGTTATTAGTCCAACCGGAGTTATTTTAGCTTCAGGTGATAAAATGAGAGTTGAAAATATTCACGAAGGCGCTCTTTACGTGGCAAAAACGAAAGAGACACTCATCATTAATGGGGAAAATATTGATGCCTATCCAAATACAAAACCTGGCATCAATATGCCGATTATGTATCAGGATGAGGTCCTTGGAGTTATCGGCATTACAGGCGATTCTGAGGAAATTTTAGAAATTGCCAATCTCGTTCAACTAACAACTGAAATCATGACACATCAAGCTATTGTGGAATCGAAAAGTGAGTGGCAACGTAAAAATAACGATTACATATTCGAAGCGTTGGTGCATGGTAGTAAGATAGACGCTGCCTTACAAGAACGCATTCAAAAGCTTCCGTTCACTTTAGAAGCACCATTTCAAATTGTATTACTTAGCTTGGATGCACCGTCATCTGCGGAAAATAGCCTCCCTCTGTTTTTTGAGGATTTATTTTATAAGCAATCTGTTCTTTCTGGTCATAGCCAACTACAAGAATATTATATTTTACTAACAAACTACGATGAACAGCAAAAGCAGCAAATGATGAAAGCATTACGGAAAAAAAAGCACAAACTACCTTCATTACAAATTGGTGTAGGACCAACTGTACCCAATTTAGCACAACTTCCACATTGCTATAACGGTGCTAAAACAGCACTTGAATTTGCCTTTATTAATAAAGAAATTACGTTTTTTGAAGATGTCGAGTTATTTTCTCTTTTTAAAAAGAGAGATTCCGAGGAAGTACAAGCATTCCAAAATCGCGTTCTAAAAAATATGAATGCTAAACAACTCGAAACGTTGCAAACCTTTTTTGATTGTAATTTGCAACTGAAGCTTTGTGCACAACAACTTAATATTCACCGTCACACACTTACCTATCGATTAAATAAAATTCGAGAGCTTACAGGCTACGATCCACAATATTTTGAGGATGCTGTCATCTTAAAAATGGCCTGCACTTTACGGTAAATCATTTACGGCAATGTTGACAAAGATTTACCGGCGATTCGGCGATTTCGGATGGTGGTGACAGGCACTCAAACAATTTTACATGTTGATGGTAGCGTAGGCGGTGACTACTGCGGGAACGCATGCTTAGTAAGACGCAACAAGCCGCGCGTTAGCGAGGGTTGCGGCTTACGGTGTGCCCGCGGAAAGCATCAGCCGTAGCGGACATCAACGTCACACCAAAAAAGTGTCAGATTGATTTGCAGTCAATCTAACACTTTACTCTTTTGCCCTTTAAGCATTATATAATTCATTTAATAGCTCAATTTTTTTGCCAATTGCGTCTTCAAACGTCATGATGTAAGCTGCAGGATCTTTTGGATTATAGAATTGTGTAATCTTCCCTGTCTCAGGATGAACAAATTTTGAAGATGCTCCACAACCAATACCTAAGATAGTCTGCACTTCCTCCATAATAACAATATTATATATGCTTTCTTCGCCCGCTTTACTGTAGCCTACATTTTCTAAATTACCTAAAATATTTTTTTGACGATATAGATAGTAAGGAACATAATCATTTTCCTTCGTCCATACTTGCGCCATCTGCATCATTTGTGCGACCGTATCACGATCTGCCACCTTGTATTTATCTTTATTGCGCGTCATTTCGGATGCACGTTTAAAGGATAATGTGTGTACTGTTAATGACTCTGGTTGCATTTTTGCAGATTCCTCTAATGAATGTTGGAACTCTTCCGTCCCTTCATTTGGCAAACCAATAATTAAATCCATATTAATGTTATTCATACCAGATTCGCGTGCTAACCAAAACTTATCAATCGTTTCTTGCACCGTATGATGGCGTCCAATTGCTTTTAATGTTTCATCTGTATAAGATTGCGGATTAACACTAATACGATCAATACCCCATTTTTTCAGTACAGCTAATTTCTCGGGTGTAATTGTATCCGGACGACCTGCTTCAACCGTTACCTCCCGAATCGTTTCTGGGTTCGGGAAGGCGTCAAACATTGTTTGATACAATGCATCCATTTCATGTGCCTCGATTGAAGTTGGTGTACCGCCACCCCAATAAATTGAAGTGATTTTCATATTATTTTCTGTCAGCCACTTACCCATCTCACGTAATTCAATGTGCAGACCATCTAAAAATGTCTCTACACGACCTTGCTTACGGTTACTACCAATCGCATAAGCAGGGAAAGTACAATATGCACATTTTGTTGGACAGAATGGAATGCCAATATAAATACTAATTTCCTTCCCAATATTATCTAAGTCAGGAATAGTGACGAGCTGACGAGCTACAATCTCCTTCAACAGTGCTACCTTTTCCTCAGACAATCGGAAGTCACGTACGAGCACTTCAGCAATTTTTATATCATCCAAACCTGCCTGGCGGAATTTATGATAGAGCTTTGTTGGGCGCACACCTGTTAAAATACCCCATTGCTGATGCATCCCAGTATGCTGCTCTAGCACATCTAAAAACACGTGCGATAGTGCACGTTTCATTCGAATATTTTGCTCACGACCAACTGCCTCTACCTCATAATCAATATGGTAATCACTCGTATAACGCTTATCATCTACCTCTAGCACCGCTCTCGTATAGATAGAAAAATTTTCATCAACTCGGTAGTTGAAGGCAACGGACATATCCGCCTCCTGCGCAGTCGTACTTAACTTCGAATCCTCAAAAAATAAATTCGCAATATGATTTAATACGCGAATCCAATCCTCAGGATATTTTTGATCTATTTGAATAATTTTCATTGTTTTCGCTCTCTTCTTTCAATATTCCAATGTACATTACTAAATTAATGATTGCCTCAATAGTTTAACAAATTTTTATAAGTTTAAGCAAAGCTACTATTTGCAAGTTATTATTGACAGAATATTTAGACTAATTATAGACAAATTATTTAATTATACATATAATTTTTAGTAAAGGTGGTGTTGATAGTGGTTGTAATAAAAGAAAACTTTCCTTCTGTTTCTAGCTTTATTCAGCAATTAGAAGTAGCCTTCCATCATTTTGATTTACAACGTTGTGACGAAAAGACATTGTATGTCACCATATTTTTAAAATATCGCGGTCAAAAGGTCCTTTGCGATTTTATTTATATTATTAATCACCAAGAAATGTATGGCGCTATCTCTATCAACGAGCATTATAAACATGCAAGAAACTTTATTCAACAACATTTCCACC
This sequence comes from Lysinibacillus sp. NPDC097868, assembly GCF_044761135.1. NCBI lineage: Bacteria > Bacillati > Bacillota > Bacilli > Caryophanales > Bacillaceae > Lysinibacillus > Lysinibacillus sp. NPDC097868. Next base: position 40,485 of record NZ_JBIWBS010000002.1, on the reverse strand, counting down.
ATATCCTTTTATACTCTGATGAATTACGATTAGCACAAAACTTTATGAATACATTTCATTTCAAGCAAAGCTTACAGCAGTTTGCCAAAAAATATCCTAAATTTATGACTCATAAACAGCTTTTTTCATAGGACAAGTGTAAATAAAAGGGAGGCGTCTGTAGTATTGGACGCCCCCCTTTCACTATTATTCCTTTATCAGTTCACTCAGCCCTGTAATATCAATTCCGTTTAATGCTTGTGTTGCCAGTCTATCTGCTTCTGCATTCTCTTTCCTCGAAATAAGCTTATAGTCGGGTCGAAGGCTTAGCTCACTTAATTTCGCGTCAATTTTGTCCGCCCAACCTGCTAAATCCTTCTCCAATGCAGGCCATTCCCCATTTAGCTGATTAATTACTACTTGTGAATCCCCAATAATGCTTATCGGCAAATGATGAGCATTTAATAATTCAAGCTCCACTAAACCTAAATAAAGGGCTGCATATTCAGCCTCATTGTTTGATTTGAGCTCCGCGGAAAAGGCATTTTTTCTTAGCCTATAGGGTTTACCATTTTGCTCATAATAAATGGCACACCCAAGTCCTGACTGTGTAGTTGCACGGTCAAAGCCTCCATCAAAATAGACAGTAATATTGTGAGGTTCCGTATCAACTTCTTTTAGATATGCCTTTAGCTCCTTTATAGACCAGTTCGTATCTTGTCGATCAAGAAATTGTAGCGATTTGACACGTCCTGTACGTTCCATATCCTCCGCCAATAATAATGCTTGAGCTGCTGGCATTTCTTCTGATCGTAAAACCGTCCCTGCACCCTTTGGTGTTTTATACGTCCATTCAATTAAAACATGCATGACATTCCCTCCATAAGTGAAAACGTGTCTCGAATAGCCGAGACACGTTTTCCTTCTTACTTTGTTATATGTGCAAATATTCGTTTATTTATTCCTTACAAAACATTTAACGGTGTATTGCTGATAAACACGCTTACTTACATGCCCTCGTACAACGATTGAATAGGTTTTACTAAAATACGGTTTACTTCTTCGATAACGCCACTTAGCTTCATCTCTGCTTCAAGCATCGCTACAATTTTCTCATTTTGTTGCGCGAGCTGTGCTGTTTTTTGAGCATAGAGTAGTTCATCTTCCTGTAAATCTTCCCCAGCCATTTGTTTTTGCTGTAAATCTATTTGAATCTTACGGAAGTTTTGAAATAGCTTTATTGCATCCTCATCCGCCTTGACTACTGCTACTGCTTCTTCTAATGTTTTAAATTCCGCCGTTTTGCGGAAAGTTGCCTCCAAAGCATTAATTTCATTATAAATATTAACCATTATTTCTTTTTCCCCTTTCTAAATAAAGTAGACGATTAAACCTTGCACAATACCAATTAGTCCACCAAGAACTGCACCAAGAACAGTAATCATTTTAAATTCACGCTTCGAAATACCAAGGACAAGCTCTTCAAGTTTTGATACTGGGAACGAATCAACTTGTTCACGTACTATTTCTTGTAAATTTAAGCGTTTTAACACATCTTCTAATTTGTCTTCTGCTCTATCAAATGCTTTTTCGATCATTTGAGGCACTACTGTTTCCCTCATCCACGTACTACCGTTAGGCCAGTAATATGAAATAGGATGCTGTAAGCGTTCTGCAACTGCTAATTGATCTTTTACATAGCTTTGTAAATTTGCTAATATCGGTTCAAAGTCAATATCCCCTAAATAATCCATTGCTGGACGATCCTTTAATTTTTCCCACTCCTGTGTGAAAATGTTCGTTAGTAGTGCTGTTGTTCCAGGAGCCTGTATAAACTTCACAAGCTCGCGTTGTACTTTGCCCATAAGTGACGAGGAATCACCTAAAAACATATTAATCATACCGCCAAGTGATCCTTTTGACGATAAAAAGTCATCAATCATCGCCTTAATCGTCATTTCACCAGCTGGCGATAAAAAATAATCTTCACCTTTCTCTAAAATATGTCCGACTGCTACTGGAATTTTAGCATCAATCGTATTTTGAATGTCCTCCGATAACAGTGTACGAATTGCTCTCGTTGATAATGTATTCTTAACTGATTCAAATTGTCCGGCTACAATTAGCTCTACCTTTTGTTCGATTGTAGCGGGCATATTGGAGAAACCAGCTAAAGATAACCAATCTTGAATCGTTTTATCATCCGTAAAGAATGTATCTTCTACCTTTGTTTGTACAAATTGCTCTACTTTATCTTGAATGTCCTTGGAAAAAAACTTTTTCCTAAAGGTCTCAGGTGTCAGTAGATAATTTACAACTGTTAGGCCAAGCTGTTTCGCTAATTCATCACGTCTTTTTGGAATAAGACCCGGTGTAAAGGGCACGCGCCAATTTTTAATATAGATTGCTTCATGAGGTCGAAAAAGCATTTTAATTGCAAGATGATTTGTTATACCTCCGATTGCAGCACCGATGATGGCCATAAATATTAATGTCACTATAAAATTGTCCATTAGCATCCACTCATTTCAATCGTATTCACATTTGGCGTATTTTGTCGCCTATTGGACTCATTATAGCAGAGCAATGAAATCCAACGAAAGAAATACCCTCCATTTAATTACGACAAAGCATAATTGTACCTATTCTTTAAACAATGACAAATTGTTTAGTTGCAAAATTACCGCTATCCTTGAATAATATTAAATACATATAATTAGAAATGGGGTTTGTATATGATTCAGCATTTTAGCTTTAAACCTTTATTTGAAAATACACAGCTTCCTGGATGGGCCATTTCGTTTTTCTATCAACGTGAACGCTATGCTGCAGAATATTTAAAGGATGGAGTCATTCAATGGATTGGACCTATTCCTCCGGATGAAGAAGATGTTAAAAAAATGATTCACGAACTTATGCTTTTCCATATTTATGACTAAAAATATCGATATTTTTTTGCTTTGACCCACTTAAAAATACCTAATATTTACTAGAAAAATCACTGCTATTATACGAAAAGTGCTTGTTTATATTGATATTCCTGTATTTTTCTTATACATTTAATAAATGAATTTATTTCTAAATGTTTTTTATGCAGGAGGCTATTTCAATGAGTAAAGTCCCACTTTCGGATGACTTAAACAACTATAATTCAAAAGCATTAATTCGTGCAAAAGTAAAAGAACTTTTTTCTGAATTTTCGGCAAAAATATTTGGGTTAGTCGATGAGGCAAATACTATCGATAGTAAAAAATTTGAAGTACTATCTGGCTTTAGTAGTAATTTTTACAGTGAGTATTGCAGCCAATTAAAAGCTATTTTTGAATCCCCAACTGGAATCGGAAAACGTGCTAGTAAACAAATGTACTTAATTTATAATGGCAATCATTATATCCTTACACAACAAGGGCTGACAGAAAAAGCACCTATCACCATCTCAACTTTTACAGACGCAATCCCTTTAAAGGAATCTGTGCATGATGTGGAAAAGGCTTGTCTTAAGTTACGCTTTCAACAATAATTTTTTTCGATACATATTGACGCAAAAAAGAGGCTGTCTCCTATAATTGGGACAACCTCTTTTTGTTGCATATTAAAAATAATTCATTTAAAAAAATCCACAAGTAAAGCACTCTTGAGATTTTTGACGTGTCGTTTTATATGAGATGCAAATGCTTCTTTCTCTAAATAAACTATCCTTGCTCCATATAAAGTTAGCATAATGCATATCGATTTTCAATCATTTGTCATCTAGATAATATCCATTTTTTTAAAAGCTATGCCTTCTAAAAATAGTATAAAAAAGTCGTTGTCAATATTTGTGTTTTAGTTATAAATAACTTATGATTAAAACATCCAACAATTTTTTAAATCATAGGAGGTGTACACTTTGTTTACTTCCCTCATTCGGGCGGGGACAAAGGAATTATTTGGACGGAGACATATTGGAAATAACCATAAGGTTGGCGGCATTCGCCCTACTAATCATAATGACAGGATTTTTCGTTGCAACTGAATTTGCAATCGTAAAAGTAAGAACTACCCGCATAGATCAATTAGTCGCAGAAGGCCATAAAAAAGCGAAAAATGCAAAACGTGTTGTCTCGGATTTAGACGAGTACTTATCCGCTTGTCAGTTAGGTATTACAATTACAGCACTTGGACTTGGGTGGCTAGGTGAACCAACGTTTGAAATCATTTTACATCCAGTGTTCGAGTTTCTAAATCTGAACGGTAGCATAACATCTATCCTTTCATTTATACTTGCATTCTCAATTGTAACGTTTATGCATGTAGTTATCGGGGAATTGGCGCCAAAAACTTTAGCCATCCAAAAAGCAGAATTTGTTACATTAAACTTGTCTGGTCCGTTAATTTTATTCCACAATATTACGTATCCAATCATTAAATTATTAAATGGCTCTGCTCGTGGTTTAACAGGTCTATTTGGTCTTAAAATGATGTCAGAATCAGAAGTTGCGCATACTGAAGAAGAATTGCGTATGATTTTGTCGGATAGTTTAAAAGGTGGAGAAATTAATAACGCAGAATATGAATATGTTAACAGTATCTTCGAGTTCTCAGATCGCCTTGCAAAAGAAATCATGGTGCCACGTACTGAAATCGTCGGAATCGAGAAAGAGCTTACTATTAAAGAAGTATTCGATTTACTGGGTGTTGAACAATATACTCGTTATCCAATTATCGACGGTGATAAAGACCATATTATTGGATTAGTCAATATGAAGCATTTATTAACTGCTTACATTAAAGACCCAGCAAATGGTGATAAATTAGTGATTGACTATATGCAACCGATTATTCGCGTCATGGAAACAACGCAAATTAATGAATTATTACTCAAGATTCAACGTGAACGTATTCATATGGCTATTTTAATGGATGAGTATGGTGGAACATCGGGTCTTGTAACCATTGAAGATATTATCGAGGAAATTGTCGGGGACATTCAAGATGAGTTCGATGAAGATGAAATCCCAGAAGTACAAGAAGTTGCAGAAAATCATTTTATTTTAGATGCAAAAATGCTACTAGAAAACGTCAATGATATGCTAGGTACTGACATAGAAGATGATGATATCGATACGATTGGTGGTTGGTTCATGACGAAGCGTTTCGATGCTGTTGAAGGTGATAGCATTGAAGTGCAAGGTTTTGAATTCACAGCTAAAGAACTAGACGGTCACCACATATTATACTTAGAAGTTCTGAAATTACCTGAACTTGATTTAGCAAATGACATCGAAGAATCGAAAGACTATAAATAACACAGCTAAGACGACTCCCTTTCATATAAGGGGGTCGTTTTATAATGCCCGAAAGTTTTGCGAGGAGGAAACAAAATGGAGCTCTATACAAATTTACGTCAAGGGGAAAAAGGTGCTTGGTTATCTATAGCTACCTACTTAATACTGAGCTCAGTAAAGTTAACAATTGGCTATATTGGAACATCTGAAGCTTTAAAAGCAGATGGATTAAATAATACAACTGATATCATTGCATCTATTGCCGTATTAATCGGCTTACGTATTGCCCAAAGACCACCAGATTCAAATCACCAATATGGCCATCTACGCGCTGAGACTGTTGCGTCACTTGTTGCATCTTTCATTATGCTTGTTGTCGGCCTACAAGTTTTGATTGCTTCTTTACGAGGACTGTGGGAGCCAACTGGCACAACCCCATCCATGTTAACAGCATTTGTTGCAATTGGGAGTGCCGTAGTAATGTATATTGTTTATCGCTATAATTTAGCTCTATCAAAAAAAATACGAAGTGCTGCTGTTAAAGCTGCCGCTTACGACAATCGTTCAGATGCACTTGTCAGCATTGGTACAGCTATCGGGATATTCGGTGCAATTTTCGGCTTCCCGATTATTGATACATTGACAGCTCTTGTTGTAGCTTTTCTTATACTAAAAACTGCCGTAGAAATATTTTGGGAAGCTGTTCAAAGTCTTACAGATGCCTTTGATATTGATGAAGTCGAGACTTTGTCAGTACTAATTCGCAATGTAGACGGCGTTATTGAACTTCTAGATTTCAAAGGACGCGCACATGGAAATATGTACTTTATAGATGTAACAGTGACTGTGAATCCTTATTTAAATGTCTTTGAAAGCCACCGTATTACAGAAGAAATTGAACGTACAATTATGCGGGAAAATAGTTTCTGTCAGGTGCTCGTCCATATTGAACCACACATCGAAGATTTGCCTCCTACAAACAAAAGCCAGTCTCCTACCACTTGATGGTAAGAGACTGGCTTTTTTGCGTTATGCCGCATCGCAAGGCAATTCGCGTTTAACTATTATCATACTTACTTAATTGCAATATAAATATCGACCTGAGACTCAGTAGGTTGGCATCGTTCATCATATAGTTCAAAGTCGCCAGTATACGTTCGTTCTACATCAGAGTTTGCAAACCAAGCCCATATATCTTGCCAAGCTTTGATTACAATCTCTGGCATTGCCCCTTTTTCTGAAGTAAAGACTAAATATTTCGAGGCAGGAACTGTTTTTATAGACATCCCATTTGGCACTTCTTTGTCAGTTGATACTTCCACTCCAAGGGTAATTGAATAATCTCCATTAACATCTGTTTCATAATCCGAATATAGTCCATACATAACGCCCTCGTTCACTTGAGTTGACAGTTGACTAGCTACATTTTGCTGAAAATAGCTTGTCCATAATTGAGGTATTTTCGCTGTTGGAGTAATTTCATTCGCATTATTTGTGCGCGCTTCTATTCCTACTATTTGAAAGCTTTGTTTTTCTTTTACAACTGGAGGATTAACATCGCCTGTTCTCCATCTTTTTAAACTAGGTAAAAATGAAGCTAACATTTGACGGGCATCTTCTTCTGCCATGCCCTCTTCCTTTAAATGAGGTACACATATGTTAATCATTTCATTGACAGTTATATTTGGCTGTTTGAACTCTCCTAATTCGTAGCAATATGTGCAATAGTCCTGACACACCTGCCCATCTCTTTCTGTTCCTAACATTTTTGCATTCACTAATGGCATTCCACAGCTTTGGCAATAACTTTGCATAATTTATATCCACCCTTCGTTCATTTGTTTTCACTATAACAAAGCAAACTTGACAACTGTATGTCATCAATTGAGAGTAATAAATCACCTTTTATTTTCTGCATATAATGCTACAATTTCCTGAGCCCGTCTTTGCACAATTTCAACTAAATAAGGGGGATCAATAAGCTTTATTCGATTCCCAAAGCTCAGCAAAAATCCATATAGCCATTCATCTTCAGGCAATGAAACTTGCACAATAGATTTTTCATTATCTATATGTTCTGCTCCAAATGTTTCTTCTACTAATGTTCGAATAGTTTCATCAAATGACAGTGTGATTTCCACTAAGTTGTGCGGTTGTTGCCAAGCTTTATCCCAAGGTAGTTCTGTTAAATGAACTGTCTTCCGTTCAAAACATATTAATTCTTCTTTTATCTCCTTCATTCTTGAGATTTTAAATAAGCGAAAACCATTCCTTAAAGTGCAATAACCATATATATACCATACTTTACCCTTCTGTACTAAAGTAAGCGGCTCTATCAAGCGCTTTGTCATCGTCCCATGCGCAGTTGAATACAAGAAGCTGACACAATGCTCGTCCTCGATTGCCCTTTTTAATAAGGTTATTTGTTCTTTTAATATAACGTTCTGTCCCCAAGGGCTTAGGTCAACAAATAAATGATCAATCGATTTTTTCACTTTCTCATCTGCTATCCCTGTTAATTTTTCTAAAACAGCTGTGGCGTGAGAATCCTCATATGACGTTAAGGCACTTTTGAGAGCAATCGACAGAGAGGTTAGTTCCTCCTTCGTTAAAATTTGCTTATCCATTCTATAACCATCAATTAAACTTATCCCACCATTTACGCCTTGCTGACTCACAACCGGTACCCCTGCACAGCTTAGGGTTTCAACATCGCGGTAAATTGTACGAACTGATACGTCAAATAACTCTGCCAATTCTTGAGCCTTTACTTTTTTACGATTAATTAAAATCATTGTCATCGTTAGTAAACGATCTAATTTCATTGTCTAATCCCTCAACTTTGTACATATTTTTAAAACACACACTACTTTTCCACAACAAAGTAATTTTCAATTACTTATATACTATTGTTTTTAAGTATTTTTTAAGTACCTTTTGAGTTTTCTTTAAGTCAAATGTACTATAATAACGGCTATTACATAATACATTCATTAGAATGTTTTTACAAAATAAGAAATAAGAAACTTTAAATCCCTTCAGTCTATTTTCTAGTTTAACTATCGTAACTTTCTTTTTTCAAAATAGTTTAATAATAAACGCTTATACAATTATTTCAATTCTCTTAACACTACATAAAAAACTTTTATCCTCTATATAATGGGGAGACCTTTTCAAAAACAATGTACTAGAGTTTAATGGTTTTCAATTTAATTGTATAAAGGAGATTTTGATGTGATTCGAGCCGTTTTAATAGACAATGAACCTCTAGCTTTACACTATTTTCAAAATAAGCTACAAAACTTTCAACAAATAGAGGTTACTAAAACCTTCACTAGTGTAAAGCTATTCTTAAATAGCCTTCCATCACTGGAATTTGAAGTAATATTTTTAGAAATAAAGCTTGATGAACTGAATGGACTTGAAGTAGCTGATATTATAAAAAGCAATCGCCCACATGTAATTGTTATATTTATAACTTCGTATTCAGAATTTGCAATCCAAGCATATGAAATTGGAGGACTTGATTATTTACTTAAACCGATTAGCCAAGCGCGCTTAGAAAAAACAGTATCACGTATAGAACACGAATTTTCTATGCAGCAGTTGGTACAACAAACCTCTAATACGATTTTAAATGTCCAATGCTTTAATCAATTTGCTACCTATAGCAACAATAGTCTCGTGTCCTTCAAAACTGAGAAAACAAAAGAATTATTCGCTTATTTTATATTGCACCCTAACATGCCTATTCATCGGGATGTTTTAATCGGAATTCTTTGGCCCAATTTAGATTATGTTCGTGCTAAATCTAATCTTCATACAGCACTATCTTATTTAAGAAAAACATTAAATAATATGGGCTACGCCAACTGTATAATATTTTCTAACAAATATTATATTTTTGAGAAACCTAATATTTTGTGTGATTTATACGAATTCCAAGATTGTTTTAGTGATTTTAAGAAGTCGGATTTTCCTCCGATTTCATTAATCAATCAATGTCTTGCCATTTATAAGGACGGCTTACTCATATTTGATGATTATGAATGGGCTACCTCAGATAGAGATAAGCTTACTAAATCATACATAGAGTTATTAGAGAAAGGGTTTCAAACAAGCATAGGAACCGAAACGGAAAAAGCTATTGACTATCTCAATCGTTTATTAGAGTTTGATCCTTATAATGAACTTAAGCTTGAACAATATTTGCAACTGTTAATCGAGGCAGGATTGCATACACAGGCATACACTATTTTTTTAACCTATGAACAAAAACTAAAGGAAGACTTAGCACTCACTCCGAGTTCTACTTTACTAGAAATGTCTAACAAATTATTTAGTCATAATCAATGATTTACTTGGAAAGAGGCATAAAAGAGAAAAAGTGTTAGATTGACTTCAATCAATCTAACACTTTTTACTATGCCGTTGCTGTCCGCTACGCGGTGCTTTCCGCGGGCACACCGTAAGTCGCAACCCTCGCTAACGCGCGGTCTGTTGCGTCTTACGCTGCGTGCTGTTCCCGCAGGAGTCACCGCCTACGCTACCATCAACTAGTGCATTCTTCTAATTTTTTATTGCAAAAGTAAGAATAGCTAAGGCTTCGTCCATTTTGCATGCGGGAAAAATGCCATCAATCTAACACGTTTTTTTGCAATGTCGTTGGTGTCCGCTACGGCGGTGCTTTCCGCGGGCACACCGTAAGTCGCAACCCTCGCTAACGCGCGGTCTGTTGCGTCTTACATTGTGCGCTGTTCCCGCAGGAGTCACCGCCTACGCTACCATCAACTAGTTCATTCTTCTAATTTTTTTATTGCAAAAGTAAGAATAGCTAAGGCTTCATCCATTTTGCATGCGGGAAAAATGCCATCAATCTAACACGCTTTGCAATGCCGTTGGTGTCCGCTACGGCGGTTGCTTTCCACGGGGGCACACCGTAAGTCGCAACCCTCGCTAACGCACGGTTTGTTGCGTCTTACGCTGCGTGCTGTTCCCGCAGGAGTCACCGCCTACGCTACCATCAACTAGTTCATTCTTCTAATTTTTTTATTGCAAAAGTAAGAATAGCTAAGGCTTCATCC
>NZ_JBIWBS010000002.1:0-30056 GCF_044761135.1 Lysinibacillus sp. NPDC097868 | reverse complement strand
CATTTTGCATAGCGGGAAAAATGCCATCAATCTAACACGTTTTTTTGCAATGTCGTTGGTGTCCGCTACGGCGGTTGCTTTCCGCGGGCACACCGTAAGTCGCAACCCTCGCTAACGCGCGGTCTGTTGCGTCTTACGCTGTGTGCTGTTCCCGCAGGAGTCACCGCCTACGCTGCCATCAACTAGTGCATTCTTCTAATTTTTTATTGCAAAAGTAAGAATAGCTAAGGCTTCATCCATTTTGCATAGCGGATAAGCTAACAGTTTGTTTCTCTTTTAAAAATTTTAATGATTTGTCCCGGCCACGTTTATTTATTACCTACTGGCCGCTGCCTTCGGTCAATCCATGCTTTACTGCATAGAGTGCGGCTTGTGTCCGATCTTGTACTTGTAGCTTCGTGAAAATATTGGAAATATGCGTTTTTACTGTTTTTTCAGTAACAAATAATGATGATGCAATTTCTCGGTTACTTTTTCCCTTTGTAAGCTCTGCAAGTACGTCTTGCTCACGTGGAGTTAGCGGATTTAAAACATGTAGTGCATTTTCTGATTCTTGGCGATCCATCTCCAGTGTTGAAGTTGCTTCTGGATGTAATGTGTGTTCACCCTGCATAATACGGCGAATCGATGATACTAACTCATCTGGTTCAATATCCTTTAGCTGATATCCCGCTGCCCCAGCTTCCATCGCTGGCACAACATGATCTCGATCAGAGAAGCTCGTTAACATTAAAATTTCGATGTGTGGAAACTTAGATTTTATGCGCTTCGTTGCTTGAATACCATCCATTTCAGGCATTACTAAATCCATTAAGATAATATCTGGCTGTATGCTTTCAGCTAGCGCGACTGCTTCCACACCATTTTTCGCTTCCCCCACAACCTCAATATCTTTCTGTGTCTTTAAAAAAAATAATAATCCTCGTCGGACTACATGATGATCATCTGCAATTAGTACACGAATCATTTTTATTCCCCCCTCAATATGGCAAGCGGATTAGCAGCTCCGTTCCCTTGCCAATTTCGCTAACCCAGTCAGCTGTACCCCCCACCGATTTAGCTCGATCTTTTATCGATTGTAAGCCTATCGAAAGGAGCTTTGTATTATGGTCAATAACAAACCCTCGTCCCTCATCACGAATGACTAATAATATATCAGTAGCTGTTACCGTAATATAAAGTGCCGCTTCGAGTACACCAGCATGGCGACGCACATTATTAAGCGCCTCTTGTGCTACACGGAACAGTGTTTCTTCTATACGAGATGGAAATTGTAAAACACCAGATACGGTTACATGTAGCTTTAATCCGAGCATTTCAGCATACACTTTTATCGCTTCTAACAGTCCATTCTCTAAACCTTTTGGTCGCAGTTGCCAAATGAGTGCACGCATTTCTGTTAAAGCATCTTGTGTTAAATGCTGTATCTCCTTAAATGTTTCCTTTACCTCAGTGTCGTTACTCATCTCAATGCCAGCCCTCGCCGTTAATGTTACGGAGAAAAGAAGCTGATTAACAGAATCATGTAAGTCCCGCGCCAGACGATTACGCTCCTTCACTAATGCCATTTCCTGCTCCTGCTTTGTCAATAATATACGCTTAATGGCAGAGCCCATTTGAAAGGCAACCGATTCCAGTAATGCTAGCTCTTCTTCTGAAAAACGCACCGTATTCTTTGATGCTACATTCAAAACACCAAATCGTTCCTGGCCAGATTGCAGAGGGACCGTTGCATGATGTGTAATTCCTTCGTGATCGCCAACATTTGCAGCAATTGCACTTTCGATACGTTGACATTCAATAATATTAGAAGCTTTTTTTAATTCTTCATTTCGATAACGGGATACACACCAGCAGCCTCCCTTTTTTAAGTAGTGGCAATTTTTATGTTCAAGTGCCTCTGGTAAATTTTCATGGACAACAAGCTCTGATCGTCCCTTTTCATCAATAAAAAATATCCAGCCCGTTTCAAAATTTGTACCATTTAAAAACTTTACAAGCGCGCCTTTTAAGGTAGTGATTATTTCTGTTTCTTCATTCAGTAACTCAGCAATTTCTTTTAAAATACTAATATTGGAGTGCTCGTTCTCTCTCACAAAAACACCTCTTTTTATTGGCATTACTTATTTTAATGATAACATTTCCAAGTCAAAGGTGTCTGCCTAAGCCGTTCATACTTTAGACTGAATTTCCATTGTTTTTTATTTGTAATTGTTTGAACGTACTGACTAGGAGCAATAGAGAAACTCTTTAATTGAAACATTTTACTTCTAAATTCAAAACACATATAATCGTAACAAGTACATCGTTATCATAAAGGGAGTTTTTATATGTCAAAAAAAGAGGAAAATAGCTTATTGTTTATTTGGATTGTCTCTGTCGTTGCAACACTAGGCTCACTATATTTTTCTGAGTTTCGTCACTACGAGCCTTGTAAAATGTGTTGGATTCAACGTATTTTTATGTATCCAATAGCAATAATGACCACTATTGCCTTTATTCAAAAAAATCCACGCATAGCTGTAACAACGGCAGTATTCGCCGTTATAGGTGGCTCTGTATCACTTTATCATTATGGGATTCAGAAACTAAGCTTCTTAGCTGCTTCTGCTCCTTCTTGTGGCGCCGTATCTTGCACGGGTCAATACATAAACTGGCTTGGTTTCATTACAATCCCGTTTTTAGCATTAACAGCGTTTATTTTAATTGCAGGCGCAAGCTTCTATTTAATCAAAACGTTAAAAACTGCAAAATAATGTAACAAGAACGATAAGTACGTTTTTAGCTTTAACATAATGTCCGACAAAAAATTCGCGATTTGCCTGTGGGATAGCGATTCAAGCCAGATTATCCAGTGGCTTTAACATCTGGTATCTTGTGAATCGTCCTTCTGCAGAAAGGGAGCGGATTTTTTTGTACTAAAATCTTAAAAAATGAGCAAGGGTGCTTCGATAGCCCTCATTCTACGGAGGAAAATAGATGTTTCAATATGAAATAAAAGACAATAATACAACGGTCGAGGAGCTGCTACGTAATCATTGGCGACTAGGCAAAAAGTTAGTTCACGAATTACGTATGGAAAAGGCAGTCACTTCACTTGATGGAGAACCACTACTATGGAAGGAGCCACTTCCAGCAGGAACACTCATTAAATTTTCATTTCCTATTCCTGCCTCTAGCTATAAACCGACACCTGTTTGTGCGATTGATGTTGTGTATGAAGATGATCACTGTTTAATTGTTTCTAAACCAAAGGGCATGTCCACTCATCCTAATGACGACCGCGATACTCACACTTGTATGAATCATGTAATGGCATATATGAAAGAACAAGGTCGAGACTATGCAGAGCATGTTCATCGCCTTGATAAAGGGACAGAGGGTTTACTTTTAGTTGCAAAGCATCCACTGGCAAAATCAATTTTTGATCGTATGATTGAAGAAAAAACTATTATTCGTACGTACGCTGCAGAGGTGCAAGGAAATCTCCGTACTACATCGGGGACTATCGCTGAGTCTATTGGTAAAGACCGCCATCACCCAACACGACGTGTCGTATCAAACACAGGTCAACATGCTGTAACACACTATGAAGTTGTTGCACGCTATAAACATTCTTGTGTTGTCCACCTTGTTTTAGAAACAGGTCGTACACACCAAATTCGTGTACACATGGCACATATCGGTCATCCTATTATCGGAGATACGATGTATGGCGCGCGCGAAACAGCTAGCGATGATTATGAATTACATGCTATTCAATTGGAATTTGAACACCCATTTTTAAATAAATTAATTATAGTAAAAGACAAAGAATAGGTACAAAGAAGCAGTACAAACCAAAGTCATGGTTTGTACTTTTTTTTATGGAAAAAATTACTTTATAATAGATTTAGTGATTATAAGCTGTTTCAACTTAATCCGTTTTTTGGTTTTTCTTCTATTTAAAGTATAAATTTACGAATTCATATTTTCTTCATCTATTTTTTACAATAATTTTAATATTGATTTTCCAATATTGGTAATGACGATAGATTTCTTTCATGTTAGAATAGAGTAAATTGTCAGTCATCTGACATATAAATGAGGGAGGAAATCATTATTATGAAATGGGTTAAAAGTATTGCGGCAACAACTCTAGTTGCAAGTTTACTAGCTACACCTGGATTTGCTGCACATGCGGCAGAATCTGCGCCAACTGCTACAAAGGACGGTTTCAATTTAACAATTCTGCACTCTAATGACACACATGCACACGTTGAGGCAGCACCACAACGAGCAACAAAAATAAAAGAATTACGTGCTGCTAATGCAAACTCATTACTATTAGATGCAGGGGACGTATTCTCTGGTACTCTATACTTCAATCAATTCACTGGAGAGGTTGATATGAAGTTAATGAACTTAATGGGCTACGATGCTATGACATTTGGTAACCATGAGTTCGATTTAGGATCAAGCCCAGAAGGACATGCCGCTCTTGCAAATTTTGTTAAAGGTGCAGAATTCCCATTACTAGGCGGTAACCTAGATTTCTCAAAGGATCCATTATTTGATGGCTTACAATTCAAAACAGTTGCAGAAGATTTCCAAAACGGCAAAATCTATAACGGTATTATTAAAGATATAGATGGAGAAAAAGTTGGTATTTTCGGCTTAACAACTGAAGAAACACCTTCAATTTCAAGTGTTGCAAACGTACAATTTGCTAACTACATCGACTCTGCGAAAAAAGCAGTAGCAGATTTTGAAAAAAAAGGCGTAAATAAAATTATTGCTCTTACACACATTGGCTTTGATGACTCTAAAGACTTCGATAATGACCAATTACTTGCAGCAGCAGTAGAAGGAATCGATGTAATCGTTGGCGGTCATACACATACTAAATTAGATAAAGCTGTGAAAGCAGAAACATCATTCAAAAACCCAACAATTATCGTACAAACTGGTCAATACAGCGAAAACTTAGGGGAGCTTGATTTAACATTTGATGATAACGGTGCTGTTGTTGAATACTTCGGCCAATTACATGCTTTAAATGATAAAGAAAATCCTGTAGCAGCAGACGCTGAAGCAGCTAAATTATTAGCACCATATAGTGCCAAAATCGAAGCAGTTAAACAACAATCAACAGGCAACACTGCTGTTACAGAACTTGATGGTAAACGTGGACTTTGGGGTGTTCGTGCTGGTGAAACGAATCTAGGTAACGTTATTACAGACGGTATGCTTGCTGGAGCTAAAAAGATTGACCCAGAAGTACAATTCGCATTCCAAAACGGTGGCGGTATCCGTGCGAGCATTGACGCAGGAGATATCACTGTTGGTGAAGTAATGACAGTAATGCCTTTCGGTAATGCACTTGGTATCGTAAAATTAACTGGTACAGAACTCTATGAAATTGCTGAACATAGTGTTAAAGAGTTCCCGAAAGAATCAGGTGGCTTCCTACATTTCTCTGGCCTACAAGTAGAATTTGATGGTAAAGCCCCAGCTGGCAAACGCGTTAAATCTATTAAATTAAATGGTAAAGAGCTTGATAAAGCAGCTTACTATAAAGGTGCAACAAACACATTCACTGCTAAAGGTGGCGACGGCTATGAAACACTAGCAAAAGCTTACGCAGACGGCCGTGTAAGTGAACCTGGTACAATTGACTTTGAAATGTTTATCGATCATTTAAACACACTTAAAAAAGTAGACGCTAAAGTGGAAGGTCGCATTATCGCTACAATTCCATTTACTGATATTGCAAAAGGCTCTGAAACTGAAGGTTACGTTCGTGATCTTTACTACCGTGATTTAACTCAAGGTACATCTGCAACAACATATTCACCAAATGCTAACTTAACTCGTGCACAAGCTGCATCATTTATTGCTCGTGTATTAAAACTTGAAGCAAAAGGTGAAGCAACATTCTCAGATATTACTAGTTTAGAAGCAGCGACACAAAAAGAGATTACTGCACTTGCAGAAGCAGGAATTGTACAAGGTCAAAATGGCAAATTCAATCCTACAGCAAAAGTAACTCGTTCTCAGCTTGCTTTAATGTTTGCACGTGCTTATAACTTACAACATGATGCAAAAACTGGATTAACTGCTGATTTCAGCGATATTTCTAAATACAATGAAGAAACACAAAACGCTATCGCCCTTATGCAAGATTTAAAAATTGCTAGCGGTTCAAATGGCAAATTCATGCCAAATAACAATGCTACACGTGCACATATGGCAAAAATGCTTTCAAACTACATTCCTTATGTAAAAGAATCTAAATAATACTACACAAAATCCCGCTTCAATAAGTTTGATAGCGGGATTTTCTATGGTTAAAAATTAAATTTAAAATTATCTGGATCTTGCCCAAAACGTTGATTACGATTTAACGTTGCCATTTTATCCATCTGTGCCTGCGTTAATTCAAAATCGTATATTTGTGCATTCTCCTCAATACGACTTGGTGTCACTGATTTTGGAATAATCAGTGTATCCTTTTGCAAATGCCAACGAAGCACTACTTGTGCAGCTGACTTCCCTAGCTCCTGTGCAATTTCGATAATTGTTGGATTATCCAACACCCCTCCGCGACCTAACGGTGACCATGCTGTAACAGCAATTCCATGCTCTGCACAAAATGCCTTTAATGCATCTTGTTGTAAGTACGGGTGCAATTCTACCTGATTGACCATGGGCGCAATATTAGCTTTTGATAATAATTTTTGCAGGTGATGTTCATGATGATTCGACACACCTGTTGCTCGTAGTAACTTCTCATCATACAAACGTTCAATCGCTCTATATGTTTCCTCAAATGTTTCAGGCACTACCCAATGCGTTAAATATAAATCCAAATAATCCATATTTAATTTTTTCAATGATACTTCAAAAGCACGTAGCGTCGCATCATATCCTTGGTCAGTATTCCAAACCTTTGTCGTCACAAAAATATCCTCGCGTTTAATGCCTGAGTGGCGAATCGCCTCACCCACCTCTGCCTCATTACCATATAACGAAGCAGTATCAATCGCACGATAGCCAACTTTCAACGCCTTATCAATAGCCTGCAACGTTTCATCACGTTCTGTCATTTTGTATACGCCTAGACCAAAGCGAGGCATCTCAATACCATTTGTTAACGTTTTTGTTGTTTGTAAATTCAAAAACATCAGCCCCTTTCTTTTCCTAGTTTCATTATACAAAAAATTGGATTAAAAATATTGTTTTTCTTGCCCGGGTATTTTGAACTGTCCGCGGAATCCTCACCTTGCTCCGCGGAATCCTTGCCCTGCTCCGCGGAATTCTCACTCTGCTCCGCGGAATACTTACCTTGCTCCGCGGAATTCTCACTCTGCTCCGCGGAATTCTTGCCTTGCTTCACGGAATTCTCGCCTTGCTCCGCGGAATCAACTTTTACCATCACTATCTACGCCTGCTCTGAGAGAGGCTTTCCTATTGCTTGTCTTCGGGTTCTTCATCTACCTGAATCGGGTCTGCAATACGGTCATCCTCGGCAAGTTCTTGACCATCACGGAGATGCTCCATTTGTTTACCAAGATCTTGCAACTCTTTAAAATTTCTCGCCATTGTGCCGTTTTCTATATTTGGAACCTTTTTTTCCATTTTTATCACCTCTATAATAGTTTTCCCGAAATATTAAAGTCTGAACCATTTCTGACATATTTTATTTAGCAAGGACGTTTCATTTTTAAAGTAGATAGGCTATACTAAAAAGAGATTTGCTTATAAACATGAGGAGGGTTCTTCCATGAAGTTATTATTAATTATTGGTGTAACTGTTGCTTTCTTAGCTGCTATTTTCACTGCTGGGTACGAAGGCGACTACAAAGCGGACAAATAATGCTCAAGAAAATCACTAAGTATAATACTTAGTGATTTTCTTATTTTTAGAAGTAGCCATTGTGGTTACTTCTTTTTTTGGGCTTCATAATTACTTGACTTCTATTACTTTATTAAATATACTTACTTACATAAAGTAACTAGATGATTAATCATAACTAATAATTGGAGGTTTGCTTCTATGCATTTTCATGAAAAACCGAACACATATGTTACTAATGTTGAAATTAAAGTAAGTGATTTACAACGCTCACTAACATACTATAAAGAAATTATTGGCTTTAAAGTTTTACAACAGGAATCTACTCGAGCTACCTTAACTGCTGATGGTGAAACAGCATTGCTAACTATTGTTCAGCTAGAAACAGTTGAGCAAAAATCGCGCACTACAAGTGGGCTTTATCACTTTGCATTACTGTTACCAACACGTCGTGATTTAGCAAATATAATTACTCATTTCCGTCAATCGAGTGTGTACTTTGGCGCATCTGATCACGATGTAAGTGAAGCACTTTATTTACGCGATCCAGACGAAAATGGTATTGAAATTTATGTAGATCGTCCTGAAAATGACTGGACTTGGCGAAACGACCAAGTGCATATGGTAACTGAGCCACTTAATATTCCTGCAATATTAGTAGAAGCTAATGGTTCATGGGAAGGGCTTCCTGCTAATACAGTAATGGGCCATATTCATTTATCTGTATCAAACTTGGCTGCTGCTGAGGTGTTTTATACAAAAGGCTTAGGCTTTGACATTGTCACACGCTATGGTGAGCAAGCATTATTTATATCTACGGGACGTTATCATCATCATATCGGCTTAAATACTTGGTATTCTGAAGGCGCACCAAATCTTGGGGAAAATCAAATTGGTTTAAAATCATATACGCTTCGTTTGGATAATGAAGTGCAGGCAAATAAATTAAAAGCAAACTTATGCCAAATTGGAGCGACTGTTACTGATATTAATGGCGGTTTCCAAACAGAGGATCCTGCTGGTAATGTTATTTTACTGAAATTTTAAGGAGGCTATCTTATGGAATTTGGTGTATATACATTAGCAGATATCGGGAAAAATCCAGTGAATGGCGATATGCCAAGTGTTAAGGAACGACTAGATGAAGTTATGCAATACGGGCAACTAGCTGATGAAGCAGGTCTTCAAGTATTTGGTGTTGGAGAGCATCATCGTTTAGATTATGCCATTTCAGCCGTACCCGTTGTATTATCAGCGCTATCACAGCGAACAAAAAACATTCAATTAATGAGTACGACGACTGTGCTTAGTACGGTTGATCCCGTACGCTTATACGAAGATTTCGCAACACTCGATTTATTATCAAATGGTCGAGCAGAAATTGCCGCTGGACGAGGAGCGTTTATCGAATCTTTCCCGCTGTTCGGCTATGATGTGGATAATTATGATGCACTCTTTGAGGAAAACTTGGCGTTACTTTTAAAATTAAACAAAGAAGAGCGTGTAACGTGGAGCGGACATTATCGCAAACCGCTTCAAAATGCTGAGATTGCACCACGTGCTAGTCGTGAAATCCCTATTCATGTTGGAGTTGGTGGAACACCTGAAAGTGCTATTCGCGCGGGACGGTATGGAGTTGGCTTAAACTTAGCAATTTTAGGCGGAGATCCAAGCCGCTTTAAGCATTTAGTTGATGCATATCGTGAAGCATTGCACACAGCAGGACATGATATGAATAAAGCGAAAATCACAGTATCTGGTCACTCTTACTTTGCCGAAAGCTTAGTGCAGGCTAAGGAAGAATTTTATCCGCATTACTCAAATTATTGGCATTATGTTAATGCACAGCGCGGTATGCGTTATCATTTATCTAAAGAAGGCTTTGAAGGCATGACGGCTGGCCACAATGCTCTATTTGTTGGTAGCCCGAATGAAATCATTGAAAAGATATTAATGCAGCATGAAATATTTGGTCATTCCCGCTTTATGGCACAGCTCGATATTGGTGCAGTACCATTTAAACAAGTAGCTAAATCTATTGAGCTTCTAGGAACTCAAATTATGCCAGCGGTCAATAAAGCACTAAAAGAGTAATTCAATTTAAAAAAGAGGCTAGGACACATGGGCAAAGATGTTCGTAATTTTTGCTATAGTTGAAGTCCGCTACGGCGGATGCCTTCCGCGGGCACACCGTAAGCCGCAACCCTCGCTAACGCGCGGTTTGTTGCGTCTTACTTTGCATGCGTTACCGCAGGAGTCACCGCCTTCGCTACCATCAACTTGTGCACTCTGCTGAAGCAAAAAAGTGTTAGATTGATTACAGTCAATCTAACACTTTTTCTCTTTTCTTAGTGTAAACCTGGGTAGCCCTGTTGTCGTAGAGCCTCGTAAATAACGATCGCAGCAGTATTTGATAAATTCAATGAACGTACATGTTCACTTTGTGGAATTCGTAGGCACATATCTTTGCGTTCATAAGCAAAATCTTTAGGCAAACCTGTCGTTTCTTTTCCAAACATAAAGTAGATATCCCGATCTTTATCACTAAAATCATGTGTAGTAAACGGTTCTTCACTATATGTTTCAATTAAATACACGTCACCATTTTTAGATGCTTCTAAAAAATCCTCAAGTGAATCGTGGTACACCACATTGACACTATGCCAGTAATCCAAGCCAGCACGTTTTAGCATTTTATCATCCGTCGAAAAGCCAAGTGGACGAATTAAATGTAGTGAGGTATTAGTACCAGCACAAGTACGTGCAATATTCCCTGTATTGGCTGGAATTTCTGGTTGATATAAAACGATATGCAATGGCATAACGAAACACTTCCTTAGCTAAAAAATTGTAATCCTTTGTTTATCTCAACGAGTACTTCCTCGTCTTGTTCCTTTTTCTTTGCAGCAAGTAACGCTATTTCTGCTTGCTCCCCGCCAATCTTTCCTAATGCCCATGCAGCCGTTCCGCGAATAACTGGTCGTTCATCTTTTTCTAGAAGACCAATTAAATCAGGTACTGCCGCTTCCTCTTTAAAATGGGCTAACGCTAAAATGGCATTGCGTTGAATTGGTTTTTTACCGCGCCATGAGCCCGAAACATGTCCAAACTTATCTTTGAACTCCCGATTGGAAATTGTTAAAAGGGGTGTTAGTAATGGCTTAGCAAGCTCTGGATCAGGCTTAAATTCCTCATGTATCCAATTGATTTTCCCTTTATTTTTGGGACAAACTGTTTGGCAAGTATCGCAGCCATATAAGCGGTTCCCTATATGTGAGCGGAATTCGTCTGGAAGATACCCTTTCGTTTGTGTTAAAAAGGCAATGCAACGCTGTGAATTTAGCTGCCCACCTTCGATTAACGCACCTGTTGGACAAACATCCAAGCATAAACGGCAATCACTACATTCATCTTCCATTGGCTTATCTGGCGAAAATGGGATATTTGTCACTAGTTCCCCTAAATATACATATGAGCCAAACTCTGGAGTAATAATTGAGCAGTTTTTCCCGCTCCAGCCAATACCTGCACGCTCTGCTACTGCCCTATCTACAAGTGCACCTGTATCTACCATCGACTCAATGCGCACATTGGGCACGCGTTCTTCCAGCCAAGCTGCTAGTAATGCCAAGCGCTCTCGTAATGCAGTATGATAATCGACGCCCCAAGATGCTCTGCAAAATATGCCCCGTCGAGCACCTTTTTTACCAGTCGGCGCATCTTTCATCCGTGAAGGATATGCGACGGCTATAGCAACAATACTTTCTGCACTATCTAACAATTGAAGGGGTTCCGTTCGTTTTTCAATATCGCTCTCTTCAAAACCTGATTGGAAACCAAGCTCCTGTTGACGACGCAGTCTATTCTTTAATTCTGTAAAGGGAGCTGCCGTTGTGAAACCTATTTTATCAACGCCAATGGACATTGCATACGCCACAAATTCTCGTTGCAGGTCATGTATGTTCATTTTATTTCCAACTCCTTACATGATATAATAATTAAAATAAATAAAGTAGGTGATTTTTTATGGAAGTATCACTTAATCCATCGTTGTTAACGCAACTTCCAGAGCTGAAAATCGGCATTATTCATTATACCAAAATTGTCGTAGCAGAATCGCCCCAAATGATTAAAGGTCGCCTGCAATTGTATCAAGAAAACCTCTATTTAGAAATGCAGGAACAACCTGTAACAGAGCGCTCAGGCATTGCAGAATGGCGACAACTTTGGAAAAAGCTTGGCGCAGATCCGAACCGTTATCGACACTCGGCAGAAAGCTTAATGCGCAGAGTTAGTAAGCAAAATTATTTAACACCGTTTCATTCAGGTGTAGATGTAAATAATTTTTTCTCTCTTCAATATGAAATTCCCGTTGGCATCTATAATCTAGCTCATCTTAAAGGTAACGTAGAAATTGCACTTGGCAATGAAGAAACCGGCTATGAAGGCTTAAATGGACGCTTTAATACGTTAAATCATATACTTTGTAGTCGTGATGAGGAGGGACCATTTGGTTCACCGTTCGTCGATTCAAAACGTACGGCAGTCTCCGAGGCGACAACTGAAGCTTTACATATTTTCTATCTTCGCCCTTCCCTTTCAACTGAAGATGCGCAAAAGCTTCTTGCGTCTGCCGGTAAAATGTTCAATCAAATTCATGGTGGAGACTATCAAATTGCCCTTTTAACGAATACAACACCATCTACTACTCTATAAAAGGACGTGTTTTCATGATTAATCTTGCAGAAGCAGTTAAACTTAAAAGCATTTTAGCTAAAAAGGTTCAGGAACTTATTAGTGAGTTACACCGTAGTGCCTTTGTGACTGTTGAAAAAGGACAAGCACCTAAAACGAGCAATCGTCCAATGACTGTTGTTGAAGGTGAGCTAGCTCAGGTACGTCTTGATATACGGACATTAGATCGTCTTGTCTATGAGGCGAATATTAATAATACAGTAGACTTTAAGGGTGAGAAACTCGCACTTGTAGAGGCCATAGAATTGGCTTCACAGCTTCGCGCGGAAGCTGAACTATGCAAACATTTTGGCACACATGAGAAAGAAAGCGTACGCATGGGTTATGGCGAAAGTACAATGCTCTATGATATTGCTATGTACGAACCGGATGCGTACCGTGAACGTTCTCTTCAACTTGAAAAAGAAGCACATAAGCTCTCTAATTTGATTAATGCCAAAAACTACAGCGTTGAAATACAATTTGATGATTCTCGCTATTTCTAAGCTCGGGGCGGTGAGACTCCAAACCGAGTCGGATGGCTGTTTTCAAAACTACTTAGGTAGACAACTAGAATAAACCAATGACATGTGACCTGTTACTTTATGACCGATGACCTATTACCAACCATTGGCAAAGGCATAACAAAACTCGAGCATATAATGATTTCAAAAACGCCATCCGAAAACTCTCTTGCACCTTGTGTGCAGGAGAGTTTTTTTATGTCTATTTTGCCAATCAATTGGACAAACTTTATTTAGTACAATTGGAAGGAGCAATAGGTATGAACCATTCTCATGAAGAAAAAGATGATACACTAACAAATCGCCAAGGCCACCCAATTACAAACAATCAAAATTTACGAACTGTCGGAAATCGAGGGCCAGCGACGCTTGAAAATTATGATTTCCTTGAAAAAATAAGTCACTTTGACCGTGAGAGAGTTCCTGAACGTGTCGTACATGCTCGTGGAGCAGGAGCCCATGGCTACTTTGAAACATACGGCGTTGTCGGTAATGACCCCATTTCTAAGTATACAAGAGCAAAAGTGTTTCAGGATAATGGCAAACAAACACCCGTATTCGTCCGTTTCTCTACGGTTATCCATGGAGGGCATTCTCCAGAAACTTTACGTGATCCACGAGGCTTTGCTGTAAAGTTTTATACGGAAGATGGAAACTGGGATTTAGTTGGTAACAACTTAAAAATTTTCTTTATTCGTGATGCTATGAAATTCCCTGATATGATTCATGCGTTTAAGCCCGACCCGATTACAAATATTCAAGATGTTGAGCGTTTTTTTGATTTCTGCGCAAGTTCTCCAGAATCCTTCCATATGGTAACCTTTGTGTATTCACCTTGGGGCATTCCGGCCAATTATCGGATGATGCAAGGCTCTGGTGTTAACACGTATAAATGGGTTAATAGTGAGGGTAAAGCTGTTCTCGTTAAGTACCACTGGGAGCCAATACAAGGCATTAAAAACTTAACACAAAAAGAAGCAGAAGAAATCCAACAGAAAAATTTCAACCATGCTACACAAGATTTATACGATGCTATTAAACGTGGTGATTATCCTGAATGGGAGTTAAACGTGCAAATTATGGAGGACGGCCCTCATCCCGAGCTTGATTTTGACCCACTGGATGATACGAAACTTTGGCCTAATGACAAGTTCCCTTGGTACCCAGTAGGAAAAATGGTATTAAATAAAAACCCTGAAGACTACTTTGCTGAGGTCGAACAAGCTACTTTCGGTACGGGTGTCCTTGTCGATGGCTTGGATTTCTCAGACGATAAAATGCTCCAAGGGCGTACCTTCTCTTATTCTGATACGCAACGTCACCGAGTTGGTGCCAACTATTTACAACTTCCTATCAATGCACCTAAAAAACGAGTAGCGACAAACCAAAACGGTGGGCAAATGATGTATAAACGAGATTTAGCACCTGGGCAAAATCCACATATTAATTATGAGCCATCAATGTTAAATGGTTTAAAAGAAGCCGCTCAAACAACGAAGGAATATACACCATTTATTGAAGGGAATCTTGTTCGAGAATCCATTGATCGCCAAAGCAATACGAAGCAAGCAGGTGAAACCTATCGTAATTTTGAGCAATGGGAACGCGATGAACTGCTGGAAAACTTAATTAGAGACTTATCGACTTGCAATATGGCGATTCAAGAGGCAATGATTGCATTAGCTTCAGAGGCAGATGAAGAATACGGTCGCTTACTAAATGAAGGCTTACAAATGGCACAAACAAATGCTTCCTCTGCCAAGCCTCTCGGTAATATTGACGGTAATAACGCCCCTAAAGAGGCTGTCGACAAAGGACATGATGCTGAACCATACTAAAGAAAAGTGCCAGGCACCTAAACAATTAAGAATTTTCAGTCAACAATAAAGTAAAAATCCACTTAGACTCCTTTCGGGAATGTACAAAACGTAAGACATAACTAGCCTCGCTTTAGCGAGGGTTACGCCGTACGTTTTGCCCGAGGAAAGCAAAGTGGATTTTTCTTTTTTAAACTAGTGCCAGGCACTCAAACAATTTAATGAACACCCGGTAAAAGACGAAGCGCTTTTTCTTGTGCATCTAAAATGGCATCGACTCCTAATGGAATGGCAATATTCGTTGTTTCATGCCCGATGTTAAAACCTGCTACAACAGGTATTCCTAAATCGCTAAAATACTCTTTCATTAACGTTAGAAGAGTGTCATCACTTGCTTCTGTTTGCGTAAATGAGCCAATAACTACACCTGCTAATTGTTCTAGCTTTCTTGCTTGCTTTAACTGCTGTAGCATAGAATCAATCCGTGGAATCGTTTCTGCAATGTCTTCTATCACTAAAATTCTACCTTCAGTACGGACTTCAAATTTTGTGCCCAAGGTGCTGACTAGGCGACGTAAATTACCGCCTATAATTTGTCCACGTGCTATCCCAGGTGCAATTGTTGTTAATGGCGAAATAGCCTCTGTATACTGTATTTCCATCGGAGTAAACAGCTGTAAAAACATCTTTTTCGATAAATCATCCATTTTGTCTGTAGCCATTAGCAACGGCCCATGGAAGGTCACTATATTTGCATATTCATTAATTGCACAATGCAAATATGTAAGATCCGAGAAGCCCCAGAAAATTTTTGGATTTTCCGCTAGTAGCTCATAATCAATTTTGCTAGCAATTCGTGCAGAGCCATATCCACCCTTCACACAAAAAATTGCCTTCACCTCAGGGTCTCGAACCATTGCATGAAAGTCTGCAAGTCTCACTTCATCACTACCTGCTAAGTAGTCATGCTTCGCCGTAATCGTGTCCCCTATTTTATAGCGGAGGCCTAACTCATCTAGAAAAGCCAATGCATTTCCTAATTTTTCTGGCTCCACAAGACTGGACAAACATACAACGCCAACCGTATCGCCTTTTTCTAAATGTGCGACTGTACTTATCACACTACCCCCTCCAATTCTATCTCTAATTCTAGCATATGCATCCTTTATCAGACTAAAATAAAAAAGCGTAGACTGCAAAATGAAGTCTACGCCTTACTTTTTTATTTTGTGCCACCGTAAATAACAGTAACATTAGGATGATTTAATAATCTGCTAGCTGGGAACGTTTCTGTCACTTCCCCGCCTCGTAACTTTTCAATTGCTTCTAGCTTCTTTTCACCAAATGCAATGAGAACAATTGCCTTAGCATTCATAATAGATTGGATACCCATTGTAATAGCGTGTGTAGGTACTTCCTCTGGACGATCAAAATAAATAGCATTTTCAGTTCGAGTTGATTCGGTAAGTTCTACAATGTTTGTAAGCGAGTCAAATGACGTACCAGGCTCATTAAAGCCAATATGTCCATTTACCCCAATACCAAGCAGCTGTAAATCAATCCCACCAGCTTCTGCAATTCGAGCATCATATGCTACACACTCAGCGGCTAAATCTTCCGCCTTACCATTAGGTAAATGTATATTTTCCTCGTTAATATCTACATGATTAAATAAATTCTCATGCATAAACGTCCAGTAGCTTGCAGGGCTAGTTTGTTCTAAACCTACATATTCATCAAGATTAAATGTTGTAACTTCCTTAAAGGAAATATCACCAGCTTGGTGACGCTTAACTAATTCTTTATACATTCCAACTGGTGAACCACCTGTTGCTAGTCCTAAAATGCTTGCTGGTTTTGCTTGTAGTTGCTCAGTAAAAATATGTGCAGCTACCTCACTCATTTCTTCGTAAGAATTTACTTCTATCCACTTTATTTCTTTCGTCATTTATATACCTACCTTTAGAATCGTTATTTTTAACTAAAAATGGGAAATTCATTACTATCTAGTAGTGAATATATTAATTTTACAAGTTATTTAGCTGTATTTCTATTATTTTCTTTATTAATTTTTTACGTGTATTCTATTGCTATTTCGGTTATGTTAATTAGTAAGGAAGTGAGGCGATTTTATGAATTCTCAAATACAACAATATTTAAATTATCTTCAATTTCAAGGATCTATAGAGCCGTCTATCAAGCTACTTGGTCAATTACAAACAAACCATCTACATACGATACCCTATGAAAATTTAGACGTTGCTTTGAAACGTGGCATCTCCTTTGCTATACCTGATCTTTTTCAAAAAATCATTGTTCAACAACGCGGGGGCAATTGCTTTGAACTAAACATTTTATATAGCTGGTTACTTCGTGAGCTCGGTTTTTCTGTAACAAATCGTTACGCACAATTTTGGCGCAATATGGATGCGACTACACCACTTGAAGATGTCCCTATGCATCAGCTACTTCTCGTCCAATTTGACGGTGTACCTTATATCTCTGACGTTGGTGTAGGTGCACTAGCCCCATGTAAACCAGTTCCGTTAATTGCTCACCACGAACATCGAGAAGGTAATGAGCTATACAAAATTGAATGGGATGACACGTACGGTTGGATGCTTTATGAGCAAACACCACACAATTGGCGCCTACTTTACAACTTCACAGATAACGATAACGATGCCATTTTTGCCCCACGGCTTTCACACCAAAAAAATAAAATCGCAATGATTCGCACTCCTTCTGGCCGACATACTATGTTTAATAATGAATTCCGTATATATGAAGGGCACTCTTTAACAACTTATACAACACATACTGACAAAGAGTGGCAGCAAGCTCTTGAACGTTATTTTCATATATCGTTCACTTAAAAAAGGATGCATTATTGAAATGCATCCTTTTACTCTTCTAATTTGCTGTTCGTTTTAGTAACTCATATACAACTTCGCCATTGTGAAGTTCCTTGACTAAACCAATACCGTCTACAAAATAATAAGTTTTCACTACATCAATATATTTAAAGCTTTCTTCTAATATCGCTACATTTTTATAGTTAACACCGCCTGCTCGAACCGTTCCATCCGTCGTTTGAACTGTTATACGATTGCCGTTAACTGGACCTTCATCATCTTCGTGAACAATTACACCAATTCTAAGAGGTAGCCCTATATAGAAATCGTAATGAGAGCTATATTCCTGAGCAATTGCTTGTGCGTATACTGAGCCATCATAATATAATAACTCATCATTAAACTGCTTATTATTGGTCATATTAGCAATTGACCAAACATCATTTTTATTATCATTATGGCTGTATTGATAGTTTAATGTATATCTTAGGCCATCATCTGGTGAGTAAAATGCATAGGTGTATTTATATGCAGGATCCTTTTGTAAATTTGGCTTTGAAAGAGTCATGGCACGCGCAACAAATGCTGAAAAGTGTGCACGTGTTAATGGCAATTTAGGTTTAAATGAACCATCCTGATAACCGCTCGTAATATTATTGTTCGCTACCGCTAATATTTCCTTATAGCCTGGTGTTTTCTCTGTAACATCCGTAAAATAATAAGGGCTCGTTCCCTTTAATTTAAAGGCACGTTGCAAAACAATGGCCATATCTGCTCTAGACAGCGTCCCATTCGGATTAAATTTCTTTGTTGCCTCAAATATCCCAGCATTTTGTGTAGCAGCGATTTCTTTATAGTAGACATGTGTTGTCGGGATATCTTGATACTTCGGATTTTTCACATTCGTTGTTTTCAACGCTAACGCACGAGTTAACATGACAGCTACCTGAGCTCTTGTTACATATTCATTCGGTTTAAAAGTGCCATTAGGATAACCTTTAATAATCCCATGCTCAACTAAATAATCTATTTCCGTTATTAACGTATTGTCAGATGACACATCTTTAAAACTAGCTGCATATACCGGCTGAATCTGTAATAACCCAAAAATCAAAACTACAATCAAGATCCTACTTATTTTCTTCATACTATTCCCCCTATATTTACTCCCATCCTTGTTATCCTATTCATCAAGTAAAATAAATATTAACTAAAAAGACATTTTTAATAGTTTTCTTGCATTAGCATCTAATTATTCCATACCCGTTTGAAAATGTGCTTACACTTCTAATAGAGTTATAGCTCTTGTAAAATAAAAAAACCCTGCAAGACTTTGCAGAGGCACGTTAAAGTTTATTAAATTTTCCTATTTTGAATAAAAGCATAGTCCAGTAGGGTCTACTAAATACGCAAGATAAAATTCATCAAATCCATTTTTTCTCGGACAATACTAGCGCCATTCTCGATAGCTTTTGCAATAGAGTCATCCATTGAATCTACTTCAATTTGCATGCGTACTCCATGTGGATAATCACTTGGACCTTTTCCAATTCCACCGTTAATACCATTTTGCTCGCTGGCCCCTGTTGTAACAGCCCAGTAATCCCAACGAGGCTCAGCAATTTCCCATGCAAAAACTTTAGAATAAAAATTCGCTGCTTTTTCGGGATCTTGACTATTTAGTTCGAACCCTATCACTCTGCCCAATTCATTTCCCTCCTTGTCAAAATGTAATATAAAAATTAGCAGTTCTCTAAATTCCAAATAGCGCATTGTCAGATAACGAAAATCAAATTAACCGCACTTAAATTATTTATATCACTATATATATTTACCATATAACAAAAAAGAGTAGCTTAAAGCTACTCTTTTTATCATTTAGGTGTACACCATGTAGGTTTTGTAAATCCCAATCCAATATGCGCTCGATGAACATAATATCCTCTATTATTCCAATTACAAAGTTCACCTAGACCGTATAGAGAAACTAATACAGCAGCCCATACGCCACCAATACCTGTCAATATTGAAAGTAACGCAGCAACTCCACCTCCCGCAGCTAAAACTTTTTGAATTTTAGAAGCTTCAGCTTCGGAAATAGAAAGTACTTTTCCATACCATTTGGTACTTACTGACCATAATGGTTTAATTACAGTATTCCTTGGAGGATGTAAATATTCTTCATTTACTTTGATATCAATTAAATTTTTAGAAGGTACAAGTTCTTTACTTTTTACTGAATTATTAATAACTGCTAAACTTTCAATAAAGATATTAAAAGCTTCTTTAGAAACATTAGCTTCTTCAAAAGTACTATAATAACTTTTATATTCCCCATCTACATAATATGCATTTTCTTCTAAACCTGACTTAGCTATTTCAAGTGCAATTGCTAGGCTTTCATCGGAAATCTTAGAGACTTTTATAATCTCGTAGTCTTCTATATTCATAGGGCTATTGCTTTTATAATAAGCAGCAGCTTGACTGGGAAACACACTAGTTGAAAATAATAGTAATACTAAAACTGAAGTTAGAACAATAAATTTATTGTTGGTCATCTTTTAAAACCTCCTATTTTTTATTTTCATCTGGAGGAATAAAAGAAGAATAAATCATAGTCCCTACTAAACAAATAAGCAATATTGCAACTATTTTTTTAAACAATGCATAATCGCTAAATATATTTGTAAAGGCGTCCAGTAATAAAAAAATAGCTGCTAGAAGGAGTAACAAGGATAATAGTTTATTTTTCATAAGTATTACCTCCAAACCTAACATCTAAAAATATAATAGCATATGCAAAATTCAAAAAAAATTAACTTATGAGTATAACTTTTTATCTTCATATATTCTTAATATATCTAACACAGTTAGAATATCGGTACAAACTTAATTTCACCGTGTTAGCGAATACGGTTTCAGAAAACAAAAAAAGACCTCAACAAAACTGTTGAAGTCTTTTAAATTCACTTTGGATACCGGTGATTGGGACCACAAACACTTCACAAACATTGATTCTAAAGGGGTTTATGAAGTGTTTGTGTAAAATTTGTGTAAAATGATTTGATGGAAGTGCTGATGAAAGTTTAACCTGTTTCTTTTGGCTCTACACTCAACATGTGTGGAGTGTTTGTTGCAACACAAGGGTGTTGGTCGGTTTTGGCACCATACTTTATTCCCGCTTACTTAAAGCTTAAAATAACTTAAAAGATGCCACAAAAATAAATTGTATAGCACTTTGAAACTACCAACTTAATAGACCCTTAACCCCAGCCCAAACACTACTTACACCTGATTTAACTGTGTCTCCTAAAGATTTAACCACATCTTTAGCAAATTCACGGCCCTTTTGAACACCCTTTATAACAGTTTCTCCAACTTTTGAGCCTGCCATGTATCCTACTGTACCACCAATAAAGCCCCCAACAGCTGTACCTACTGGTCCAAACACAGTTCCAATAGTTGTACCAATCATTGTGCCTTTAACACTAGCTGCAATTCCAGCAACTGTTGAAACAGTAATCTGTTCCATTTTATCAATTCCTTCTTTTACAGTAAGTTCACTTGTAGCCATTTTAGCAATAACTTTTACATTTTCAATCGCTATGTGAGCAATATTAGCAATAGTTCCTGCTGGTGTACCTTTTGGTATTATGAAAAGAAGACCCTTTTCTGCACCTACCTTTATAGCTCCTGCTGCTGCTGCTTTAACTCCAAAGTCGGCACCAGATATCAATGCGGTTTCTACAATTTCTCCCCTATCAATCGATTCTCCGTTCCAAACTTTTTGAGCAACATTAAATCCAACTCCCATTGTTGCACCCATCAATGCGGCCTGTCCAGCTTGTTTTCCAATTCCCATCGCTAAGTCTTTAGCATGATATTCGCTCCAATTCAGATCATTCCATTTTCCACCTTGGGCTTCTTTTTGTAAATCCTTAGCAGATTGTTTTGAAAGTGGATTACTTCTCGTTCCATCTGGTGCCTCTATGATGTTTGTTGAATTTTTAATATCAATCTCTTGACCATCTGGGACTAATTTCCTCTGACCTCTATAGTCACCCTTTTTAAAAGCATCTAGAGTACTTTCTGCATCCTTACAATATTTTGATTGATATCTTCTTACAACTTTACCGTTACCATCAACAATCACAACATCTACAGAATTTTTAGTATAAACCTGTCCTTCTGGTTGTAAAACCTTTGCTTTATACTGACTACCAGTTGCCTCTGCGTTTAGGTTAAATGTTTGAGCATGATATTGTTCGGCAATAAATCCGTCTAGCTGCGGATTTAAATTTACCCAACCATTTTGAGTTATGATTGTTTCATATAATGCTTGATTCGCAGAATCGAGTGCTATATCTATATCTTGAAGATATTTTGATGTTTCCTGGACACTTAAATGTGCAGTAGCCCTTTTAGTTTCAGATGCAAACCATGACTCCTTACTGCGACCATTAATTATTGCTTGATCAAGTGAAAACTGTTTTTCTTCACTCATTATTATAGTATTAATGATTTCAGAGCTAATCCCTTGGATTTCCTGTTCGGATTTCTCTGGAAGATTAATGTGCAGTTCCATCGGTAGCCATTCTTCTACAGACATACTATCTTTATGGGCGATATAGCTTTCCATGAATTTCTTTTGAATAGGCTTCAAATTTTTAGCATCATTTTCTATTAAAATGGGTTCAAACGTATCATCTATCAATAGAATCTCATTATTTTTTACTTCAAGCATAACTCGACCTCCTTACTTAACATCAGCTTTACTCGCAGGCTTAATATCTATTTTGCTAATAGTATCTTTAATTTGTGAAATTTTTTCTTTTAGTGTGCTAGAAATAGATTTTGTATCTTTGATAGACTGTTGTATATCTACCGTAGTTACATTCTGTTGCCCATCAATAAAAGCATTTTCAATGGTGTCCTTAACTACAGCCTCTAAATCCGCACCATTAAAACCCTCTGTTTCTTTGATTAAAGCGATAGAATCGATTTCTTTTGTCCACTTACCACGCTTCTTCAAATGAATCTCAAGAATCTTACGTCTTTCCTCTCCATTAGGCAAATCAACAAAAAACAATTCATCAAATCGCCCTTTTCGTAAAAATTCTGGTGGCATCTTTGATATATCATTAGCTGTTGCCACAATAAACACCGTATTCTCCTTTTCTTGCATCCAAGTAAGAAACTGTCCAAACAGACGGGTTGTAACATCACTTCCACCACCATCTCCACCGACACCTGAAAAGGCCTTTTCAATTTCATCAATCCAAAGTACACACGGACTAATAGCCTCAGACAGTTTGAGCGCTTTTCTCATATTATCCTCGGATTCTCCAACGTATTTACCTAACAACCTACCAACATCAAGTCGGACTAGCGGAATTTCAAATAGTCCTGCTGTTGCTTTAGCAGTAAGGCTTTTTCCACATCCGGGCATTCCAATAATCATAATACCCTTTGGAATGTCTACGCCAAATTTGATTGCTTTATCCAAATTACTGAAAATCTTAGCCTTTTTATTTAACCATTCTTTAAGATTTTCAAGACCACCAATATCATCAATCGTTTCCTTAAAATTAACAATCTCTAACATCCCTGATTTTTTAATAAACTGTTCTTTTTCCTTCAAGATTAATTGCTTATCATCTTCATCAATAAATCCTCCATCTTGATAAGCAAGATTTAATATTTGTTTGATTTGGAACTCATTTAACCCTTTAAAAGAAAGAGCAATATCATTCATAATTTCCTGATCAACTTGAATATTAAGATCTTTTACAAAGTCATGAATTATATCCATTATTTCAATATTAGTAGGTAACGGAATATCAAAAACTGTTATATAATTTTCTAACTCAAATGGAATGATAATTTTGGAGGACACAATGAAAATAGTTGAATGATATTCATCACGATAGAGGTTATCCTCCGCAATTCTTTTTAACAATGCAATTACTCTAGGATTACTTAATTGGTCATGAATATCTTTCAAGACAATAAATGTATCACTTTCAAACCCATCATCCATCGAAAGCTTTAAAAATTGCTCTAACTCACATTCCATTACTGGACTTTTTGTATAAAAATTTATTGCACCTAAAGCATTATTAAATTCAACAACTTTTGCCCCTTGCGATACGTTAGTTAAGGCTTCATCGATAACTTTAAAATCAAAGTGATTGATATAAATTATAGGGTGTAAAGCATCAATATATGATGCTAAAATGGCTTCTGATTCTTTACGCATGAATTACACCTCCATATACCATAATTCATCTTCTTCATACTTACTTTTGTAGTCAATACCATCTAATATCACAAATTCATTATTAATATCATACTCATCTAAAACACCGTCTGAAACACCTGTACTCCGAATATAATTGCCGGATTCCATTGACAAAATCATATATCTTTTTCCTTTAGGTTCAACATCCTTCCAATAACCATCTGTTTCACCTGAAAAAATTTTAAGATTACCTTCAAGAATTTCCTTTATTTTATATTTGGATGACAGCAAATTGCACAATTCAGAATACATATCCTTTTTATCTTTATCATAAGTATCACTATATTGATCTGTATCAATTATTACCTTACCATCTTCACCATTGGTAATAGTAGGCAAATACCTTCCCCTCATATTATCATTCGTTAACATTACAAACACAGCCATCGGTGCATATTCCAAAAAAATATAAAATAAATTACGATAGTCCATTTCAAATAAACTAAAATAGTTCTTATCTATTTCCTTTATTGTCGCTTTAATATTTGCAATATTATTTTTATTTTCAATAATTGTTTCAACAAGCTGCCTATAACCCGTATGGTAATCATCTAATATTGCAGACACCTTGAAATTCACTTTTTTATATTCCCCTAATAGAAATTCTACTTCTTGCTTATACTGTAAAATGTATGTATTCTCTTCGATAGAAACAGGATCCGCCTCTATATCAAATATAGCTATTAACTCTTTTACCAAATCTATTGTATCTAACCCTTGAAGTTTTTCTACCTTTTCTAGTTCTTCATTATACCCACGTACGTTAAGCCAACGTTGTAGAAGATTATTATTAAAATATGTAATAATATCTTCAATCGCAAAGTTATTCTTCAAATCATCTAGTGTTCTTACTGGCTTTCCATCACAAATTAAATTAAATTTTATTGTTTTAGCCATATACTTGTCCTCCACTTTTCTTTTATTTTAAGCAAATCAAGATTCCTTACTATTATTATATCGAATAAGATGGACACATAGTGGGACATTAATGAAATATGTTCTAATTCTATCCATTTTTACCACCCGTCATAAATAGCCCTTATATCCTTCATTAATTTCTTAAAGTTAATATGATTAACGCTTGAGGCTAAGAGCGTGTATTTCCTAATTAGAAAGGAAGACCCCCTCAAATTTTTAAGAAATGCAATCTATAGGAGAAATAAAGAAAGGAGGAATTTTTTCAGAATTTGTTAAAAAAGCCCAATAAGAAAAAGCATCATATTTAAAAAGAGCTAGAAAAAGCTCATTTTGAATTTGATGCTTTAAAATAAAAGAAACATGAGTATGTTCAACTGTTTACTAACAACATTATCTCGAAAGAAGAATTGGTTCATATAGCAATTTGCAATTATTTTTTTATCATTTATTTACCCACTAAAATAAATATGGAGAATCAAAATAAAAAATTCTTCCTTCTTCAGTTGATATAGATTTTTGATCATAAATTGCCACTTTTCTAAAACTAGTTCTGTTGCCATTTTTAAAACATTGTTACGATCTATAAGCCTTGAGTGCAGGTAAAACCTCTCTAAAGTAGGAGGCCCTTGTATAAAGGTATGGTATATAGCTATTTCTACTACGTTAATACTTCAGGAAAAGCCATGTTCCGCATGTTAGCAGTTCTTTCGGAAATGGAGCGGGATTTAATAGTCGAAAGAACAAAAGCAGGATTAGAGAGTGCTAGAGCAATAGGAAGAAAAGTCGGAAGACCCAAAGCCGATAACAAAAAAGTTGAAAAAGCAATCAAGTTATATAATAGCGAACAATACACCGTCAAAGAAATCGAAGAAATGACAGGGATTTCAAAAGCAACACTTTATAGATCTATCAAAACCAAATAAGTCCAAAAATAAACCTCAAAATACACTATTTTACATTTAATTATTATATAATTATATAAAAAAAGAATGGGTGGGATTCCAATGTTGTCAACTAAGTTCGTATCGAATTGTCTACAAGATAACGTCCAAGACATAAAGCTATCATCTTTATATTTCGATAAAGTTGAAATAGTAGAGGACTATTTATATAATGTTGAACCTGTAGATCCAAATCAACCACTTCACGAGGGGGGAATTGGTACAGTTGTAGATATACATGAATTTGTTAAGAGTGATTTTAAAGAAGAATTAAAATTATTTGAAACGGAACAAATTATTACATATACATCTACAGAGCATAAAAAGGAAGATGAAATTTGGAATAAAGTAAACGAATCAACGATGAAATTTTTAAACGAAAATCTCGATCTCATATTTCATTTAGAAAAAATTAATGAGAGAGAAGGAAGAATAGGTTTTTCAGATAAGGAAGTTGAAGACGTAATCGAAAATTTGATAAATCCAATTGGAGTCGGAGCTAAAATTGATACAGGTTTTTTGTTCAAATATTACAGCTCGCTATTTTCTAATTTAATATACTCCAATTCTTTAGGAGATAGTTGTATTACCACAAGTAATGTTCTACACAATATAGTAAGCAGATATAATCAAACTGAAAGCATTATTAAACCTGTTAACGTACAAAAACAAGCTCCTCCTGCCCTCGTTTATGAGGCAGTTAAATTGGCTCTACCAGATGTATCACACCTATCAATAGAAGATATACTAGAGGTTAGATATCAGCTTAGAGACGAACTACAATCATTTAGATTTGAAATGGACAAAATGCACTTTGACCTACTGAATGATTTTGAAAAAAATGAAATTGAGTATCATGCAAATGAAATAGTAAAGTTCCGTATTAAACCCACTATAGATGAACTGCAATCAAAAGCTTCTGGGTCTAAATTAACTTTACTTAATAATTTAGTAAAAGAAATTAAAGACCCTTCTTCTTATGTACCATTTGTAGGTACGATTTTTGGACATATACCGGCACATATTGCAACTCTCATTAGTGCTGGTTTAATTGGTACAACTACGTATTTAGATTATTTAAATCAAGTCAAGGAATATAAAAATAATGGTTTATATTATTTATTAAAATTAAATAAATACAGCAAAAATAGTTAAATAGATGAAAAAGGACTAATCAAAGTCCTTTTTTATATTTTATAATGGATTCAACTGGAGAAAATTTTCGGTGCATGTTCTGTAAATCTGTACCGAATAAATTTACATAATGCCGACACATTTCTAATGATGAATGTCCCAATAATTGTTGGAGAGAAAAAATGTCACCTCCCTGTGTGATGTACATTTTTGCACAAGTATGACGGAAAGTATGTGGACTAACTCTTTTATTTACTCCTGCCATTTCACCATACTTTTTTAGCCTATCTTGAATAGTTTTTCGGGCAAGAGGTTTATCATCATGAGCAATCCATAAGTAATCATGGTGAACCGTTCCTCTAACTTTTAGATATCTTTTTAGTTGCTCCCTCGTAGTTGCTTGAAACATGACCTCCCTTTCTTTACTTCCTTTACCTAATACAATGATTTTCCCGCTCTCTAAAGATATATCAGTAGTTTTTATATTTACTAATTCGGAAAGTCTAACTCCAGTATCAAGAAGGACTAACATAAGAGTGTAATCTCTAAAACCAACAAATTCTTTTCTATACGGTTGATCTAATAAAGCTTTTACTTCATCATCTGTAAAAGGTTTAATTTGTTCTTTCTTCCCTTTTTGTTTATGGAGTGAATGCGCGGGATTAATAGGTAAAATTGATTCATTGTATAAAAATCCATAAAATTGATTCATACTTCTAATACGGTGGTTAATTGTGGTTGGGTTATTGCCTAACTGTTCCATACAATAGACAATAACATCTTTAAGCATTTTTTCAGTAGTATGGAGCGGAGCACTAGAGTATTTTTGATTTTCTAAAGCACGTTTAACAATAGCTAAATTTTCCTTGTACCACCGTTTTGTATGATAAGCTAGGTTTCTCATTGTCATGTCTTTTAAAAACAAATCTAGGCATGTTTGAAAGTCCTCACCACCATTTACTAATAAAGTTTGTTCTTCCTCTTGTAATTCCTCAATAATTGTTCTTCTTTTTACCATGCTATACACTCCTTTAAAGTTAATAAAGTAGGTAGCACAATATTCTTACGCACACAATTATAAGACACGATTAAAAAAACAAGGATTGCGTGTTCAGTCATTAAGACTAAACTCACAATCCTTGTTATACCGTAGAAAAAAGCGGGTTTTAGTTAAAAATGGATACCGGTGGTCGGGGTCGAACCGACACTCCAAAGGAACACGATTTTGAGTCGTGCGCGTCTGCCAATTCCGCCACACCGGCATAATACTTTAGAGATAAAAAAAATCGGAGTATCCGATTAAGAAAAAAATATGGAGGCGGCAACCGGATTTGAACCGGTGATAAAGGTGTTGCAGACCTGTGCCTTACCACTTGGCTATGCCGCCATATTATTGGAGCGGAAGACGAGGTTCGAACTCGCGACCCCCACCTTGGCAAGGTGGTGTTCTACCACTGAACTACTTCCGCATAAATGGCTGGGGTACCTGGATTCGA
This sequence comes from Lysinibacillus sp. NPDC097868, assembly GCF_044761135.1. Taxonomy (NCBI): domain Bacteria; kingdom Bacillati; phylum Bacillota; class Bacilli; order Caryophanales; family Bacillaceae; genus Lysinibacillus; species Lysinibacillus sp. NPDC097868. The sequence goes on along the minus strand of NZ_JBIWBS010000002.1, from coordinate 1,499 downwards.
ACCAGGGCATGACGGAATCAAAATCCGTTGCCTTACCGCTTGGCTATACCCCAACAATGGGGCGACTGATGGGAATCGAACCCACGAATGCCGGAACCACAATCCGGTGCGTTAACCACTTCGCCACAACCGCCACTGCTTTATAGTTTTACGTTAATTTTATATTAAATGGGGCGACTGATGGGAATCGAACCCACGAATGCCGGAACCACAATCCGGTGCGTTAACCACTTCGCCACAACCGCCATAAAATTAATTGGCAGGGGCAGTAGGAATCGAACCCACACCAAAGGTTTTGGAGACCTCTATTCTACCGTTGAACTATGCCCCTATTAAATAAAAAAACTGGTGGAGGGGGACGGATTCGAACCGCCGAACCCTAAGGAGCGGATTTACAGTCCGCCGCGTTTAGCCACTTCGCTACCCCTCCGGGAAAACATGGTGCCGGCTATAGGAATCGAACCCACGACCTACTGATTACAAGTCAGTTGCTCTACCTGCTGAGCTAAACCGGCAAAAAAACCTGATGGGTCAGGACGGAATCGAACCGCCGACACTTAGAGCTTCAATCTAATGCTCTACCAACTGAGCTACTGACCCATATTAATATTTTGAAAAAATGGCGGTCCCGACCGGGATCGAACCGGCGATCTCCTGCGTGACAGGCAGGCATGTTAACCGCTACACCACGGGACCATTTTGGTTGCGGAGACAGGATTTGAACCTGTGACCTTCGGGTTATGAGCCCGACGAGCTACCACTGCTCCACCCCGCGACAATACTATTTTAATTTTATAAAATGGTGGAGGATGACGGGCTCGAACCGCCGACCCTCTGCTTGTAAGGCAGATGCTCTCCCAGCTGAGCTAATCCTCCATCTGGGTATTCGTTATAAATGGTGACCCCTACGGGATTCGAACCCGTGTTACCGCCGTGAAAGGGCGGTGTCTTAACCGCTTGACCAAGGGGCCTTACTAATTCCTAAAGTGCTGGCGGAGAGTAAGGGATTTGAACCCTTGAGACAGTGTTAACCGCCTACACGATTTCCAATCGTGCTCCTTCGGCCACTCGGACAACTCTCCAAGAATGGCTCCGAAGGCAGGACTCGAACCTGCGACAACCTGATTAACAGTCAGGTGCTACTACCAACTGAGCTACTTCGGAATAATGTTATTATGTATAGCCTAGCGACGTCCTACTCTCACAGGGGGAAGCCCCCAACTACCATCGGCGCTAAAGAGCTTAACTTCCGTGTTCGGTATGGGAACGGGTGTGACCTCTTTGCCATCATCACTAGACTATTTGAAAGACATTACCTATTATAACATATACTATTATAATTACAAGTATTTAAGAAATACTTTTTTATTCTTTCAAAACTGGATAAACGGTTCATTGAATGTTTCAAACTTTTTTGGTTAAGTCCTCGATCGATTAGTATTCGTCAGCTCCATGTGTCACCACACTTCCACCTCGAACCTATCTACCTCATCGTCTTT
>NZ_JBIWBS010000001.1:2921022-2935055 GCF_044761135.1 Lysinibacillus sp. NPDC097868 | reverse complement strand
CAATAAATGAACGGGAAGTAGCTCAGCTTGGTAGAGCACTTGGTTTGGGACCAAGGGGTCGCAGGTTCGAATCCTGTCTTCCCGACCATTTCCTAGTAACATGAATTTATGGGGCCTTAGCTCAGCTGGGAGAGCGCCTGCCTTGCACGCAGGAGGTCAGCGGTTCGATCCCGCTAGGCTCCACCATAATTTATAACCAGTATAAAGATCCTGGCGGTGTAGCTCAGCTGGCTAGAGCATTCGGTTCATACCCGAAAGGTCGTGGGTTCGACTCCCTCCGCCGCCATCTTAAAGGACCTTTAGCTCAGTTGGTTAGAGCAGACGGCTCATAACCGTCCGGTCGCAGGTTCGAGTCCTGCAAGGTCCACCATTTATATAATACGACGGAGGTATACCCAAGTTCGGCTGAAGGGATCGGTCTTGAAAACCGACAGGCGGGTAACACCGCGCGGGGGTTCGAATCCCTCTACCTCCTCCAGTTTTTATTTTAATAAATGGTGTGCTAATAACTCGATATAAATGAATATTATTTTCGCGGGGTGGAGCAGTGGTAGCTCGTCGGGCTCATAACCCGAAGGTCGTTGGTTCAAATCCGGCCCCCGCAACCAAATGGTCCCGTGGTGTAGCGGTTAACATGCCTGCCTGTCACGCAGGAGATCGCCGGTTCGATCCCGGTCGGGACCGCCATTTTTAAATAAGTTGATAGCTTAGTAAGAAGTATAAGGGTCAGTAGCTCAGTTGGTAGAGCATTAGATTGAAGCTCTAAGTGTCGGCGGTTCGATTCCGTCCTGACCCACCATATACGCGGGTGTAGTTTAATGGTAAAACCTCAGCCTTCCAAGCTGATGTCGTGAGTTCGATTCTCATCACCCGCTCCAAATGGGCCTATAGCTCAGCTGGTTAGAGCGCACGCCTGATAAGCGTGAGGTCGATGGTTCGAGTCCATTTAGGCCCACCATTATTCCGAAGTAGCTCAGTTGGTAGTAGCACCTGACTGTTAATCAGGTTGTCGCAGGTTCGAGTCCTGCCTTCGGAGCCATTTTTTTATTTGTGGGGAAGTACTCAAGAGGCTGAAGAGGCGCCCCTGCTAAGGGTGTAGGTCGGGTAACCGGCGCGAGGGTTCAAATCCCTCCTTCTCCGCCATTGGCCCCTTGGTCAAGCGGTTAAGACACCGCCCTTTCACGGCGGTAACACGGGTTCGAATCCCGTAGGGGTCATACTAAAACGCAGTAAATGTGAACATCACATTTGCTGCGTTTTTTTTTGCTAGAGGAGCAATGCTAGGGCGTTTAAAACGCCCTAGCATTTCTTTCTATGTTACTTATTGTTGCACACACAACCATTCTATTATATTGAATTTTCAGGTAATATAGTAATGAACAATAAATAGAGGGGGATAAGGATGAGAAACAACTTGAGATGGGTGAACAATCGACAATATCATTTACAGGAGAACATAGAACGCGTAACACCTACCCTACAAAGTTTTACACTTGAACAGGTTCATTGCGTGGAGCGATTTCATCATACATATGAAGGGTTTGTAAAAACGCCTTTACGTAGTTTAGATTGTTTGGCATCGCATTTAGGGGTCCATAATATTTTCGTTAAAGATGAATCGTATCGATTTGGTTTAAATGCATTTAAGGTTTTAGGGGGTATTTATGCAATAGGACAGTATGTCGCAAAAGTGCTAGCTAAAAATATTAATGAACTGTCATTTGAACAATTAAAGTCGCCTGAAGTAAAAGAACAACTAGGCGATTTAACATTTATTTCAACGACAGATGGCAACCATGGGCGAGGGGTTGCTTGGGCTGCAAGAGAACTAGGCTGCAAGGCGCGGATATATATGCCGGCTGGCAGCGCCGAAGAGCGATTGCAAAATATTAAGAATGAAGGGGCATATGCGGAAATCACGACGATGAATTATGATGATACCGTACGCTATACGTCACAGCTTGCGGAGCAAAATGGCTGGGTAATCATACAGGATACGATGTGGGAAGGGTACGAAGAAATTCCATTATGGATTATGCAAGGCTATACAACATTAGCGAAAGAAGCTGTCGATCAATTAGAAGAAGCACCTACGCATGTATTTTTACAGGCAGGAGTAGGTTCATTTGCAGGCGCAATCGTCGCTTTTCTACAACAATTTTATAGACAAAAAATAACTTTTGTTTTGATTGAGCCAGATGCAGCTAATTGCTTTTACGAGAGTTTTAAACTTGGCACTGAACATTTTGTTACTGTCGGTGGAGAGATGCAAACAATTATGGCTGGGCTAGCATGTGGAGAGCCAAATCCTATGGCTTGGGATATTTTAAAAACCTACACGCAAGTAAGTATTAGCTGTGATGAAAATGTAGCAGCAACGGGCATGCGTGTGTTAGCAAATCCAATTGGTTCGGATCAACGCATTATTGCAGGCGAATCAGGTGCTGCACCATTCGGATGTTTTTATGAATTAATGACGAATGAGGATTATGCAGAATTAAAGGCGGCATTACAGCTAAATGTACAATCAACTATACTATTTGTTAATACTGAGGGAGACACGGACGTAGAAAACTATCGGGATATTGTGTGGCATGGTAAGTATGCAAAATAGTATGAGTGAGCATCTCTTGGTTGATTGAGATGCCTCCTCATTGTTTTTTACAATACTCTTTTATATTCTTTAAGTATATTCATAAAATAAAATAAATAAAGAGGTGATATAAGTGAGTAACCACATAAAATTTCAATGGAGGATAACAAAATATAATCCTGACTTCCGAAATAATGAAGGGCATTATACGAAGGAGTTGGAATGGACAAGTCCATCTCACATTGGGAAGACAATTTATGGTGAAACCTTTACATTAGAAAAATACTTAGAAATAGAAACTGCATATATTAATACGATTATGAAGTTTTTACATGTCAATCATATAAAATCACTAACAATGATTAATACTACTTATATTAATGTAGATATAAATTCTTCTTTGTATAACCAATTGTATGATAAAGAATTAGACAAAATACACTTAAAGGATGATCAAGAGGTAACGATTGATGAAATACCTTTAATTTCTAAAATGGTATTACGGGGTTTCATATTTTGTCATTTCATAGCTTCAGATTTTTTTGTGCATTTCGGAGATGACTATTATATGTTTATTGGAACAAATCATTATCAAGAGGAGCCATTACAATTTGCTCGGGAAAATCATTTATTTGTAGAAGAAATGCTTTCTCCATTTTATATCTGTGAAGAGAATATCGAAAGAAAGATAATGTGGACGCCAATTCATGAAGATACTGTAGTAGGCGAGGAAATACTAACGGACATTTCATTAGAGAAATATAGGGAAATATTGCACCTGTCAAATAATCATCCAGTTGTCGGGGTCTTTCCAATTACAGCGAGTAACCAACAATTTTTTCAAAAAAAACTAAAACACAAAATAGATATGAATAAGTATCAATATTATCTAAGCGCGGGGGATTAAGCGAACGGTACATGAGTTACCCTCAAATAGTATAAGCGACTTTTAAGAGCTGTGTCTGGTAGTAAAGTAGACACTGCTCTTTTATTTTTCCTTTAGGAGAGAATAATGTAAATAGCCCTTGACCTTAACGCTACGTAAAGGTTTACAGTATGAATATGGAGGTGAGAGCAATGGAATATACGATTCAGCAACTTGCCAAATTGTCTGGGGTCAGTACGAGAACGTTACGCTACTATGATGAAATCGATTTGCTAAAACCAGCAAGAACAAACGAGGCGGGTTATCGCTTTTATGGTCAACATGAAGTCGATATACTTCAGCAAATTTTGTTTTATCGAGCACTAGATATGAAGCTAGTGACGATTCACAACATCATTCATGCACCTGATTTTCAACATACTGCTGCATTAAAAACACATCGTGATGCCTTACTACAACGAAAAAAGCAGCTAGATCAATTATTAAAAACAGTAGAACAAACAATTCAATCGATTGAGGAGGAACGTCCAATGAAGAACGAAGAGAAATTTGAGGGCTTTAAAGAGCAGCTAATTGAGGAAAATGAAAAGCAATATGGTAAAGAAATTCGTGCAAACTATGGTCAAGAAACGGTTGATGCATCGAATGCAAAGTTTAGAAATTTAACAGAGGAGCAGTATAATGCAATGCAACAATTAGAACAGCAATTATTTGAACGATTAAAAGAGGCGATGGCAATAGGAGATGTGCAAAATGATGTCTCGATGGAAGTTGCAGAGCTTCATAAGCGCTGGCTGAGCTTTTCGTGGCCGCAATATACAAAGGAAGCACATGCTGGTTTAGCACAAATGTATATAGCAGATGACCGTTTTACAGCTTATTACGATAATCATGTATCTGTTGGTGCCACTCAATTTCTACATGATGTAATTAGAGAATATACACAAAACTAAAGGATTCCTTCTCATACTGATGTTTTAGAAATAAGTATTTAGGAAAAAATGAATGTATGAGGAGGAGATTTTCATGAAACAACAAATGATAGAAAAGTTTAAAAAACAATTACAGCAGGAATTACAGGAAATTGAGCAGCAGCTTGAGGAATCAGAGCGTCCTCAGGCAACGGAGCTCTCCAATTATGATAATCACCCAGCTGATAATGCGAGTGATTTAACAGACCAGCTTACAGAGATGGCAATTGATGAGCACCGCAGTGATCATGCTGAGGAGATCAAAAATGCCCTGCAAGCTATTGAAGATGGAACATATGGCAAGTGTGCGGAATGTGGCGAAGAAATTCCGCTAGGTCGCTTAGAAGCGATGCCACATGCATTGACATGTGTAGAGCATGCGGAGCAACGAGAAGATCAAATACGACCAGTAGAAGAAGAGGTACTATCAGCATTACCAAAATCAGATGATTTCGAAGAGCTTGAGGAATTTGGCTCGTCAGATACGCCATCAGATAAAATGTAAAAAATACGAGGATTTCTTCCTAATTATTCCCTTGACCAGTATAATAACTGTATGGGGTGATAACATGGAAATAATTGATTTACATTGTGATGTATTATTAAAGTTAACGACGCTAGAAGCGCCAAAATTTGCGGATGATGTGCGATTACACGCAAGTAAAGAAAGATTACAATTAGGGCAAGTAAAGGCGCAGGTATTCGCTATTTTTATCGACCCTAAGACACCACAAAATATGCAATTTTTAGAGGTAATGCGTCAAATTGAAGCCTTCCATACACAAGTGTTACAAACTGAGGGCATGGTGCATATTACGGAATGGTCACAACTAAATACTTTAGCGCCTCATGAAATTGGTGCTATTTTAAGTTTAGAAGGCTGTAGTGCAATTGGTGAGGATATTACAAAGCTTTCGGCAATTTTGGATGCTGGTGTAATGTTGGTAGGACTCACATGGAATGAAGAGAATGGTGTAGCCTATGGCGCTGAGCAGGATGCTAGCCTTGGGTTAAAACCTTTCGGCAGAGAGGTTATCAATATGCTAAATGAGCGGGATATAATTATCGATGTATCTCATTTAAACGAGCAAGGATTCTGGGATTTGCTGCCACTGGCAAAGCATCTTGTTGCAAGTCATAGTAATGCACGTGCGATTTGCGACCACCCACGTAATTTAACAGATCAACAGGCAAAGGCACTTGTAGAGCATGGTGGTCATATACATTTAGTCTACTTCCCGCATTTTATTGGGGACAATGCAACAATGGATGATCTAATTGCGCATGTAAAGCATCTGGCAACTATCGTTGGCATTGAGCATCTCGGAGTAGGTTCTGATTTTGACGGAATAGATGTTACAGTTAAAGGGCTCGCTCACGCAGGTGAGGCGCAAAATTTATTTGAGCGTTTACGAGAGCATTTTACAGATGAAGAAGTTCGCGGGATAGCGCACAATAATTTTAGACAATATATAAAAAAAGCAACAACCAAATAAGGTTGTTGCATTTCATTTTTAAAAAATAAATATAGATGACTACTGCTGTGGATTTCCGCTACGGGAGGACGCTTTCCGCGGGATCCATATAAGACGCACCCCCTGCTCCAATTAACTGAACCAGTGGGTAAAGACACTCTATTTAATAACTATCAATAGGATAAAAAATGACAAAAGCCATTAAGATGAACATCTTAATGGCTTTTGTCTAAATATTAAGCAGTAACCTAATAAGGTTGCTAGTTTTCATTTGTGCATATTAATAAAAGAAATAATTCACTAATAATCCGATTCCTAATAGGAAACCGAAGAATGTATTTGTTTGCGCTGTATATTTCATCGCTGGCATTACTTCCTTGGCTTCTTTTTTATCGCGGAAAATTTGGATAGCACGTAGCGGCTTCGGTATACTTAGGAAAATAATAAGCGCCCAAAACGTAATGCCATCAATTGCTACTAATGCAATGACCCATAGGTACGAAACGATGAAAAAGCCAGATAATACAGAAATAGCACGGTCACGGCCTACTAAGATGGCAAGCGTTTTACGCCCACCTTCTGTATCCCCAACGATATCACGAATATTATTAGATAGCATAATGCCACCAACTAAAATCATACTCGGAATAGAGAGTAAAATTGCATCTAATGTTACAGTAAGTGTTTGAATATAAAAGGCGATTAAGACAATACCCATCCCCATGACTGCCCCTGAAACAAGCTCTCCAAATGGTGAATATGCGATTGGATATGGTCCTCCTGTATATAGAAAACCTATCAGCATACAAACTAGTCCAACTGCAGCAAGCCACCAAGAAGTTGAGGCACAAATATAAATGCCAAGAAGCATGGCTATTGCATAAAAGCTTAAAGCAATCATCATAATCGTTTTGGGCTGGACACCATGACGGACAATCGTGCCGCCAATGCCGACAGAATGTTCATTATCTAATCCCAACTTGTAATCATAATATTCGTTGAACATATTAGTTGCTGCCTGAATTAGCATACTAGCAATTAGCATAGCAAAAAATAGTCCAAAATTAATTGTTTCTTTTTCAATTGCAAGAGCAATCGCTGTTCCTAAAAATACTGGAACGAATGAAGCGGTTAAAGTATGTGGGCGCGTTAAATGCCACCAAACTTTAAAACCCCTATCAGCTTCAATGACTTTGGTCATAAGGTCTTTCTCTCCTTCAACTATTGTAGACTCTTCTTATTTTATACGAAGAAAGAGAAAATGGATAGGTTCACAGCTTATTACATACAGTTATGTTTAAAAAAATGATACAATAGTACATGCATTTGAGAGATGGGAATATAAATTAAGCTAATCGTAGCAGTAGAAAGACTAAAGCCGTCAAACAAATAGGACGGCTATTTATGCGCAACAAGTAATGCTAAAGACGGATGTCACAGATGTTTTTTTGTGTGAAATTGAAGCGACAGACGTATGATGTTATGTACGTGGAATTTATAGCAACACGTACTATGACGCGAAAACATAATTGATTATGTACATTGCAATAACGGAGGTAATTTTCATGCAACAGAAGTGGTACCAAGCCACAGAAGTAGAAGTGGACTCTTTGGGCCAAAACCTTCATTTTTATATGGAAACAATCGAGGTAAGTCGCTTATCGGCTCTTGCATTTTATGCAGCGGGCGAGGAGCGTTATAAAGGTGAACGATTTTATTGGCAAAATAGAGAAAAAACAATGACATTAGTTGGGCTAGGACATGCCCACACAATTCAAAATAACGCAAAAAGTGACCGCTTTGATGCTGTAGAGGCAGAATGGAAAAGCTTAACGAAAAATTGTGTAAAAGGTCAGGCTGAACTACAACCAATTTTGTTTGGTGGTTTTACATTTGATCCTCAAAATAGTGTGAATGGTGAGTGGACAGACTTTCCAGAGGCTTATTTTGCCTTGGCAACGTATCAGCTCGTATTACGCGATGACAAAGCCTATGTAAGCATAAACCTTATCGCAAAAGCTACACAGGCAGATGAACAATTTGAAGCGCTGCGGAAAGAACGAGATCATTTAATCCATGCTGCGCAAGTAAAAGAAGTGAAAATGTATGCGAAGCCTGAAATAACTGATTATTTCGAGCCGTATAAGGAACCATATTTAGCGTCAATTGATCAGGTAACAGCACTGATTAAAGCAAAGCAAGCAGATAAAGTCGTAATTGCTCGATCACTTGCACTGCAATTTAAGGAACAAGTAACTTCACCTCAAGTATTAGCTCAAATTATTCACGAACAGCCTGAAAGTTATTTGTTTGGGTTAGAGTGGAAAGATTTATTATTTTTTGGAGCATCTCCAGAGCGACTTGTAAAGGTGGAAAAAGGTCATGCTTACTCATCATGTGTCGCAGGTTCAATTCAACGAGGTAAGACAGCTGAGGAAGATAACGCATATGGACAAAGCTTACTAAATGATCCGAAAAACGGTGGCGAACATCAATATGTAGTCGATATGATTGCGGATACGTTCCGTAAAAACTGTGTTGCGATGAAAATACCAGATGGACCACGCTTATTAAAAATTAGAGATATCCAACATCTATATACACCAGTTGAAGGTCAGCTTAATAACGAGGCAACCATTTTGCAGTTAACGAAGCATTTGCATCCAACGCCAGCTTTAGGCGGTGTGCCAAGAAAAGAGGCAATGACCGCTATACGTAAATACGAGCCAATGAATCGCGGGCTTTATGCTGCACCAATTGGTTGGTTAGATGCTGAGGGGAATGGGGAATTCGCGGTTGCGATTCGTTCAGCAGCTTTAATAAAAGATAAAGCTTATTTATATGCAGGTGGCGGTATTGTAGCTGATTCAGAGCCACAATCTGAGTATGAGGAAACATTAGTGAAATTCCGTCCGATGCTTCGAGCGTTAGGAGGACAAGTACATGAGTGAACGGAAAATATTGACTGATTATGTTTATAAAATGGTTGCTTCCCTAGTGCAGGCAGGTATCCAACATGTTGTTGTAAGCCCAGGGTCACGTTCGACACCATTAGCCTATGCTTTTGCCTCAACAAAGCAACTGACAATGTACCGACAAGTAGATGAACGAGCGGCTGCATTTTTTGCGCTAGGGATTGCTAAGTCTACTGCGAAGCCAGTCGTGTTGTTATGTACATCGGGCACTGCTGCTGCAAACTATTATCCTGCTATTGTAGAAGCAAGTTATGCGCGAGTACCTTTAATTGTCATAACAGCCGATCGACCACATGAATTACGTGAGGTAGGAGCACCACAGGCTATTAATCAGACAAATTTATATGGGGCACATGTAAAGTGGAGTGTTGATTTTCCACTTGCGGATGGTGCTGCACCGACATTGCCATTTATCGAGCGTCATATCGCACGTGCAGTAGCTATTGCAACTAGTGCACCTTTTGGTCCAGTGCATATCAATGTACCGTTCCGTGAACCGTTGCTCATTGATTTTCGTGATGAGCTTCCAGCTGTTACGTTTAAGCAAAGTAATATTGGACAGTTAACTCCACCAACGGATACGCAGCTAGAACTTGCATCTATATTACGACAAACGAAAAAAGGATTTGTCATTGTTGGTGAGCTTCCACTAGGAACAGATTTAACTGTGATGTGGGAGTTTGTGCGCCAATTAAAATGGCCAATTATTGTGGAGAGTCTATCAAATATGCGTACTTCCGTACCAAATGATTGTCTACCATATGTGATCACTACATATGATGCAATTATGAAAAACGATGACTTTAAAGCGCTTGTTGAACCTGAAACAGTTCTACGCCTAGGAGCTCAGCCTGTATCGAAGTTTATTATGCAATTTATTACAAAAACACAGCCACAAGCTTATATTGTTGTTGATGAAGACCCGATGTTCCGTGATTCTACAGGGGTATCAACGCATTTCCTACATGCGAGCATTGGCGAATGGCTTGTCCAATTAGATCTTTCTGAAACAGCGCTAGAAGCGGCATACTTAGCGGAATGGCAAGATGCCAATGACATCGCACTTGAATATATTGAGCACTATGCAGAAGGAGCAATTGACGAGGGAGCAATGGTGAGTCGCTTACTTGAATTAATTCCAAATGGCAGTGATGTATTTGTCAGCAGTAGTATGCCAATTCGTGATATCGATACATTTTTAATGACAACATCAAAAGATATTCGTGTTTTTGCGAACCGTGGGGCTAATGGTATTGATGGTGTTGTATCAACTGCGATGGGTTTAAGTCAAGGAAATAAACGTGAAACATATTTGCTGATTGGAGATTTAGCCTTTTTACATGATGTGAATGGTCTAATTGCTTCACGCTATCAAGCATGTAATATAACAATTATTGTGATGAATAACGATGGCGGTGGTATTTTCTCTTATTTACCACAATCCACTGTAGAGGCTCATTATGAGAATCTATTTGGTACACCGACAGCGCTCGAATTTCAAGATATTGCTCGCATGTATGATATGGACTACATTTGTATCGAGGATATTGCACAATTAGTTCCTAAATTTAATATGGTGAAAAAAGGTCCATTACGATTAATCGAAATTTTTACAGATCGTGAAGAAAACGTTTATGCACATCGCGCTCTTTGGAATCGTATTAATGCAGGGTTAAAAGCATGGCAAAGCTAATAATTCGTGGTCTTGAGACACATGTAGATATTTGGAATGAAGCAGCAGGGCAAACAATTGTTACCCTGCATGGCTTTACAGGAAGTACCGCTACATGGCGAAATTTAGCGAAGGATCTTCCGCATATGCGTATCGTAGCAATTGATTTAATTGGACATGGTCAAACAGCTGTGCCGGAACAAGAGAGCCGCTTTACAATGGATGAACAATTGCGTGATTTAGAGGAGATTTTTCGTCAATTACAATTAGAGACTTTTACATTGCTTGGCTATTCAATGGGTGGGCGTATAGCATTATCCTATACGATAAATTACCCGCATCGCGTTGAGAAGTTATTGTTAGAAAGTGCTTCTCCTGGTTTGCGAACATCGAAAGAGCGTATTGAGCGTTGTGAGCGTGATGATGCGTTAGCTACGAAAATTACGAATAATGGTTTGCAGTCCTTCGTTAATGCGTGGGAAAATATACCGTTATTCGAGTCGCAAAAACGGTTATCTGATAATGCAAGACAAGCTGTGCGAACAGAGCGATTGGCCCAAAGTGAGATGGGCTTGGCTGGCAGTTTACGAGGAATTGGAACTGGCGTACAACCATCAAATTGGGGCAAATTAACTCAATTAGAATTACCTGTGCTATTAATTACCGGTTCGTTAGATGTTAAATTTTGTAATATTGCATTAGAAATGAAAGCGTTATTAAAAAATGGAAAGCATATGACAGTAAATGACGTTGGACATGCAATTCATGTGGAAAATCCAGCTGAATTTGCTACAATAGTAAATGAGTATTTAACGTAATGTTTTTTACGTTAGCGACTCTTCTTAGTTATGAGGCGAATTTTAATTAGGAGGTATTTCAATGACACGTCAATGGACTACATTACATACTTACGAAGACATTAAGTATGAGTTTTATAACGGTATCGCTAAAGTAACGATTAACCGTCCTGAAGTGCGCAATGCATTTAGACCAAAAACAGTCATGGAAATGATTGATGCATTTTCTCGTGCCCGCGATGACAAAAATGTAGGTGTTATCATTTTAACTGGTGAAGGCGAGCAAGCTTTCTGCTCAGGTGGGGACCAAAAGGTACGTGGCCATGGTGGCTATGTAGGAGATGATGAAATTCCACGCTTAAACGTACTTGATTTACAACGTTTAATCCGTGTTATTCCAAAACCAGTAGTAGCGATGGTAGCTGGCTATGCAATCGGTGGAGGACACGTATTACATGTTGTATGTGACCTTACAATCGCAGCAGACAATGCGCGTTTCGGACAAACTGGTCCTAAAGTTGGTTCATTTGATGCTGGTTACGGTTCAGGCTATCTTGCACGTATTATCGGTCATAAAAAGGCTCGTGAAATTTGGTACCTTTGCCGTCAATACGATGCACAACAAGCGCTTGATATGGGCTTAGTAAACACAGTTGTTCCTTATGCGCAGTTGGAAGACGAAACTGTGCAATGGTGTGAAGAAATGCTACAAATGTCTCCTACAGCTCTACGCTTCCTAAAAGCGGCTATGAATGCTGATACAGACGGCTTAGCTGGTCTTCAACAAATGGCAGGCGATGCTACACTTCTTTACTACACTACTGATGAAGCAAAAGAAGGTCGTGACGCATTTAAAGAAAAACGTCAACCAGACTTCGGTCAATTCCCAAGATTCCCTTGATTTGTAATGGTGGAAGGCTCGTATCTCTATGTAGATACGAGCTTTTTTATTTTTAAAAAGGGGAGACAGACGAATAGACCGATGATGGAAAAAGCGGTACCATTATCATTGTAAATGATCGGAGGAAGCAAATAATGTACCCAAACTGGATTTTGCAGCGTGCGTATGTAACGCCATTACGTAACGCTCTCACATATGAAGGACAAACATGGACGTTTCAACAATTAAATGAGCTATCTGTAAAACGTGCTCGGCAGTTAACAGCAATGAATATCAGGCAAGGGGAACGTATCGCTATTATGGGGCCGAGTACGCCTGCACTTGTAGTGATGATGTATGCTTGTATGCATTTGCAATGTGAAATGGTAATGCTTAATCGTAGGCTTTCTCAAGCTGAAATCGCTTATCAACTAAAAGATTCACAAGCAGAGGTTGTGCTAGTTGCAGATGAAGATGTAGCAAAATTACCGCCACACACGTCTTATCATGTATTTACTGCAATAGAAAATGGTACAGAACAGTCTGTTGATATTGCAAAAGAATGGTCACTCAATCAAACAACATCCATCATGTATACGTCTGGGACGACAGGCTTCCCCAAGGGGGTTTGTCAAACGGTTGGCAATCACCAGGCAAGTGCAACCGCTTCTGTTCTTAACATAGGCTTGCAAGCCGATGATGTTTGGTTGTGTGCAGTACCATTATTCCATATAAGTGGATTTTCCATTTTAGTTCGTTCTTTGTTATACGGCAATAAAGTACAGCTATACGAGCATTTTAATGTGGATGCTATTGCACAAAACATAGTGGATGGCGATGTTACACATATGTCAGTAGTCGCTGTTACATTAGAACGCATACTAAATACACTTGAGCTAAACAATGCGGTAGCTTCACCGCGATTTAAATTGATGCTAGCAGGTGGTGGTCCTGTGCCAGTAGATTATTTAAAACGAGCGAATGCACTACATTTAGCCGTAGCACAAACATACGGTATGACAGAAACTTCATCGCAGACAGCAACACTAGCAAGTGAAGATGCTATGAAAAAAATCGGTTCTGCAGGCAAGCCATTATTTTTTAATCAAATAAAAATTTCGGCACCAAATGGGCAAGGTGAGGGTGAAATTTGTATTAGAGGCCCACATGTAACGCCTGGGTACATTGGACGCTTTGCCGAAAGAAGTTCAACCGAGGAGGGTTGGCTTCATACTGGAGACATTGGCTACATGGATGAGGAAGGATATTTGTTTGTTGTCGATCGTCGTGCAGATTTAATTATTTCAGGTGGTGAAAATATTTATCCAGCTGAGATAGAAAATGTTCTACTGGCGCATCCTGCAGTTCAGGAAGCGGGGGTGTGCGGCATCGATGATGAGAAATGGGGACAGGTTCCAATAGCTTTTGTTGTTTTAAAGGAACAAATAGCTATAGAAATTTTACAGCATTATTGTGAAAAGAAACTAGCTAAATATAAAGTCCCAAAACAATTCATTATAATCGATGAACTTCCACGTAATGGAGCAAATAAGCTGCTAAGAAGAAAATTATTAGAGTTACTTTCAACTGAATAACTTTCATTATATTAGAATGCCTTACAAGGGTCTCCATTTAAAGAAAAAGCAGCATGCTAGAAGTGCACTTCTAGCATGCTGTTTTTGTATACTTAAAGTGCCAGTCACCCAAACAATTTAGAATCTTATAGCACGGCTAGGTCATAACTAAGTAAAAATCCACGAAGACTCCTGCGGGAACGCACGCAA